>NC_014501.1:0-600000 GCF_000147335.1 Gloeothece verrucosa PCC 7822
TTATTACGGTTCCGTAACATTCATTGCTCTTTACTGTTTACCCATTAACACAAAATCGTGGAACTTTCCCCCCAAGACCTTTGGACTCAAGTTCTAGAACGCTTACAGTCTCGTTTATCTCGTCCCGCCTTTGAGACTTGGATCACGACAGCGAAAGTTGAACAGTTGACCGAGAAATATTTGGTCATCTGTGCCGCTAATCCTTTTATTCTCAATCATTTACAAAAAAATTATTTACAAATCATTGCCGATGTTGTCGAGGAAATTCTCGGTTATCCTATAGATATTCAATTAACCGCCGCCCAAGGAGAAAACATTGCTATTATTGGTGAGACAGAAATGTCTGCTTATCATCCCTCAACGTCTTTAGGGGACAATCCTAAGCCTATCAAACTTAACCCTAAATATACCTTTTCTCGCTTTGTCGTCGGGCCGAATAATCGCTTGGCCCATGCGGCTACTTTAGCGGTTGCTGAGTCTCCCGGACGAGAATTTAACCCTTTATTTCTTTGTGGTGGGGTGGGATTGGGAAAAACCCATCTGATGCAAGCCATCGCCCATTATCGCTTAGAGATGTATCCAGATTCTAAAGTGTTTTATGTCTCTACTGAACAGTTTACCAATGATTTAATTGCGGCGATTCGTCAAGACAGTTTACAAAGTTTCCGAGAACATTATCGAACGGCAGATATTTTATTAGTTGACGATATTCAGTTTATTGAGGGCAAAGAATATACTCAAGAGGAATTTTTTCATACCTTTAATACCTTACATGAAGCGGGTAAACAGGTTGTTATCGCTTCAGATCGACCCCCTAAACAAATTCCCACCTTACAAGACCGTCTGATTTCTCGTTTTTCTATGGGGTTAATTGCCGATATACAAGTGCCAGATTTAGAAACTCGCATGGCCATTTTGCAGAAAAAAGCTGAATATGAAAATATGCGGCTGCCTCGGGAAGTGATTGAATATATTGCTACTCACTATACCTCTAATATTAGAGAATTAGAAGGAGCTTTAATTCGTGCCATTACTTATATTGCTATTTCCGGTTTATCGATGACAGTGGAAAATCTGGCCCCAGTTTTAAATCCGCCTTTAGAGAGAGGCGAAGTTTCCCCAGAAGTGATCCTTAATATTATTGCTGAGACATTTCATGTTTCTGTAGAAGATTTAAAAAGTAATTCTCGCCGTAGAGAGATTAGTTTAGCCCGGCAAATCGGTATGTATTTAATGCGGCAACATACGGAGTTAAGTTTACCGAGAATTGGCGAGGAATTCGGCGGTAAAGATCATACAACTGTCATGTATAGTTATGACAAAATTAATCAATTACAAAAAAAAGATTTAGAACTCTCTCAAACCCTTTCTCAGTTGAGTGATCGCATTCTTTTAGCCAGTAGAACTCAAAAGACAACTTAATGCTAGACCCTCCCAAGCCGCCTCTTGAGGAGAGTAAGAGGAAAATTCATCACAGACCAATTCCTATAATAAAAATTTATCTCTTAATTACAAAGCAATTTTTGTCAATGGCTGCTACAGTGAATAAGGTTATTAATTAAATCTTGTGTATGTCTTGGATATATAGCCTCTGGAAATTCTCTCGTCCCCATACAGTTATTGGTACTACTTTGAGTGTTTTTTCTCTATATCTCATGGCCATAGCTGCGACTAATAGCCCCATTACAGTCACAAATTTATGGCAAGCATTAATCACTTTAATCGCTTGTTTATGCGGCAATATTTATATCGTCGGTTTAAATCAATTATGTGATGCTGATATTGATAAAATTAATAAGCCTAATCTGCCTCTAGCTTCTGGGGAATTATCGAGAAATGCAGGAATTTTAATTGTTTTAATAACAGGAATATTAGCTTTGATTTTAGCCGCTTGGCTAGGGATATGGTTATGGGCTACTGTGGCCATTAGTTTGAGTTTAGGGACGGCTTACTCTTTACCTCCCATAAGATTAAAAAGGTTTCCTTTTTGGGCGGCTTTTTGTATTTTTACAGTAAGAGGTATCGTTATTAATCTTGGGCTATTTTTACATTTTAGTAAAATTTTAGACGGGCATCAATTTTTAAATTCTGCTGTGTGGGCATTAACTTTATTTGTATTAGTGTTTACTCTGGCCATTGCGATTTTTAAAGATGTTCCCGACATGGAAGGAGATAAAAAGTATAAAATTAAGACATTTACTATTCTTCTCGGAAAAGAAACGGTTTTTAAAATTGCTAGTTCAGTAATTATTATTTGTTATTTGGGCATGATTTTAGCAGGAGTTTTTTGGCTGAATTCAGTTAATTCCTACTTTCTCGTTTTTTCTCATGTCATTCTCCTGAGTTTACTTTGGTTACGTTCTCAAAATGTTGAGCTAGAAAAGAAGAGTGGAATTAAATCTTTTTATCAATTTATTTGGAAATTATTTTATTTAGAATATTTGCTTTTTACAACAGCCTGTCTATTACAGCCGTAGGCTGAGCGATTTTGAGAAAATTTGGGCGGCAAAAACTTAAAATATACATTGACCACCAAAAAAATAATGTCTAAATAGTTAATAAAAAAAGATGACTAACTTAACTAAAAATAACCCTTTACAAACGCCTCATAGTGGTTATCACTGGGACGGATGGAGTCAACGTTTTTTTGAAGGTTGGTATTTTCGAGTAACGCTACCAGATACGGCTCAAACTTTTGCTTTTATGTATTCTATTGAAGACCCGATAGGGGGTCAAGCTGTGAGCGGAGGAGCCGCACAAATTTTGGCTTTAGATGATGAATATTTATGTCGAACTTTTCCCGATGTTAAAAAGTTTTGGGCGGCGAAAGATTATTTAGGGTTAGGACATTGGGGAAAAACCGATTTAAAAATGGCTCCCCAACTCCTCAACCCAACTCAATTTGAGCAACATATTCAACAAGGTTATCAAGTAACAGCTACTTTTCATCAAGGATTAATTAAGGATTCTGGAAGTAATAAATATTGTCGTTGGCAATATGAAACTAAACCGATTTATGGGTGGGGAAATCCAGAAAAACCTCAACAGTCAACGGCAGGATGGTTATCCTATTTTCCTATATTTGAGCCAGGATGGCAGATTTTAATGGCGCATGGTTTAGCGAGTGGATGGATTGATTGGAATGGAAAGGTTTATGAGTTTATTGATGCACCCGCCTATAGTGAGAAAAATTGGGGAGCGTCTTTTCCTGAAAAATGGTTTTGGTTTAATTGTAATAGTTTTATTGATGAACCCGATTTAGCTTTAACGGCAGGAGGCGGTAGGAGAAAAGTCTTATGGTCGACCGAAGAAGTGGCTTTAATTTGTTTTCATTATCGAGGGAAATTTTATGAGTTTGTTCCTTGGAATTCTCAGGTTAACTGGCAAATTCAACCTTGGGGAAAGTGGCAAATGCAAGCGGTTAATGGAGAGTTTGAAGTAAGATTAATTGGGACAACAGATTTACCCGGTACTGTGCTGCGAGCGCCGACAAATCAAGGGTTGATTTTTTGCTGTCGAGATACCACTAAAGGTTATGTAAGATTAGAGTTGAGCAGACGTAATGGGGAAGTTATTCTGACAGCAGAGAGTTTAGCTTGTGGGTTAGAAGTTGGGGGAGGGCCTTGGGATGATGCTTGGATAGTTTAAATTTGTGAAATTCTCACGCAAAGCCGCAAAGAGTGCGCTAAGGAGATGTCGTAAAAAAGTTAGTTACTCAGATTATTTAAAAATAACCTCCTGTCGTATTTCAAGATTAAGCGCTCGCACAACCTCTAAAATTTTAGCCAAACTAGCACCAGAATACTTATTAGCTTCATCGCGCTGAACTTGCTGCGGTTTAACTCCTAAACTTTCTGCAAGTTGTTCTTGAGTTAACCCCCGAACAATACGCGCCTTAATAAGTGCTTCGGGTAACTCTTCAAAATGCTCAAATTGTAATTGCTTGATGTCACCTTCTTTGAGGTTTTCGTATTCTTCAACCTCCTCCCTAAGTTCTTCTAGTTGGCTATTGAGTGCGTCTAAATGAGTTTGATAGCGTAGTTTTTGATTTTCATCATCTAAGGGTTGATGACTACTCAGTTCAGCTATGGCTAACTCGAATTTTTTTATTTGCTTTTTAGTAATGTTATATTGCCGTTCATTGTAAATCATTGTTAGTTATGTACATTTGTAATGTAAGTTAGTTTATTTACTGCTTTAAAGGTCAATAGCGATAATTCCTTTAGCATTACCATTCCTATCTTCTTGAAAAAATTCTACAAAGGTTTTACCATAAATATCAGCTTGATAGCTGGCCGGAAAAAGTTCACCACCATATTTAGCTTTTTGCATGGCGCGTTTGTTAGTAAAGTCCAGTAAAACAGGATCTATACTTTTTAAATAAATAAAATCAACTGTATCGTCTTGCCAACAACCATCAAAATCTCCTGGATATTCTTTGCTAGTAGCAAAACTCCCATCAATATAAATTCTCTTGCAGCCAGCAAGTTTTAATGATTCGCAAGCCCTTTTTAAGCCGGCTAAAAGTTCCTTTCTTCGCTCGTTGAAACCTAGAGTATTTTCAACTTCCTGCCAGGTGGCCAGATGGATACCTTCTGGCAAATTGCCGTTGCTTTGAAAGCTAGGAATTGACATGGTTTTAAGAAAATTATTTTTACAAAATTTAGTTGACCCATAGTATTGCTCTTTAACTAACGTTCTTTTTTCCTCCAATATCTGTAGGCAAGTTTAGAAATTAAACGCAACACTCTCATCGAGATTTTGTTGCTTTTCAAAACTGGTTTAACTTATACCAATTTTCTATAACGCTGCATTTAATCGATCCCCCCAACCCCCCTTTTTAAGGGGGGCTTTAGAGGGAGGTAAATTGCATTATTAAGGAAAATTGGTATTAGCCTACTAGATGATTTAATCATAACACAACAAAATTGTTGTGTCCAATTTTAAAAACTATAGCACTACGCCTTTATGTTAGGACATCATCTAAGATTCCTCCTTATAGCAATCGAAGCATAGATTAAGACATCGGTTTTAGGAACGTTCCCCCCTTATGAAGGGGGGTTAGGGGGGATCGCTCTGCGCCACTACGTGAGCGAAACGTCCTAATCTTTCCTTCGACTGCTATAGCTCGGAATGACAATTTAAAATTTTTTGCTATTGCTATAGCTTACAAAATTTTCCCCCTCTTCTCGTAGGTTAGGGGGAGAGGTCAAAGCACCTATTACTTGAGCAACTTTCTCAGTTCATTTTCTCTAACTTTTAACCGTTCAGCTAATAAATTAACAATAAACTTATGAAAACTAGCCGCTAATCGAGGATTATCATTTTCGATTCTTTTAAAAGCCTCATCAGAAAGATGATAAAGGCGGCTAGATTGATCGGCAATAACCGATGCTGAACGGGCAGCATTAGCATAGAGTCCAATTTCCCCTAAAATCGTGCCGCTATTAAAAGTTCTTAAACGCTTAGTTTTCTGATTCGACAATTCTAAAATAACCGTCACTTGTCCTGACTCAAGAAAATACAATCCGTCCGGGGAATCTCCTTGTTTAAATAATAATTCTCCTTGTTTTAAATCAACTGGTTCGAGATAACTCATCAATTGAGTCGTGACATCAGATTCATTAAAAAGATCAGTTAACTGTTGTTCTAGAGAGGCATACTGAGGTAGGGTTAAATTATAACGCTGTAAAATTTGGTTTTCACACCATTCTAACCCTCGATCTAGATCGGGAAAAATTTCATAAAGTGCCTGCTCAGTTTTAAAATATCCTCCTTGTCGTAATTGTTCTCTGTCTTTAGCCGCTAAATGAGTGAGAATAACAGAAAATCCGTGATTCATAGACATTTGTTTCAGCTTAATAAAACTCAGCACGGCAGAAGTATCTAAACCACTGACTAAGCGAAAATCAAGTATCAAAAAACTCAAAGGAATCAGCGTAACATCTTGGACTCGTTGACGAATTTGATTGAGTAATTTATGAGCCGTTCCAAAAAAGATTAAACCTTGTAACTCTAGGATAAAAATTTCGTCTCCTTGTTCACGCAAAAAGCGTTCCTCAGAAGGTAGGCGTTGAACATGACTTTGATAAGTCGCTCCCGATAAAATATGTTTAGTTACATTGACTTGACTGTAATTAATGGCAAATAAAATAACGGCGGCAATAATTCCAATCACTACCCCTTCAATAAAACCAAAAGCAATAATAACAAACAAAATTAAAAGAATAATTGCATAATCGGTTTTAGGCAGTTTAAACCAAGTTAAATAGACCCAATCCATTAACAAATCAATACCGAGTAACAGTAATACTCCTCCCACAATCAAAGCAGGACATAAAGTGAGTAACTGTAGTCCCCACAGTAAAATAATAAAACCAAATCCCGCCGCCACTAAGCCAACTAATCGATTAGCAGAACCTAATTTATAAATTAAGGCTGTGTCACTCGGTAGAGAATAACCACTCATACCTCCCCCTAACCCTGACGCAAAACTAGCAATTCCTGCTGTTTTTAGTTCTTGATCAAGACTAATATCTCGTTTAACAGCAAGCTCGATTGTACTAACTCCGAATAACAGCCCAATTAAATCAATAATCCAAATACTGGCTAAGGTGGGAACTTGTTGAAAAATCACTGGCCAGTTCGCTTTTGTTAGTGCCGATAAACTGATGGGTTGCCAAAGCTTTTCCTGTGTAAAAGAACCGATTAACCATCCATGTTCGCTTGCCTGTTCTAGAGAAACTCCTTTTATTTGTAAAAAAACATAAAACACCACAGTAACCCCTAACACAATAGTAGGGACGACTAATAAATTATGAGTACGGTGAAGAACAAGAAATAAAATAATTCCTAAAATACAACCCGGTAGCCACTCTAATAGTTTTTCGGGTTCTAGCAGTTGATATAAATGCCAAAAATCTAAATGACTATGGACAGTGGTATGAAATGCTCCTTCGATTAATAACCATCCCGTACCCGCCATAAATCCTGCTACCACTGGATAGGGAATAAAGCGAATTAACTCTCCTAGTCGAAGCCAACCCACACTAAAAAAGATAATTCCAGTAATAACAGAGTTAAAAATAATTGTCGAAACAACAGTGAATAAAATAGTTTCTTCAGAGGTTTTGTCTATTAACGTGATGACAATTCCACTAGCGGCTAAATTAAGAATGACTGCCGTAGTATGTTGAGGCCCGGCAATCATGCCAGGATAAGCGCTTAAAATCGAGATTATGGCTCCAACTATAATGCTACTAAAGAGAAATAACCCGATGCCTACGGGTAAATATTGGGATAATTCTTCATTAAAAACCAACGCCCCAAAAGAAACAGAGGTAATAACAGCAATTACCCCCATTGCTAACCCTACAGTGATAGTTGACAGTAAGTTTTTCACCCCTAATTGGTTTAAAGGCTTATTCCCCGTTTCCGTGCTATCCATAATTTAAAGAAACTCATTAAAAAAAGCTAAGTGCAGCATATTCACTTAGTTGATAAAAAAACTGTATTAAAAGATACTTTTTTTTAATAGTAAGAAAAATAACCTCGCTTTAGAGGCTTTGTCGGCAAGATCTCTACTTTTATCTAGATGCGTTTATTTAGTGGCAGAAATCAAGCCATAACGAATTAACCCCCTTTCAAAGCCTTTACTCATTAAATTAAGAGATAAAGCCCCTTGAATCGTTTGCCAACCAGCGCCTAAAAGACCGATAATTGCTTTAGGAGTTATCGCCGAAGTAATCACCACATTCCAAAAGGGCGCAACGGCACTAGACCAATCATCAGAACGAAGATTTTTAAAGCCGCATTCAAGAGCAATGGTTTCATATTCGGGTAAAGAAATTACATAAGGTAAGCAGTAAACTTGATAAATTTTCTTCAGATGTTTCTTTTCATCTGCTGTTAAATCTCCGGCTAACCCATCAGTAGGACGATGGCACCAAGTGGCCATAATCAAAGTTCCTCCCGGTTGAAGGACTCGGTAACATTCCTGTAAAAATCGAGTTTTATCAGGCATATGTTCACCACTCTCTAAAGACCAAACAAGGTCAAAAGTATTATCTTCAAAGGGCATATTTAAAGCATCAGCCACTTGAAATTTAACCTTTGTTTCTAAACCGGCCTCTTTGGCTCTTTCGGTTGCTCTTGATACCTGTACAGGAGATAAACTAATTCCCGTCCCATAAGCCTGAAATTTTTCGGCTAAATATAGGGTACTGCCGCCTATTCCACAACCTACATCGACAATATTTTTAGGAATATTTTCTAAAGTGTTAATATTAGCAAAACTCAGAAGTTCTTCTATTAAATCAATTTGTGCCTGACGGCGGTTGACTTGGCGGTTACCGGCTTTGCCATAATAACCGTGATGCATATGTTCACCCCAAATTTCCTCCCACAGTCCACTAGAAGCATCATAAAATTGCTGAATTTGTTGGTATAGAGTATTCGTCATGGTTATAAAATAGAGCGAATTCGATTTTGATAAGCTTGGGAATCTAACCCCTTACCTACATTAGCCGTTTGGGGATCAATCGCCGCTTGTAACTGCTCAACGCGGTATGATGTAGCCGGATGGCTACTTAAAAAAGCCGGTGTAGAACCCCCTTGTCTCATCAACTTTTTCATAAAACTAACCATCGCCGAAGGAGCATAACCCGCTTGTTCGATCGTTTGTAGTCCCATTTGATCCGCTTCTAATTCATCTTGGCGGCTATGGGGTAAACTATAAACCAATTGTACTCCTAGTTGTACCAAAGTTCTTTGATCAAGTCCAGCCACGCCTAATAATCCTTGTGTCAGGGCAGCATTACGCATCTGCTTGATAGCATGACGAGCCGCTATATGTCCCATTTCATGACCGATCACACTGGCTAATTCTGCCTCATTACTGGCTATTTTGATTAATCCAGTATGAATATAGACATAACCGCCCATAGTGGCAAAAGCATTAACCGTTTTATCATTGACCACTTGGAAGGTATAAGGAATATTCGGGCGGCTGCTATAGGGAACTAATCGCCGACCAATTTCTTTAACATATTGATTAATTGCTTGATTTTGAGATAAATTAATTTTTCTACTTTTAACTAACTCCTGGTTAATTTGCTGACCGAAGTTAACTTCTTGCTGATCAGATAAATTAGAGAGTTGAATCGCTGTTGCACCCTGTTGCAAAATTTGCCACCAGGGCCGACCATAACTTGCTTGAGGAGAAGTGATAATAATACTAAAGGCAACAATGGCCCAGAGGAGTCCATAAAGCCCTCTTCGATACCAAACCGAACCAGATTTAAAAATGTACTTAAACATCAGTATTTAAGTCTATCTAAAGCAGGATGAGCGAGAGTGATATTTCTATATTGCCATTGCCCTTTCTCAATTGCCTACTGAAAAGGGACAATTCTCTAATTGGTTCTAGCTAACCTCTAATTGAGAGACACTAACAAATAAAATTACTCGCTAAGTTTCCAAATAATTTTTGACAATAGAAACAATTCTTTGAGCCGCTTTCCCATCGCCAAAAGGATTAATAGCCGTTGCCATTTGGTTATAAGCGTCCGCATCACGCAATAACTCGCTGGCAGCCGCTAAAATGTGATTCGGTTCTGTGCCCACTAATTTAGCCGTGCCTGCCTCTATTGCTTCAGGGCGTTCTGTGGTTTCTCGTAAAACTAAGACCGGTTTTCCTAAACTCGGGGCTTCTTCTTGTAAGCCGCCAGAATCGGTTAATAATAAATAACACCGTTCTATTGCGCCTACTAATTGAGCATAATCTAGCGGTTCAGTTAAAAAGACTCGCGGATGGTCTCCCAAAGCTTTTTGAATCGGTTCTCGCACGGTCGGATTACGATGTAAGGGTAACAATAAAGCTGTATCCGGGAATTGCTCTAAAATCAAGCGAAATCCTGCCAGGATATTTTGTAAGGGTTCTCCCCAATTTTCGCGGCGATGAACGGTGGCTAACAAAACTCGATAGTGATCCCAGTCTAAGCCGGAAACCGCACAATCAGGATGGCGAGAAGCTACGGTCAGTAAAGCATCTATTACTGTATTGCCGGTATGATGAATTTCGCCGGTCACGCTGGATTTTTGTAAATTATCTACGGCTAATGGGGTGGGAGCAAAATGTAATTGAGTTAATTGAGAAATTAAACGACGGTTGGCTTCTTCTGGATAGGGGTTAAATAAATCATTGGTGCGTAACCCGGCTTCAACATGACCCACAGGAATCTTTTGATAAAATGCCGCTAGTGCCGCCGCAAAGGCCGTTGTCGTATCTCCCTGTACTAAAACCATTTGGGGGTGAAGTGTCTCAAAAATGCTTAAAAGGCCTTGTAAACTTCGACAGGTAATGTCTGTCAAGGTTTGTTTAGGCTGCATGATGTTTAAATCTTGATCGGCTTTTAAATCAAACAACTCCATCACTTGTTCAACCATCTCCCGGTGTTGTCCAGTTAACACCAGATGAGTTTTAAACTCTGGTACTTGTTTAAATTGTTGAATCACCGGAGCCAGTTTAATTGCTTCAGGACGAGTCCCTAGAGTAATACAGACTGAGAAGGTTGATGAGGTCATCGTTGCTTTTTAGTCATCATAAATAATACAGTGGGCAATGCCCACCCCTCATACTACTGGATTTTAGTCATTAGTCATTAGTCGTTAGTCGTTAGTCGTTAGTCGTTAGTCGTTAGTCGTTAGTCATTAGTCGTTAGTCGTTAGTCGTTAGGTTTTGTTAAAGCTGCCATAGTATCTAAATGACAGTTTTTGCTCACGGACAAGACCAACAAAGAATAACTATTGACTATTGACTATTGACTATTGACTATTGACTATTAACTAACTTTAAAGGTTGTGGTGGCTTTGCCAGAAAATCTCGGCAAGGGAGAAGCCAACAGAAGAATTTTTTCTAACAGCCAGGGAGCAAGGCGTTGACACCAGATGGCTAAGTGACTTTGCCATCCCACCACAATCTCGGCTGAGTCTTTATTTAAGCCAATTATTAGGGCATTTGCCACTTGTTCAGGGGTCATCGGCATTACTCCCCGAAATAGTTGCAATCTTTTGATCATATCAGTGGTGGTTAGAGAGGGAAGCAAAGCTATTACTCGGATATTATAGGGAGCCAGTTCACTACGTAAGGCTTGAGTAAAGCCGACGATCGCAAACTTAGTGGCTGAATAAGTAGACATGGTGGGTGCGGCTACTTTACCCATCAAGCTAGATACATTAACAATGGTTCCCTCTCGTTGAGCAACCATGCGTTTAGCCACTAGACGGGTGATGGTATACATTCCCATCACATTGAGAGAAATTTCTTGCTGAATTTTTTCGAGATTGGATTCTAAAAAGGGCGCTTGGTATGCTACACCAGCACAGTTGACTAGCAGATGTATGGGCCCATGTGTTTTCCAAGCCCGCGCAATGGCGACATTGACTTCGATCGGCACAGTTAGATCTAAGGCTAAGGTGATGGTTTCTACTCCTAATGTCCTGATTTCGTCTGCTACAAGCGCTAAACGAGTGCGATCACGGGCCACCAATAGCAGGCGTTTAATCCCGCCTTTAGCTAGTTCTAAGGCGATGGCTCGTCCTATTCCTCGGGAAGCACCAGTTACTAAGGCGGTTTTTCCTTGAATGTCCATAAATTTCTTCACCTCCACAGTTGAGTCCTCATCAGAGTTGTTTGTGAGCGTGAAGTATGATTCACCTCATGGGGCCTACAGATGAGACAAACTGTTTATGTTTAATTCCAATAAATCTTTAGTGGTTAACTCTTGTTGAGCTATGGGAGCATTTGCCCATCGATTTGATGTTGAAATAAGCGTAGTGACATAGATGGTGCCTCTCCTTTACGAAAGTTAATCGAAAGAACCACTATGCACACTCTAACAAGTAAATCAATAGATGGCAACAATTTTTCATGAGAATCGGCTTATTGTCAGCATTTAACGACAGTACAAAAGCTAATGATGAGGCTGCCAAAGACTTGCCAAACAAGAACCCTAAAGTAGTACGCTCTTGGCTCGACGAGGGAGTAGGTAAAGCCTAAAAATATTTTCTTTACCCGTACCCTCTTGAATTTTAATTTTGGTCGGCGGGATCGAAACCGTTGTCCTCCTCTAGTTCCTCTAATTCCACCATTTGCTCCATTTCTTCCTCTAAACGACGCTCTTTCGGAATGGCGGCAATAATGGCATCAATCACCTTACCCACTAGGACAATTTCTAAGCCCATATCCTCGGGATAAGTCTGTCCTTTAGGCACAATGGCCCGTTTAAACCCTAATTTAGCCGCTTCTTTTAAGCGTAATTCCATCTGAGAAACGAGCCGCACTTGCCCCCCTAAGCCAACTTCTCCAATTAAAATAGTCCGGGGATCAACCACGCGATCACGGAAACTGGCTACCACAGCGATGGCCACCCCTAAGTCGGCGGCCGGTTCTTCTACCCCTAACCCACCGGCTGAAGCAACATAAGCATCTAACTTGGACAAAGGAATGCCGACACGCTTTTCTAGCACCGCTAAAATTTGTTGCAAGCGGTTATATTCAACCCCTGTGGTCGAACGTCGAGGAGAAGCATAGGAAGTCGGGCTGACTAACGCTTGTAATTCCACTACAATAGGACGAGTGCCTTCACAGGCCACAATCGTTGCTGTACCCGGAATTAATTCATCTCGGTTCCCTAAAAATAACTCTGAGGGGTTTTCCACTTCCACTAACCCACGATCCACCATTTCAAAAATTCCGATTTCATGGGTGGCACCAAAACGGTTTTTAACCGAACGCAGTAAGCGATGGGAAGCATAGCGATCACCTTCAAAATATAAAACGGTATCGACTAAATGTTCTAACACTCGCGGACCGGCGATGGCTCCTTCTTTAGTCACGTGACCGACAATAAATAAAGTAATATTTTCTCGTTTAGCCACTTGCATCAAAGCTGAGGTACATTCTCTCACTTGAGCTACTGAACCCGGAGCAGAAGTTAACGAGGCAAAATACAAAGTTTGGATACTATCGATCACGGCTACTTGCGGCTTTAAAGATTCTAATTCTCTTAAGATTTCTTCTAAATCTGTCTCAGGAAGAACATAAAGATTATTGCCGGAATTTTCGGGCGTTTTAGCAGTTGACTTATGGGACTTTTTCCCCTTCCCATTGCCGCTATCTTCAGGCTCTGATTCTACTATCCCTACCCCTAAACGTTGAGCGCGTAACTTAATCTGTTGTCCGGATTCTTCTGCCGAAACATAGAGAATTCTGGCTAGTCTTTGAGACAGCCGGTTGGCTACCTGAAGTAGTAAAGTCGATTTCCCAATTCCTGGATCTCCGCCTATTAAAACCAGTGATCCTGGCACGATCCCTCCCCCGAGTACCCGGTCTAATTCTCCATATCCAGACTGAAAACGCGCCTGTTCTTCTTGGGTAATTTCAGAAAAGGGCATCGATATTCTCGGTTGTGCCGGTCCCGCCGCCTTGCTATTTTGTCTCGTGTTTGACTGCCATCCCCCACGAGCAATTAGAGAGTTATTTGATGTGCTAATTTGTTCTTCTAGCGTTCCGTAAACTCCGCAGCTAGGACATTTCCCAAACCACTGACTAGATTCAGAGCCACAGGTATTACAAATGTATATGGTTTTAGATTTTGCCATTTTCTATTATCGAAATTAAGAAAGGTTGAAAAATCTTAATATTTACTGCAATAACTTGTTAAAATTCTCAAAAGATGCTAATAAAAACCGTTAAGTAAATCTTAAAAAAAGATCAAATTGCCCTAATCAAATCAGTCTTTAGGCTTAATCATAGCGAGAAAGCGATATTCTAGATAAAAAGATGTTCATAATTTTTCTTATAGATCCGTAACTGTACTTAAAAATTAAGGAGAGGTAGAGCAATTGGAAACACATAAAGAAAAAATTCTAGTAGTTGATGACGAGGCCAGCATTCGCCGTATCTTGGAAACCCGTCTTTCCATGATTGGTTATGATGTGGTCACGGCGGCTGACGGCGAAGAAGCTTTAGAAACTTTTCGTCAAACCAATCCTGATTTAGTAGTCTTAGATGTGATGATGCCAAAATTAGACGGCTACGGCGTTTGTCAGGAACTGCGAAAGGAGTCTGATATCCCCATCATCATGTTAACGGCTTTAGGAGATGTAGCGGATCGGATCACGGGTTTAGAACTCGGTGCCGATGATTATGTGGTAAAACCCTTTTCTCCCAAGGAATTAGAAGCCAGAATTCGCTCAGTGCTAAGACGAGTGGAAAAAAATGGCGCTCCCGGTATTCCCAGTTCTGGCGTGATTCACGTCGGCTCAATTAAAATTGATACCAACAAGCGGCAAGTGTATAAAGGAGATGAGCGTATTCGACTAACCGGCATGGAATTTAGTCTGTTGGAATTATTGGTTAGCCGCTCAGGAGAACCTTTCTCTCGTTCAGAAATTTTACAGGAAGTGTGGGGCTATACTCCCGAACGTCACGTCGATACAAGAGTGGTAGATGTTCATATTTCCCGTTTGAGAGCTAAATTAGAAGATGATCCCAGTAATCCTGAACTGATTCTGACTGCTAGAGGAACTGGCTATTTATTTCAGAGAATTTTAGAACCCGGAGAAGAATAAGACAGAGTAATAGGCTAAAGGGTAAAAAAATTAATGACTAATGACTAATGACTAATGACTAATGTGACTAATGACTAATGACTAATGTGACTAAATCAGATCCCAATCGAGTATTGCGGCTGTTACCCTTTTTTGCTGGGGGACTTGCAGGATTTTTACTGTTGATTAATCGATTGACCACAGTAGAATTGACAGCATCTCAAGCTCGCTCCGATGTAGTAGGAGTGATTCTGAGTGGAGTGATGATGTTAATCGGCATCATTTGGCAACAGGTACAGCCGCGTTCGCCCGAGTCCGTCACGTTAATCGGTCGAGAAGGGATGGAACTAGCCGAAAATTTACCCGATGCCGTCAAAACAGAACTAGCTTGGGCCTCTCATCTACTTTTAACCAATACCATCACTAAATCCCTGGTGGTTTACTATCAGGGAAAAGTGTTACTTAAACGAGGGATATTAGCCGAGAATTCGGAATTTAAAGCCGGAAAAATCCTAGAACGAGTGTTAGAAACCCAAAAGCCTGTGTATTTGGTAGATCTCAAGCTCTATCCGGGACGGGTAGAATTTGATTACTTGCCGCCGAATACTCAGGGGATTATCTGTCAACCTCTAGGAAACGGGGTGTTAATTTTAGGGGCCAATGCTCCCCGAAGTTACACCAAACAAGATGAAAACTGGATTGAGGGAATTGCCGATAAACTGGCTGACACTTTGTCAAAAAATGTAGACATAGCTCAGGCCGATTTAAGTTAAAGTTGTATACTTCAATAGTCAACTCCTAACCCCTACAAGCGAATGAGTTTTCAGTTTGAACAACAGATCCAAACCTCTCATTCTCCAAATCACAGCAGCCATTGGCAACCAGCCGCCTTACCCGAGCAAAGTTTTTATTATTTTGCTTACGGTTCTTGTATGTGTCCAGTGGATTTAAAGCGCACTCTCGGGGAAAATACTTACCCATATGTGATCGGATCAGCGACTCTCAAAGACTATCGACTAGGATTTTATCGCCGTTCCTTACATCGTAACTGTGGCGTTCTCGATATTATTCCCTTTTCTAACTCTTATGTAGAAGGCGTGTTGTATAATTTACCTTGGCGCTTGAGTGAGTTGCTAGACGAACGAGAAGAAGTTCCCCGCAATGGTTATCGGCAAGAATATGTTGATGTCACCAGCCGAGGGAAAATTTATCAAAAAGTCCGAACTTATGTTGTGGTTGATAAACTCCCTCAAGAACTCGCTCCTAATGACTGGTATTTTCAAGTAGTTTTGCGCGGGGCCCTTACCTGTGGACTTTCAGAAGAGTATTGTTGGCAACTTTTCAATCATATGTATCAGTTGCAACAGCAACAAAAATCTTACCTTCGCCAAAATTCTCTCAATTTGACTCATAATTAAGAAATATTAAAGCGATATCTAAGAAGCACACAAATAATGTTAAGTTTTAATAAGAAAAAATAATAATTATAATAAATCTATTTTTGAGGTGGGGCAAAAAGATGAATCCTCATCTGGGCAGGGATATACAGCCAGTTTCCCAAGGACAAACTTCTCAAGAGGAACTGATAGCAGCAATCGCTCTGCGAATTCGTCAGTCGCTAGATTTAGATGAGATTCTGGGCCAAACTGTTACAGAAGTGCGGCAGTGCCTCAAAACGGATCGGGTATTAATTTATCGGTTCGAGTCAGACGGGCAGGGAGTGATGGCCGTTGAATCGGTTATTGAGCCTTTTAAAGCGGTTTTAGGAGAAAAAGTCGAAGATCCCTGCTTTAATGCTCAGCAAAGAGATCTATATAGACAGGGCCGAATTCAGGTACTTGAAGATATTCAAGCGGCTAAGCTTCATCCCTGTTATGGCAATTTACTCCTAAAATATCAAGTTAGGGCGAATTTAGTGGTTCCTATTGTGGCAGAAGAAAAGCTATGGGGATTATTAATCGCCCAACATTGTCGTTGTTCCCATCAATGGGAATTATGGGAAATAAACCTCCTCAAACAACTGGCCACACAAGTAGCCATTGCCGTGCAGCAAGCTGAACTCCATCATCAACTAAAATTATTTAATGCCGCACTAGAATTACAAGTCAAAGAGCGTACAGAAAAATTAGAACAGTCCCTAAGATTTGAATCTTTAATCCATCTGATTACTGAAAAAATTCGTGACAGTCTCGATGAAGGTCAAATTTTACAAACAGTCACTCAGGAATTAGGCCAAGTGCTTGAGCTTGAACGGTGCAAAATTGAACTGTACGATAACGAACATACCACAGCCACAATTGTTTATGAATGTACCCAACAAGCTCCTACCTGTCAGGGAATTTGCCGAAAAATTAGTGACTTTCCTGAACTGTATCAACAACTTTTACAAAAACAGCCGCTTCAATTTGTGGAACGAATTCCTGAATTAGCCCCAGAACAAAAACAAGCAACCCGATTAGTTTGTCCGATTTTTGATAACCAGGGAAATTTAGGCAATCTTTGGCTAATTAGACCCCGAGAACAAGGATTTGAAGAGTTAGAAATTGGCTTAGTGCAGCAAGTGGCTAATGAGTGTGCCATTGCTATTCGTCAAGCTAGGCTTTATGAAGCCTCCCAAACACAAGTTCGAGAACTGGAAAAACTAAACAATCTCAAAGATAATTTTCTCAAAACCATTTCTCATGAACTGCGGACTCCCATGAGTAGCATTCTATTAGCGGCTGAAACTTTAGAAAAATTAATCGAAATCGAGCAAGAAGAAGGGCGGCTCAAAAGCTCTCAAAGATTTAATCAAGTGCTAGAAATTTTTAAAGAATCTTGCCAGCAGCAAAATAAATTAGTCAATGATTTATTAACCCTGTGTTATATTGATGCCGATAGTACCACTTTATTTCCCGATTGGATTGACTTACGGATTTGGCTGCCTGAAATTGTTCAACCTTTCTTGAGCAAAACCGGCTCACAACAACAGCATTTAATCCTAGATATTTCCCCTTCTATCCTGCCGTTTGAGTGTGATATTTCTACTTTAGAACGGATTGTTATTGAACTTCTCAACAATGCCTGTAAATATAGTCCTAAAGGAGAAACTATTACCGTAGCGGCTTGGATGAAAGATAACAATATTTTAATTAGTGTAATCAATTCAGGAGTGGAAATTCCCGCCGAAGAATTTGAGCGGATTTTTGATCAGTTCTATCGCATTCCTAAAGCTGATCCTTGGCGGTACAATGGCACGGGAATAGGATTAACTTTAGTCCGGAAATTAGTTGGACTTTTAGGGGCAACTATTGAAGTAGAAAGTCAAAACGGAAAAACCTCTTTTACGGTGCAAATTCCCCTTGAGAGCTAATGATTAAAAAGATTAATGTTTAATTTAACGACTGTTCTAAGAGGCTTTCTACCGCTTTTTCCTCTAAAGGTTTAGAGAATAAATAGCCTTGTCCATACTCACATTCTAACTCTTGTAAGCGATCCAAATGCTGTTGAGTTTCAATTCCTTCGGCAACCACATTAATTTCTAACTGACGAGCCAACCCAATAATAGCTTTAACAATTTGTAGGTTTTCTTTAATTTCATTGACGTGAGTCACAAAAGAACGATCAATTTTTAAAGTATTAACGGGTAAATGACAGAGATAACTTAAAGAAGAGTAGCCCGTGCCAAAATCATCAATACTCACTTGAATAGCACGTTCTTTTAATTTCGACAGTAAAAGACTAGCAGACTCTAAATTTTTCATTAAAAGAGTTTCGGTAATTTCTAGTTTTAGACTATTGCCCGACAAGCCAGTTTGTAGCAGAATTTTATCAAGCAAGTCAATCAAATTCCCCGTTTGTAACTGTCGCCCCGAAAGATTGACGCTAATTTTTAAGTCACTGATATGAGGATATTGTTGCTGCCAAAGAGCAAATTGACGGCAAGATTCTTGCAATACCCACTCACCAATAGGAACAATTAAGCCTGTTTCTTCAGCGATAGGAATAAAATCTACTGGGGAAATCAAACCTTGTTGAGGATGTTGCCAGCGAATTAGCGCTTCAAATCCCATCAGAGTTTGAGTGGTTAACGAGAAGATGGGTTGATAATGCAAGAGGAATTCTTGCCGCTCGAGAGCTAATCGGAGATTATTTTCTAATTCCCAGATCGTTTGAGCTTCAGTGTACATGGCCGCATTATATACGGCATAGCGGGCTTTTCCTTGCTCTTTAGCTCGATACATTGCTAAATCAGCATTTCTGAGAATTTCAGTCGCTGAATGATTGTCATCACTATTGAAAGCAATGCCAATACTCGCTGTAGTAAATACTTCTAACCCGTCCACAAAAAGAGAGGTTTTTAGTTGTTCAATAATCCGTTCAGTAATTTTAAAAGCCTCTTTTTCTTGCCCAAGTTCGTCTAAAAAAATAATGAATTCATCACCCCCTAGACGCGCTACCGTATCACTGGCGCGAACGCATTCTAGGAGTCGATGAGCAATGGCCACTAACAACTGATCGCCGACAATATGCCCAAGACTATCATTAATATTTTTAAAGCGATCAAGGTCAATAAACAAAACCGCAAAACAATAATTTTTTCTCCGTTTTGCCCGTTGAATTGCCTGCTCAACCCGTTCCATTAAGAGAATGCGATTGGGCAATCCTGTTAAAGCATCATGTAAAGCGTTATGGTATAGTTTTCTCTCTGTCCGCTTACGCTCTGTAATGTCTCGATTGACTTCTAAAATCCCTTTCACCTGACCCTGTGAGTCTCGCACGAGGACTTGACGACTGTCGACGATAATCTGTGTACCATCTCGACGGGTATGAGTGAGTTCACCCTCCCACTGTCCTGAAGCTCGTAATATTTCATCAAGATTGTCGCAAAAAGGGGGGAATTTCGTCTTCAATAGGCTATGAGTGACTTTTCCTTTAGCTTCCTGTTCTGTCCATCCGTACATCTGTTGGGCGCTTTGGTTCCAAAAAACGATCTCACTGTGGGCATCCCGCACAAAAATCGCTTCATAAACTAAATTGAGCAGGTCTGCTTGCTCTTTTAGGCGGTTTTCCGTGTTTTTACGTTCAGTCACATCGCTGGCCATCGACATTACCAGTCGCCTTCCATCAGATAGCTGGCCCAAGGCCAGAGAACTAAAATCCCAAACTCGATGCTCTCCCGTGCTTGTTTGAATGGTAAACTCGCCTTCATCTAATCGTTCATCGAGGCTATAGAGTTGTTCAATATAGTCTCGCATATTGTCCGATTCTCGCCCGTAAGCTTTTTGTATCCAATCCGCAATGGTAGGAATTTCTGCGTAAGAGTAGCCGCTTAACTCGCTCCAAGCTCGGTTAATTTGAAGAATTTGTCCATTTTCGGCATGAATAATCATGGGAAATGGGGCATTTGTCAGGGCTGTTTGTAATCGTTCTTCACTTTGCTGTAAGGTTTGCAGATTTTTCTCGAGTCGTCGTTCAACGGTGGTTAGATTTTTCTTTAATGAACTAATCAGCAGAACAAACAGGATAAAAGCACCTAGACGGATCAATTCTCCAATATCCTTAAACCCTAATACATAGCGAGGAGCAATAATCAAGTAATTGATGGCTAAATAACTCAGAAGACTTGCTGTCAGTCCTGATGGTCTGCCACCATACCAAGTGCTGAGAAAGACGGCCAGATAAAAAAAGGCGAAAAGAGGAGTTTTGAGCAACGGATCTAGTAATAAAGTCAACAGTATGGCCAAAATCACTAATCCTATGGCGATCAAATAAGCCTGCGCTACCTCCCAAGCTTTGTTATAGGTAATCATTTGCTCCTGATTGGTTTGCTGTTTAAGGTTGAAAAATTGTATCGATTTTTTAAACCTATTTAGTTTTAGTTTATTTGCTTTTTATTGTATAACATTAATATTCTGGCCTGAACAACAGCCGATTAAATCTGTCTAAAAGTAGATGAAGTTTTGCAAAAAAATGCTTGTTCTCTTTCGGCTCTCCTCAAAGATGACCTATCAGTATGTCAACTCGCGCCGCTTCGGAGTGCCAGTTATAGCAGAAGTCAGGAGTCAGAAGTCAGAAGGGAAAAGCTTATTGCTATTAAGTTTGAAGTTTAAAAGATGTCCTAAGCACAGGAGCGGTTGCTATACCTACGCCGCTATGCTTTGCCAGAGGACTAAAAGCATAAAGCCTCCTTTATGTCAATGCTTCCCCTCGAACTTAACCTTTTCCCCATAAAGCGTCTTCGAACTCAGGTTATATAGAGGGATCAGCCTTTCAAGGCCAATTGAGATAAAGCATTTCCCGTCACTCTACAAATACGCCAATCAGGCAAAACCGAAGCCCCAATACTTTGATAAAAATCGATAGCGGGTTGATTCCAGTCTAGGACACTCCATTCTAAACGCCCTGCTTTTCGTTCTAGGGCTAACTGAGCTAAATACATTAATAGGGCTTTTCCGATGCCTTTACGGCGATATTCTGGTAAAACAAATAAATCTTCTAAATAAATCCCCGGCTTAGTTAAAAAGGTAGAATAGTTAGGAAAAAACAAAGCAAAGCCCACTATTTTACTTTCCCATTCTGCGACAATTGCCTCTGCATAGGAAGGTTGACCAAATAAATGTTCTGTTAACAGTTCTGCATTTCCCGTCACGGAATCAGATAGTTTTTCATAGTCTGCCAAGGCTTGAATTAATGCAAAAATTGTCGGAACATCCGCAGGAATTGCAGGACGAATTTGTAAAGGTTGATTCATAAAAAAGGTCTTAAAGCAACAAGTAGCCATCATCAATATTCGGGTGGGGCAAAGTCGAGCATCATTTTTCTAAAAAGATGTGAACCTCAAAGATTGACCTTGCCCAACCACCGGAAAATTCCTAAAATATTTTAAGTCTAAAGCCTAAGAAATTTCTCGTACAACCGGCTTACCCTCTATTATTTCACCCACTAAAATAATATCAGCCACTCCCACAAACAGACCATTTTCCAAAACCCCGGGAATATTATTCAGTGTCTTTTCTAAATTAGCGGGGTCTTCTATCTTGTCAAATTTAACATCAATTACTAAATTGCCCTGATCCGTTACCACAGGACCAGCTTTTTTAACACCCATTCTTAGCTCAGGTTTGCCGCCGAGTTTTTCGATAGCTTTGATGACTGGGCTAACTGCCATAGGAATCACTTCAACAGGTAACAAAAAAGTCGAGCCTAAGTGATCGACTAACTTACCGCCATCTACAACAACGATAAATTGATCGGCCAAAGAATCGACAATTTTTTCACGGGTATGAGCCGCGCCGCCTCCTTTAATTAAATTCTTCTGGGGATCAACTTCATCGGCCCCATCGATAGCCAAATCCATGTGATCAATCACATCAAGAGTCGTCAAAGGCACGCCATATTTCCGAGCCAAAACTTCTGCCTGAAAAGACGTAGGAACACCCACAATATTTTTAAGTTCTCCGGATTGGATACGCTCGCCAATATACTGAATTGCATAAGCAGTCGTTGATCCCGTTCCTAAGCCCACAATTGAGTCAGATTTAACTCTTTGAGCGGCGGCTTTACCGACTTCTTGTTTCATTAACACCACAGGATCACTGGTAACAGTCATCGTCTTTGACTCCTTAAAATCTCAGTATTGAACACTTTTTCCATCCTATAGGAATTGGGAGTCATATCATCAATGATTAGTGATTAGTAAACCGGACAAAACCTATTTACTAATCACTCATTGACCAGAGCTTAGGAATTGGAGGTTTGAGCCGCCAGCATTTCCTTGAGTTTTGCTAATTCTCCAGCCCAACGAGGGTCAGGTTGGAAAGACTCATTATTACGCTGATCTCCACCACCGCCTTGCGAGCGACCGCGCTTTTTAGCTCCACCGCCACCGCTCTTTTTAGCTTTGGGAGTGGGAGCCGGGGCCGGAACAGTAGTAGTTGCCCCCTCTTCTGAACTAGATTGAGGTTGATCTCCATCTTCCTTCCCTTTTCCTTTGGAGCGGGGAAGGGCTTTTTCCACTCTGATGGGGCTATCCATAAACGGCTGACCATTATATTTTTCAATAAATTCATCAGCCGCTTCATCAGTGGGAACAGTCACAAAGGCGAAACCCCGACATTTGCCAGTTTTACGGTCTTTGATCACTTTAGTGGTGATTGAATCACCGGCCTCAGCAAACATTTCTTGCAAAGCTTGGCGTTCAATCGGCTCTTTGGGTAAATTCCCTACATACAGACGAACAGGCATATTGAGATTCCTCCAGCTATTTGATTGGGTGAAAAACTTGTACCATCAAAACCAGTTAGTGCATAACTCGTAAAGCACCCCAGCCTAACTTTAGTCAACCTTTCTAGGCTATGCCAATCTATTCCCAGCGACCTAGTATGCTGAGTCATCAGACTTTTTTTAACTATATTGGCTTTTGCCGTCAAAATAAGTTTCCCTCTAACGAATGAGCTAATTTTTAATTTTTTCTTATAGCTCTTAACTGTTCCAAGTACAAGAGTGTTTTATATGATATGGCCTTATTTGATTATTACAGAATGTTTACACTCTTAGTCAATTATTTCTCCTGAAATTCGTCTTGCCGGTACCAGTTTTAACGAGACCCCTCTATGATTTTTGTTCATTTTGAGCAACTTTTTCAATACACCCTTGCTAAAAGTGAAGTTATATGCTTAGTCTTCTAACCAAAATGGGTATTTTAATTATAGGGTCAGTACCCCTTCGCTGTCGCCTAGCCTACGCTGAGATCTGACACCTGATTACGGAGAATTGTTCCCCGTCTGTCAAGACTTTAAAACAGATAGTGGACATCTTGTCAAATATTTGTTACATTGCTTGATATCAAGCCGAGCAGAGTTTTCAGAGGTAAGTTCAGGTTTTTCGGGACTTGTCTGCTGAGGAAGCTTTGTTATTAATGTTCTGGTTACCTTATAAACCGACTTAAGTAAAAACAAGGAGATCAAAAATGTCTCAACCGATGGAATTATCTTTAGAACAAAGATTCAGCATTCGTTCCTTTGAAACACAAGTAGAAAAAATGAGTCGCGAACAAGCCCAGGAAGTGTGACCCGTTGGCTATAAACCAAGCCTAAAAAAAGGTTTGGGGGATTAGCCGCAAGGAAAATCCAACCGAAATCTGCTTGAAAGTAGGAACAGAACCTTGACAACTCGATAACCCATGAAGGTAAGGCAATGCCTTGGGCCGGTTTTCCGACAAAAGCGCAACTGCCGCCAAAATCCTTCCCTCCTAGTGTTGGGAGTGAAAGCATAACCCCTACGGTAGCGAATGGACATCAATCCGTAAAGCGGGGTTAAAAGTCGAGTTTATTGGTAGCCTAAACCAATAACACGGCGAGCAAGGGTGTATGGTTAGCGAAAGCAAAGACTTGTCGTAAAGCGTCGTTACTTGTAACTGTGAAACTAGGCAGGGGTGCGGAACGACTTCCGCACTGATACACAGGTGAACCAAAATGGTCATAGGTCATATAGACCCTATTGAGTTCTTGAACAATAGGCAACACAGTCTGACCTCGGCGAAAAAGAGTCAACCTAACCACCTAAATATGGGTATCGGGAACGGGATAACCCATTTACAAGCTCTTAGTAAAGGTCGAAAACTAAGTAGTCATCCAAGACGAAAAAACTGTGAAAACAGGCTGTAAATGGGCGAGATTGAGTCAGAAGCGAAGGCTTTACTGTAACGGTAAAGATAGGCCCACAGACTCACGGTAATGTGGAATGTAAAGGTACAAGTAGCAATGAATAAGTCTAAAACGAGTTTAAAGACTACGGTGGAATGGAAAGACATCAACTGGCGCACTCTTGAGCGTCGTGTCTTCAAGTTGCAAAAGCGCATTTACAAAGCAGCAGAACGTGGTGACAACAAAGCAGTACGCAGACTCCAAAAAACCCTAGCTAACTCTTGGTCAGCCAAAGCGCTAGCTACCCGAAAAGTGACACAAGACAACAAAGGCAAGAAAATAGCGGGAATAGATGGCATCAAATGGCTAAATTCCCCGCAAAAAATCCAACTTGCCCAAACCCTAAAGCTAAACGGGAAAGCCAAAGCCGCAAGACAAATAGAGATTCCGCAAGATGAAAGGAAGGAAAAACCGCCTTTCAAGATTCCCACCCTCGAAGACAGGGCAAAACAAGCCTTACTCCAACTGGCCCTAGAACCCGAATGGGAAGCCAAATTTGACGGGAACTCCTACGGAAAAAGACCCAAGAGAAGCTATCATGATGCAATAGAGGCAATATTTAGCGCGATCAAACAACAACCCAAATATGTCCTAGATGCTGACCTATCCCAGTGTTTTGACACCATCACCCCTGAGAAACTACTGGCAAAATTAAACAGCCTACCGAAATTCCGACGACAAATTAAAACTTGGCTAAAAAGTGGACTAATAGACAGTGCAAAATTCTTTGAATACCCTGAAGGCACTGCACAGAGCCGAGGCATCAGCCCGCTATTAGCCAATATAGTCCTTCATGCACTGGAAAATGACTTGAAGCGGAAATTTAGTCGTCAAAACCTCGGAATGGTCCCACAACTCCCCGATATGATCAGATATGCCGATGACTTCGTTATCTTACACCCTGACTTAAACACCGTCATCAAATGTAAGGAATTCATCGCACAATGGTTATCCGAGATGGGGCTGAACCTAAAACCCGAAAAGACAAACATAACTCATACCTTGAATAATCATCAAGGAAAAACAGGGTTTGACTTTCTCGGATTTAAGATCAAACAGTTCAAGGTCAGTAAAAACCTCTCCTCTCAAGGATTCAAAACCCTTATTACCCCTAGTCAAAAGGCACAAGAGCAGCATCTAAAGGCAATCCACAAGGTAATTTATGACCTGAGTAACGCCTCCCAAGAAAGCCTCATCCGTAAATTAAATCCCATCATCCAAGGATGGTGTCAATACTACTCCCCCCTATGTAGTACAGAAATATTGGCAAAAATCGACCATCTGATACAAATCAAACTGATGAGGTGGGGATTTAGAAAACATAACGGAAAAAGCAAAGCATGGGTCATTAACAAATACTGGAATACAGTAAATGGAGACAATTGGGTATTTTCGCAGCAAGAAAATGGAGCCATTACCGAGAAGCTAATGCGTCATCATCGGCAAGTCAAAGACAGCCATGTCAACCGGGTAGAAAGGAGTCAAATCAGTCATCAACTAAAGACAAGAAACCACGTAAGCTGTATTCATGACAAGAACCACGTTACTGAGGAGCGGAATGAGGTGAAAATCTCACGTTCCGTTCTGAAGACGAGTAGTTCTGGTGACAGAATTGCTTAGTGTAATTTTTTAGTCAAAATGTATGAACAAATGCTCATGCGAGAAAATATGTACAAAGAGTTTATTAAGCATCAATGGGGACTAGAGTCAGGTTCTTGGTCTCAGTCTCAGTAGTCTAACCAATAGAGATGGGACCTCCTTCTCTAGCTGGGTTCTCTTGAGAGAAAAAAGCTGGGGATGCAGGGGCCTCAAGAGGGTTAGAAGTCTAAGCATGGCCAAAAAAATAGGTATACTACAGGAGTCAAAATGGTGTGAAGCTTAAGGAATGATAGAAAAAACAGAATTAAGCCACAAAGTTAATCAATCGTGCCACACAAAAAAGCCAACAGAAGTATAAACGAGAAACCGAGTGAGAAAAAGCTCAAATCATGGTAGTGGTTATACTAGAGTCAATAGATCAATCACTCTTAAGTTATGTTTCAAAGTTGCTTAATTTGCACAGATTTTACCGACGGACTAGATCGTTTAGTTAATTTTGTTCCCGAATTAGCAAAAGGTGGTTTAAAAAAAATTATTTTTCTTCATAGTCTTCCCGTATGGGAACAAGAAAGACTCACGGGCGTTGACGAAACCCAAATAGCCCAAGCTAGAGAACGCCTTTCAGGTGCCTTGCAAAAAGTGCCCGAGGGAGTAGAGGTAAAAATCGAAGTTCTCTGTGGTCGTCCCACCGATACCATTCTGCGAGTCCTTAACCATGAGAAACTTGACGTGATCATAGCAGGAACCCCCATTCGTAGTGCATTAGAGGAAAAATTTTTCGGCAGTACCAGCATGGAGTTAACCAAACAAACCGCTTCTCCTTTAATGATTCTACGTCCGCAGTTGATTTCTACCTATACAGTTGAGGAACTGTCATTGCGCTGTCAACACCTGTGGCGTTATCTGTTAATTCCCTACAGTGATAGTGAAGCGGGTCAATATTTAATCAGCCAAATTAAAAAGTATGCCCAAAATCGTCCTGCCAATTCTCTACAAAAATGTATGTTATTGTCGATCATTGAAGACAAAGGACGGGAAAACATCATCACCACTCATCGCCTAGAACAAGCCCATCAGAAGCTAGAAGCCCTTAAAGAGGAGTTAGAGCAACTAGAGTTAGAAGTTAATATAGAAGTCAAGCAAGGTAATATTTTACGAGAAATCATCCATACAGCCGTAGAATTTGACATCAGTGCCATCGCTGTTGCCAAAAATCCCCGGAGTCCTATTATAGACTGGGCTGTCCCCAGTGTCGTCAATGAAGTGCTGCACGGTGTTTGGTTTCCTCTGTTGTTTTTCTCGCCCCATAAATAAAAATCAGCTTAGAGCAACAGAGGATCAACAAGATGCAGCTACAAATTCAAACATTACTAGCAATATTCTCTAATCCCGCTTCTAACTTAACTAAAATTTTCGGTTTTAGTTTATCTAGCTCCCGCTTTAACATTCGTTTGCTAATTTGGGGTTTGCCCACCCGGGCGCTTTGACCTTGAAGTGCCCAGTCTTTAAGCCGTTCACATTGATTAGGCGCGATAGAAGCAGTAATGGCCCGCTCGCATTTTTTCGGATCATCGAGAGCAAAAAATAAAATCCAATAATTGCCCAATTCTCCCAAAGCGCGGGCGAGTTGTTGCCCCTGAAGGGTTTTGAGGTCTAAATAACAAGGAAGCCAACGGGGCCCATTTTCGCGATGATAGAGAACAGTAATCCATAAAATCATCGGATGAGGAGTCGGAATGAAAAGAAACTGATTATAACGAATACTAGCAATGCTCGTGAGAATATCTGGCTTTTCCAACATCACCCACAAAGTAGCTAAGGCCCCGTCTTTGCAAGTCATAATGTGGGGAAAAACAATTTTCTGTTGGGGTTTATCTTTTGGCCATTGACTTTGGAGACAAACATCCTTAGCTGATAAAGTCACGGTACGCTCCCGCGCAGAGATATCCGGTTTCAAATCTCGTTGTCCATTAAAGGGGAGCATTTCGGTTTTTAGCTCTTTTTCCTCTTTAGGAGCAGGTTTAGCCGCCAGTTCAATTTGCTCTAGAGTTTGTAAAATTTCACCAATACTTTGAGGACGATCAAGGGGATTTTTTCCCATACACTTGCGAATGAGATTTTGTAATCCCACAGGAATTTTTAAACTGGGATTAAACGCTTGGGGTTCAGCGTAGTGATGCACTTCATACCAACCACCAAACGAGGAATTTTCTGGCAATAGCGGCATATCCCCGGTGAGCATTTCGTACATCATGATGCCCAAACTATAGATATCCGAGCTATTATCTAGCTCTTTACCTTCCATTTGTTCTGGAGAACAATAGGCCAGAGTTCCCATAAACGACTGAGTTTGATCCCCTCCAGACTGCACCAGTTTAGCAATCCCAAAATCGAGAATTTTTACTAACTCTCCTAAAGCAGAGTCCTGAGTCACCAGAATATTGCTAGGTTTAATATCTCGATGGATAATTGGGCAGAGTTCTCCTTGATATAAAATCCCTTTATGGGCGCACTCCATACCAAAGCAAATTTGACGAGCTAGATTGAGAAACCTAGACAAAGGTAGAGGATGAAATTTAATAATTTCACTCAAACTTTCTCCTTGTAGAAATTCCATAACATAAAAAGGAATTTCTTTTTCGTCCACTCCATAATCTCGTACTTTGACAATATGAATACTTTTTTCACCTAAAAGAGCAGAAATAGTGGCTTCTCGTTCGAATCTCTCTCTCATTTTTTTATTCAGCAAGGCTTGAGAGAGAAACTTGACCGCCACAGTCACTCCTCCCAGAAGTTTGTCTTCTGCTCGATAAACTTGTCCCATAGCACCGCTACCGATCAACTCAGTCAGTTGATAGCGGTTAGCCAGTAAACGACGATGTCTTGATTCGGCCGGCATAATTAAAGTGACTGTAAAAGATGTGAATAGGATTTTGGTTATAACAGATGGGTGGAAAGTTCGTTCTTTTCGAGTCCGACAAATAAATCCATACCGTGTGAACTTGTCACACACCGCACTCTGTCCGAAGAACCATTCAACTCACTCTAAAGATGCCCAATTTGGCCCTTAAATTAACAGTTGCTAGACAATTTTTCCATTAATGGTAGCTTCTAAACTTGAGCTTCTAAGATAGCCTCCATTGTACTGGTGAGATAGTGACCCGCGAGAATGCCGCTAGAGAGGTGATAAGTATGATGATTAACGCGGTAAAAAGTTTCAAATCCACTTCGTCTTTGGCGATCGCCTAATACCCAATAACGTTGGATAATCGTTTCTGGTCCAATCCACCCTTCTCCTTCTACTTGTCCTAATAAGCTTTGTTGTAAGACATAGGTATATTGTCGCTCTTCTTCATCGAGACGACCTCGATATTGATAAGAAATTTCCTCTCGTTCGCTCCCAGGAAACACTAATTTAGTCACCATAGTAAACCAACGATCATCGCTCCAGGCTACCAAAGTTCGTCCTTTAACTATAATCGGCTTTTGATTTCTTTCTAGCCATGTTCCCTCTATCTTCCAACGTCCAGCTTCTAGTAAAAAATTATGAGTCAAGATTTTTCTCCATCAAATGTTTGACCTATTCCGGGCCGATCAGCAGACGCTTGTTGTCCCGTACTTACGCATTAGGGATTCAGAGTTGGATTGAGCCTAGGATAAAAAGGTTAAAAGGGAGAAAAATCCTGTGCTACCCTGAACCCTAGCCAAAAGAAAGCTCTTTAACCTTTTTCTTTTGTCGCTGCAACGTCAGTATTGGTGTATCACATTTGAGGTTAGCTGACGGGAAGGTGAATATCCCCCAAAAGCATTGGTTTTCTTGCGCCAGTTACTTGAGGTAAATTACCCGGGAATGAGCAGCTAAAACGCCAATAAGCTAACACAGCAAAGGCGATTGCTTCTTTATAGTCCCCATTGATCCCCACTTCATCAGTGGTTAAAACTTTGGATTGATTGGCTAAATTTTCCTGTAGTCTCTTCTTCAAGTATAAATTACGACTCCCTCCACCACACAATAAAACTGCTTGAGGGATTTGCGGTAAAAACCTCTGATAAGCATCAACAATAGAGGCTACCGTTAATTCTACTAAAGTGGCGAGAAAATCTTGATGAGGCAGTTGAAGGGCTACTGCATCGGTCCAGCAGCGCTCGAGAAAATCCCGTCCAAACAGTTCTCGTCCGGTTGATTTCGGAGGAGCTTGATAAAAAAACTCGTGTTGTAGCCATTTATCTAATAATTCTGGCGAATGATTTCCTTGTGCCGCCCATTCTCCATTTTCATCAAAGGTTTTCTCACCATTGGTCAATTTTTGCACAGCTAAATCTAACAAAACATTGCCCGGTCCCGTATCCCAACCATAGATTTGAGCTTCCCAATTTTCATGGATTCTTGGAGGTAAATAAGTCACATTGCTGATCCCGCCGAGATTTTGGATGCAGCGATCGTCGGTAGGATGGGACAGCAGATAAGCATCCACTTTAGGGACAAGAGGAGCGCCCTGCCCACCAGCCGCGATGTCTGCTACCCGAAATTTATTCACCGTTGTGATGCCGGTTAACTCCGTTATTACTTCTCCTCGTCCCAGTTGTAGGCTATATCCTAATGAGGTTTTAGAAAATTCTCCCCTCGGAGGATTGGGCGGACGGTGAAATACCGTTTGACCATGAGAACCAATTAATTGTGCTTGGGGATGTCCCTGTTGTATTTTTTTAGCCGCCAAGGCAAATTGAGTGGCGATCGCATCATCTAACTGGGCCAGTTCTAGTATAGATAAACAAGCTCCCTCAGATACGGCGATGATTTTTTCTCGCAAGGCGGGAGGATAGGGATAAGTTGCTCCGGCTATTAATTCAACTTTTAAGTCTATGTCTTTTCCGGTGATATTTAGTAGGGCAGCATCAATGCCGTCAACGGATGTGCCGCTCATTAAACCGATACAATACATTGATGTTCAGATGTTTTATATTTTTATATTATTATACTCTTGAAGTTGAGTTGAATAAGTTATAATTAAGAGTTGTTCGCGCGACTCCGCAAAGGGGGTTAAGGGTGGGTGTTATAGGTTGTTGACAAGGCAGGTGAAGGGTTTTTGATTAAGTCACTGTTGAAATTGATGAGAAATCCGAGATATTTATGGGTTAGGTGAAGATAGGTAATAACTTGTTTTTTGTCAAGTGGTGCTACGGTTTCTCTTGATTTAAGTTCAAAAATAACTTTATTTTCTACCCTAAAATCAGCCGGTAAACCTTCCTTTAATTTTATTTCTTCATCAAGAATTTTTCAACTAAAATCACTTTCCCAAGCCGCCGTAAAAAAATCTCTTTCACACAACAAAGCATAGGAATAAGCCGACTTAATTTCCTCGGTCAATTCCCCATAACGATCACTTAATGCCTCAATTTCTTGGGCTAATTCCTCAAATAGGGGGCTACTATAGGTTTTGATCCAATTACTATAGAGATGAGTTGGGATACCCGCTTGAGCCAATTGTTGTCCTAAAAAGGCATATAGACGCATACAGGGACTCATGGCCACAGCTATCAACCCGACATCCCGACTCCAGGCAGTAGCGAGTAAAAAATCGATATAGCGGCGAGTTGCTGGTGCGGCTTGAATCTCTTGAAGGGTGACTCCCCACTGACGGGCATAGCTTTGGTGTAAGTGTAATTCTTCTAAAACACCATCTCCTAAGCGATGAAAATGACAAAATCCTTCCCAGTCAGGACTTTTTGCCGCAGCAATACTATAGGCACGGGCAAAGGCTTCTAAAAAAAAGGCATCTTGCCCTACATAAAAAGCGAATTTAGTGACGGGTAATGTTCCGTTTTTAATTCCTTGTACAAAGGGATGATTTAAACAATCCTGTACTAAAGCTTGGTTATCTTCCCATAACTGTTGAGTGATCATAATGTCTCAATAGCGTAAGAAAAATTGTAACAGTAAGCCGCCGACAGTTTGAAGTACCCTTTCTATGCCGGCTGTACTTCCACTGGGAGCATCGGTTTTTCGCTTGGCGATGGCTTCCATACCGGCAATAAAATTTTCAGCCGCTTGATAACCGGCAGGGTTTTGTTGTTCTTGAAAAAGTTCTGAGGCTGTTTTAGCATCTTGAGTCGCTTGGGCGCTGTTGCCGAAATGATATTGAACCATGCTACGAGCTAAATAGGCTTCGGCATATTTGGGGTTTAAGTCTAAGGCTTTATTGTAATATTGCAAAGCCGCGTTAAAGTTTCCTTGTTTATTTTCCATTAAGCCCCAACCATAAAACATTTCTGGGTTGCCGGCTGAGTCGGGAATGCCTACGGCTCCTTGCACATAAGCCTTATCTAAGCTTACCCCGGTTAAATCAGCATTGACAAAATAAACGTTTCTAAAATCTGTTCCGTTGACGCTTGCTCCTCTGAGGTTGGCTGCCGTTAAATTTGCGCCATTAAAAGAGGCTCCACTTAAATTTGCACCGGCTAAGTTGGCTCCGCTTAAGTTCGCTTGAGATAGGTTGGCTCCGCTTAAGTTGGCTCCTCTTAAGTCTGCCCCGGCTAGGTTGGCTAATACTAACCCGGAGCCGCTTAAATCACACTGCTGACATTGTTTTGTGGCTAGAAACTGGCGTAATTGTTCGATATTTTCGGCTCTAGCGGGTATCATTAGGCTTATGCAGGTTAATATTGCTGTAATCGTGGTTAGAGTTGTTTTCATCGTCTCTTAGGGAATTTTAGTTTTAATCATAACTGAGAACCCTTGAGAGTTCGGTAAATGTTAACTACAATACAAGATGGTTTTGATTGGCTAGTTTAGCCGTTCACTGCTGAAGAGAGTAACACCCGCTCGGTTTTTTGTTTCTCAGATCAAGGCGACGAGTCACAGAGATTATTTGTTCCGCACGCTCAGACTATTAGGATTATTCCGCACGCTTATGCCTACTTTACATGGGAGTTGGATTAGACATTCTGCCAAAGGTTATTTCTTTATTTGGGGGGAGACTTGGCGGCCATCCTTACCGGCTTCTTCTATTTCTCCTCATCCCTTTAATTTAAATCAAACTGAGTTGCCGTCTTTTTTAGAAAGTCAACAGCTTGGAGTGGCTGAAAAATTCGCCGAAAAATGGACGAGTTTAGTGATGGCTTTACCTAGTGTTGCTAAAGGGAAAAGTAAAACTTTTTTACCTCTTTTATCTGAGCAAAAAGTTGATGATGATAGTCAAAAAAAATCTCTCAGTTTGCAACTTTGGCAAGTAGAAGGGATTGCTTTACCTCCTAGAGTGGCTCTAAATTTTTTTAAAAAATTACCTCTAAATGTTCTTGATATCGAGGAGTCTTTTTTCGGAAAAGACCTAATTTTTTGGCTTCATATTTATCGCTGGAGTTTAGATTTGTTAGGTCGAGGAAAATTTTTACCGGGTCTGTTTGACTCGTTTGAACAACCGATTAGTTGTTGGTACCCTTTGTTAGATAGTGCGATTGATCAAGCTCGTTTTGCTAAGTTTACTCAAACGATGCCGACGGTTTGTCGGGCTTATTTGCAGGAGGGAGAAGATTTTTCAAGAGAAGCTGAGGGCGAGGGGGTTGCTGATTCCCAGGCTTTGTTGCTTGAGGTGTTAAGGATTTTAGTAGATACTCAATTACGGAGTTGGATTGATAATGTTCCTAATATTCCTAAAAGTTTAATAGTTCAGCCTTGGTTACAATCCTTAGTTCATTATTCTCCTTCTTTTGAATTTGACTCTAAGAATGTTACTCGTGTCCAAACAGCGCTCTACAATTGGACATTACCCATTCAAGACTATTTAGTTACTCCTACTAATAACCAATTAGGACAAAATCAGTATAGAGTTTGTTTAGTGCTACAACCGCCAACGGATGAACAAATTCAGGTGGGTGAGGTGGACTGGAAATTAACTTATCATTTACAAGCGTTAGATGATGATCATTTTTTAGTCAAGGCTGAAACGATTTGGCAGCATCCGGTTGAGCGTTTAATGGTGCAAAAAAGAGCCATTGAAAAGCCGCAGGAAACTTTACTCAAAGGATTAGGTTTAGCCTCTCGTCTTTATGAACCGATTAGCCAGAGTTTACAAGAAAGTAAACCTATTGCTTGTCTACTTAATCCCATAGAAGTTTATCAATTTATTAAAACCTCTGTTGCTGAATTACAAAATAACGGGTTAGGTGTTATTTTACCCCCGGGTTTAGTGTCAGGCGATGAAAAACGTTTAGGAATTAAAGTGGAAGCCGCCGTCAATTCCAAACCCGGCGAACGTCTCAATTTAGCAAGTCTCCTGAGTTATAACTTAAAAATTGCTATAGGCAATCAAACGATTTCTCAAAAAGATTTTGATAAATTATTAGCTCAAAAGTCGCCGATAGTAGAAATTAATGGGCAATGGATCGCCCTTCAACCGGCAGATGTTCGCGCGGCTCAATCGGTTTTGGAGCAATCGAATGAGCAAATTAATTTAACGGTTGAAGATGCTTTACGTCTGAGTACCGGAGAGACAAAAAGTCTGGCTAAATTACCGGTGGTCAATTTTGAAGCTTCGGGAATTCTCGAAGAATTTATTAATAATATTACCAATAATCAAAGTATCCAACCGCTAGACACTCCCAAAAGTTTCCGAGGTGAATTACGTCCTTATCAAAATCGCGGAGCCGGCTGGTTAAGTTTCCTAGAAAAGTGGGGCTTAGGTGCTTGTTTAGCGGATGATATGGGATTGGGAAAAACCCCTCAGTTTTTGGCTTTTATTCTCTATCTTAAACAAGAATATGGCTTAGTCAATCCCACTTTAGTGATTTGTCCGACTTCTGTGGTGAATAACTGGGAAAGAGAGGTGCAAAAATTTGCTCCCACTCTATCTGTTTTGGTGCATCATGGCCATGAGAGAAAAAAAGGTAAAGCCTTTAAAAGACAAGTAGAAAATAAGGATTTAGTCATTACCAGTTATTCTTTGGTTTATCGAGATGCGGCAACTTTAGAGGAAATTCAATGGCAAGGGGTGGTTTTAGATGAGGCCCAAAATATTAAAAATGCTCAGGCTAAACAGTCTCAAGCTGTCCGAAAATTAAATGCAGGTTTTCGTATGGCTTTAACCGGGACTCCGGTAGAAAATAGATTGTCTGAATTATGGTCTATTTTGGATTTTCTCAATCCTGGGTTTTTGGGAAATCAGCAATTTTTTCAAAAGCGGTTTGCTATTCCTATAGAAAAGTATGGGGATAAAGAATCTTTGACCATTTTGCGCTCTTTGGTGCGTCCTTTTATCCTGCGGAGATTGAAAACGGATAAGGATATTATTCAAGATTTACCCGAAAAACAGGAAATGAATGTCTATTGTGGGTTGTCTGTTGAACAAGCTGATCTCTATCAAAAATTAGTGGATGAGTCTCTGAGTAATATTGAAGCAGCAACCGGTATTCAACGGCGAGGATTAATTCTCAGTTTACTGTTGAAACTTAAACAAGTTTGTAACCATCCCGCCCAGTATTTAAAAGAAAGCCGCTTAAACTCCGGGGAAAAATCGGGTAAACTCCTGCGTTTAGAGGAAATGTTAGAAGAGTTAGTGGAAGAAGGAGATCGCGCTCTCATTTTTACCCAATTTGCTGAGTGGGGTAAACTATTACAACCCTATCTGACTCAAAAATTAGGTCGAGAGGTACTGTTTTTATACGGGGCAACGCCACGACAACAACGACAAGAAATGATTGATCGTTTTCAAAATGATCCCGCCGGACCGCCGATTTTTATTCTCTCTCTCAAAGCGGGAGGAACCGGACTCAATTTAACCCGTGCTAATCATGTTTTTCATATTGATCGCTGGTGGAACCCGGCAGTCGAAAATCAAGCCACTGATAGAGCGTTTCGCATTGGACAAAAGCAGAATGTCCAGGTGCATAAGTTTATTTGTACCGGCACATTAGAAGAAAAAATTAATGACATGATCGAAAGCAAAAAACAACTTGCAGAACAGACAGTAGATGCCGGGGAAAATTGGTTAACTGAATTAGATACTGATCAATTACGTACCTTGCTTTTACTAGATCGCCATGCTGTTATAGATGAATAGCAATAGTTGTTCGTTAATTGTATCTATGGTAGAGGCCCGAGTCATACTAATATTATCAGGTAATTTTGCTTGATAAATAATTGCAATAAATCTTATCTTCAGGAAAACTTATGTCATTCAGAAGTTATTTAAACGCTTTAAAGTAGGAGTTTTAAGGACTTTTGGGACATAATAGAAAGAAGCAAAAAAGCAAAGATTAATAAAAGCATCCGAGAGGCCCTGATTATGGAAATGAGTGGATTACAATTATTTTTAATTATTCTGTTCAATGCGGCTGTTTGTGTTCTCTTACCCAGATTGATCACCTTGAACTGGTCACAAATGCTTACTCAACTCAATTCTCAACAAAAAAATAAGCAACAAAGTATTACTGTTCAATAGGATTAAAATTATTCAATTAGCTCCGATTTGAGAACCGCCTCTACAAGTTCTTGATCCTCCTAATTTCACAGCACAAATCTTCTTGGGTTGAGGAGTTTATATCCCTCAACCTTATTTGCTATGTACCACCGTCAAGTTACTTGCCACACTCTCGGCACCGGCTTTGAGGATTTTGTGACTGGCGGGTTATTTCCTCCGCGCTGCCCTAGGCAACTCGTGGCGCGAAGAGGTACAAAGTTGTCCTGTTTAAAAAACTATTAATTTTTTAAGTTAGCTGAGAACAGATCAAATATAATTTTTATCTTAAGAGTTAATGAGAATAAGCCTTTAGCTACTGACGGTTCAATCATAAAGATTTAAAAAGTTTTTCAATAATTTTGTTTATTTTAAGTTGCAGTAAACCAAAAAAGAATTATTATTGAATTAAACTCGAGTCATGGGCTAGACTCAGACCCTCATAGAACTGGAGCAATTTTTGATAATTATTGAGCAAATGAAATCCGCTTAGGATTCCTGTAACATAACAGTTCTAAATATTTCTAAACAGAAAAGCAAAAGTATTAAGATTTGATGACTCTTTCATCAGCTAAATTAAGGGAGTTTAACATGGAGACAACCAACATAAATAGTGAGACGATCGCCGCAATAAAAACTGAACGAGTCAATGGCGCTTATGCTTTATTAGACAGTTTGAAACGTCACGGAGTGAAACATATTTTCGGCTATCCAGGAGGCGCAACTCTGCCAATTTATGATGAAATTTACAAAGCCGAACAAAGAGGAGATATCCAACATATACTTGTCCGACATGAACAAGGAGCGGCTCATGCTGCCGATGGTTACGCCAGAGCAACCGGTAAAGTGGGGGTTTGTTTAGCCACCTCTGGGCCAGGAGCAACCAATATAGTAACGGGTTTAGCCACTGCTCACATGGATTCTGTACCAATTATAGTGATTACTGGGCAAGTTCCTCGCTCTTTATTAGGCACCGATGGATTTCAAGAAGTGGATATTTTTGGGATTACTCTACCCATTGTTAAACATTCCTATATCATCTCAAAAGCGAGTGAAATTCCGCGAGTAATTGCTGAAGCGTTTCATATAGCCAGTAGCGGCAGACCGGGGCCTGTATTAATTGATATTCCCAAAGATGTAGGCGCAGAAATATTTGATTATATTCCCATAGAACCCGGAAGCATCAAATTAATCGGATATCGTCCCACCGTCAAAGGAAACCCGCGTCAACTCAAAAGAGCCATAGAATTAATTCAGAAAGCTGAACGCCCTTTACTGTATGTTGGTGGCGGTGCAATTATTGCTAATGCTCATGTCGAGATCGAAAAACTGGCAAAAACCTATAACATTCCTGTCACCACGACGTTAATGGGTAAAGGCATCTTTGATGAGTCTGATCCTTTAGCCTTGGGAATGCTCGGAATGCACGGAACGGCTTATTCTAATTATGCGGTTAGTGAGTGTGATTTATTAATTGCCGTTGGGGTTCGTTTTGATGATCGTGTGGCCGGTAAACGTCAAGAATTTGCCCAACAAGCAAACGTCATTCACATCGATATTGACCCGGCTGAAATGGGCAAAAATCGTCAACCTGATGTGCCCATTGTGGGAGATGTACTACAGGTGCTACAAGACCTCTGGGAAATAATGCAACAACAGGAAGTCAACATTCCCCACTCACAGACTCAACTCTGGTTTGAACATCTGCAACAATTAAAACAAACTTATCCATTAGTTCCCTCCTATCCCGCTAATAGCATTTCTCCTCAAGAAGTGATCGTCGAAGTGGCCCGCCAATGTCCTCATGCTTATTACACGACAGATGTGGGACAACACCAAATGTGGGCGGCTCAGTTTCTCAAAAATCTTCCTCGTCATTGGATGACAAGCGGCGGTTTAGGCACAATGGGTTATGGTGTGCCGGCGGCAGTGGGGGTTAAAGTGGCCTTTGCCGATGAACCGGTCATTTGTATTAGCGGCGATGGCAGTTTTCAGATGAATATGCAGGAATTGGGAACCATCGCTCAGTATGGTTTAGGGGTAAAAATTGTCATTCTCAATAATGGTTGGTTAGGAATGGTGCGTCAATGGCAACATTTGTTTTATAACGACCGCTATGAAGCCACGAATTTGCAATCCGGCTCGCCGGCTTTTTGTAAATTGGCAGATGTTTATGGGATTAAGGGTATTTTAGTGCAAAAACGAGAAGAACTTACCCCTGCTATTGCTGAAATGTTGGCTCATCCCGGGGCGGTTATTTTAGAGGTGAGAGTTGAAAGTCATGAAGATTGTTATCCGATGATTGCTCCGGGCCAAGGGAATACTCAAATGATGGGCGTGGTGCCTAATTATGTTGATAAGTCTCGTGCTACCTCTATTATCTGTCGTAGCTGTGGGACTGAAAATCTGCCCCATCATAAATGTTGTTGTGAATGCGGCACTAAACTTTAGGTTTAATCTGTTTTATTACTAATAAAAATTTAGCCCGCGCAGGCGGGCTTCGTTCGTGTAGCTGCACATGAGCAAGGTGTCAGTTTCAAACCCAAATCAAACAGGTTTAAATGATTAACCCATTCTCATGACAGCGCTACGCATGAAGTTAATTCTTTCTTCAAAATTGACTTGTTTAATGGCTTCTACGAATTCGTTGGTATTATCGGGCAATTCGTAGTCAGAAGGAACTTGAATAATGGTGCCTTGTTCCATTCCCTGACCTAATAACAGCCAGACTTCTATTCTTGCACCAATGTCTAGCGCTTGATAAGTACGACCTATGTCGCCTGCACCGGTAATCATGTCTCGTTGAGCTTGTAATTGTTCTTCTTTTGGTAAAGCCGCCACTTGATCAAAAACGGTTTTTCCCATTACTTCTACGGAATTGGGAGGAGCGGGATCTAATTGATCTTTTATGTCTAAATAACCGTACCAAAGCAGGGCAAGTTGAGTGTCTGTATCAAAAGTAAAGAAGAGTTCTAAAGCTTTTTCTGTGGTTGGATTTTTTGTGTATGTTTGTGTGTTTGTCATGAGAATCTTTTCGTGAATGCTACAAAAAAAAGAGTTTTTTATGCCTCTGTTACGAAATGTTAACAATTAGACTTGGGTGAAAAATCTGATAAAAGTTAGAAAAGGGTTTTATGGCTAAAGACTGATGTAAAACTTTTATTGTTAATCCATCACTTTTTAGCACTTTAGAGAGAAGCTTTTTAGCGGTATTTATGCAATAAAATCCGCTTTTCTTACTCATTTTTTAGGGCAAACACAGCTATATTAAGGCTATACGAGCCGAGCAATATTTGGTCAACCTCAGTTTGTCAGTCCACTACGTTTTTGTATTTTTTTATTAATTTTCCTATAGGAGTTGCTTCAACTTTGATAATGGTTCCATCAGACAATTGTAAGGGAATAATTTTGGTTTTGTCTGTCATGTGATTGCCACTCCAATACTTAAAAGATGGGCAATGCACACCCTAGAAAATTTTACCATTTAATCCTTGTAGAACAGCCAAACCTATATGACTGCTTGCGTGAGCGATCATGGCTACTTCTAGACTTCGCTTCCAGTATAGCCAGCCAAATATTACACCCCCGATCGCATTTAACACCACTGTCCGAAAAATAATTGGTAGCGTTAAAGGTAATTGTACGCTTAAAGCGGGTAAGTGCCCTAAACCGAATACGATAGAAGAAATAGCGATCGCTAATCCCATCACCCAACTGTTAGGCGTATCTTTACCCCCTGTTAGTCGCCATAACCCCCAAGCAAGGAGAGTCATCAAACCCCACCGTAATAATAATTCTTCCGTTAACCCTCCATAAAACACACCAAGCAAAATTTTACTTAAATCAAATTTTGTTAGATTTTCTAATTGATTTAATTCAGTAATATAGAGGCGAAAAACAGTTTCTAGTAACTTAATGATTAAGGCGACTATTATTCCTCCCCAAAAACCTAGCACTAAATCATTCTTTAATTTAACCTCTTCAATTGTATTAGAAAAAAACTCAACTATGTAAGAACGTAAGCCTATTTTTTGGCTCAGTAATAGACCAATGACAACTGAAATAGCCAGTAAAATTGAGGGAACTATTAAAGACATTAACGCTAAAATAAAAACGGGTGTTTCGGAAGCGTCCGGATTAGTAGCTAGAAATTGCTCAATCTGAGGAACAGCTATCAACAGTAAAGATAATATGCCGATCAAACCTGTACAGTAGAGTCCTAGTAATGATTCCCAAAAGTTGATTCGATTGGTAATAATAGACATTTATGGCAGCCGAAGTTAAAAATGTGGGCATTAATATTTTAAACAAGTCGGAAAAATCTAATATTAACCTGCCGCCCTTTTTAACTCCCCGAGTAAAAAATCAATAAACTGTCTTGCTGTCCTTCCTGAACGCCCATTATGACGGATCGCCCACTGTTTCGCTTTTTGTTCAATTTCCTCCCATGACAAAGGAATATTAGCTTGTTGCGCTAAAACCCGCACAATTTCCAGATAAGTATCCTGGTTAGCCGCTTCAAAAGTCAAAGTTAAGCCAAAGCGATCACTAAACGATAATTTCTCCTGTACCGTATCCCAAGCATGAACTTCATCCCCTTCACTGGGGCGAGGGCGATCGCCAAAAAACTCTCGAATTAAATGTCGTCGGTTAGAAGTGGCATAAACCACTACATTTCGCGCTTTGGCTGTTAAACTTCCTTCTAAAACCACTTTTAAGGCTTTAAAAGCCTCATCATCTTCTTCAAATGATAAATCATCCACAAAGATAATAAATTTTTGCGGTAAGTCTCGTAATTCTTCTAAAATAATTCCCAGGTCTTTTAATTCTGATTTCCCCACCTCAATTAATCTCAATCCTTGCTCATGATACTGTTGTAATAAAGCTTTAACTAAAGAGGATTTACCTGTTCCTCGGCTGCCATACAATAACACATGAAGGGCGGGATATCCAGCTAATAAAAATTCCGTATTTTTGACTAAACTCTCTTTTTGAGATTCATAAGCAACAATCTCCTGTAATTTTATCGGATCAGGATTAGCAATTCCTGCTAAGTTTCCGTTTTGCCAGCGAAAAGCTTTATATTGAGCAAAAATTCCGCTTCCCTGCTTTCGATAATAATTCGCCAAATCTTCTACAGTATCCGCCCAATTTACCTGTGAAGTTAAAAAGCTGGTTTTAATTGAGGGAAATGTCCAAGGAATGAGAGCAAAATCAACTTGAGTATATTTTTGAACCCATTCCGTGATTTTTTCGGGTTGACAATGATAGACACTTTGCAAAATGGTCAGGTCATATTTAACAGCATCAATTAGAGAATGGGGTAACTCTTCTAGAGATTTTTTTTGGACTTGGCGGCTAAAGGGGTTATCATCCCATAAGATTTGCTCAATCATAAAATCTTGCCAACTTATATTTCTAGCCGCCAGGCTTTTAACCCAGCTTCCATAGGCTTTAAGTAAGGCAATTTTTGTAGATGTTTGCTGCTCTTGCGCTAAAGCTTGTAAAAGATTTAAAAAAGCTTCTCCCACCTCATTAGTGAAAACTGATTGATAAAGAATTAAAGAATAAATTTGATAATATAAGGATTGATTCATAGATTTAGTCATTAGTTATTAGTCATTAGGTTGGGGCGAGCCGCTTACGCTCATTGGTCAATTTTTTACTCTCTAATAAAATCTTGAATTTCTTGGCCTAACCAAGCACATTCTTCTTCTTGAAGATTTTCTCCGATTATATAAGTTCCTTGGGTTGTCCGCAGTCTAACTTGATAACTTTTGGAGACGCAATGTAAAAATACTCCGATCAATTCATAATTCTTTTCTTCTTTTGTTGAATAAGTAAAATTCCACAATTTATAATTAATTTTAAAACTCTCGCTTCGTAAACAAACATGAATATTCAGGAAGCCTAAGAACAGTGCTATTAATAAAATAAAACCCACAGGAGGAAGCACAATCAATAAAATAATTACAGTAGATACTCCTAACCAAAATTGAATAGGGCTTAAACTTATTTGAAAAAAACACGGATAATAAATGTCTATTTTTTCAGGATTTTTAAGCAAATTTATTTTACTTTTTAGCGGTTGACTAAGTTTATTTTTTCGGCCAAATTTTTCTCCATAACGACGGGGTAAATTTCCCGATTGCAGAGCCTCTAGAGCTTCTCTAGCAGAGCTAAAACGCTTTTCAAGACTGATTTGGGTAGCTTGTTGAATCCAACTTAATAAATCCGGTTTAAGACTAACTTTATCAGCAAATTGAATCTGAGAATCTTGATGAGGTAAATCTAGAGGAGAAACTCCAGTTAACAAATGAATTAAAGTTGCTCCCAAAGCATACAAATCTGAAGCCGGAACAGCCCGCCCCCAAAATTGTTCTAAAGGCGCATAGCCGCTTGTTCCTACCACCGTAAACGTGACTCCCGTGACAGCCGCTTGAGCTTGAACGGCTCCAAAATCAATTAAATAAATCTGATGATCTTGTCCGCGAATTAAATTACTAGGTTTAATATCTCGATGAAGCACTGGGGGACTTTGTTCATGAAGATAAATAAGAATTTCTAAAACTTGTGTGGTGAGAGAGCGAATTTCATCTTCAGCAAAGCGTTGTCCTTGGTCTAATAAATCTTGTAACGAAGACCCAGAAATATAATCTTGTACTAAAACAAACCAAGGAATACCTTGTCCGAGATTTTTATCAATTTCAAAATAATCTCGATAACGGGGAATGCGGGGATGATCCAGAGATTGAAGAACTTGGGCTTCCCGTTCAAATAATTTTAATTCCTCCCACTCCATTTGAGGATTAAATGCCAAGAACTTAATGGTTACCAATTGATTAGATTCTGTATCGAGAGCTAACCAAGTTTGATGTCCTGCGGCTGTGCGTCCTAATCGTTGTTGCAATTGATAACGGTTTGTTAAAATTTGTTGAGATTGAAACATGAGTCGCTATTTTTGATGAATCTCTATACATCTGGGCAATGAAATTGTTAAACTACTTTTATTGTTGATTAACCCGTTCTTCTCATTTGTCGGATAGCTGTTGGAGAACTCCTCTAAATAGTTATCTTAACTAACGACCTGCTAGACTTGTGTGCTTAGTTTCTCATGAGCCGACTTTCAAGTCAGACAGAGACATTGTGCTTGGCCATCAGGATAGGCTTATAGCTTTGATAGACCTATATGTTAATATTACAATCCAAGATTGGGTATTCTATAGCTGTGGAGGAATCTTTTAACAGAAATGAGCCTGTGCCAAGGGAGGTGATCATCGCTCTTGAATGAGCATTTGATCATCTCAATAGAAGCCCTGATTCTAGTGTAAGTTTAATATTTACCTTATTAAGTCAAATTCGCTAGGATAAAAAAAATACTTTTTTACCTTTCTCTACTCCTCCCTTCGGACTCAATTTTCCTTTAGGCTTAAAGATATGTTAAGTTTTTTGAAAAAACTGCTTCCTAAGCAATCACAAGGATTTGGGATGGAAATCACCCCAGAGCGAGTAAATCTAGCACAACTATCTAAACAGGGACAAAATTATCGACTGTCCAAATTTTGTACAGTAGAAATTCCTGAAGGAATCTTCCAAGAGGGAAAAATCGTGGATTCTCCAGCTTTAGCGGAAATCATCCAAGAGATGTTGACCGAGTATAAGATTAAAGCCAAGCGAGTAGCCACAGGAGTACCGATGCGGGAGTCAATTATCCGTATTATTCCCATTCCCGCAGAACTCGACGATCAAGAATTACGGGATATGGTACTCAATCATGAAGCAAGTTTATATTTACCTTATCCCAGAGAAGAAGTAGACCTTGATTATCATAAGCTCGGCTATTTTGAAGACGAAGATGGCATTGAAAAAGTTCACGTGCTGCTGGTAGCAACGCGACGGGAAGTGACCGACTCTTACATAGAAACATTTCAGCAAGCGGGTTTACAAGTGGATGTGATAGAAATTAATAGTTTTGCCCTTATTCGTACCATTAGAGAACAACTAAGACAATTTAGTTCCAATGAAGCGGCCGTATTGGTGGATATTGAATTTGACAATACGGAAATAGCCATTGTCGTGGATGGAGTGCCACAATTTTCTCGAACAGTGCCCATCGGAACTTATCAGTTGCAAAATGCTCTCTCACGTGCAATGAATTTACCCACCTCGAGAAGTCCTGATATTCTTCAAGGAATGACCATTCCCGTCACGGCATTTGATAGTATGAGTACCGCAGGAGCGGCGATTAACCCAGGCATGACCGCATTAATGAGAGTTTTAGGCGAACTAACCGATGAATTACGTCGTTCGATCAACTTTTATCTCAATCAGAGCGACGAATTAGAAATAGTACAACTCTTGTTGGCCGGGCCCGGGGGAGGACTTGCCCAATTAGATGAATTTTTTACTCAGCGCTTAAGTATCCCGACGATGCAGATCGATCCGATCACGGCTCTTTCTTTAGATGTTGAGCAAGAGATTACCTCAGTTCAACGACCTGGGTTAGGAACGGTATTGGGTTTAGGATTGCGAGAGGTGTAATTAAAATGTACAGCATAGATATTAATTTTCTTAAAGATCGTCAAAGCGAAGAAGCCAACAAAACCTTTACCCAAACTCGAAGCGCGGCTCCCACCGCTCAAGAACAAATACCGATGCTCATTGGCTTAGGAGTGATGGTTTTGTTAATCGCTTTTCCCTTGGGTTTATTAGCACTTTTGAATTGGCAAACCACTCAAACTCAGAAAAATGTTGAAGAACTAAAGGTCAAGGTAAAAGAGTTTACCGATCAAAATCAAAAATTAACACAAATTCGCAAATACATTCAAGCTATTGATGAAAATACACAATCTCTAGTGAGTGTTTTTAATCAAGTCAAACCGGCCTCAGCGATTTTACAAGAAATTCGCAATCGAATACCTGAAGCAGTACAAGTGAGCAGCATTAAACAAACTTTAGTGCCACAAACAGCACCACCCGGACAACCGGCACCACCCGGACAATCATCAATGATGGCCAATCAGTTAACGCTCGAAGGTTATGCCATCAATTACGATGATGTAAATAAGTTTATATTAAGTTTACAAAACTCTCCTTTTTTCAAAGCTGAGACCATCAAATTGATCAAAGCCGAATCCAGCCCTTTACCACTGGAGTTGGAAAATCCGGAAAAATTTGTCGCAAAAAACCTAATTGTTGAGTTTCCCGAGGGAGTGAAATATACTATTGTCACACAACTCAATGAGAGTCCTGCCTCTCAATTACTACCAGCATTAGCTCGTAATGGTGCTGTTGGATTAGTGACTCGGATTAAAACCCTTGAACAAAAAGGAGTTCTAAAACCATGACATTTTCCGACGAATATACTCCAGAAGAAGGCCAGGATTTTGAAGATTCAAGTAAATATCCAGTGGCTTTTGGCATTACTTTCACCCCAAAAGTAAGCGGAATAGCTTTTGCGATTTTAGGGGGAATAGGGGCAATTTATATATTGTTGAATATGGTTATGCCAGCCTATACCACTTACCAAGAGCAAAAAACCGAAGAAGCTTCTCTGTTGGACAACGTTAACCAACAAAATACTGGTAATTTTGCCAAAAAATTAGCGGCGGCAGAACAAGAACTGCAACAAAAACAAGCTCTCAGAAAAGAAATTTTAGCTTTTTTTGGTAATGAAAAAAGTCTGGACACACTCTTATTGGATATCAATGGTTTTTTTAAATCCAGAAATGTAGAGTTGGTCAGTTTTGAACCTCAAGGGGAAGTAACGGTTATAGATGATGGTTCCCTTGGGCAAGGAGTTAACCAAAAGCTGAAACGTCAGAGTATTAATATTGAAATGAAAGGAGAATTTGAGCAAAGCCAATCTCTATTACGAGATTTAGAAAAATTACAGCCTTTAATTTTAATTAAAAATCTGGTGAGTGAGCCAATAGACAGCAAGCAAAAAGCCGGAGTGTTCGACCGAACCGGAAAGCTTACACCTGCAAAGCTCAAACTGAAAACCACCTTCTTACTAGAAGTGATTTTACCTGTATCTTTTGGCGACCTGCCACCACCACCACCCGACCCATCATCACAATCCGCACAACCCCCACAATAATTATCAGGAGGACGACTGTTTATAAAAATTATTGATTTATCCTAGGATCTTAAAAGGAAAATTAATTATTAATAAAAAGTGTTGCTGACAACATAGGTTGAGGAGTGAATCGTGTATAACTATCATTATCCGCTAATATTAGGGGGAGTCGCTTCGATATTTGTAGCTATCCAGCCATCGTTGCTGGCAAGCCCCGAATCTTCCGACTCTCATTCGGAAAAACCCCCCATTTTTAACGGGTTTTCCCATCAAACTTTGACCACAGAAACAGGGGCCGAAACTTTTTCAATAGAATCTATTGGTAAAGACATCAGGGAGTCATCTATAACAGAGCCAGAAACAAGTTCTTTCCCCCAGACAAGTTCTCTCAATTTTCCCTTAGAAAAAAATGAGGAGTTAAAAGATAAGAAGCTCTTGGCTCAGTCTAGCCCCATGCTTCCTAATCCAGACATCGTAATTGAAGATAAGCAGAAGCAGACTCAACCGACCACCCCGGCTTTTCCCGTCTTACCTCGGGCGGTAGCCCCACCAGTGGGAGATATGGCTGTGTCCAATATTGACTCTATGGCCCAGACCATTGATTTAGGAACTGCGGCTATTATTCCTCGTCTTGTCTTACGGGAAGCACCGGCCAGGGAAGTGTTAGCCGTGTTAGCTCGTTATGCCGGATTTAATCTGATCTTTACCGATAGCCAAACCAGTGCGGCTCAAGGACAGGGACAACAGGGGGCTGTGGCTCCTCAAGGGCAACAAACCGTATCTCTAGATTTAGAAAATGAATCAGTACAAGAAGTGTTTAACTCTGTGCTGATGGTATCAGGCTTAAAAGCCAATCGTCGAGGACGGACAATATTTGTGGGTACTGCTTTGCCGGCAGCCGCTCGGAATTTAATTACCCGTACTATACGACTAAACCAAGTTGAAGCCATCAACGCAGCAACTTTTTTGGCAACACAAGGCGCAGAATATCAACGTTTAGTCACACAAACCGAAGATATTACCGACCCCCTAACAGGCCGAGTCGTGGGACGCAGAGAAACACCACCCGGACTATATCCTCTCACCGTAGTTAACCAAGCCGGAGTAAATTCACCATTATTGTTACAAGGATTATCCCTTGTTGCCGATCAAAGACTCAATTCCATAACCTTAATTGGAGAACCGCGTCAAGTGGAAATTGCCACTTCCATGCTAGTGCAACTTGATGCTCGCCGTCGTCAAGTAGCCGTCAATGTCAAAGTGGTTGACGTTCAACTTCAAGGTACACAATCTTACTCGAGTAGATTTTCCTTTGGCTTTGATGATGGATTCTTTCTTCAAGATAACGGAACAGCCATCTTAAATTTTGGCAATTACAATCCTCCTACCTCAGCACAAACCAACGCCTCAGTCGTTACGCCTCCGGTTATTAGTGTACCGGATGCACTTGGAGGTTTAACGCCCAATATTTTCTTTGATCAACAAAATGCTCCCTTTGGGAATTTCAATTCTGGAAGTGCTGATATTCTCAGAACCGCCAACAACACAATTCCCTATGCTCGTCCGAGTTTTGGGACCTTTAATAACCCGTTTCAACCCGGTGTATCAGCAGCTACCTATGATGCAGCCACTGGACAAAGAACTTTTACCTATCAACTCCCTAATTTATTCCAGTTTCCCCAAAAATTCTTAGCAACCCTACAGGCTAGTATTACCAGTGGTAATGCGAAAATCCTGACCGACCCGACTCTCGTGGTTCAAGAGGGACAACAAGCCACCGTCAAGTTAACCCAAAAAGTGGTTGAAAGTGTTAATACCCAAGTTGATCCTCTCAGTGGCGTTAGAACCACAACCCCGGTTCTACAAGATGCTGGTTTAACCCTTACCGTTGAAGTGGATCGCATTGACGATAATGGCTTTGTGAGTTTATTCGTCAGTCCCACTATTGCCGCTCCCGGTGCCACACAGACCTTTGATAGTGGCAATGGTTCAAATAACACCCTTACCTTGTTATCACGGCGGGAAATGACATCAGGACTGATCCGAATGCGGGATGGCCAAACCTTGATTCTTTCGGGTATTATTAGCGAAACTGAGCGAACAACGGTTACTAAAGTGCCGATTTTAGGAGATATTCCTATATTAGGTGCTTTGTTTAGACGAACCGATAATAATGGAAACCGTAGTGAGGTAATTGTGCTGTTAACGCCGAAAATTATCGATGATCGCCCAGATGCTACCTTTGGAATTAATTATAATCCTGGCCCTGGAGCGGCAGAATTGTTGAGGCGGCAAGGTTTTCCCGTTCAGCCTAAATAAGCCTAACCCTCAAGGGCAAGCAGCGACGAACCCGGCCCGCCTGCGCGGGCTAAATTATAGCACTACGCATTAAAGTTAGGACATGGCGAGAAGATAAAACCTTGTCATAATCAACTGTTGCCTGTTGCGCCTGTTGCCTAGCGCGTAGCGCCATAGCTTAAAAGTTGAATATCTTCGACTCCAGATAACAAAATTTGAGGATTAGCTTGTCCAGGGGAGACAACATTACCCCGGCCTCGAACTTCAATAACCACATCCTCATTGATCAACATATTTCGACCTGAACTAGCAGTAGAAAGATGATCATTCCAAATTTGGGCGAGTTTTTGCCTAATTTTTTCAAATTCTGAGGCATCGTCAAAATTAACTAGAGTAAAATATCGAGTGATGCCCCCTGTGTCTACTGCAAGCGCATAGACATCAAACTTGATTTGAGGACTTTGGGGAAACTTAACCAATTTTCCCTTGACAACAATTTCTTTTTCGTGCCAAGCGGCGATAGAATCAATCATTTGTAGGGGTTTGTCGAGATCAAGATTTAGTCGTAAATGGGTTGGTTGTGTGGGCAGATTTTGCAAGCGATAATGGAGGCGAATAATATCGCCACGAAATAAATCTTTAGTCAATTGAGGAGATTGAACAAATACAGGAATCACAGCATCTTTATACTCAATAACCATCACTCCTCCATCGGCGGCTACGGCGTGAACTTTGCCTATCACACTGGTTTGATTTTTTAATTCTTCAGGCAGAGCAGTTTTTCTTTCATAGGGTTTAAAATCATTTTTATATGACCAAGGTTCTAGAATTTTTAGAGATTCTACTAAAATATGTTTTTGCTGGCTAGGATTAGCAAGAAAGCGCCCTCGAATACACACTTGATCATGACGCTTAACCTCTGTTAAAGCCTTGAAAGCCGCTCTATCATAAGTCACCAAAGAAAACTCACGATGATTGAAAAAATTCTCAGGTTCCCGTACAGAAAGCACAAAAAGTTTAGATGACGAACTAGCACCATGAATTGAACCAATTAAACCAGTCCCTTCAAGTTCATCTTTTAAATTCGTTAGATTAAGCTCTTGATAAGCTTCTGGGTGATAACTACATTGGGGCCGGGAACTCGTTCCCGACTGTTCATCAGCCGCATCGACTTTTTCTATGCTCAAATAGTTAAAGGAAACAATAGCGACAATTATCAAACAAAGCAGGAACAAAGATCTAAATTTTGGGTAACGTTTAAGATTCATTGCCTTTGAGTGGGATCATGATGATAGGGTGGGCATAGATCTAGAAGTTGAAACCTCGTAGAGAATATTTTATCGTGCCCACCAACTTAATTGCTCGTCTTATCAGTCATCCCTGTACTAACTTTGCCTGCAACGTCTCTAGGCGATTTTAACTGGTAATCTGATAAATATTTTCTAACTCGGCTAAAATAATATCGGTTATAATTTGTGAACGATACCGACAAGCGCGAGTTTGGGTAGAGCGAAACGTGCCATTTTCCCAATACTTATTACTGCCTGCCCCCCCACCACATACGCCGAAATATTGACAGGTTTGCTGACAGAGGTCAACCCCGGTTTTCATATCCTGATAAATTTTTAGAAATTTTTCTGTATGACAAACAGATTCTAAAGTATCATGAAAAACATTGCCTAAAATAAAATCTCCGTAATCAGTGGTTTTAACTGATAGTAATTCAGGATCAAAGGTTGAAAAATTGCCTTGATGATCAAAACTCACTATCACAAAAGGAGCATTCATATCAGTATTATTCAGCCGACAATCATTATAAATTAAAGTACAAATCGACTCAAATTCTCGTAGCTGAAATTTTCCCTCACTTTGAGCCGTCAAGTCCCAGATTCTTTGCATAAAAGCCCGATAACGTTCTTCTATACCGATTTTATCCAAAGACGAAGATTGATTAACCCCTTCAGTTTCTTCTAAATTAAATCCTACATCCGTCAGTCCATTTTCCATAAAAAAGTTAAAAATTTCATCCGGATAATCTAAAGAATCTTCAGTAATCACGGCAATAATTTGCACAGGAATGTCATTTTTTTGTAATAAAGATATCCCGCGCATGGTACTGGCATGACTTCCTTTACCCGAGCGAGTTTTACGATGGGCATCATGAATAAATGCAGGGCCATCAATACTGACTCCTACCAGAACTTGATATTCTTTAAACAGGTCACACAAAGCCGCATTAATTAAAGTCGCATTGGTTTGCACAGATTGAAAAATCTGACAAGGTTTTGTACTATATTTTTTCTGAGCTTCAGCAATAATTTGAAAAGCCGAACGATAAAAAGCAACGGGAACAGCCAGAGGTTCACCGGCGTGCCAGCAAATGGTAAAACTGTCTTCGACAAAAGGGCTAGTTAAAACCGTTTTTAAAATCGGATCAATCAGTTCTAAAGATAACTGGTTTTTCAGATGACGATGGGGTAAATAACAATAATCACAGTCCAAATTACAAAAAGACGTGGTCTGAATAACCACTAGGTTAATGGGGCCAAAAGTGCTAATATCAGCCGCCGGGATTTCTAGAAAATTTTGTTGGCTTAAAGTCATATTAATCTATCTTTTTCATCAATATTAGCGGCGATTCCAGAAACCGCCACCATCACCCCAACGACGACCATTAACCCAACTTCCATCTCGACCATTACCCCAGCCGCCACCGTTGCGACCATTAGCCCAACCTCTAGACCCTGAACCATCTACCCAACCTCTACGCCCTGAACCATCTACCCAACCGCGACCACGACCATTTCCCCAGGCCCCGGCTATTTCAGTATCTAAATCGGTTTTAGCTGATTCTGGCAGATGATTTTCTTGTTCTCTAATAGTGGCACTAATTTTAGCTAGACGTTGTTCAATCGTCGGTTTAACAGGACTAGCAGAATTGTCTAAAGTTTTGGCCTCAGAGGAAGGAATATTGAAAGCCGACAGCGCTAATAAAAAGCCTACTAATCCAGTGGTTGTGGTAATGTTCATTCCTATCTTTTTGCCTAATCAGTTATTGAAAAATTAATTTTGCAACGAAACGGTAAGATATATGACATTATATCTATCAATCACTCTAAGTTACTTAAAATCCCTAATTTAATTGAAAAATTAGTAGATTAACGGCGATTCAAGAAACCCCCACCATCAGCCCAGTTACGGCCATTAACCCAACCGCCACCGCCCCTAGTATTTCCCCAACCCCCTCCGCCGCGACCATCAGCCCAACCTCTACCCCCTGAACCATCAGCCCAACCTCTACCCCCTGAACCATCAGCCCAACCTCTACCACGACCATTCCCCCAGGCCCCGGCTATTTCAGTATCTAAATCGGTTTTAGCTGATTCTGGCAGATGATTTTCTTGTTCTCTAATAGTGGCACTAATTTTAGCTAGACGTTGTTCAATCGTCGGTTTAACAGGACTAGCAGAAGTATATAAAGTTTTGGCCTCAGAGGAAGGAATATTGAAAGCCGATAGCGCTAATAAAAAGCCAACTAATCCAGTGGTTGTGGTAATGTTCATTTAGTTCCCTTTGGGTAATGAGCTATTTTTAAATAAATTTTTTTACAAAACGGTAAAACTCGTGACATGATATCTATAATCATCCTATCGAGTTATCTTACTACATTTTTTCCAAATTTTTTCAGAATTCAGCCCAGTAATGAGGAGTAGATATGATCAAAACATTAACACTTGCCCTGATAAGCCTTGCTTTTACTTTAGGAGTTCCCCTAAAATCTGGAGCCGAAACCGTTTTAGAAAGAGTGGCTCGCACAGGTACATTAGTAGTAGGTACAGCGACAGATCTTGTTCCTTTGGCTTATGTTAATGATAAAAACGAACTGGTGGGTTACTCGATAGATTATCTCAATTTTCTCAAAAATCAACTTCAAACTCAACTCGGAAGAGACGTTACCCTACAATTTGTGGAAGTTACTCCTACTGATGCAATTCCTAAGCTCATAAGTCAAGAAGTTGACATTATTTGTAATGCTGCCTTTACTTGGGAGCGAGATAAATTTGTTGATTTCTCTGTCAGTATGGGCCTTGGCGGTACTCGACTTTTAGTGAAGGGCGGCAGTCAATTAGGTTCTGTGGACTCTTTAGCCGGTAAACGGATCGCGGCTATTCGTAACTCCATTCCTGCACAAGTAATTAAAGTCTTACAACCCAAAGCGATAATTGTTAATGTCGAGTCAATGCAAGAGGGATTTGATAGCGTAAAACAGGGCAAAGTTGATGGTTTTGCCGCAAGTGGAATAGTTTTGGATGGTTATCGGCAAACGGTCAGCGACAAAAATGCTTATCAAGTTGTCCCTCAAAAACCCTACAATCGTGAGGGAATCGCTTGTATGGTGCCAGAAAATAACTCAAAGTTTTTAGATGTGGTCAATTTTAGCGTTGTTAGATTGATGCAAGGTTATCTAGATGGAGAACCGAGTTCAGTGGCTATTGTTGAGCGCTGGTTTGGCAAAGATGGAATTATTACCATCGATCCAGAATTAATTCGCAACTATTTTCAGGATGTAGTTAATTCTAGGGAACAAATTATTATTGAAAAGTAAATCCTATAATAAATAATAAGCAATGTAAAATTTCTGAGAGAGCAACCCATGCGCGTAATTCTCATGACTGGCAAAGGAGGAGTCGGGAAAACCTCCGTAGCGGCTGCCACTGGACTGCGATGTGCTGAACTTGGTTACAGAACCTTAGTGTTGAGTACCGATCCCGCCCATTCCCTAGCAGATAGCTTTGATCTCGAATTAGGACACGATCCCCGTTTGGTGCGCCCTAACCTCTGGGGGGCAGAACTCGATGCGTTGATGGAATTAGAGGGGAATTGGGGGGCAGTAAAACGCTACATCACCCAAGTCTTACAGGCGCGTGGGTTAGAAGGGGTACAAGCCGAAGAATTAGCGATTTTACCCGGAATGGATGAAATTTTCGGTTTAGTGCGGATGAAACGGCATTATGATGAGGGAACCTACGATGTCTTGATTATAGACTCGGCTCCTACGGGTACGGCTTTGCGGCTGCTGAGTATTCCCGAGGTGGGCGGCTGGTATATGAGAAGATTTTACAAGCCGTTACAAGGGATGTCTATTGCCCTGCGTCCTCTGTTTGAACCGATTTTTAAACCTATTACGGGGTTTTCCTTACCGGATAAAGAGGTGATGGATGCTCCCTATGAATTTTATGAGCAGATTGAAGCTTTAGAAAAGGTTTTGACGGATAATACTCAGACAACGGTGCGGCTGGTGACTAATCCCGAAAAAATGGTGATTAAAGAGTCTTTACGGGCCCACGCTTACCTCAGTTTGTATAATGTTTCGACGGATTTAATTGTGGCTAATCGGATTATTCCCGATACGGTAACTGATCCGTTTTTCAAAAAATGGAAAGATAATCAACAGATTTATAAACAAGAAATTTACGACAATTTCCATCCTTTACCCATTAAAGAGGTTCCGCTTTATTCTGAGGAAATGTGCGGTTTAGAGGCTTTAGAAAGGTTAAAAGATACGCTTTATAAGGATGAAGATCCGGCTCAGGTTTATTATAAAGAAAATACTGTTCGAGTTGTTCAAGAAAAAAATAATTACAGCTTAGAATTGTATTTACCGGGAGTGCCTAAAGAACAAGTGCAGTTAAATAAAACCGGGGATGAGTTAAATATTCGCATCGGCAACCATCGGCGGAATTTAGTCTTACCTCAAGCTTTGGCGGCATTAAAACCCTCTGGGGCGAAAATGGAAGAAGATTATCTGAAAATTCGCTTTAGTGATGCCCTGAGCGCTTAATTGGCTTTAGGTGGCGGCATACATCTATTTAATTGTGCTGCTTTTCATCGAAACTAAAATGACTACCTAAAAATGCTCAGATAGGTCAAATCTCTAAGACTTACCTGAGCAAACCACAACTCAAGTATTAACGGATTCTGACAATTCCAGAGATTAAGGATAGAGACCGGCTGAAATGACCACATTGATTGTCTACATTGCCTTCAGCCGTTTCAATCAGAGAAGATCCTGAAGTATAACCTCTGACAATACCAATGTGATTGAATTGTCCGTTTACCCCTGACCAATCAAAGGTAACAATATCTCCACGCTCAGGAATTACTTCTCTCTTGGGATGCCAATACCCTTTCTGTTTTCCCCAATACTGCCAAGAGTCAACTAAAGCCATTGATGCCCAAAACCCCTCTGGTTGGTCAGGAATCTCTATTCCTACTTGGCGACAGCAATAGGTTACAAAAGCCGCACACCAATTATAGAAAACAGGTTCCGGGCCGATGTGACCTAATTGTTGCATGATCCGTCGTAAGGGAGCTAGATATTTTTCCGCATCACTTGAAGCCCCATTCCAACGAAGTTTTTTAGCGGCTTCACTGGCGGCAAAACTGGCTAGATTAGGGAGAATAACTTTCCCAGTTCCACCAAGTTTTTCCCAAGTTACTGACCCGACTTCTCCATCAACTAATAAACCACTTCGCAACTGAAAAGCTTTAACGGCTTCTTGCGTCTGATCGCCAAAATCTCCATCAGCCGCTCCTGCGTTAAAATTTAAACGGTTTAGTGCTTGTTGTAAGGCTTTAACATCATCTCCCTTGTCTCCCCATCGTAAAATACGATCTAGAGGGGGTAAAGAAGTTACTTGAACAACTAGAGGGGTTGTAACAGCAGGAGCAGGTTTAGTAGAGGGTGCTATGTGGAAAGTTTTAGCATTAGGATACTTGCTACAAAAACTGATCAAATCTTCTGTACTTCGATCGGGTAATTCCACCACCTCCATTAATTTATCGTTAGCCCATGCCGCTAACACAGCACGCGGAGACGCATTTTCACCCACTTCTTTGCGATATAATTCTAACCAGCTTACTTGCTGAAGTGGGGGAGCAGATATGTGGAGTAATCCTCGTTCTTCCATGCGTTTGATTAAGACCATTGCCCCACATTGTTGACTGACTAAGTTAGGATCATAAATTCCATCTGCTGCATATTTTCCCTTACTATAGTGATTACTAAAACTCCACAAATAAGGAGATTTTACTTGAGGATGATATTGCCGATAACCCCAGCCGTGATATTTCTCAAAACTATAACACATTCCCTCAATACTCCAATCATTCCAGCTAGATAACCCGGCATAATTTAAGGCATCAATCGCTGATGTTGGCCAGTCAAAAGGGGGTTGTCCCTCAACAGGACGGCCTTTAGGGACATGAACCGTTCGAGCCGTTAGAGGGTCTCCATTGTGTAAATGAGTATTAAAATTGAGGCTTGATTCTAATAAATGAATCGCAGCAACAAAATACCAAGGGACATGAGTAGCTTGTTCAACAACTTTATATTTGTCTTTTTTTTGGCTAATCAGATCAATATATTGATCAATTCTATTAATACACTCTGATTTTATTTTACAATTTTTGTAAAGCTCAATATATTCTTTCTTTAGGGCAGCATCTAAAGTCACCATTTTTAATCTCCTTTAACAACTTGACATCAAGATTAGCTTTGGCAACCATCAAAAGCTTATCAATGCAAAGTTCTTATTAAAGCTCTAAAGCCTTATATGATTGCTTTTCAAAGCATATTAATAATAGAAATCTATAAAAAATTCTCAACGAATTTTTGTTGTAAAATAGAATTTATATTGATTTCTATTTCATTAATTTCAATATAGATCTATCTTTAGACATAAGCAAGATTACCCAGAGGTTTCTTAATATATCGATAAGTATTTTGACTTATTGCAACAAACACAATTCTAATTAGGCAGTAAGTGCCTGGACAAAAATAAAGTTAATTGTTGAGCTTAACGTTTATCCAACCTGATAACTGTTAACTCAGGAGGACAGAAAACCCGACCCGGGAAATAAGTCCCCAACCCTCGATTAATATATAATTGATTTCGTCCTACTTGATGCCATCCCTGAACCCAGTGCCAATTTTTCACTACTCTAGAACATAATCTTAAATACGGAATAAATGGCTGTAAAAATTTTGGAGTCAGACGACAAATAGATTGCAATAAAAGCGGCGCAGAACCCAAACCAGGAATAACAACTTGTCCCCCGTGAGTATGACCGGAAAGTTGTAAATCTACTCGCCATTGTTGCAACATTTGAGCCGCATCAGGATTATGACACAAAACCAGCCGAGGAACCCTTGGATCAAGTTTATTCATCACTAAATCCGGCGCAAATTCTTTTGACCAATATTCCGCTAACCCAACGAGAGGAAATTGTTCACCAAATGGCGTAGCAATTTCATTCCATAAAACCCTTATTCCTATGCGAGAAAACGCCTCTATAACTCGTAACTTAGCACCCGGATAATAAATATCATGATTGCCTAAACAGGCATAAATTCCCCAACGGCTTTTAAGGTATTTAAGCCTATCAATTAAATCTTCAATCGGATCAGGCAGATAAGTAATATAATCTCCCGTTAAAACAATTAAATCAGGATTTTCTCTGTTACTGGTAGCAATCACTTCGGCAAGTAAATCTTCTGAAAGCCGCTTTCCGTCATAATGAAAATCGGATAAATGAACTAATTTAAGACCAATGAGGGAAGAAGGCAAATCAGCGATCGCAACTGTCAACCGTTCTACCTTTAAAGGTTCAGTTAAAATCCAATAAACCATTTGTACTTTTTTGACTTTCCCCTTCTACGATACCCTAGATCACAATCGACGAATCTTAAATGAGTATGACTATTAAAGTGTTTGTTACAGGGGGAACAGGGTTTATCGGCACTAACTTAGTGCGGCTATTGTTAGAACAAGGATACTCAGTCAAGGCGTTAGTTCGCCCTAACAGTCGTTTAGATAACTTAAAGGGTTTAGAAATAGAACTAATTAAAGGAGATCTCAATAATCCAGACTTATCTAAACAGATGCAAGGATGTAGCGTTTTGTTTCATGTCGCCGCTCATTATTCCCTTTGGCAAAGCGAAGTAGAGAAATTATATCAAAGTAATGTCTTAGGCACTCGTCAGGTTTTAGCCGCAGCGCGAGAGGCGGGTATTGAAAGAACGGTTTATACAAGTTCAGTAGCGGCGATAGGAGTCGGTAAACCCGGCGAAAGCGTCGACGAAACCCATCAAAGTCCTGTAGAAAAATTAGTCGGACACTACAAAAAATCTAAATACTATGCAGAACAAGAAGCGATAAAAGCCTGTCAAAAAGGTCAAGATGTGGTTATCGTTAATCCTAGCACGCCTATCGGCCCTTGGGATATCAAACCCACCCCCACAGGAGACATTATTTTGCGGTTTTTGCGTCGTCAAATGCCGGCTTATGTGGATACAGGGTTAAATTTGATTGATGTGCGGGATGTAGCCTGGGGGCATTTGTTAGCTTTAGAAAAAGGAAAAACCGGAGAACGGTATATTTTAGGTCATCAAAATCTCAGCTTAAAAGAATTGTTGGAAAAACTGGCTCAAATTACCGCTTTAGAAGCGCCTAAAACGACGGTTCCCCTTTGGTTACCTCTGGCTGTTGCTTGGGTAGAAGAACGCATTTTAGCCCCTTTAGGTAAACCGCCTTCTGTTCCTTTAGATGGTGTAAAGATGTCCACTCAACCGATGTATTATGAGGCGGCTAAAGCGGTTAAAGAGTTAGGTTTACCTCAATCTCCCCTTGAAATTGCCCTTAAGGATGCGGTTGAATGGTTTATGAGTCATGGATATATAGCATGAGGCAATAGGCAATATAAAAAATCCCAATAGCTCTACTTTTAACCTGCTGTCTTTTAATAAGCTAAGACGCATTTAAATTTAATATGCTCAAGTTAAGAAATAAACCTCTAACCCCTTCCCCACACCCTACCCCCTACACCCTGTCGCCAAAAACAATTTAAATGCGTGACAGCTTATAACTCGCGGCAGATGATCCTTAAAAATCCTCTAAAAAATAATTCTCATCAGTCAAACTATCAAACTCTCTTATGAGGGTTGTTTTTTAAGAGAAACCTTTTTAGGCTAAATAGATAAAGTCAAAATAGAAAACTCATTTATGGAAACCAAAAAACTTGGCAAAACTGATATAATTATTAGTGCTATTGGGTTAGGAGGAATGCCCCTGTCCTTACAAACTCGTCCTCCTAGACCCCAGTCTATAGAAGTTATTCACAAAGCCCTTGATTTAGGAGTAACTTTAATTGATACGGCTGACTCCTATTGCCAAGATGAATCTGATAAACATCATAATGAAAAATTGATCGCCGAAGCCCTACAAAAATATAAGGGAGATACTAGCCAGGTTATCGTAGCGACTAAAGGCGGCTTAATGCGGCATGGGGGAAATTGGTCTCGCAACGGCAACCCCGATCATTTACGGACTACGATTCATGAAAGTTATCAAGCGCTGGGAGGAGAAAAACCTATTGCGGTTTGGCAATATCATGCCCCAGATTCTAACTATACCATAAAAGAAGCTTTAACGCCGGCAAAAGAAGCCATTGAGCAGGGATTAATTCGCTATGTTGGGGTTTCCAATTTCTCCGTTGAACAAATTAAACAAGCACGAGAAATAGTAGAAATTGTTTCAGTGCAAAATCAATATAACCCTTGGTATCGTGAGCCTGAATTTGACGGTGTGTTAGAATATTGTGAAGAAGAAGGTTTAACTTTTTTGCCTTGGAGTCCTTTAGGAGGAAGTCGTCGCGTTAGTAGCTTAAAAGATATTCCGATTATTGCCCAGTTAGCACAAGAAAAAGCCGTGTCAGTTTATCAAATTGTTTTGGCATGGCTGCTGAGTAAATCTCCTTGTGTTGTTCCTATTCCTGGGGCGAGTAAAACCTCGAGTATCGAAGATTCTGTAAAGGCTTTAGCGGTGAAACTTTCTTCAGAAGAAATACAACGGCTTGAGAGTCAATTAACTCGCTAAAAAAACAAGAATTAATTATGGTTATTTTATCCCAAAACTCTTCCCCAAATCTCAAAGAAATCCCTACCGAAGACCTGAAACAAGAACTGATTAATTTAACTCAACATCGGGACAAAGATAGACTCAATAAAAAAGTCCAGTTTTATCAAGATACTTTAGCGCCAATTTTTGAAGAGTTAAGTCAACGCAATCCATATCCTCAAGCGGAAGAACAAACTTCTCTTATTGAAGGAGTATGGTTTCCCATTTGGTCGACTATTCCTTTTCAAGACCTCATCCCTGGGCGGCTCATAGAACAGTCTTACCAAATTTTTCTAGACAATGGATACTATGGAAATATTGCTCGTTATGCTCCTTTCAATCCCTTACCGATTTTGGGGAAATTTTCTCAAGCTTTAGTGGCTTATGATTTAATTTTAATTCAAAAATATGCAGTAAAAAATAATCAATGGCTCATTGAAAATGTGGGATTTAAACAAGCTTTAAAATTTGCGGATAGTCCTTTAGATATAGAAAAAGCGAAAAAATGGCTAGTGCAAATTGTTGAATCCCAAGTCAATCTGAATTTAGAAAAACCCGAAGTATTCAACGTTGCTTTTCTGAAAAATATCAATAAAAAAGTTTCTAAGCAATTAAAAGGAGCCTTAAAAGCGACTCCGCATTTTGAACATCTTTATATCGACTCAGACTTTCGTATAGTGAAGAGTCGTAGAGAAGAAAAACAGCGATTTTCTTATACAATTGCTGTTCGTCCACCCTTCAAATTTTGACAAATTGTTTATGGATATTGTAACCCTTGAAGGAAAGCCAGTAAGTCGGTTAGGTTTGGCAGGACATCCAAACACAGAAGAGTCTTTTGTGATGACAGCTTTTAGGAATGGGATTAATTTTTTCTTCTTTTATGATCCCTCTTTTATCAACTTACTCAACGGACTCAAGTCATTAATGGTAACTCACCGGGAACAACTTATCATTGCAACCGGTACTGAAAGCCGAGATTTAGGAGAAATTAGAGAGCAATTGCAGCAGATACGTCAATTTCTCAATACTGATGTGGTGGATGTATTTTTACTGCAATATGTCTCCCCGGATGATACGTTAGAAGATGTACAAGCCGCCTTAGAACAATTGCACATTTGGAAAAGCCAAGGATTAATTCGTTATGTAGGCGCGTCTGTTCATAACCGTCCTCTAGCGTTACATCTCATCAAAAGCGGCTTGTGTGAAGTTTTAATGAACTCATATATAATTAATTTACTGAATGTAACCTTGTTCTCTGCCCCAATTTAGCCAAGCTTCAACCGCTTGCTGAAAATTATCTTCTGGACTTACAGGATCAGCTTTAGTCATCACCGTAAGAGCATAAAACCAATGGTTAGGTTCTCTGCTAAGTTCTTCTAAAATAAAAGGAATAACTTCTTCTCCCATTGTAATAATCTCTTGATAAGCAGGATGTTTGATTTTTTTTGTAATTGAAGAAAGCATTTCTGTTTCTTCCTGCCATTTAGATTTTAAACTTTCAAATTTTTTTCGGGTTTCGGATTGTATATAAGCTTGATTATTTAGGGTTTTTTTGACTGAAAAAATCTGTGGGCGTTTTTTTACTGGTAAAGAGAAACCCGTTTTTTCTTGAAATTCGGCTGGTTCTTGAATTCCTATTTTTAGGATAGCAGGAAATATTAGTCGACAACTAACTTCAACTAATGGATTAAGCTCATAAATTACTCTAGGAGAGTCAGGTATTTTCATAGGTTTGGTTTATGCCTTTAATAAGGCGAGCTTAATTAAGTACCTAAATAATAGATAGTTCTATCACCATCGATCTCTTATAGACAAGCTTACCATAGCTAATGGCTTCAACCACTGACCACTAGGAACAGATATAGCAAAAGTTTGGCCAAGCAGTAAACTCTATAGCGTCGATTTACCAAACCCATCTTTGAACATATCCATTAAAATAATCTTAAGTCCCTATAACCGAGCAAATTCCTATGCGAGATCAGGTGATCGCCTGGTTGTCAAACAACGTTTCCGAGCATCGTCTGCAACATATTCTAGGGGTTGAGCAGATGTCTATTCAACTGGCTTATCAACATGGGGTTGATCCAAAAAAAGCCGGCCTTGCCGGACTAATGCACGACTTAGCCAAATTTTTTCCGCCTAGCAAATTATTACAAATGGCACAAGATAGCGGCCTGAAAATTGATCAACTGTGCCGCAGTGATCCTCATCTACTGCACGCCGATGTTAGTGCCATTGTCGCTAGAGATGAATTTGGGGTAAAAGATGAAGAAATATTAACCGCGATCTCAAATCATACTTTAGGTAGTCCCGAGATGAGTCCTCTTAGTTGTATAGTATTTGTGGCAGATGCTCTAGAGCCAAATCGAGGAGATACTCCTGAGTTAGAACTCATGCGCCAAGTCAGTTGGCAAAATCTTTATAAAAGCGTGCGACAAACCTGTGACTTTTCTTTAAAATACTTACTAAATAGTCATAAAACTATCCATCCCCGTACCATATTAACTCGCAATTGGGCTTTACAAATAGTTAAACAACAAGCACGAACATCAACCCAACCAGAGGGATTGGTTGCTAAGGTGGATACATAATGATTTATAGACCTTAAACAACATCCTTGGATTGAATGACAAATACTGAAAACTATCCCTTAAATAACCTATTAACCCTCTCGTTTCCGACCACTGAGGCAGATAAAAAAACCAGTCGTCTAGCTTGGACGATCGCTCAAGCCGCCGATGATCGCAAAGGGGCTGATATTGTGGCCTTAGATGTATCAGATGTTTCCTATCTAAGCGATTACTTTATCATTGTTACAGGGTTTTCGAGAACACAAGTCAGAGCCATCTCGGATGCGATCGAAGAAAAAGCCGCCATTGAATGTAACCGCTATCCCTCCCGTACAGAAGGAAAAAGCGAAGGAAGCTGGGTACTTCAAGATTATGGCGATGTGATCGTTCATATCTTTTTGCCAGAAGAACGAGAATTTTATAATCTAGAAGCATTCTGGGGCCATGCCAAACGGTTTAACCTGTCTGAAATCGACTCATTGCAAGAGTAGGACGATGATATGAAAGGATCTTATCGGGAAATTTGTCCAGTTCCTAGCGAACAACAACCAGTTAACGAATACGAACAGTTAAAAGAATCTTGGTTTTTTTGCTGGGCGACCTTAGAACCAGTACCATATTGGAGAAAACTAGGATGGGTGTGGTTATGGAGTTGGATCTTAGTCGGCCCCATAGCGGCAACGAGTTTCCCCCTCCAGAAAAAGCCTCTACTATTTGTGTTATCAGCCATCGTAGGAACTTGCTTGATCGTGGGATTGGTTCTACTTCGGTTATATTTGGGATGGTTTTATATCAGTGATCGATTGAACGCTGAACAGGTGTTTTATGAAGAATCCGGATGGTATGATGGTCAAATATGGCAAAAAACCCCAGAAGTATTGATCCGTGATCGCCTAATTCTCTCCTATCAAGTAGAGCCAATTCTCAAGCGGATCAAAAAAACTGCTCTTGTGTTAGCTAGTTTAATCGGTAGTAGCAGCCTTCTGTGGTTCTGTCTGGAAAATATATAACCGCCAACATCCTTTCATTAAAACTTCAAAATCGAATGACCAGGGGAAAACGAACTCAAACGCCCAAAATCGAAGTTCATCTGCTCAGAGAAGGAATTATAGAATCCGTTCATCTGGCTGAAGCCGCCGTCTGTGATGAAAAAGGACGGGTTTTATTAGCCGCCGGCAGTGCCGAAACGGCTACTTTTATGCGCTCGGCCCTCAAACCGTTTCAAGCTTTAGCCGTTACCAGCACCGGCACACTAGAACGTTATGATTTGACGGATAAAGATTTAGCAATTATTTGCAGTTCCCATCAAGGGAACATTGAACAAGCGCGGCAAGTTTTTAATGTTCTTTGGCGTGCAGATATTGATCCAAGTGCCTTGCAATGTCCGATTCCCGAAGGCGGGCAAAGTCCTTTACAATACAACTGTTCAGGAAAACACGCGGGAATGCTGGCGGTTTGTCAGCAGCGCAATTGGCCGCTCAATACTTATCTAAAACGGTCATCTCCTCTACAACAGTTAATTTTAGGTAAAATAGCTGAGTTATTAGGAATGCCTGGAGATGAGTTAATTGGGGCCAGAGATGATTGTGGGGCCCCGACTTATTCGATGCAGCTTGGACAAATGGCTCATTTATATGCTCAATTATCTTCCGGTCAAACTGTAGATATGGAGAGAATTGTCAGAGCTATGACCCATCATCCTACTATGGTAGCCGGTGAGGGAACCTTTGATACTGAACTGATGCGTATCACTGAAGGGGAAATTGTCAGCAAATCCGGTGCAGAAGGCATTCAATGTATTGGACGCATTGGTGAGGGAATGGGGTTAGCCATTAAGGTAAAAGATGGGGCAAAAAGAGCTAAATATGCAGTGGCTATTCAGTTACTCAAACAAATGGGATGGATCAGCCCTAGTGTTGCTGAAGTTTTATCTGAAAAGTTTATGACTTTAAGTAAGTATAAACGTTTGGAAGTGATAGAAGAGTTATCCCTGCTTTAAACTTTAAAAGAGCAAAAATTGGTGCGTGACAATTAGCGTCATGCACCCTACTTAATGGACTATGAGATCACATTTTTAAAGGGCTAAAAAAATCTAATAAAAACATCACCTAGTCATGACAAGAAAGGTAATCAGAATTTACCCAACCTTCTAACCCATTCACTGCCGGATTAGGGCCTTGAATGACACGAACGTTAGCCCAATTTCTTTGTTGAGAGAGTAGGCGAACTGTGTTACCGTTATCAAGTCCAGCCCTTGATTTTCCGTTAGGACTAAAACGGAGGGCTAATTGTCCTCTTTCAATATTAATAACATCACAAACAACAGGCCCTCTTTGAGGTTGATTATTGGATTGAAGACGGATTTGGCTAGAATGAATATAGCCCATTTCTCCACAGGCATCAGTGACATACCATCCATTTTGTGAGCCATAAATATTGATAGGGCTAACGGTTCGCACTGAACATAATACTGCCCCGTTAGGCGTAACCCTCACATTAGAAGGAGGGTCAAAAACAACCGCCTGACCACTGGGTTGTGCAGCGACTTTCGTAATATTAGTAAACAAAGAAAGAGCTACAGGGATTAAAGTGATGCCAAATTTTACTAAGTTTTTATTAAATTTCATACCACTGTTATCTCCTTGAGTTATGATTTTGTGGCAATTTATTAAAGCTTTAAATTATCTAGCTGCTAGAGAAGCGAGTTGATCAGCTATATTTTTAGGAACGCCTCAATGGATTTAATCGTTAGTATCTTGCCTTGCACCACTATCTTTCTTAATTATCTTCCATTTTCTTTAGCAATCGCAAGTAGTACAATTTACTCATCAAGAAGCAACAACAATAGCAGAAGCGAGAAAGCAACCAGAAATTGCTCTCAACTGCCTAAGAGCAACTTCAACAGCAAATCGATGAATCCTCGACAAGCTAAATTCTGGGTTCTAGCCGAGGAGTTAATGACAAATAGAGTGCTTAACTTCTCCACCGTAGAATTTTCGCCTCAACCGGATTGTTAAAGGGTCTATTTTCTTGCTGGGAGCGCTCGTATTCCCGCTTTAAACTAAAATACCATTTCGCCTGAGTATCAGCATCATCAATTAACATCAAAGAAGGATGATAACTTAACCCCTCTTGCTGCTTAATCACCACGTCTCGATCCTGATTTAAAAATTCTACGGTTAAATAACGCATAATCGGCTTAAAAATCCCCAGCCAAGGAATAGTCCAATAAATACTTTGATGCACCTCGCATTGATTTTCATCAATGGGTGTAATAGCCGTTAATAAACAGGCTTTATGACGATCGCCCCTTAAAATCTCTTGTCTAAGCGTCGGTAACTGAAAAACAATTTCGATCGATACTTTATTTCCCAATAACTTATAAGGTTTAGCACTCACCGGCATTTCATAAGGCGCTAAGCGAAAACCCATCGGCACCGGTTCATAGAGTTTTTCTTTAACGCGAAACTTTCTTGGACCACTGCGCCACCACCAAGCGCTATGAACATAAGGACCATGTGCCGGGTCCATTAATCCAATCACGGCCTGGTCCACATCACAAGCAAAGTGAGAAGTTTCGGCAATTTGGGGGGCAGTTTTACCAAAATCAGGCACGGTGGGAACTGGCGGAAGTTCAGACTCATCAAGATTTCGTTTAGCTTCAGAGGGAATATACACCCAGATGTGACCCTGAATTTCACGGGCAGGATAAGTCTGAACTTGTATGCGTCGAAAATCTAACTTATCATATTCGGTTAAAGAGGGAATTTCTGAGCAACGCCCATCTTTAGTATCAAACTTCCAGCCATGATAACAACAACAAACGTCATCCCCTTCTAGCCAACCGTGACGTAAGGGAATTCCTCGATGGGGGCAAATATCCCGCATAGCAAATACTTCACCATCAGCTTTTCGCCCAATTAAAACCGGTTCACCTAGCATTTTTTTACCCACTAGCTGGCCGGCTTTGAGGTTTTTCGCCGCTAGTGCTACGTACCAAAAATTACGTAACAAGGTTGTCATCTTAAGTCTCCCTCCTTTCAATGCCTTGGGCTGATCATTAACCAGTGTAGAATCATATCATTGATTTACATCTATATGACTAAATAGTTAAGTAAATGTTTCTCGGCTTAACCCTTAACTTATTTATAGCCGCCGAATACAGCTATACCATAATACTTCCAATGAACCGCTACCCCTGATAAGAGTTTTTAAGATTTACGACTCCTGAGTCCAAAAATTTTTAATAAAATCCTGTAACTCTCCTTTGGCTATCTGAATTTTTGAAGGGGTTAAATCCATTTTTTCTAATTGACTTAAAATAGGAATAACTTCTATATCTAAAGCCGCTCTAAACAAATTCATCGGAAAAATCAAATCCGAAGTTAGACGAACATCCACCACTTGTTTTTCCGGCACAAAATCCTCAAAAATAGCAGCTTCAAGCGATAACTTAGCCAAAATCAAGGGACGCACCCAACATAATTCTCTTGTGGTGATCACTTGAACCACTTCACCATAAAGACAAGAATTTTTATGTTCTAAACAAACAATTTGGCAAGGTTTAAATTGATTTTTTTTATCCATATTTTTTAAAATTCAAAACTCAAAACCCGAAAAACTGAATTTTGAATTACTATTTCATGGTAGAAAACTTTTTGGTCAATAAATAGTTACTTTAATTACTTACAGTTGAGTTTCCTACCTCATCTCTATATAAGTAAAAATCCGATCAATCCTAGTCAAGATCATTTTAACTAATCACTGATTGAATTTCATGAGACAACATTTCCCGAAAGCGAATTTCATCTCGATGAGGATCAGCGCGAGTGACTTGTACGGTAAAACGTTGGCCCAAGGGAATTAAACGCTCAAACCGATGAGGTAACTCTAATCCTAACTCTTCCAACAAAATCAAGCCAAGATTCTCTTCTTCGCGTAACCAGCGCAAGAGAATTGCGTGCCAAGCTTGATCGCCATTGCGCCGCAAAAATTCTAGCCCCCAATAGCGATTTGTCTGACGTTCTACAGAGGTAGCTTCTGATGTAGAGGTCGCCACACTATAGATGATTTCTTGCATCTGTTCGATGGAAAAGGGTAATGGATCGCCTCGTAAATGGGCTTTAACTTGAAAATGGGTTAATAAATCTGTATAACGACGAATGGGAGAGGTTACTTGAGTATACACATCTAACCCTAAACTTGCATGACGAGATGGGGTTGTGGTCAATTCCGAACGCGGCATACAGCGACGCAGGGCACAAGAGCGAACTGGTCCGGCTGGCAAAACAATTAATTCTTCTTCTGGGGGTAATTCTGGCTGAGGTTGACCGCGAAAAGGCACAGGTAGCTCATGTTGCTGACAATAACGCCCGGCCACTTCCCCGGCTAAAATCATCATCTCGGCTACTAACTGACGAGAACGAGAACTATAGAGTAATTCCACCACAATTTCATCATTTTCTTTCACTTTGATGACCGACTCGGGCATAGAAATATTAATTGACCCCTGAGATTTACGCCATTCGACGCGCCGAATTGCACTACTCCCCAAAATCCCTATTTCCGGTTCAGCTTTAATGTCGAGTTGTAGCATTTCATCCACATCTTCATAAGTCAAGCGATAGGTTGGCTTAACTAGACTGGCATGAATCGAATAATCCAATACTGAACCATCATCGTTTAAAATCACCGCAAAGCTTAAGGCCGGACAGACTTGTCCTTGTACTAAACTCATCGGCCCTGTAGCGAGTTCCGGCGGAAACATGGAAATCATGCCGGTGGGTAAATATAAACTGGTACTGCGCCGTCTAGCTTCTAAGTCGAGTTCATCTCCTGGAGTCACCAGACGAGACGGATCAGCAATATGAATCCATAGACGGATTTTTCCCTCGTCCAAAAATTCTACACTTAACCCATCGTCGATTTCCTGTGTACTCTCGTCATCAATGGTGTAAATTTTTAGATGAGTTAAATCCAGACGCTTTACATCCGGGTCTGGGGGAGGTGATACTAAACAACTTTTGGCCACTTCTAGAACCCTTTTCGGAAATTGGACAGGATAAGAACTACGACGTAGAAACAGATTTTCATGAGGACTCCACCACCCTAAAGAGATCAGTAACTCCAAGGCGGCTTCTGGAGTTTGTGAACGATCAACAGCATTTAGGATGTCCTGCGCGGATGAATGTTTCTGTTCAGGTTGAAGGATAAATTTCTCAAGTGCTTCTAAACGGGTACGATCACTGTCTAGCCATTCGACTTTTTCTTTGGCTAAGGCTTTTTGAATCCGAGTAAAAAACCCTTGTTTTTCTCGCTGACGCTGTTCTTCGACTTCTAACTGATGTTTGATTTCTTCTACTTGTACAGCCGAGCGGGGTTCGTAGCTGTCCCCTTTTTTCTTAAAGTATATCTTATCTTCACACAGCAGACTATGGGCGACGTAGCACAGCACTGGACTTTGCTCAGAAAACAATAGCAACGCCATTTCCGATGGGGTTACAGGTGTCCCTTCTTCTACCAGCAATTCCCAGGCTACTTCTAAGCTAGATGGATCGATGAATGGCTGTACTTGTTGGAGAAAATTGGCAATATCACTCGGCTGGTATGGACCCCCGGTGACTTCAAATTCTACTCGCTGAGGACGTATTTTATGAGCTTGTCCTCCTTGATCGATAACTATCCAGTCTTTTTTCCCGTCAGGCCGATCAACAACGGCTAATCGACGTTCGCCTTGTAGCCTGAATTCTACGAGTTTTCCCTTTGAGAGCGTTCCCTTTTCCACCAGTTTTGTACTTTACCTATATTAATGCTATGTTTATGTCTCTTTTGCGCTCGTTGGGCATCGCTACCCTTTTTCCTCCAGACTCTTGTTGATTACTTGGCCTGCGGAGTGGCTGACCGTTCTTCGTTAGGAACTTTAGCCCTCACCAGTCTGAAACGGTTTGTTGCTCAAGGGTTGCTCTGCCTTTGAGGGGCAATGGCTTAGATTGAGCATATAGCCGCATTTTTTATTTTACCACTCCCTTTTCTCGCTACATAAAATTCAATCATTTTTGCTCTCGTCATCTGTCTCTTTCTTTTAAGCTTCCCTGTTCGGATTTTCTTTATGCTAAAATTATCTATATTTACTCTCGCTTATCATCTATTTTCGGCTCATCAAATTGCTAAGCTACTTAAGAGGCCCTCAATCCGATCAACTCTATCTCGTTAGGGGTCTTGGGCCTCAAAACCGTAGTTCACTGTTTAGTTTCTCTTGCTCCTCAGTGCCAAACTCTGGCTTAGCGTGAGGATAGTTTCTAACCCTTAACTCACTTGACTTACATCACGCGATGAATGTCGAGCAAGTTTGGCTATATGTTTGGCTAGAGTTAGTAAAAAATATATCGCTAACAAATAAGCGGCAGCAAGCAATATCGTGAGTACAGGCATTTCTTCTATCACTGGAGTAAGGTGGGTAAAACGAGCAGTAGGTTCTTGATTTTGAGCGGGAAAAACCGGTATCGGCTTAAATGCCATAGCCTATCTGGATAAGTAGTAAACCGATCATTACTACTAATCCTGACTCACAAAGATTAGGACTTCTCCCTTCTTTGTTCTTTTTAGCTCATTACAGCCAACACGCGCAGTAATTTGGGCCTTCTATCTTACTTTGAGATAGAAAACTGTAGAGCCATCAATCGCTGAGTCTCTTTTTAGGAACGTCAGGCAATAGCTGCCCAACCTTCGCGTTCTCCCCAAGCCTAGTGATTGAAAATCTCTTTCTACAAGTTTTGGGAGGAACGGGTGTTGGAAATACTTAAAACCCTCACTATTAGCTTAACATAAGATACCCCTAGATGTAGAGATTTTTTTGAAGATTTTTTTCCCCACAGTTCAGGGTTTGGTCGCTCAAAATCCCGAGAGATCCTAAGACAAATTTTCCTGGGTAAGGGAAGCTTATCTTAAAATAAGTATGAGTATATGTAAACTTTCGTAACTAATTTGCCCACTTCGGCTCACCAATGATCTCAAGCACATCTTTATTTGCTCCCGTAGACAAGGATCTCCGTCTCCTAAGCGAGAACCTAAAAAAGCTTGTTGGCGCTCGCCATCCCATTCTGGCCGCGGCCGCCGAACACCTGTTCGATGCCGGAGGGAAACGAATCCGACCGGCGCTCGTTCTACTGGTATCGAGAGCGACCATGTTAGATCAAGATATTACTCCTAGACATCGGCGACTAGCAGAAATCACTGAAATGATTCACACCGCTAGTTTAGTCCATGATGATGTGGTTGATGAAGCTGAACTACGCCGCAATGTTCCTACGGTTAATAGTTTGTTCGACAACCGAATTGCGGTTTTAGCCGGCGATTTTCTGTTTGCTCAGTCGTCATGGTATTTAGCTAACTTGGATAATTTAGAAGTAGTCAAACTGCTATCTGAAGTGATCCGAGATTTTGCTGAAGGAGAAATACAGCAGGGAATCAATCTATTTGATACTGGCATAACCCTAGAAGCTTACTTAGAAAAAAGTTATTACAAAACAGCTTCTTTAATGGCTAATAGTGCCAAAGCGGCGGCGGTTTTAAGTGATGTTCCCCGAGAAGTCACTGAACATTTGTACAACTATGGCCGCTATTTAGGTTTAGCTTTTCAAATCGTCGATGATATTCTTGACTTTACGTCACCTACAGAAGTATTAGGCAAACCTACCGGCTCGGATTTGGCAAGTGGAAACATTACCGCTCCAGCTTTGTACGCTATGGAGGAAAATCCCTATTTAGAAGTATTGATCGAACGAGAATTTAGCGAAGAAGGTGACCTAGAAAAAGCCTTACAATTAGTCAAAGAAAGCAACGGAATTGAGCTATCAAGGGAATTAGCTTCTAACTACGCTCAGTTGGCTTTGGAACATTTAAAATGTTTGCAACCTTCTCCATCTAGTCAGGTATTAGCGGATTTGGTAGATTACAACTTGAGTCGTCTTTATTAAGTCTGTTACAACTCGGTTTCAAAAACCATTTGACAGTCAATTTTACAATCCGTTAAAACCCGAGGATATTGAACATGAAAACACCCAATAAACTCATAAAAATCTTCAAATTAGCGGCGATAAAAAAGAAAGAAAAATTGTTGATTAAATCCGCTTTTAATTGATAAAAAGTTTCTCATTTGAGCCAAAATAATTTGAGTTAGTTGAAACCCCCTAGCTCAAATCATTAGTCGTATTTGACAATTTCCGCCGACGAAATAAATCGGTAGGTATTTCCGTTACATAATACTAGAGTATTAGTTTAGGAGCGGCTGACAGTTATATCGCTTTTGTGCTACACTATGTTACAGGGGGGATAGCTCAACGGAAGAGCGCTTTCTTATGCAGGAAAGAGGTTGCAGGTTCAAATCCTCGCTCCCTCCAGGAAAACTGTAGCTCAACGGAAGAGTATGGGATTGCGAATCCCAAGGTTGAAGGTTCGATTCCTTCCAGTTTTCCAATTTCATGAAATATATGATGAGTGTATGAAGATTAACCCAGAAGAGTTAGAAACTTGTCTGAGAGTGTTACAGGAAATATCAGAAAATACAGAACTGATTAATAATCATGAACGCTTTAAAAGTTTAATTGCAAAAATATACAAAAATGGTAAAAAAATTGTGCGCCGTAATCTAGCACAAGAGCCACAGCAAGAAGATAAAAAAATCAAAAATACGACGGCAATAGTTAAAAATAAAACTCGACAGCAACCGAGCGCAAATTTGCCAAGTTCATTCTTTTTTAAAGGTCAAAAACTTTCTCATCCCATTCCCTGTTATATCTGCAAACAACCTTATACAGATATTCATTTTTTTTATCATTCCCTATGTCCCATTTGTGCTGAGTTTAACTATCATAAACGGCATCAACGCACAAATTTAAAGGGGCGTGTTGCTCTAATTACTGGGGGACGTATTAAAATTGGTTATCAAACAGCATTAAGACTCCTAAAAGATGGAGCAAAAGTTATTGTTACTACTCGATTTCCTCACGATGCGGCTAAAGGTTTTAGCAGTGAGGTAGATTTTGGTTATTGGCGTGATCGCTTACAAATTTATGGGTTAGATTTACGTAATCTCGGAGCAGTAGAAAACTTAGTTCGCTATCTTTTTGATACGGAAAAAGCTTTAGATATCATCATTAATAATGCGGCTCAAACCATTAAGCGCCCGTTAGCCTTTTATCAACATCTTTTAGAAGGAGAAAAAGCTGATAAAAATTTTCTTCCGTTGGCGGTGGAAGGGTTAATTACCTCTCGGATTAATTCGGCTCCTTTATTGCTAGAAAGCTATGGAAATTATCCCGGACATCTGACGATCAATCAAAGAGATTTTCCCCCTCAGATTTTTGATGAAGATGGGCAACAATTAGATCGGCGTTCCCAGAATAGCTGGCGGCTGAAATTAGATCAGGTTAGTTCTGTAGAGATGTTGGAAGTTCAGTTAGTTAATGCCGTAGCTCCTTTTATTTTAAATAGTCAATTAAAACCTCTGCTGATACGTTCTCAATTTGAGCGGCGTTTTATTATTAATGTATCGGCTATGGAAGGGCAATTTAACCGTAAGGATAAAACCGTTCATCATCCTCATACTAATATGGCTAAAGCGGCTTTAAATATGATGACTCGGACTTCGGCGGCAGATTATGCGACTGATGGGATTTTTATGAATAGTGTAGATACGGGATGGATTACTGATGAGAATCCTTATCCTAAGAAGATGTATTTACAAGAAAAAAATGGGTTTTATCCGCCGCTAGATATTATTGATGGGATGGCAAGAGTTTATGATCCAATTGTGCAAGGGATAGAACAAGAAGTAGAACCTTTATCAGGTTTTTTTCTGAAGGATTATCATCCTTATCCTTGGTAGGGGATTATTATCCGTAGTGCGGAACTTGGTTCACACCCCAGCCTGTAGCAGATGAATATGAATGTTGAAAGGAGATTAAGATGCAAGGAGATTTTATTAATCATTGTCCTATAGATGAAGCGGTGGAAAGTGGGGCCAAAGATTTAGAAGAAATTGTGCCTTTGATTGAATATCTTCAGGGAAATATTCCTGTGACTGAACCTGTAAGATTTCCTCGGGGTACAATGATGCCTGATGGTAGGTTGGATTTATGTAAACAGGGAATTGGGGTTACAGGTTGTCAGCAAATTACTGATGTTTTGAGGGCTAATACTACTGTTATTAGTTTGCTTTTGGGAACTGATGGTATTGGTGATGTGGGTGCGTCTGCGGTGGCGAAGTTGATTCAACATAATAGTCATTTAGAAGTGGTTTATTTGGGGTGTAATCAGATTACTAAAAAAGGTGCGGCTCAATTGGCTGCGGCCCTGAGTTTGAATACTTCGGTCACTGGGTTATGGCTTAAGCGTAATCCCATCGGTAGAATAGGCGCTGAATATTTGGCCGAAATGTTGAGCATTAATAAAAGTATTCGGACTTTGGATTTAGTTAATACTCATTTGGAAGAAACAGGGTTAAATAGGATTCTTGATGTTTTGATTGATAAAAATCGCACTGTTGAGCGTTTGTATCTGGGGGGGAATCAAATTTATGATCAAGCGGCTAAACGCCTATCTATGTTACTCAAAACTAACCCCAATATTAAGTATTTATTTTTGAATGTTAATCATTTGGGAGATGTAGGTGCTATTGAATTGGCTGATGGTTTACGGCAAAATAGCACTTTAATTGAGTTGGGAGTTGCTAGTAATGGGATTACATCCACAGGAGGGATGGCGATTTTAGAGGCGATAGAAGGTCATCCTTCTTTAGTTAACCTTGATTTGGGTTATAGTCCCTCTACTCAAGTTTTAGCCGCTAGAGCTAATTCTCTTGGGGCTGCTGGCGCTGAGAGAGTTGGTAAATTGCTGGCAAATGACTCAAATTTATTAAGGCTTAATCTGCGAGGTAATGGGATTACAGAACAGGGTAAGATGGCTATTATTGAGGGTCTAGAAAAAAATTATCGCTTGCAACACCTGATTTTAGATGGCAAGTTAGAGCCACAAATTAAGGCTTTACTCGAACGTAACCGCAACTTAAATTCATCGGATAATTTATTGCCGCGTGATGTGGCTTTAATAAGGAGTGTCTATCGGACAAAATAATTTAAAATCCTAGCCCCCTTTATTATTAATAAATATCCTTCACGGTGTAGAGGGAGACAGATTAAAAAAGTGCTGAATAGCTTGCCAAATTTGGGGCAAAACATTAGTTAAACTATGATCACTTTCTAGTTCAATTAATTTTACCCAAGGGCGTTCACTAGCATAGCGGCGGCTAAATGCTATGGGGATAACTTCGTCATAGCGACCCTGTAGAATTAAAGTAGGAATTGGTCTATTTAATTGGTTGAGAGAATATTGTTTAAGGTCTTCAACAAATTGATAATGAATCGGTAGCATTCGCCGCTCACCGTAATGATAAACTAATAACGAGTCTGTCTCTTGCCATTGCTTAACCTGGGCTTCTCCTAAATAAGATAACCACAGATCTAAAAAACCCAAAGCCGGCGCTAATAAAACAAGAGATTCTACTTGAGAATATTGCTGTCCTAACCAGGCAGCCGCTAACCCACCTAAACTAGAACCAATGATTCTAACAGGGGTAACGGCATCAGGAAATAAAGCAGCCGCTTGTTGTAATTGTCGTGTTAGGGTTAGTTGAGAAAAATTGCCGTCATTGAGATCAGGAATTGTCAGAGGAATTTGACAGTTTTGAAAATGATTACCGATGTATTGAGCTTTAGTGGAATTGTTGCTCGAAGCAAAACCATGTAAATAAATGTAATTTACCATACAGAATTTAGAGCCATATTTTGACAAGAATCACAAAAAATCAGTAACCCATTCATAAACGGCTACTGATCTTTTACCCAAAAAACAGATATAATAAATAAGGAATTATATAAGTTTAATTATTAACCTTCCTCGTCGGTTTCTTTGGGTTGGCTAGGAGAAGAATTATAAAGGGCATCTAATTGTTGACGAGCATCTTCCACCGTAACTGAACGCATAACTAAAAGCGGCTCACTAATAGGACGACCATTTTTATCTAATAATTCTGGGTGAATAGTTTGAGCATTGTAATAAGTATTTGCTCTGGCGCGTCTAGCATTAGCTGCCGCACTTGGATAACGACGTTGTGAGTCCATACTCACAGTGATTAAACTACGGATGAGGTTGCTAATAGCCAAAAAAGCAATTATCGTAAAGGCCAAAATGTAAAGTAAATGTAACATATTATTATGCTCCTAGAAAGATTCGAGTCTATGGGGGGTATTGATTAATTACCAAAAAAGAATTGAATCAGACAGTCGTATATAAATAGCTTACCAAGGATAGACCTTGGTTTTTTCATACCGGGGATCATGTCTTAGCTATGACTGCTTAGAATTTTACTCGGGTTTCTGTTTTATAGAACGCCAACGCATCGAAATTCGCCAACACTCAGCTACTAAGTTATGCCAAGGTACTAGCATACTCGCTTCGATACCCGCTTGTCCATCCGTCGCCTGAAATAACATTTGAGCAGTGGTTACTTCTTTTTGAGCCTGTTTTACCCGTTCGAGTAAGTCCGTTTGTTCTTCACAGGAGATGAATGACAGCCGCTCGTTTTCTAATAATGTACAGGCGCGAGAAAACCAGTATTGGAAATCTTCTAACAGGGGCTTGAGAACGGTATTCAGGAGTTCGGGTTCAGAGGGTTGTGAATTTGACATTATCTTAAAATGGTTTTCTATTCCAGTCTTATCTTAGCGTTATTTAAATTTCTTAACATAATTTAAAATAAATTTTCATCTTTGGCTAATAGAGATAAGAATATATACTTAGAGCCGTTTTTGACCTCCTAACCCTCCGTGTGTTGCTTGTTTGTTAGGATAGAGGTTAAAGGTTGAAAAACAACAACAGCTATTAGAAGCACAGGAAAAAGCCGCGCGGCTTGCAGAGTGCTTGAGAGCGATGGGTATTGAGCCGCATGAGTAAATGATTTTATTGTTGACAAAAAATCCTTTTTCGGATTGGAGTTTAAAAAAGCAAAATCTAGCATTTGTGTGATATAACTTTCCTATTTCACTTTTAGAAAAATCATACTCTTTTTTAATCGTCTGTTCACTTGGTATCGTTTCTATCTTGCTAATTAGATATTCTGCTTGTAATATGTTGATTAAAGACGTTCACCCTGGCTACTCTCAAAAAGACACCAACCGAGCAAATACAGCTAAAACAGAAAACAGCTATGTTTACAGTAAAACTTAAAAATGGAGAAACGGTACAAGTCCCTTTAGAAGAATTAGAAGAGTTTCTAGAAAAAAATCGAGAACAGATTCAAGAGCAGCACAAACCTATGGGAAAAAGGCGTACTTAATAATTGTAGGGTGGACATTGCCTACCAAAACCTACCTATAATATCTCAACTCTCATTAATAAACTCTTCAATAATATTAAATATTGTATTAAAGTGTTGAAAATCTGTCTCATCTCCTTCTTGACATAACCAGTTACATAAATTTTTCTTTTCATCATTATTAACTTCATATTTGATAACTTCAGGTATTTCTTTACCCCGCTCAATTTTAATAGTTTTAGTTATATCTATAAAAGCTTGTTTATGGTCAATAGCTCTTTCTATAGTTGATTTTGGCAAAAGATTTTCTATACCTTTTTTAATTAGATTTTCGTCACTTGAAGGAATAACTATTTTAGTAATTTTTCCTTTTTGATCTGGCTGTTTCTGAGTATCGCAATCATAAAGTAATAAAACTCGCTGAGAGAAAGCTTCTGCTATTTGAGTATTTACATTCTTCCATAATTTATCTAAATTAGGACAACCATCACCATTTTTTAATTCTATCTTATCTAAAAGTTCTGTCTTACCTAACTCTTGGGCGGCTTTGGTGATATATCTAATATCATAGTCACCCTCTACAAAAACAATCGGCTTTTTGCTATTTTTGATAGCTTCTTCTAAATCATTTTGATATTTCTCAGTTTGCTTAAAATATGTGTAAGCATGATCAAATTCTTTAAATCTTTCGGCGGTGATCAAGTTTCCGTCAGGCATTTCTACAATTTGAAACCCATCATCAGTAAACTCATCCCTCATACCTAGCAAGAATAAGGGTGAATGGGTAGTAATAATGAATTGAACTTTAGGAAAAAGCTTAATGAGTTTAGGTAGAGTATTGCGCTGTAAATTAGTATGTAAGTGTAGATCAATTTCGTCTATAATTACAATACCCCTAACATCGTGAGTAGATTCAAAAGGTTGTTCAGTTAAATCATAATCTCTTAAAATTGAACAAAATAAATTAAATAATAAGGTTTCTCCCGTCGAAAGCTGAAAAATATTAGGAATCCAAGGTTGTTCATTTTTTATAATTGAAAAAACTCGATTATGTCTATTACCTAATTTTAAGCTCAAAGTTTCTTGCGTATTAAAAATAATATTTAAAAATATATTAACCCTTTCGTATAATTTAGCATTCTTTCCTATATATCCTGTCAAAATATTTAAAGATAAATTGTTCGGATTCAAATCCTCACAAGGAATCTTCATAATCATCTTTTCTAAAGTTTCACGATCAAATAAAATATCTAATAACCAATTTTTTATTTCTTGGATACCGTTATATTTAATTATAGAGCGATTAGAATAACCGGCAATATGTTTTAAATCCATAAAATTTGCTTTAGCCAGCAAATGCTCTACATTTAACCAAGCAGGTTCTTCAAATCTATTAGCAGGAAAAAATAATTCTACATTTGTATTGATGAGTTCTTTAATTTGATATCCTGTTATACTTAAATCGTTATTTTTTAAATAAGAAGTTTCATATGGAGGAATTTCTTTCCACTCTTTATAAATTGGCGTATATTTATAGTAATCTTCAAAACTATTTTTCGATTGATTTAATTGCCATTCTATAAATTCTAGTTTATCTTCAAAATTTAATTTAGAGAAATAATAATTCTTTCCTGTTTGAATATAATGAGGTGATCTCAATTTATAAACTCTTCCTTGTTCTACTTCAGCATTTTCATAAATAAGTTGTTTGGCGGCAATTAAATGGTGAACAATAAATGATAAAATTATACTTTTACCTGTACCATTTTTCCCAACAATAATAAACGGTTTAGGCACTCCTCCATCTGAAAAAGGCAATGATAAATTAAAGTAACTGATAGGGCCAACATTTTCTAAAAGAATGCTTTTGAGATACATATTTTTTCTATTTCGTCGCTTTCGGCTATTAAATTAACTTATAAATTCTAGCAAAAAATCTAATTATTCACGGTCTTGTGTTTTAAATTAAGCTATAGCATTTGCTAAATATTGCCTCATTGTTTGACATATATAAAACTTTTGTTACCCTTAAAAATTAGGTGGGCACTTCCTAAAAAAGTTAAAATTTCTACCTAATATTAAGGGCAGAAGTGTCCACCCTACAAAATATTAATTCTTGGCATTACTCAGATATTTTCTAGCCCGCGTAGGCGGGCTTCGTTCGTGTAGCCGCACCCTTTAGGGTGTAGGCTAAAAAAGAAGAACCTTAAACTCGTAACCCTGTTGTGTTACAAATTTGTATTATATAATAAAACTAACGCCGCCTCAAAGGGGGGTGAGGGGGATAGGGTTAGCCGCGCAAACTTGAAACCCAGTCCTCAGATAAGATGAGACAATGATATTAAATAGACACACAGCACAATATTATAGAGAACAGATTAATGGTTAAAACGCCGATCGCCCAACCAACCGAAGAACAACCACCGATAAAACTCCCCAAAACCAGCGAGTCTGACAACCTAAAAAGAATACGTCACACCGCCTCCCACATCATGGCCATGGCGGTACAGCAACTCTTTCCTAAAGCACAAGTCACCATCGGACCTTGGACAGAAAACGGCTTTTATTATGACTTTGATACCCCCCAACCCTTTAGCGAAGAAGACTTAAAGGCCATCAAAAAAGAAATGGTCAAAATTATCAAACGTAAACTCCCCGTCATTCGCGAAGAAGTCAGCCGCCAAGAAGCCGAACGCCGAATAAAAGCCATCAACGAACCCTATAAACTAGAAATACTAGAAGGAATACAAGAACCGATCACCCTTTATCATTTAGGTGATCAATGGTGGGACCTCTGTGCAGGTCCTCACGTGGAAAGCACAGCAGATATAGACCCCAAAGCCATAGAATTAGAAACGGTAGCCGGCGCTTATTGGCGCGGCGATGAAACTAAAGCACAACTACAGCGTATTTATGGAACTGCATGGGAAACCCCAGAACAACTCGCCGAATACAAGCGGCGTAAAGAAGAAGCATTAAAACGGGATCACCGTAAACTGGGAAGAGAGTTAGGACTATTTATATTTTCCGATGTCGTCGGTCCGGGTTTGCCGCTTTGGACTCCCAAAGGCACCATTATTAGAACCACCCTCGAAGAGTTCCTCAAAAAAGAACAGGTAAAACGGGGTTATCTGCCGGTGGTTACGCCTCATCTTGCTAGAGTGGATCTGTTTAAAATTTCCGGACACTGGCAAAATTACAAAGAGGATATGTTTCCCATGATGGCAGAAGATGAAGAGTCTGCCCTTCATGAAATTGGGTTTGTCCTCAAACCGATGAACTGTCCTTTTCATATCCAAATATATAAGAGTGAGTTACGTTCCTATCGTGACTTACCTATGCGCTTAGCTGAATTTGGTACCGTTTATCGTTATGAACAGTCGGGAGAGTTAGGGGGGTTAACCCGAGTACGAGGGTTTACCGTTGATGACTCTCATTTATTTGTGACTCCCGAACAACTCGAAGAGGAATTCTTGAGTGTGGTTGACTTAATTCTGTCGGTGTTTAAGAGTCTTCAATTAAAGAACTTTAAAGCGAGACTGAGTTTCCGCGATCCGGCATCGGATAAATATATTGGCGGGGATGATGTTTGGAATAAGGCCGAAAATGCTATTCGTTCTGCTGTGCAAAAAATGAATATGGAACATTTTGAAGCACCCGGAGAAGCGGCTTTTTATGGTCCTAAACTTGATTTTATCTTTCAAGATGCCCTAGAACGAGAATGGCAATTAGGAACCGTTCAAGTAGACTATAATTTACCCGAACGGTTTGACTTAGAATATGTCGCTGAAGATGGGTCTAGAAAACGTCCTGTGATGATCCATCGTGCCCCGTTTGGGTCTTTAGAGCGTTTAGTGGGAATATTAATAGAAGAGTATGCCGGAGATTTTCCTTTATGGTTAGCCCCTATTCAAGTGCGGCTTTTACCGGTGAGTGACCCTCAGTTGGACTTTGCTAAAGAAGTTGCGGCACAACTGTTATCTCAGGGAATACGCGCAGAAGCAGATACTTCCGGAGAAAGACTCGGTAAGATGATCCGCAATGCTGAGAAACAAAAAATACCGGTGATGGCGGTTGTGGGTGCAAAAGAGGTGGAGTCTAATACCTTGAGTATCAGGACTCGTGCTTCAGGAGAGTTAGGAACCATAGCAGTTAGTGAAGTGATCGAGAAAGTGACGGAGGCGATCACGAATCATACTAATTTCTAACTTGTCGGGTGGGCATCACCCACCCATAAAATAATTTATGACAAATTATCCAATTAACCCACAAAAAATAGAGGGAAACTGGCGAGCAGGATGGGCGCTGGATGTGCATACTATTTCTAGTTCTCCGCTTCCGGATGGTAGTTTTGATACTGTCAGATCATATTTAGGAGAACTTCTCTATCAACTGAAATATCGCCAAGATCAAAAAGTTATTGTGCCAATTGCAGAAATTGTCGCGCCCTTTATTCAAAATCTATTAGTTTATCAATATTTAAGTGCTATTATCCCTATTCCTCCTTCAAATACGGATAGACCATTCCAGCCAGTTTATGAGATAGCAAGGGCGATAGGAGACATGATTAATTTGCCTGTTCCTTTAGATTACTTAGTTAAGATAAAATCTACAGAACAACTAAAAGCCGTTGAGGACTTAGAGACAAGGAAACAGCTACTACAAGGTGCAATGCAGGTTACAGATCGTCAAAGATTTAGAGGACGATATATCTTATTATTTGATGATTTATACCGATCAGGAGCGACTTTGATGACTGCTACTGATGTTCTTGCAAATGAAGGTGGAGTTGCTAGAATATTTGTATTAACATTAACCCGAACACGAACAAAAAAATAATGAACAGCACAGAATATTTTTGGTTTAGACTTCTTCAAACTCCTGGTATTGGGGCTAAAAGTTTAGTGACCATAGCCAAACTTCTTCAAAAATATAATTTATCTCCTGAAAAAATTCCTAATAGTAAAAAAGAGTTATCATCTCTATTTCCAGAATTGGCTAAAATTATCCTCAATAAAATCAAAAAAGAAGATCAAGAGAAAATTTTTCAAGAGTATAATGAAATAGAGAGAGAAGACATTAATCTTTTTTACCCTCAACATCCACATTATCCTGAAAAATTACTAAATAAATTAGATAAATATGGCATTTCTCCTGTTTTATTTTATCAAGGACAGAGCAAATTACTTGATCAAACAGGAATTGCAGTTGTTGGTTCTAGGAATGTCTCTGTCAAAGGAATAGAAGCAACGCAAAAACTTGCCCATAACTTAGCTCTTGAGGGAATTAATGTTATTTCAGGTTATGCTAAGGGAGTAGATTCGGAAGCTCATTTAAGTGCTTTACAAGCTGAAGGAACAACAACTTTAGTTTTAAGTTACGGAATTAAAGAATTCCGTTTAAAAAAAGAATTTAACGGATTTAACTTTAAAAAAAATATTTTGACAATATCGCAATTTTCTCTGAAAACAAAATGGATGGCAAGAAATGCTATGGCCAGGAATAAATTAGTTTGTGCTTTATCTCAAGGAATTATTGTGATTGAATCAGGACCCGAAAAAGACGAACTAGGAAAAATGAGTGGAACGTTTAATACTGGTCTAACGGCTCTAAATATGAATTTACCCCTATTTGTTGTCAATCCTGAGTATTTTGAAAAACCCCCACAAGGGAATTATGATTTAATTAAAAAAGGAGGAGTTAAAATTGATCCAGAAAAAGGAATAAGTCAAATTATTGAACATCTTTCCAAATTACAACTCACAATTAAGAGTGAGCCGAAAAAAAACGTGGCTGTACAAACAGAATTATTTCCAATTGATCTCATTGCTCGATAAAAATTTGCTTAATGAATATAGTTAAGGGGAATAAAAAATTTTTACGGCTTTCTAGACTGTATCTATATTTCCCCTCAACCCCTTGCCATCCGGCAAATAGGTATGATACAATGGCAAAGCACTCAAATGCGGATGTGGCGGAATTGGTATACGCGCACGTTTGAGGGGCGTGTGGCTTACGCCTTGCGAGTTCGAGTCTCGCCATCCGCATAGAATTTTTAAATAATCATTATAGTCACCGCTTTTAGCCATCTTTATAAAAAGTTAAGGAGTCATATCTGCAAAAAAGCGGCATAAACCGAGCGAGAGAATGCCAAAATAGAAGAGGCATATACCGAATAACTGACAATGGCTTTAATTGCTGTTATAGACTACGACATGGGAAACCTGCACTCTGCCTGTAAAGGACTAGAAAACGCAGGCGCAACCCCTAAAGTGACCGACTCCGCTAAAGAAATAGAACAAGCAGATGCTATTGTATTACCTGGGGTAGGATCATTCGATCCGGCGGTGCAACATCTGCGATCACGGGACCTAGAAGCACCCATCAAAGACGCTATTGCCAGTGGAAAACCCTTTTTAGGAATTTGTTTAGGGTTACAAATACTCTTTGATGCCTCAGAAGAAGGATCACAACCGGGTTTAGGCATTATCTCAGGAGTTGTTCGTCGTTTTCGCTCTGAACCTGGGTTAACCATTCCTCACATGGGTTGGAATCAACTAGAATATACTCAAGCCAACCTCCCCTTATGGCAAGACATACCTTTTAATCCTTATGTTTATTTCGTCCATTCATACTATGTCGATCCGGTTGATTCCAGTGTGAAAGCCGCCACTGTAACTCATGGATCGCAAAAAGTAACAGCCGCCATCGCCAAAGATAATATTATGGCAGTACAGTTTCACCCAGAAAAATCTTCCAGTAATGGTCTAAAAATCTTATCTAATTTTGTTAATCAGATCAGGGTGAAAGCATTAGCTTAACCCGGTTATTCAGGGGGAAATATGCACTTAACCTCAACGGCTAAGTTACTTGCAGGTGTTTCTTTTTTAATAGAGGAAATGCTGGCTTTCCCCCCTATTTTAATCCCCAATTTCAAGGCGACAAGCATCAATCATTCAACCACAAAAAACCGCTCAATAGAACAACGAAAATCCGGTAATAGGGTTGAGGTTATTTCATCCTTGTTATATAATGTAGCTACTAATGTTAATCTGGCATTATCTCGTCGATAAATCTCTACTTGCTTCTTAAAACGATCCACGATCCAATATTCAAGGACTCCTGTAACCGAATAGAGTTTTAACTTAGCTTCCTTATCACGCCGCTCATTCTCTTCTCCTGGGGATAAAACCTCTATAATTAACTCAGGTGCACCAGTAAGATGTCCCGCTTCATCTTCTACTACAGCTAATCTTTCCTTGCTAATCCATACTACATCAGGGATCACATTATCCGCATCCGAGAAAATGATACCGGGTGCTAGAATAGTCTGTCCTAAGCCGCTTATTTCCGACCAAGCATCTAGATAACGGAAAATTTTACCAGAAATTTGTTGATGTTTACGGTGGGGCGCTCTCGTCACAAACAACTCTCCGTTAATAATTTCATAACGAACCCCCTCGCTTTGCGGTAAAACTTCTAAGTCTCGGACTGTCCAACGGACGCTATCAAGGGTTTGATTCATTGCTGCTAAATTTAATTTATCTTCTATTATAGTCTAATTAAGGATGACCAATTATAGTAACGTTATTATAGAGAGGCTTTTAGGCTTCTAGCTGTAAACTTAACGTTAGTGGGTAAGGTTCCTCATAATTTTTGTACAAAAGTTTCAAGATTAAACGGCGACCTTTTACTCTCTAAAATTTAGCCTCATCTAATTAACATATAAAAACTCTTGAATAATGACCTCTATTACTTTTTCTCAACTCATAGAACAACTCAAAAAACCTGAATTTTATCCCCATCCTGTAGTCGAACCCATCAAAGTTGTTCAAACTCATATTTCTGCTGTTTTTCTAACAGGAGACTATGCCTACAAAATTAAAAAACCGGTAAATTTTGGCTTTTTAGACTTTTCCACTCTAGAAAAGCGAGAACATTTTTTAAATCAAGAACTGGCCATGAATAAACCGGTGGCTTCGGAAATTTATTTAGAAATATTACCGATTACTCAAGAAGGAGATCAATTAAAATTAGGTGAAGGCGGCCAGGCAGTAGAATATGTCTTAAAAATGCGGCAGTTTCCGCAAGAATGTTTATTTAGTAGTCTATTTGAAGCGGGAAAATTAACCGAATCTCAGATTCAAGAATTAGGCAAACTGGTAGCCCAATTTCATGCTCAAACCCGAACCGATGATTATATCAAAAGTTTTGGAGAAATCGAAAAGATCAAACAAGCCTTTGATGAAAACTATCAGCAGACAGATAAATATATAGGAATTGCCCAAACGCAAAAACAATTTGAGGAAACCCAAGCCTATACCGAGAAATTTTTTGCCGAAAAAGGAGAGCTATTCAAACAACGCCGAGAGCAAGATAAAATCCGAGAAAGTCATGGAGACTTACATCTAAAAAATATCTGTTTGTGGAACAACAAAATCTATCTATTTGATCGCATAGAATTCAATGAGCCTTTTCGGTTTGTCGATGTCATGTATGATGTAGCATTTGCCGTCATGGACTTGGATGCTAGAGGAAGAAAAGACTTAGGAAATATCTTTTTAAACACCTATATAGAACAAACCGGAGATTGGGAAGGGTTACAAGTTTTACCCCTATATCAAAGCCGCCAAGCTTATGTAAGAGCAAAAGTCACCTCATTCTTATTAGATGATCCCTCCATCGAAGAATCAGTCAAACAAGAAGCCATAAAAGCCGCTAGTGATTATTATCGCCAAGCCTGGGAATATACCCAACAAAAAAGCGGCAAACTAATCTTAATGTCCGGCTTATCCGGTTCAGGAAAAAGCACAGTCGCGCAAAAATTAGCCGCCGACATAAACGCCATTCATCTAAGATCTGATGCCGTGCGTAAACATTTAGCCGCTATTCCCCTTTCCGAAAAAGGCGGGCCCGAAATTTATACCCCCGAAATGAGTCAAAAAACTTACCATCGCTTATTAGAATTAGGCATAATGTTAGTTAAAGCCGGCTACCCAGTCATCTTAGATGCGAAGTATGATCGAAGAGAATGGCGAGCAGGAGCCATCGCTTTTGCCGAGTCTGAAAACATCCCCTTAGAGATCCTCTATTGTACAGCCCCCTTGGAAATATTAAGCGAGCGCCTACAAACCCGAAGCGGAGATATCTCCGATGCAACCCCTGACTTACTGGCTTCTCAACAAACCCACTTTGAAGCCTTTAGCGAAATAGAACAGCCCTATGTTAAAACCCTAGACACCACAGCCGGTAACTGATGGCTCATAACTTTTAACAGTTTACTCAATTAAGTAGCCAAACATTCCTGAGAAACGTTAACATAAGTTAACAAGACGGGAATCTTACCGAAGCCATAAATCGATCATCCTAATTGCTCAACCCTAGGAGGCGTAAAGCGTGAAAAATAACAATAATAAAAGATGGCGCAATGCAGGGCTATATGCACTGTTAGCAATTGTCGTCATTGCTTTAGCAACAGCATTTTTAGATCAACAGCCTCAACCCAGAAGTACCTGGAAATATAGTGAATTTTTAGATCAAGTTAGACAAGGCAAAGTCGAAAGAGTACAACTGAGCGCGGATCGCGCTGAAGCCAGAGTTCCCACTCAAAACGGTCAGTATGTTACCGTAAATCTGCCCAATGACCCCCAATTAGTCAACATTTTGGCTGAAAACGGCGTAGATATTGTAGTACGCCCACAAACGAATGACGGGATGTGGTTCCGCGCTCTCAGTAGCCTATTCTTCCCCATTCTGTTATTAGTTGGCTTATTTTTCTTACTCAGACGCGCCCAAAGCGGACCCGGTTCACAAGCGATGAACTTCGGCAAGTCTCGCGCCAGAGTGCAAATGGAACCCCAAACCCAAGTTACTTTCGGGGATGTAGCGGGAATAGAACAAGCTAAACTCGAACTCGCTGAAGTAGTAGACTTCCTCAAAAATGCGGACCGCTTCACCGCTATTGGGGCAAAAATTCCCAAAGGGGTGCTATTAGTCGGACCTCCCGGGACAGGTAAAACCTTACTCGCCCGGGCCGTTGCTGGAGAAGCCGGTGTGCCGTTCTTCAGTATCTCAGGTTCAGAATTCGTGGAAATGTTCGTCGGGGTTGGTGCTTCTCGGGTGCGAGACTTGTTTGAACAAGCAAAAGCTAATGCTCCCTGTATCGTCTTCATCGATGAAATTGATGCCGTAGGCCGTCAACGGGGTGCAGGTTTAGGCGGCGGTAACGATGAACGCGAACAAACCTTAAACCAATTACTCACCGAAATGGACGGGTTTGAAGGCAATACCGGCATCATTATTATAGCCGCTACTAACCGTCCTGATGTTCTCGATGCCGCCCTATTACGTCCCGGACGTTTTGACCGTCAGGTAGTGGTAGATCGCCCTGACTATGCAGGACGCAAAGAAATTCTCAAAGTTCACGCTCGTGGTAAAACCTTAGCGGCAGATGTAGACCTCGATAAAATTGCGCGTCGGACTCCTGGGTTCACCGGTGCAGACCTCGCTAACCTGTTAAATGAAGCGGCTATCTTAGCGGCGCGTCGTAACCTCACCGAAATTTCGATGGATGAGGTGAATGATGCTATTGACAGAGTTCTCGCCGGTCCCGAGAAAAAGAGCCGCGTAATGAGCGAAAAACGCAAAACTCTAGTAGCCTATCATGAAGCCGGTCACGCTTTAGTGGGTGCTTTAATGCCAGACTACGACCCAGTACAAAAAATTAGTATTATTCCTCGCGGACGTGCCGGTGGGTTAACTTGGTTTACCCCCAGTGAAGACCGTATGGAGTCTGGGTTATATTCTCGTTCTTACCTACAAAATCAAATGGCAGTCGCTTTAGGCGGTCGTCTCGCTGAAGAAATTGTTTTCGGAGAAGAAGAAGTTACCACAGGCGCGTCTAATGACCTGCAACAAGTGGCCCGAGTAGCGCGTCAGATGGTGACTCGTTTCGGAATGAGTGATCGTTTAGGACCTGTGGCCCTAGGTCGTCAAAATGGCAATGTTTTCCTAGGTCGGGAAATTGCTTCAGACCGAGATTTTTCTGATGAAACGGCGGCGGCTATTGATGAAGAAGTGAGAAACTTAGTGGATCAAGCTTATCGTCGTGCCAAAGAAGTTTTAGTTAATAACCGTCACATTCTCGATAAGTTAGCGGATATGCTCATCGAGAAAGAAACGGTAGACGCAGAAGAGTTACAAGATGTGTTGGCTACAAATGATGTGAGAATGGCGGCATTAACTTAATACTTTTCAGTGTTGTCTGACCTACATTTGATGAAAGCAGTACCTACGGGTGCTGTTTTTTTATGAGGAAAGTTAATTCAAAAATGTGGACTCTGGAATAACCCTTCAACGCCCTAACCCTGAAGGGTTGGGCTATACGAACAAAGCCCGCCTGCGCGGGCTTAATTTTTTAATTTATAAACCATTTCTTAGTCTTTTAAATAACCTTTGGGAAACTTATAATTTATTAGCTTTACCCGATGGGTTTAACTGGAGTCAGTTAAGTAAGCGCTATGTCAAAAAGGTTAAAGCTATCCTTCAAGAAAATAAAGAATTACGAGAGATTTTTATTTCTAGCCGCTTAGATGAAATAGCCGAGAATACCCAAACTGAGATTAAACCCAATTTTGATTTAATTAAATATCAAGAAACTCTACAAGAAAGGTATGGGAATCTTCCTCTAGATAATTTACATCATTCCATTCTAGACCGTAGAATTAAACTTTGGGGAATTTTTATAGCTCAAAATGTGCGAGAATGTCAAGAGTATTTACCAAAAGTTTATGAAATTCCCAAAGAGTATCAACGCCGCTTAAAAGAAACTGGACAATTAGATAAAGAGTTAACGTTAGAAGAATTAGAAAAATTACAAAAAATTTATTCTAGTCAACCCATTCGCTCAGTTTTAGAGGTTATTGAAGACAAAAAATATAAATATGTTGTCATTTTAGGCGATCCAGGTGCAGGAAAATCAACCTTATTGAAATATTTAGCGATAAAATGGACAGAATTACCGATTAAAGAATTAACGGTTAAACCGATTCCTTTATTAATAGAATTAAGAGATTATATCCGCAGTCGAGAAGAAAAAGAATGTCAAACTTTTCTAGAATTTATTCATAAAAGTAGTGGATGGGTAGGACACCTCAATCAGCATGATTTACACGAAACCCTGAAAAAGGGCAATGCTTTAGTCATGTTTGATGGCTTAGATGAAGTGTTTGATTTAGGACAAAGACAAACTGTCATCAATCAAATTCATGATTTAACCCAAAATTATCCGAATATTCAGGTTATTGTTACCTCTCGTGTGATTGGATATCAACCCTCTCAGTTGCGAGATGCCGAATTTTATCACTTTATGATTCAAGATTTGGATGAAAAGCAGATCGATGAATTTCTCGAAAAATGGCACAATTTTACCTGTGATAATGAACGAGATAGACAGCCAAGTCAGGAACGGTTAAAACAAGCAATTAACAATTTTTCATCTATCGAAGAGTTAGCGGGAAATCCTCTACTGTTAACTATGATGGCCATTTTAAACCGTTCCCAAGAATTACCGAGAGATAGAGCAGAATTATATAATCAATGTTCGCGGATATTGTTATATCAGTGGGATTTTGGACGAGCATTAGTTGAAGATAAACGCATAGACCCTAAAGTTATTGATTATAAAGATAAACAGGCGCTTTGCCGGCAAGTTGCCTATTTTATGCAGTCTAATGAACAAGGTTTGGCCGGGAATTTAATTAGCGGCGATGATTTAGAAAGGATTTTGCGAGATTATTTGAAAACTCTTGAGATTTCTAATCCGAGAGATATTGCAAAATTGATCATTCATCAGTTGCGGCATCGGAATTTTATTTTATGTCTCTTGGGGGCGGATTATTATGCGTTTGTTCATCGAACGTTTTTAGAGTATTTCTGTGCTTCGGAGTTTGTGTGGAGGTTTAAGGAGTCACAGACGTTATCTAGAGAGGAGTTAAAAACTGGAGTTTTTGGACAACATTGGCGCGATGAAACTTGGCATGAGGTTTTAAGGTTAATTGCTGGACAAATTGAACCGAAGTTTGTGGGGCAAGTGATTGAGTATTTGATGAGTCAGGACGGGGAAGGGGATAAGTTTCTTAATGTATTTTTGGCGGCGGATTGTTTAAATGAGGTGAGAAATCGGAAGGAAATTCAGGAGATTGAGGATAAGTTATTAGTTCAGATTAAAGAGTTACTGTATTATGACGATATTGACGAAGCTTTAAAACGTGATGATGAAGAAAAATTGTCTTTAATTTTAAATATTCGTCGGGAAGCCATGAAATTTATGGCTATTATTTGGCATGATGCTCCTAATACTCTAGCTTACATCAAAACCCTTGCCCAATCCGATCAACATGAGTTTGTGCGAGGGATAGCAATAGAACAATTAGCCCAACAGTATCGTGATGACCCCGAGATCAAAGAAATCCTCAAAACCTGTGCCCAATCCGATCAACATGAGGGTGTGCGAGGGATAGCAATAGAACAATTAGCCCAACAGTATCGTGATGACCCCGGTATCCAAGAATTCCTCAAAACCTGTGCCCAATCTGATCAAGATTCGTGGGTGCGAGGGATAGCAATAGAACAATTAGCCCAACAGTATCGTGATGACCCCGGTATCCAAGAATTCCTCAAAACCTGTGCCCAATCTGATCAAGATTCGTGGGTGCGACGGACGGCAATAGAACAATTAGCCCAACAGTATCGTGATGACCCCGGTATCCAAGAATTCCTCAAAACCTGTGCCCAATCTGATCAAGATTCGTGGGTGCGACGGACGGCAATAGAACAATTAGCCCAACAGTATCCTGATGACCCCGGTATCCAAGAATTCCTCAAAACCTTTGCCCAATCCGATCAAGATAAGTTCGTGCGAGGGGAGGCAATAGAACAATTAGCCCAACAGTATCGTGATGACCCCGGTATCCAAGAATTCCTCAAAACCTTTGCCCAATCCGATCAAGATTCGTGGGTGCGAGGGAAGGCAATAGAACAATTAGCCCAACAGTATCGTGATGACCCCGGTATCCAAGAATTCCTCAAAACCTTTGCCCAATCCGATCAAGATTCGTGGGTGCGAGGGAAGGCAATAGAACAATTAGCCCAACAGTATCGTGATGACCCCGGTATCCAAGAATTCCTCAAAACCTTTGCCCAATCCGATCAAGATTCGTGGGTGCGACGGACGGCAATAGTACAATTAGCCCAACAGTATCGTGATGACCCCGGTATCCAAGAATTCCTCAAAACCTTTGCCCAATCCGATCAAGATTCGTGGGTGCGACGGACGGCAATAGAACAATTAGCCCAACAGTATCCTGATGACCCCGGTATCCAAGAATTCCTCAAAACCTTTGCCCAATCCGATCAAGATAAGTTCGTGCGAGGGAAGGCAATAGAACAATTAGCCCAACAGTATCCTGATGACCCCGACATCAAAGAATTCCTCAAAACCTGTGCCCAATCTGATCAAGATTCGTGGGTGCGACGGACGGCAATAGAACAAATAGCCCAACAGTATCCTGATGACCCTGAGAGCAAAGAAATCCTCAAAACCTGTGCCCAATCTGATCAAGATGAGGATGTGCGAGAAACGGCAATAAAACAATTAGCCGCACACTATAAAGATGACTCAACCCTATTTGAATTCTTGTCTCAATGCGCCTTAAAAGATCCCTTTCAGCGCCCAGAAAATATGGATACTAATCCCCGTAAAACTGCCTTAGAATGCCTTGTCAAATTATTCCCCAACCATTCCCAATTACCAGCATTATTACAAGATAGATTAAATAATGATGCTGATGAGAAGGTGAGAGAGTATGTTAGGTCAGTTATTAGTGAACAAATGAAGTTGGACAAAATTTAGCGATAGAATTAGGTCGTATCCTAGAAACCAAACTCACTGTTATTCAAATCAAAACTCGTTTGGAGAACTTACAATGACACACAAAAACCTAAATGAACAAGAACTGCAAGAAATTATGGAACTGGCAAAAAAAGCTGAACAACAAGCCAAACAGATGTGTGAAGTAATTATAACTCATGCCGCTACCTATGAAAAATGGTGTGAAGAAACCAAAAATCCAAAAGTTTCATTACCTTTAAAATCAAACTAAAGTCAAGTTAATTATGAATAATCATTTTATTATGCCCGATCCGTCTGTTGATGAAAGATTAATTAATAATTTACGTCGTGCCCATCTGGATATAAAAGATGTGGGATTACAATTAGAGGAAGTAATTGCTAAATTTGATTAAACTTTACGCAAACAAAGGTTAGAACGCAACAAAAAATAATCATGAAATCTAATTATACTATCATTATTCAATGGTCTGATGAAGATAATTGTTATGTCGTTAGCCTTCCTGAATGGGGTCAATTTTGTCATACTCATGGCGACACCTATCAAGAAGCTTTGACCAATGCTCAAGAAGTTTTAGACTTATTGATAGAAAGCTCTTTAGAGAATGGTGAACCTTTACCATTACCTAATACTTATTCGACTTCGAGAAATGCGGCTTAATTAAAGGGTTATTTTTCAATTTTTCGCCAGAAGTTATCAATTGTGCAAGAAGTATAATATAACACCTTTACCCTTTGCCGCTTATCCTTTTCCCCCCCTCGTTGCTTAACTTTCTTCACAATCAAAGCAAACTCCCCTAGCCGCCAAATAATATCCTTTTCAGGGTTTATCGCTCTTTTGATGGATATAAAAGTTATATCTCAAGAGTGAGGCAAATAACCCCCAAAACAAGGCAAAAATTAGATATGACACAAAGCAAAAAGAACGTAACCAAGCTCTCTTAGGTATTTAATCTCTCCAGCTTAAATTCTTCCTGTATTGAAACTCAGGATCAACAGGCTGAGAAAAACAATGCGTAAGCAGCTTATTTGTGTAATTTAAAGTGATTTTTTAAATGGAGAATAAAAATGGCTTTGGGTAAACACAGACGTGCGGTGGGTATCTTTCCTACCCGAAACGACGCAGAAGTCGCCCTTCACGAACTGAGAGACTCGGGATTTCCGATGGATAGAGTTTCAGTAGTGGTGCGCGATGCAGACAAACATGATGATATTGCTGGAGCCGATGTTAGTGATAACGTTGGCAATAAAGCCGATGATGGAGCAAAAACCGGAGCTTTAACCGGTGGAGCTTTAGGAGGATTAACCGGTTTACTCGTAGGACTAGGCGCTTTAGCCATTCCCGGAATTGGTCCTGTCATGTTAGCCGGAGCCACCGCCACCACCATCGCAACGACAATCTCTGGCGGTTTGATCGGTGCTGTAAGCGGCGGAATTATCGGCGCTCTGATAGGTTTAGGTATTCCCGAAGAAAGAGCGAGAGTTTATAACGAAAGAGTTTCCCGAGGACAATATTTAGTCATTGTCGATGGAAGCGATGACGAAATTGCTAGAGCAGAAGCCATATTAAGAAACCGAGGGATTGAAGAATTTGGCATCTATGATATTCCCGGTGCTGATGTCTCTCCCGAGTATGTTACCCCCGTCGCTTCTACCCCGGTGACTGGTGTTAGTCCTCTCTCCAATAAACAAGCCATAGGTTATTTTAATCATTATCAGGATGCTCAACGGGCGATCGCCGAACTTAGAGAAGATGGCTTTCCCCTTAACCAAATTTCTCTAGTGGGTGAACGTTTTGATCGCCGCGAACCCTTCGCTGGCATAGAACTATTAGATCGCTTTAACGGTTCGAGATTAGGATTACCTGAAGAACGGACTCGCTATTTTAGCGATCGCATCAAACGGGGAGATTATGTGGTGATTGTCAGAGGTACTGAAGCTGAAATCCGCCGCGCGGCAGTCATTTTCAACAATCACAGAATTCAAGAGTGGCACATTTATGACCCCACTGCGATTAATACCTCTGTTTCCTCAGATTATGTCGCTCCTACCCCGGGAATAGGTCTTCACCGTCGTGCTGTGGGGATTCTTCCCAACCGTCGAGCCGCAGAAACCGCGCTTGGCGAACTGAGAGATTCCGGTTTTCCGATGGATAGAGTGTCTCTGATTGCCAAAGACGACCACAAAGGCCCGATCGCGGGGACTAACGTAGGTCATGGTAATAAGGCAGATGAAGGCGCTAAAACCGGTGCAGCTACTGGTGGAGTCTTAGGCGGTTTAACCGGCTTATTAGTGGGTCTTGGGACTTTAGCGATTCCTGGATTTGGTCCTGTGATCTTAGCGGGAACCGCAGCTACCACCCTGGCCACCACTCTTGCAGGCGGGGCCATTGGTGCGGCAGCCGGTGGTTTAGGCGGCGCTTTAATCGGTTTAGGGGTTCCTGAAGACCGAGCTAGACATTACAACGAACGCATAGCTAGAGGCGGTTATCTGTTGATCGTGGACGGTACTGAAGAAGAAATACGCCGTGCTGAGTCCATTCTCAACCGTTGGGGTGTAGAAGATTGGGGAATTTATGATGCGCCTCGTACTCGTGTATCTAATGTCTCTGCTGATAGAGACCCTCTTGCTGTTCATACTCCTTCTCCCCTCCCAACCCCGGCAGTGGGTACTGGACTAACCGGAGTCGGTGCAGGAGTCGCTGGAGTCGCTCATCACAGACAACGCCGCGCTGTGGGGGTTCTTCCCAACCGTCGAGCCGCAGAAACCGCGCTTGGTGAACTGAGAGATTCCGGTTTTTCGATGGATAGAGTGTCTCTCATTGCCAAAGACGACCACCAAGGACCTATTGGAGGTACCCAGGTGGGTCACGGGAATAAGGCAGATGAAGGTGCTAAAACCGGTGCGGCTACTGGTGGAGTCTTAGGCGGCTTAACCGGCTTATTAGTGGGTCTTGGGACTTTAGCACTTCCTGGCATTGGCCCTGTTCTCTTAGCAGGAACCGCAGCCACCACACTAGCCACCACTCTTGCAGGTGGGGCCATTGGTGCGGCAGCCGGCGGTTTAGGCGGGGCTTTAATCGGTTTAGGGGTTCCTGAAGACCGAGCTAGACATTACAACGAACGCATAGCTAGAGGCGGTTATCTGTTGATCGTGGACGGTACTGAAGAAGAAATTCGCCGTGCTGAGTCCATTCTCAACCGTTGGGGTGTAGAAGATTGGGGAATTTATGATGCGCCTGATGCTGATGTGACCCGGAGTCAGGATTATCCTACTCGTGCAGTGGAACATCAGGCAGAAGTTCAAACTGTTGACCATGAACCCAAGGTCATCATTGTAGATCATCGCAATGAAGTTCTCTAGCTTTGGTTCTGGTCGAGTTTTTTGATCATTGACAAATTTTAGTGGAGTCAGATTTTAAAAAATTCAATAAATACTGCTCCACTAATCAAAAAATTTTATTCCTTTATTAATTCTATTGGTGAAAAAGAAAATGAAAAAGATTGCTACCGTTTTATTAAGCAGTGTTTTACTGGTCGGTGCTGTTGCTTGTCAAGATGTATCCAAAACCAGTTCCGATTCTCCAGATTCTCCTCAAGCAAGTCCCTCAGCACCCACACAAGATACTGTTAAAGATAGCCAAGAGGATGCTCAAAGCCAAGTCCGTCGTGATCAGCTTAATTCTGATATCCGAGCCAATGAACAGCGCAATAATGCTTTTAATGGCAGTGATCAACAAAGATCCGATGATCAAATTGAAACTGAGGTACGCTCTAAATTAGAAGCGAATATTCCCAAGAGTCAGTTAGCTGTTGAGGCTGAAAAGGGAGTTGTAACCATCAATGGAACGGTTCCAGATCAGCAAGATATCCAAAAGATTGATCCTTTAGCAATGCAAATTAAAGGAGTTAAGAGCGTTCAAAATAAAGCGACTTATGCCCCTCCTACCAACGATAATCAACAGAATAACCAGGGACAAAATCAAAATAAACAGTAATTTAAGCTCGTTTTAGCCAAAACCCCAGGCATTTTAAGCGTAAAAAAGTTAACAACGGCTAGTTAAGTGGTCTATACCCACCCGACTAGCCGTAAGCTCTAGTTTTTTGAGTTAGCGACTCACCTGTTGAACCAAGGCCATGACATCGCTGCGGCTCAATTTATCTTTTCCGAGGGCCAACACTTCTAAAGTTCCATAAGCTAAGGCTAAAGGAATTTTACAAAAGTCTAAGGCAGGCCCATGAGGAAGAGATTTCGTATAATAATCAGCTAGTTTTAGGTTACGACGGGCATAAGCGTGTATATCTTCTGCACGCCATCCACTAGGGAAGAAATCAACCCCTCTACGTAAGTCTTCACTGTGATTACGGGCAATATTAACGGCTTGTAAACCTCGTCCAAAACCGATGGCATGAGTACGGTTTGTTTGAGTTCCATCATACCAAGCCCAGAGATCGCAAAGTAGTAGCCCTACTGCACCCGCGACACTAAACGTATAACGATCTAAATCTGATTCTGTGGTAATCTTCCAGTTATTGTCAGCCCAGTAAGCCATACGATCAGCCATAGCGGCTGTGGCATCCCAAATGCGAGGAGCAATGGTGTCAGGAGCGAGTAATACCCATTCTCCTAGCCGCAAAGTCACTTCCGGAAGTACATCTTGATAGGAATGTAAACCGACGGAGAATTTATCTACAGTTGAGTTTTCTACGGCTGCCTGTAAATTGAGGCTAATTTGACGTAAAATTCTAGCTTTGGTGAAGTTATCTAAGGCGCTATGATCTTCGACTTCATCAATGGCACGCATACAAAGGTATGCAGAAGCCACAGCTTCCTGTAGTTGATCGGGTAGACGACTGATAGGTATATAAAATGTCCGGCTCGTTTCTTTGAGAACACTTAAAGCATTATCACGAAAATTCATTCAATTAACTCCTCACGCCACTTTATGCACTAGCATACACTTTATATTTGTGAGATCCACTTTGACTATTGTGAAGTTCCTAACGAAAAGATGCTGTCTATTGTATTACGGTTAGCCTAGATTTGAATTCATGAAAACTCCCTTAATTGTTATTTGTGGTCCCACTGCAAGCGGTAAAACTGGGTTAGCCATAGATCTTGCTACGCGCCTCAACTCAGTCATTGTTAGTGCCGACTCTCGTCAAGTTTATCGAGAGTTCGATATTGGTACAGCCAAACCTTCTGCTGATGAACAAACGTTAGTCCCCCATTACTTGATTGATATCTGTGATCCAACTGAGATTTTAACTTTAGCGCAGTATCAAGAAAAAGCTCAAGCAATCATTGCTTTATCCCCTTCCCCAAAACAGCTAGAACCACCACACCGCAACAATTTCGCTGTGTTTTTGGTTGGGGGAACGGGTTTATACATTAAGTCTATCGTTAGAGGGATGAAAATTCCTCGGGTATCCCCTCAGCCGCTTTTGCGATCGCAGCTTGAAGCTTTAGGTCAAGATCAACTTTATCAGTTTTTGTCTCAAGTTGATCCTCTAGCCGCTCAAAAAATTCATGCCCATGATCAGATAAGAACCATTCGCGCTTTAGAAGTGTTTTATGTGACGGGTAAGCCTATCTCCAGTCAACAAGGGGAAAATCCTCCAGATTACCCGATTCTACAAATTGGTTTAGATTGTGAGCCGCAAGAGTTAAGGAAGCGAATTGAACGACGTACACAACAAATGATCGAAGCGGGATTAGTACAAGAAGTAGAAAAGCTAATCAATAAATATGGTGAGAATTTACCCTTATTAGAAACTTTAGGATATGCAGAAATTAAACAATATTTAATCGGGGAAATTTCTTTATCTGAAGCGTCAGATTTAACGGTACTGCACACCGCACAATTTGCTAAACGTCAACGGACTTGGTTTAGGGCTAATGTTGAAATTCAATGGTTTGATGCTCAAGCTGCCGACTTATTGGAGCAGGTTTTGCAACATTTACAGGCATTTTTAAATTCAACAAATAAAGCAGGGACTTAACTATTTATGCCCCTGCCTGAAGTTCGGTTTTGGAGTTTTATTTCTCCAAATTTTCGACAGAGAAGTTATACTACATCTTCTTCTTTATGAGTTTCGATAACGCAATCAGAAGTCGGATAAGCAACACAAGTTAACACATAGCCGGCATCGATCTGATCATTGTCCAAGAAATTCTGATCAGATTGATCAACAGTTCCAGAGACGAGTTTACCAGTACAAGTAGAACAAGAACCAGCACGACAAGAGAAAGGAATGTCTATCCCTTCGTCGTCTACAGCAACGTCTAGAATGTATTCATCATCAGGAACCTCAATAACTTTGTCGCCATCGGGTGTTCTTAAGGTAACTTTATAGGTTGCCATCTGTTTCTCCTCTTTATTGTTGTTAAAACGGCAGTCTTGGATGATTAATGAAACTTATCTCACTTGAGCAGTTCAAGATGCTAAGTAAGAATGTTAGTATAATGCTTCCTCTTGATGAGTAAGGATAACGCTATCAGCAGTTGGATAAGCCACACAGGTGAGAACATAACCAGCCTGAATCTGATCGTCATCTAAGAAAGACTGGTCACTTTGATCTACACTACCGGATTCGATTTTACCAGCACAGGTGGAACAAGCACCTGCACGACAGGAATAAGGCAACTCTAAGCCGGCTTCTTCAGCCGCATCTAGAATGTACTCATCATCGGCAACATCGATGATTTTTTCCTCACCGGTGTCCAGTTTAAGAGTCACTTTGTAAGTGGTCATCTGTCTTCTCCTCGCAAATTTTTTTATAAAGGCAGTCTTGATTGACCAAACAAGCTTACCTAGGGCTTGAACAATTCAAGGTGAGTTAAGCTTCATTTTTGATACTACGGGAAAAATATCCTTTGTTTGACTCGCATTAGTAATGAGATTCTTAAATAAACTTAAAATAAGTTTTTTTAATATATTAAAAGTCCCAGTATGATACCATAATTTGGCAATATATATACACCTGAAAATCTTATATTATAAGCATTTTAATCTCTCCAGTTGTGCCCCTTTCCCAGCTTAAACTGACCATAAATCAGTATTAGTTATAATTATATAGATCATTTATCCATAAACACTTATGACTAAAATTAAGGTCGGGATAGTAGGAACCGGATATACGGCTAAACGCCGAGCAGAGGCTTTACAACAAGACGAACGCGGCTCTTTAAAGTTTGTAACCGGTCATAGTCCCGAAAATTTAGCTTTTTTTTGCCAAACTTATCAAATTAAAAGCCTCAATTCCTGGCAAGAGTTAGTCACTCATCCTGAAATTGATTTAGTGATTGTCTGTACTATTAACTGTGATCATGGCAAAATTGTCCGCGCCGCCCTAGAAGCGGGTAAGCACGTTGTGACTGAATATCCTTTGAGTTTAAGTGTGTCTGAGGCAGAAGATTTAATGGCTTTATCTCAACAACTGGGTAAACTCCTCCACGTAGAACATATTGAATCACTTGGCGGCTTACACCAAGCCATGCGTCAGCATTTACCGCATATTGGTAATATTTTTTATGGTCGTTACTCGACCCTTAGCCCTCAAAAACCTGTTAAGCGCAGTTGGAATTATCATAAAACCCTGTTCGGCTTTCCTTTGATGGCTGCCCTATCTCGAATTCATCGCTTTACGGATTTATTTGGTACAGTTATCTCTGTAAGCTGTGTTAACCGTTATTGGGATGTTCCAGACACCGAATATTTTACCGCTTGTTTATGTAATGCGCGGCTTCAATTTGCTAATGGTTTCATCGGCGATATTATTTATGGCAAAGGAGAGAGTTTTTCCAAGAGTGATCGCACTTTTGAGTTACAGGGAGATCAAGGCGTTTTATGGTTTCAGGGAGAACAAGGAACTTTAATTCAAAATGAGACAGTTATTCCCATTGAGGTTGGAAGCCGCCGAGGTTTATTCGCTAAAGATACTCAAATGGTTCTTGATTTTTTATTAGAAAAAAAACCTTTATATATTAGCCCTCAACAGAGTGTTTATGCCCTAAAAGTTGCTGATGCGGCTTTCAGAGCCGCCCAAACCGGACAAACTATAACTATGATTGAATGATTTAATGATTAATTCTGATGGATTTTTTTAGACAGGAGAAGTTCAATAAATGACTAATGACTAATGAATGTTGGTTAGATTTGTACTTAATTTTTGACTCGGTGAGACTCTATAGCCAACCTGAGAAAACTTGTAAGAGGAGCCACAGATTTAACCCAACAATAATAGTAGCGACAGCACCAGCAAGAAGTTTCAGCCAATTTGGATTAACAAACTCGCCCATTAAGCGACGATTACTGGTGAACATAATTAACGGAATGACAGCAAAGGGTAATTGTAAACTCAGCACAACTTGACTGAAAATTAATAGGCTTCCTGTACTTCTTTCTCCAAAGAAAATAATCGCTATTAAAGCCGGAACAATGGCTAACAATCTTGTCACTAGACGGCGCACCCAAGAAGGAAGGCGAAAATTTAAAAACCCTTCCATGACAATTTGTCCTGCTAAAGTCGCTGTTAAAGTGGAACTCTGTCCAGATGCTAATAAAGCCAAGCCAAAAATTGCACTTGCCGCACTCACTCCTAAAAGAGGTGAAAGGAGTCTATAAGCTTCTTGAATTTCGGCTACTCCGTGATAACCCGAAAAATGAAAGGTAGCGGCAGCAACAATTAAAATTGCTGAGTTAATCAATAAAGCAAAGGACAACGCTACTGTGGAATCAATCGAACCAAACTTAATCGCTTCCCATCGTTTAGTAGAAGTAGATTCCCAATCACGAGTTTGAACAATCGAGGAATGTAAATATAAATTGTGAGGCATTACCGTCGCCCCTAAAATCCCAATGGCAATGTAGAGCATTTCTGGGTTTTTAACGATTTGGGGATTGGGTAAATAGCCTTGTAAAATTGAGGCGGCTTCGGGTTGAGCAAACAGAATTTCTGCGAAAAAACACAATCCTATTGTTGCTACCAGCGTAATAATTAAGGCTTCTACATAGCGAAAACCTTTTCCTTGTAGCAATAGCAATAATAAGACATCCGAAGCTGTAATACAAATTCCCCAAATTAGAGGAATACCAAATAGTAATTGTAGAGCAATCGCACTCCCCAGTAATTCGGCTAAATCACAAGCGGCTATGGCAATCTCACACAGTACCCATAAACAAACACTAATCTTAGCACTAAAAAAATCCCGACAAGCTTGGGCTAAATCTCTTCCTGTAGCTACTCCTAATCGTACACATAAGGATTGCAGTAAAATCGCCATTAAATTCGATAAAAGAATAACTGACAGCAGAGTATAACCAAATTTAGCGCCGCCGGCGATATCAGTGGCCCAGTTTCCCGGATCCATGTATCCAACTGACACCAGATACCCAGGCCCTGCATAGGCCAACATCTTGCGCCAAAATCCTTTCCCATTGGGAATTTTAATAGAGCGGTGAACTTCAGAGAGGCTTGGTGAATTCGGGTGTGCGGACATGAGCCAAACAGGTTTTCATATTTCTTTCATAATTATAACAGTATGATGGTAAATCAAGAGGAACAGCACCTATCCAGTGGAAGAGAAACTTATTGATGTCCGACTACTTAGCTTCTTGGAGCATACATAATTACCAGTACCCCTAACAAGACAATCCAAACACCAAGCCAGTCAAACCTATCTGGCACAATTTTGTCTACCTGCCATCCCCACAATAATGAAAGGATGACAAAAATCCCACCATAAGCCGCATAAACTCTTCCAAAAGAAGCGGGCTGTAATGTAGGAATTACCCCATAAAGAGTTAACAATAAAGCACCTAAAAAAGCCAACCCTATACTTTTGCTCTCTCGCAACCACAGCCACATCAAGTATCCTCCTCCTATTTCCAGTAATCCAGCTAAAATAAAGTAAAAAATAGATTTCATTAATGTCATTTTCCTAAAAACTTTCAGCTAAAGGTATATTTTATACAAAAAAGATACTTGAATATTGATAATATAATAGCTGTAGCAATTTAAAATAAGAATAATTCTCATTCTCAAAACCTTAATATTTGGCTAAAGAGGTTATTAGTCTTAAGTTGATTGTGTAAAATATGAATAATCATTCATATATTTAAAATAAAGAGGAATTCTATGTCATCAAAAGTCAATTCTTCAGGTTGTTGTGGCGGAGATCATGACCACGATCCAGAGCCTCATCACGCTCATAAACATGACCATGACCATGATCACAGTCATGGAGACGGAGATTTTAATCTCAAAAAAGAACTGACTTATCTTTTATTCATTGCTATTTTATTTATTTTTGGCTTTACTTTTGAAGATACCCTGCATAATTCTTACTATGGGATTGCTGAATATGGTATTTTTATCACGGCTTATCTTTTAAGCGGCTGGAATGTTTTAAAGACGGCAGGACGAAATATTCTGAGAGGGAGATTTTTTGATGAGAATTTTCTCATGACAATTGCGACTCTAGGAGCGATCGCCATTCATAAGCTTCCCGAAGCCGTTGGGGTGATGTTATTTTATAAAATTGGCGAATTTTTTCAAGAATTAGCTGTTAGCCGTTCTCGTAAATCAATTAAATCTCTTTTAGAAATTCGTCCAGATTCGGCTAATCTAAAAATTGATGACACGGTGCAAAAAGTTTCCCCAGAAACCGTTAAGATTGGTAGCCTAATTCTCGTTAAACCAGGAGAAAAAATTCCTTTAGATGGTGAAATTATTGAAGGAAACTCCCAAATAAATACTTCGGCTTTAACGGGGGAATCTGTTCCGCGCACGGTTAGAGTAGGAGAAACTGTTTTAGCGGGAATGGTGAATGAAACTGGACTTTTAACTATCAAAGTAACTAAACCCTTTGCTGAATCTTCAATCAGCCGAATTTTAGATTTAGTAGAAAATGCTGGCTCGAAAAAAGCTCCGACGCAAAAATTTATTACTAAATTTGCTCAATACTATACTCCCATTGTTGTTTTTACTTCTCTGGCAGTGGCTTTCATTCCGCCATTGTTTTTAGAACATGGTACTCATAATGAATGGGTGTATCGCGCTCTAATTTTATTAGTTATTTCCTGTCCTTGTGGATTAGTAATTAGTATTCCATTAGGCTATTTTGGAGGAGTTGGCGGTGCGGCACGACGAGGAGTATTAGTAAAAGGCGCGATGTATTTAGATACGTTAACCCAGGTGAAAACTATTGTTTTTGATAAAACCGGAACTTTAACTGAAGGAGTTTTTCAAGTCACCGAAATAGTTCCGAAAAATGGCTTTACTCCAACCGAGTTATTAACTTTAGCCTCAAGAGTTGAATCTAATTCTAATCATCCTATCGCTCAAGCTATTATTCAAGCTTACGGAAAAGATATTGATGGCAATGTACAAGACTACCAAGAATTAGCCGGATATGGAATTCGGGCTATCGTTAATAATCAAGTAGTCATCGCAGGAAATGATAAATTACTGCATCGGGAAAATATTGAGCATGATACTTGTCAAGTTCAGGGAACAGTTGTTCATGTAGCCGTAGATAATTGTTATGCTGGATATATTCTTATCGCTGATAGCTTAAAAGAAGATGCGGCTGAAGCTATTGAGCAACTCAAAAAGTTAGGGATAGAAAAGACTGTTATGTTAACCGGTGATAGTAAGGTTGTGGCAGAAAATATTGCTCGACAGCTAGGGTTAAATTCTTATAAAGCTGAATTATTACCCGAAGAAAAACTTGAAGCCCTAGAACAACTTATTGGTGAAACGGCAGGTAAGAAAAAGTTAGCTTTTGTGGGGGATGGAATTAATGACGCACCTGTAATTGCTAGGGCTGATGTAGGAATAGCGATGGGGGGATTAGGCTCAGATGCCGCCATTGAAACGGCAGATGTTGTCATTATGAATGATGCTCCCTCTAAGGTTGCCGAAGCCATTAAAGTTGCTCGAAAAACTCATCAAATTGTATGGCAAAATATCATTTTTGCTCTGTTAGTTAAAGGTTTATTTATTGTTTTAGGAGCAATGGGTTTAGCGACGATGTGGGAAGCAGTTTTTGCTGATGTCGGTGTAGCGCTTGTTGCTATTTTTAATGCGAGTCGCGTTTTAAAAATCAGTTAACTTTGAAGAGATAAAGACTCTTGACTAATGACTAATGACTAATGACTATGACTAATGACTAATATTAATTATTTAGTGGCTGTAGCCGTCTTTATGGATGGTTCTATGCCAGGGAAATGACCATATTTAAGATAAAATCCTGCGATCATTAAAACAATAATGACAACGGTTCCTATGCCTAACCAACTTGGCACCCAAAAAACCGCTTCAATAGTATTAATTTGACCCGGGATAAGATGCCAAACTAACTGCTTTCCCTCATTATTAATATCAGGAATTAATCCCTGTTGATTCTCAATTAGTTTTGCACCAAAAGGAGTATTTAAAATTAATTCTAAATCTATTAAAGACCCAGGACTAACAATAATATTTCCTTGATTGGATAATACCCCTAGTGCCCGTAAATCTACCTGGAGATTTAATTGATTTCGTTCTAACAAGAGTAAATTACTTTGACGAATAGACATTTCAGATTTAAGTTGAACTAAATCTAAATTTTCGGGTTGAACTTTGTGATTAGCTTTTTCGGGATTAGGGTTGAAAAATTGATTAAATTTATCGACTAAATCTTGTCCATTACTAAAAGGAATACTGACAATAATTTCTTGAGGGGAAATTTTTTGGGCACTTCCCTGTAGTTGTTTTGCTCGTTGTTGAATACTATTTAACCATTTTTGGGCTTCTGTCTGACTCAAGCTGGTTAGCTGTTGTCCTAAAGTGATGTGTTGAACAATTTCACCATGATGCTGACTGTCAAAATTGACACCAACATCATAGCGTACACAACCAGTTAACAACAGCACCAGCAAACAGACAAGCGGCAAAAAGGATATCGGTTTTATGGGGTTAATTTTGCCGAACATATTCTTATCTCTTAAATTTTGCATTGTCAATTGTAAATTTTGCATTCTTAGTCATCATCTAAATCTTCACTTCTGAGGGCGCTTCCCCCTCCTACAGTCACCAAATCAATTTGCTGACGATAATAGTCTACATTTTTCACTTCCACTTCGACTTCATCTCCGAGACGATAAGCGATGCGATTTTTCCGTCCGACTAAACAGCTATGACGGGCGCGGTATTCATACCAATCATCTTTCAGGGAACTGACATGAACCAAACCCTCCACTAACAAATCTTCTATTTCTACAAAGAAACCATAGGATTGAACGCCGGTAATTAAGCCTCGGAAAATTTGTCCGGTCCGTTCTTTCATTTTTTCCGCTTTTTTTAACCCCTCTAGGTCTTTTTCAGCATCTTCTGCGACTTTATCTCGGTCATTGAGATGGGAGACAATCAGATGAAAGTCTTCTTCTAAAGCGTCTTTAAGCTGAGGAGGTAAAACATTCCACTTAATTTGACCATGACAACTATTACTGCCCAGATTAACGGTGATTTTAGCATTTTTGCTCGGGCGATCACGTCCTTCAGCAAAGACGGCTTTTAAGACACGCTGTATCAATAAGTCTACATAGCGTTGTCCAGGCGCAATGCAATGAGTGTAGCAATCTGAGTAAGCTAACCCAAAATGAGGAGAGGGATGGCTGGTATATTTGACTTGCTTTAAGGTGGAATAGAGCATATAGCTTAACACTTTAACGGCATGAGAGCGGCTAAAGGCTTGAGTTAAGTTTTGATAGTCGTGGGGAGTCACTTCCTCTTCTGAGGATAAGGCCACATCTAAACCTAAATTGTTGGCTAATTTGAGTAAATCTTCCAATTCTTCCCAGTCTGGGTCCGGCTGCATACAGTAGATAGCGGGTACTCCTAAGGCCCGCAGGTGTTCAGCCACGATTTTACCGGCAAGAATGGCTAATTCACTAATTAATGATTGTACCGGTAGGTTAGAAGATACCAGTACCGTACCGCCTCGTCCTTCATCTTTGAAGGGAGACTGTTTTTCTAGTTGAATTTCGAAGCTCCCCCGTTGTAAGCGTTGTGCTTTGACTAAGGGACATAGCGTAAAAAAGATCTCTTTGAGTTTTTCGACAATAGAGACTAAATGAGCCTCTACTTGCTCGCTTTTACTGAGTAGGGATTGAACTTCAGTATAAGTAAATTGATAATCTACCTCAATCACACTCGGCAGGGTTTCAAATTCGATGACGTTGCCGGTTTGATCTAGGGTGATAAATATGGATATGCTTAAACGGTCTTCACCAGCAATTAAAGAACATCGTTCGGTCACGGCTTCTGGCAGTAAAGGCAAGATTTTTTCGCGTAAAAAGATGCTAGTTCCTCGTTTTTTTGCCGCTTTATCTAAAATCGAATCTTGCTCAATATAATGGGCTACATCAGCGATGTGAATCCCCAATTGCCACCAGCCGGGTTTAGGTTTCTCGAGAGTAAAGGCCTGTTCTATAAAAGTGGGGTGGTCTCGTTGTACGCCATCTTCAACGGTGAAGGTTAACAACTTTCTTAAATCTTGGCGCTTTTGCAGTTCAGATTTATTAAAGCTTCTGGGCAGTCCTTGGGCGGCTTTAAGAACTGACTCCGAGAAAGCATGAAGCAGATCGTGTTTACAGCAGACAATATCGGTGTCGGCGGCGGCTTCGGCATCGCTACCCAGAATGCGAGTGACTTGTCCTAGGGGCGGATGTTCTCCAATGGGATAGCGTAATACGGAAACATGAACTAAATGATCTACGGCGTTTTCCAGTTGTTGTTCATTGTGTGTGAGGTCTAATTCAAATAAGAGACGATCATCTAAGGGAACTGCTCGGTATCCCCCATTATTGCGTTTAACTTGTGCTAAAAGCGAGGGATTTGCCCTTTCTAAAATCAGTTTAACTTCTCCTTCTGGAGAGCGGCGACGAGTTCCTTCTTTAATAATTTTGACCAGGACGCGATCACCATTCCAAGCATTACTCAGATGGCTTTCTCTTACATAGATGTCATCTGCATCTTCTATATCTTGAATGGCAAAACAGAATCCTTTGCTGGAACAACGCAATTTGGCTTCAACGATATTCTCTTCATAAACTCGCCGATATTTTCCTCTTTCTTTGACTAATACGCCGATTCGCTCTAAAGCCTCTAGGACGATCTGTAGTTTGTAGATGCTTACTTCATCTTCACATCCGAGCTTTTTTTCTAAAACTTTAGCAGCGACTAATTTGTCATGACTGAAATAGGACAATAGTGTAGCGATTGAAAATTCCATTTAAAATATTCCTTGAGCTTATTGAATTGATGTTTAGGCTGATAGGTTAAAATTTACCTCTTGTGTCTTCTTGACTTTGGTCTGGCGACTAGATGGGTCCATGCTGGCTCATCTCTTGAAAGATGCCAAAATTGCCAAAATGGGAATTTACCCTTGTGTTGGGGGCAAGTCCACCATGAGCAATTGTTAACGGGGTGAAACACAATGATCAAGAGATTCAGGGATCGGGGTAAAAATTAAAGGGTAAAGCGTCAAAATTTGTTTTTTCCCCTTACTCCTTTTCTTTTTCTTCCCTAGGACTAGAAATGTCTTCTACCCAAATCACAACTGCTATTCATTGCTGAAGACCCAGAGGAAACAGGGGCATTTATTCCCTAATGAGTTGGAGCTAACCACAAGGGTTGGCAAGAGCCTTTTTTCTACTAGGGATAGTTTGTTTAAGAGGGATTTTCTAGCTGACGGTGAAGTTGCAACTAGAAATGAGTGGTACTGTCAGGCCCTGAGTAACGGTTTCTATCTAGAAAATTTTTCCAAACCTCTCACAAGATATTCTGTTTGACAGATAGATTTCGTTGAGGTTTAACTCTTGTTAAGATAGGTACAATTTCTTAAGAATCTGTTCCTCGGGCTAGACATTGCACTTAATCCTTAATTTTATCAAAAAAAGTCTTTTCCTAGTTGGTATTATCGCTACTAAAACGTTAAAGTGATTGATAGTAGTACGAAAGAACTGTTAATAAGTCACGCAACCTCAAGTTTATCCAAGCTTATGTTAAATCAATTCCGAACTCGTTATCCAAAAGGGTGTTTGATCAGTGAGTTACTCCTGATAGAACACGGCAAATATATCGTTAAAGCCTTGGTCCAAGTGGATGGAATAACCCTTTCCACAGGATTAGCCGCTTCTGAAACCCTTGAGCTTGCCGAAGATCAAGCCCGAATTAGAGCCTTAGCGGTTTTAAATCTGGATTCTATACCGATAGAGAAAGAGCCAGAAATTATAACACCACAGAAGGGCAAGGAGGCTTCTTTAGTCACCGACCTGAATTCGTTTGAATCAACTAAAATAGAGCCTACAGTGCCAGAACCGGTGCAAGAAGTTGAGTTACCTCCTATCGTGGAACCACTACCGCCAAGAAAGCGAAGTGAATCTTCCTCTAATGGAGGGAAAAAGTCCCCAGCTAAATTGACAACGGTAACAGAAAATACAGATTTATTGACCCCTTTAGCGACTGTTAGTGAATCATCGGTAGTGGAGGCCAACGGGTTAGAGTCATTAGATAATCAATCCTTGTCTCCCAAAACAGCTAGTGTTGAGGGCGTGGCAAAAACATCCTCAAAAGCGATAACCCCCCCAGATGAACTCCTCTCAGTAACCGAGGAGAGTGTCAACGAATTAAGCGCACCAGATTTATCACCGGTTGTAGAAACAGCCTTAAGCTTACCAGAGGAGGAGGAAATGGCGGTTGAAACTCCGGTGACACCTGAAGTGAGTGCCGCATCACCCCCTCCTGTGGAGTCAAAAGACAACAGTGCTGAACCTCTGGATTTTTCCGATATTATGGCCAGAAGCAACGCTCAACTGAAGCGTTTAGGGTGGACAACTGAAAAAGGACGTGACTATCTGCTCAAAACTTATGGCAAGAAATCACGTCACTTGTTAAATGATGAGGAATTGCTAGAGTTCCTTAACTATTTAGAAAGTTTGCCTAGTTAAATCCAAAAATAGGTTGAGCGGATAAAAGGATTTTATCGTTACCTTTTATCCCTTAATGCCCTATCCAATGGCTACAGGAAGAGGATTAGAAGCTGAAGGACGGCGGTTAATCACTTGGTCAATTAACCCATAGTCTTTGGCTTCCTCAGCAGACATAAAAAAGTCTCGTTCGGTATCCTCAGCGATTTTTTCCAAAGGTTGACCGGTGCGGCTGGCAAGATGTTGATTGAGTAAACCTTTGAGATAGAGAATTTCTTTGGCCTGAATTTCAATATCAGTAGCTTGTCCTTGGGCCCCTCCTAGCGGTTGGTGGATCATGATACGGGAATTAGGCAGACTCATGCGCTTTCCTTTTGCACCAGCATTAAGAAGGAATGCGCCCATACTAGCAGCCAAGCCTATGCAAATGGTACAGACATCGGGGCGAATTTGATTCATGGTATCGAAGATCCCTAAACCTGCCGATACTGAACCCCCTGGGGAGTTGATATACAGGTAAATGTCTTTATCAGGGTCTTCAGATTCTAAAAAGAGTAACTGAGCTACGATTAGGTTGGCTAGATCGTTGGTGACTTCTTGTCCAAGAAACACGATCCGATCGCGCAGCAGTCGAGAATATATATCAAAAGCGCGTTCACCACGACCAGAAGTTTCTATTACGGTAGGAATCATTGAGTCTCTATCCTCGGGTTTTAGTTAATATTGTAGCGAAATAGCGAGTAGGGAATGGCGAACAAAAAATTAGGGATATTCGGCTAACGAACGCCCAAAGTAATACCTAATTGCTTAAGCCATTTTCTATAAGCCATTACCAATTGCTCCGAAGGCAGAGGAACCTCTCTTAAAAGTTAGGCCTACCTTTCTATTCTAATTTTGTCGAACTTATAGAATCATCGAGCAGACCTAACCCAATTGTCATAGATTTTCGGATTTTTGATTTCTGGTTGTCACTAAAATCGATTCGATCTCGTCAAGGGCAGTTTCTAGGTTATCATTGACAATTTGCCAATCAAACTCTCCACTAGCTGCTATTTCTTCTTTTGCTCGTTCTAGGCGGCGTTCTATGACCGCTTCTGAATCTTTCGCTCGTTTTCGGAGACGATCCTCTAGTTCGCTCATTGACGGCGGCAAAATGAATATTTTTACAGCATGAGGAAAAGTTTGTTGAATTTGTCTTGCTCCAAGCAATTCGATTTCTAGCAAAACATAATTCCCTTGGTGCAGTTGTTCTTCTACTGGTGTACGGGGAGTCCCATAATAATTGCCGGCATATTCTGCCCATTCTAAAAACTTTTCAGCCTGAATCATGATTTCAAATTGCTCTTTACTAAAAAAGTAGTAGTCCTTTCCGTCCACTTCCCCTTCTCGGGGTGCCCGGGTCGTGGCAGAGACGGAAAGATACCATTCAGGATGACGTTCTAGAAGTAGCCGGACTAATGTTCCTTTTCCTACACCGCTTGGCCCTGTGATAACAATTAATTGACCGAAATTCATTGAAGTTTCTGTGACAGTTAGTTACTGTTACTTTGAACTTCTTTATTAACCACAAAACGATGGGCTACAGTTTCTGGCTGAATAGCAGAAAGAACAACATGACTCGAATCCGTAATAATTACTGCTCTGGTGCGGCGGCCATAGGTAGCATCAATTAACTGTCCTCGTTCCCGCGCATCACTGATGATCCGTTTAATGGGAGCGGACTCTGGGCTAACAATGGCGATGACTCGGTTGGCTGAAACAATGTTACCAAAACCAATATTGATAAGTTGAATATCCATGATAGATTTAGTCTTTGTTTTAGATGAAAGAATCGAAGAGATATACTTATTTAATAATATCGGTAAAAATCAAGCTTTACAACGATAACTCCTTTAAATTTTAGTTTTACTTCAGATTTCTCTCATATTTATCTTAAAATGGCCTGTCTTGTCTTCTACCCTAAGAGAGATAAGCAGATTGATTTCTCGCCTCATTAGAACAAGTAAGCTTGACAAAAACCCCTCAACCCCATGCCATTCAACCAATTTAACTAAAGTTTTTCTCCACTGAGAATAAAAATTGGATCGACAGCCGCAAAAACTTGATGAATCCCTCGAGTTTCTAGGCGGTTAACCGAGGCTTGTACTACCTCTATATTACGGGTTTGTAATTCGGCTAATCCTTCAGAGATCAGGTAGAGGGTTTCTAGATTAGCGGCTGTTGCTACTATTTTGCCTTGAGGTTTTAAATATTGCCATACACTTTTCATAATATCTTTAATAGGTCGTCCTCCTTCCAAACAAATACGATCAGGAGGGAGTCCGGCCAGTTCATTGAGACAGTCTGGAGCATTTCCTTGATACACATCTACATTCTTGACCTCAAAACGAGCGCAGTTACGACGAATTAAATTGGCCACTTCTTCATCTCGTTCTACAGCAATAATTTTGCTATTAGGACATAATAAACCAATTTCTATGGGAATAGTCCCTGTTCCAGCCCCTATATCCCATATCACAGAATTTTCTTCCATCTGTAAAGCGGATATCATTAACAATCGAACTTCTCGTTTACTCAGGGGGATGCCGGGTAAGCGCTCAAAAAGGTGATCGGGAATACCAGGAGTCTTAAAATTCCAAAGCATAAATAAAAATAATAAATTTTGAGTTAAATTATCAAAAAAATCAGGGTCGGAGAATTTTTAAGGTCGCAAGGGTTGGATCGCTGCAACCTGTAATCATGGCCCCACTAGCTACAACTTGCTGTAAATAAGTAATGGCTTGAGGGTTAATCATTTCTCCTGGCATTAATACCGGAATTCCAGGAGGATAAGGACAGACTAATTCAGCACTAATATAACCAATCGTCTGATGGATTGCTCGAGTTTCTCTAGGTAAAAAGAAAGCTTCTCTCGGAGAAAGACTTTGAGTCGGTATCGGAGAAGGGGAGAGGAAAACTGGACTAGGGGGACGAACTGGTGCCCTCCTATCATCCACAACAGCATCGGCAGCGATAGTTTTTAAAGCTTGAACTAATTTATTAATATCATCTTCGGTATTGCCAAAAGTAATAATAAAGGTTAGATGATGAAGCATCGGCAATTCTGCCGTAACCCCCATTTGTTGATGTAAAATTTCATCAACTTCATAGCCAGTTAAACCCAGTGGAGAGACATTAACCGTTAATCTCGTTTGGTCCAACCATCTAAACCCAGGAAGCGGTTCCTCTAATTCCAAGACGGATAACCCCGGAATTTGAGCGATTTGACTTCTGGCTACCTGCGCTAATTGTAAAGTTTTTGTCAACAGTTGTTGACCTTCTAGAGCCATTTGTTGTCTAGCCGCATCCAGAGAAGCTAACAGTAAATAGCTAGGGCTGGAAGTTTGTAGCAATTGTAAAGCTTGATTAATGCGGTCCGCCTCAACTCGTTGCCCTTGGAGATGGAGCATAGAGGATTGAGTCAAAGAACCTAAAACTTTATGAGTCGATTGTATGACCAGATCAGCCCCTAGCGAAAGGGCACTAGGCGGCAAATGAGGGTGAAAGGAAAAATGTCCGCCGTGAGCTTCATCCACCAACAAAGGAAGATGATACTGTCGAGTCAGGGAAATAATCGCCTCTAGGTCACCACAGATCCCCTGATAAGTGGGATAAACTATCATGACTGCCTTGGCATCAGGATTCTGTTTTAAGGCAGTTTCCAAAGAGGATGGTGTAATGCTATAGGCAAGATCTTCATTTGAGTTGTATGCTGGATTTAGGAAAATAGGAACCGCGCCAGAAAGCATCAAGCCAGCGATCGCTGATTGATGAATATTGCGAGGTAGAATAATCTTATCCCCAGTTTGACAAGTCGCCAAAATTGCTGCGATTATCCCACAAGTTGAACCATTCACCAAAAACCAGGTTTTTTTTGCCCCAAACGCTTCGGCGGCCAGGGATTGGGCTTGAGCAATGACTCCTTCTGGGGCAAATAAATGATCTAGTTCGGGTAACTCGGGCAGATCAGCACTAAAAACTAAATATCCTAGTAAATTAGCTAAATTTGTAGCAATTCCTTGTCCTCGCTTATGTCCAGGAGTATAAAAAGCCGCATCCGGTTGACCCGCTAACAAGGCTAAAGTCTCAAGTAAAGGGGCTTGACTTTGGGACTTAAAAAAAGAATCTGTAGATTTCATGGGTTTACTGAAAGATGTTTATTGTGCTTATCCTATTTTTGCTTTGATCATAAATTCTTTATAAAAGTCAAGTGTTATGATTTTGAAGTCTCCTAAAAACAAAATTATGGTCGTTGATGATGATGCGGCTGTTCGGAATTTAATTTCTCGTTTCTTTAGTTATAACAATTATGAAACGGAAACAGCAGCAGATGCTAAAACAGCCCGGGGACTGTTTCAAAAATTCCAGCCAGATCTGGTAATTTTGGATGTAAATTTACCGGATGAAAGCGGCTTTAAATTATGCCAAGAAATTCGCAAAACCGGAGTAATCGTATTAATGTTAACTTGTATGACGGATACGAATTATGTTTTAGAAGGATTTGAAAAAGGCGCGGATGATTATCTAACTAAGCCATTTGACTTAGAAATTCTCAAGGCTAAAGTAGGAGCATTATTTAAACGAAGATCATTAACCCAACCCTATGCAGATACTTTGCAGAATCGCCTAATTTTTAATGAGTTAATGATTGATGTAGAAAAATGTGAAGTGACGCTGAATAATAACCCTGTTGCTTTAACAACTTTAGAATACGATTTATTATATTTTCTAGCGACTCATCCTAATCGGGTTTGGGACCGTGCAGAACTGATTACATCGGTTTGGAGCGATGATAATGAACAAGAAAAGGCTGAACGGAAGGTAGATGTTCACATAGGGCAGATTCGCAAAAAAATTGGAGACCTTGACGGAAAATTAATTAAAACGGTGCGAGGAAAGGGCTATATGTTTGAGTCGCCTGCGCTAGAATGAATTCTATTAGATGGCAGACATTTTTAAGTAAAGAGTGTTGAACAAAAATGTTGAGCGCAGTCCCCATCCATAACATCAGAGAAAGTTCCATATCTATAGAATTCAAGTAAAATAAATGTTAATCTTTGATAAGGCTTTCTTAATCTTCCTAACTCTTTTGACTAGAGAGCGGAATTTGTTCGGCACCCCAATCAATTAAATAAACATTCCTCCTATGCCTTGGACTCGTATTATTAGTGCCATTATTGCTATTGCTTTTGCTCTAGGGATAATCATCATCGGAGGATGGTATTTTACCCTCGGCATTTGTCTGTTAGTTTTTCTAGCACAATTAGAGTATTTTCGCCTAGTTAGGGCAAAAGGGATGGCACCGGCTGCCAAGACGACCTTGGTTGTCTCCCAGTTACTTCTAATTACTGCTACGATTGCGCCCTCTTTAACCGATGCAGTATTTCCTTTAGCCGGGGCGCTAATTTGTTTTTATTTACTATTTCAGCCAAAAATAGCGACTATTGCTGATATTTCAACTTCGGTACTAGGTTTGTTTTACGGAGGTTATCTACCGAGTTATTGGGTTAGGTTGCGAGTGGGATTTGCTCAGGCAACGACTCCCTTAGAAATTGCCAATAGTAATTTACCCTTGATGGGTTATTGGCCGCCCTCGTGGACTCATCTTAAATTATTGCCTTCTGCTTTAACCGTAACTTTTCTCGCTTTTGGCTGTATTTGGGCGGCAGATATTGGGGCTTATGTCATGGGTAAATGGTTCGGACGCACCCGGTTGTCGGAAATTAGTCCTAAGAAGACGGTAGAAGGAGCGATTTTTGGCATTATCGGCAGCATTCTGGTAGCAGAATGGGGAGCGTGGTATTTAGAGTGGCCTTACTGGGAAATTACCGGTTTATTATTAGGACTATTGATCGGCATCGTCAGTCTATTAGGAGACTTAACCGAGTCGATGATGAAACGAGATGCAGGAGTTAAGGACTCAGGACAGTTAATTCCAGGTCATGGAGGAATTTTAGACCGTACGGATAGTTATGTTTTTACGGCTCCTTTGGTGTATTATTTTGTGACGTTGTTGTTACCTTTACTGAATTGAGAAGGCCAGGCAATTAACTTCTAATTAATGATTTCTAATCATAAACCCGTTAACTAATCCTATAGTAATTGCCAAAATAACGACAATTTTTGTCAACCAATCTCCCCATGTCACATATAAGGTTTTTGTCTGCTGTCGATAAATGATATCTGAATGAATCTCATAAGTATTAATGTCAGAAATCCATAACGTTCTACCTTTAGGATCGACAATCGCCGAATAACCCGTATTAGTCGCTCTTGCCGCCCATCGATCGGTTTCAACGGCTCTCATTACGTCTTGAGCATGATGTTGAGCGGGCATGGTTTGACTATAATGGGCATTATTAGAAGCCGTAATGATAAATTCTCCTCCAAGTGCGGCTTGGCGGCGGAAATGCTCAGAAAAAGCTGACTCATAACAAATCCCTACAATGGCACGACCAAAAGGAGTATCAAAAATTTGGTCAGATTTTCCTCTAGCTAAATGAGCATCTAGAGGAGACAATCGATTGATGAAGCCCCCTAAAATTTCTTCAAAAGGAATATATTCTCCTAAAGGAACTAACTTAACTTTATCATAGCGGCTAAAGAGTGTTCCTGTTCCGGTCACGGTAAATAAACTATTAGTAAAACTGGTTCCTTGTTGCCCAAAAGCTCCTAACCATGTTGGGACTTTTTTATCTAAAATAGCTCGATAAAAAGAACTAAAATTAACAATATCCTTCCAGAAAAAAGGCAAAGCTGTTTCAGGAGTTAAGATAATATCAACTTTTTCATCTGCCAAAGCCTTATAACCTTTTGTATAACCCTCAATAGCTTTTTTCCATCCTTGAGGATAAAGTTTAATTTGATTAGGAATATTGCCTTGAATAAGGCCAACTTTAATGGCTGTATTTGGGGTTTTTACCAGAGGGCGATTATAGAGAAAAAACCCGGTTAGGTGTAAAATAAAAATGATCGCTATCGGTAAACTTAATAAAGCAAAAGTTTTTTGATAATTAACAAATTTATTATTTAACCCTGCCAATAAAATTTCAGCAAATAAACCATTAACCGCAACAATTGAAGCGGTAATTGTGGAACTTCCCGATAACTGACCTAATTGTAAAATCAAAAGATTATGAGGACTTTGAGTATAAGATAGAGAAGTCCACCACAAATCCCCTTGACTCCATAAACTTTCTAAGCCGCACCATAAAGCGACCCCCATTAAAACTCTTAACCATTTAATTTTTAAATGTAAATTTATCCAGGTCATTCCCATTGACCAAACCCCCACTAAAATCGCTCCCCAAAAAGTAATAAAAAACCAACAAAAAAGAGCAATAGCAAGACTAGCCAACCAAGGCACTCCCATCCAAGTCATCGGATGAACTCCTGTAATCCAAGATAAAGCTAATCCATGATAACCGCACCCCCAAACGAAACCAAGAATAAAACTTTCTTGAAAATCATGTCTTTTAAAAATATCTTCTTCTTGGCGATCTTTGCGCCGGAGTGGAAGCGAAAAAAGCAAAAACCAAAGAGGAGCAAGAGAAACCCAAGCCAAAAACCAAGCAGACACAGGAGCCGGAGTCAACCCCATTAAGATACCGCTCCCGAAAGCGATGAAAATTTTCCTCATTTTTTTGTTCATTTTTAGCTAAACTAAAATCAAATCATAAAATACAAAAATATGAATAAATATTATATTACCTGTGAGGATTCAGGCGGAAGTCATAAAATGGCCTATACCCAATGGGGGAAAGAAGACAATCAAAATATTCTGATTTGTGTACATGGCTTAACCCGAAACGGAAGAGACTTTGACTTTTTAGCTCAAGCATTAGAAAAAGATTATTGTATAATTTGTCCTGATATTGTAGGCAGAGGAGAAAGTGATTGGTTAACCGAGGCAAAAGATTATAATTTAATAGTTTATGCTCAAGATATTTTAAGGTTAATCAAACATTTAAATGCTACCCAAGTAGATTGGTTAGGGACATCGATGGGAGGATTAATTGGCATGGCAATTGCATCTCAAGCAGAGTCTCCTATCCGTCGTTTAATCATTAATGATGTAGGCGCATTTATTCCTGAAAAAGCCATGCAACGAATTGCCGGCTATTTACTCAAAGAAAAACCGGATTTTCCGGATTTAGTGGCGGCTGAAATTTATATCCGAGATACTTATAAACCCTTTGGCAATTTGACGGATGAACAGTGGCAACATTTGACTCAATATAGTGTTAAAACTTTACCTAGCGGCGGTTATCGTTTAAATTACGATCCTCAAATATCTTATCCTTATCAAAATATTCCGATAAATTCTATCAAAGCACAAGAGTTTTGGCCTTGGTGGGAAAAAATTTCTTGTCCAATTTTATTATTATATGGTCAAGAGTCGGATTTATTATTGCCGGATACGATTACTCAAATGAAAGAAATTAATCCCCAGATGAGTCTTGTTACTTTGCCTTATGTTGGTCATGCGCCGGCCTTGATGAGTGATGAACAAATTAAGGTGATTGAGAATTGGTTAGCTCAAACCTCTGGAGTATGATTAATAGACTTCTTGCTTTTATTCGGGAAAAGGGGAAAGGTTTGATTCTTTAGTCGTTTTCTTCAAAAATGATGATTTGTGCAAGAGGTCTAATGTGATGATTTGATGGACTAGGATTTTTTTAGATGATAGTCTTAATCATTTTATTAATCCTAATCATTGTCATTAATCCACTAATCATAGTTTAGTGGTTTTCTTCCTGGTAGTCGTAGTTTTTTTAGTGCTTGTGCTGGTACTTTTTTTAGTGCTTGTGCTGGTACTTTTTTTAGTAGTAGTTTTGGTGGCTAATGCTTCCAAAGCCTTTTCTAAAGTCAGGGTGTCTGGGGTTTCACCTTCAGGCATTTTGGCATTGGTTTTACCATGTTTTACATAAGCACCATAGGGACCATCATAAATATTGACCGGTTCATTATCTTTTGGATGAAGGCCCAATTCTTTAAGCGGCTTTTTCGTGGTACTACGCCCACCTCCGCGTCCTTTTTTAGGTTCTGATAATAATTCTAAGGCTCTTTCTAAAGTAATCGTAAAGAGATCATCACTCGCTTTAAGGGAACGATAATCTTTTCCTTCTTTTCCTTGATCATGTACCACATAAGGTCCAAAACGTCCGAGATTAACTTGTATTTTTGCGCCCGTTTCTGGATGACTTCCCAAGGTACGAGGAAGGGATAACAAATTTACGGCCATTTCTAAAGTCACATCTTCAGGTTTAACACCTTTAGGTAAAGAACCGCGTTTAGGTTTTTTGTTTTCTTCGGTTACTTCTCCGAGTTGAACATAAGGTCCGTAAGTCCCAATTAACATATAGATCGGTTCGCCGGTTTCAGGATGGAACCCAACCTTTTCAGGACCTTCTGTTTTTTGTTTGAGAAGCAATTCAACCTTTTCGGGATCGAGATCAGCAGGGGTTAATTCTGTGGGGATCGAGGCGGTAACGACTTCTTCTCCGTTTTGGACTTCTACATAAGGGCCAAATCGGCCAATTTTGACGGTAGCGTTGAGATTTTCTAAGGGAACCATTTTAGCATTGCTCGGATCGATTTCATGCTCCCTGAGTTTGACTTGGTTTTCTAGGCCATGTTCTCCTAAGTAAAACTTTTGGAGATAGGGTAGCCATTTGGCTTCGCCGCTAGCAATATCATCAAGGGTTTGTTCCATTTTTGAGGTAAACCCTGTATTTACCAAGTCCGGAAAATGTTGTTCTAGAAGACTCACCACAGCAAAAGCGGTAAAAGTCGGCACAAGGGTTTTATTTCGCATTTGGGCATAACCGCGTTCTACAATGGTGCCGATAATGCTGGCGTAGGTACTGGGGCGGCCTACCCCTTCACTTTCGAGAGTTTTGACGAGGGAAGCTTCGGTATAGCGGGCGGGGGGTTGAGTTTCGTGTCCGAGGGCATCTAATTGCTTACAACTAGGATGATCCCCAACTTTTAAGGGGGGAAGAATCACTTCTTGGTCTTCTAAAGCCGCTTCTGGGTCATCTGTTCCTTCCACATAAGCCCGGAAAAAGCCCGGAAAATCAATTTGTTTACCCGATGAACGAAATTCAGCGTCTTCTACCTGAGTGATGACCGTAATTTGAGTTAGTCTAGCTTCTGCCATCTGAGAGGCCACTGTTCGTTTCCAAATTAGGTCATATAAGCCTAAAGCTACGCCGCTTAAGCCGGTTTCTCGGGGAATGCGAAACTCATTGCCGGCCGGGCGGATGGCTTCGTGGGCTTCTTGGGCCCCTTTGCTTTTGGTGGTGTACTGACGGGGTTGAGGGCTGAGGTATTCTGTGCCGTACATTTGCTCTACACAGCTTCTGGCGGCTGCGATGGCCTCATCAGACAGATGAACCGAATCTGTCCGCATATAAGTAATATAGCCTTCTTCGTAGAGTTTTTGAGCAATTTGCATAGTTTCTTTAGCTCCCATACCCATTTTTCTGTTCGATTCTTGTTGTAGGGTGGAGGTTGTAAAGGGCGGTGCCGGTTTACGGGTGGTGGGTTTTTCTTCAGTGTTGATAACGGTCCAGGTTTTATCCTTGAGACGTTCTTTTAAGGCTGTTGCTTGGGCTTCATTGAGGAGAACGACATCTCGTTTAGGGAAAAGTTGGCCGGTTTTTGGGTCAAAGTCCGCGCCGGTTGCCAGTTTTTTGGCGGCTAAGGTAATTAATTTAGCTTCAAACTTGGATTTATCCTGTTCAAGAATCGCTTTTAAGTCCCAATAGCTGGCTGTTTTAAAAGCGCGGCGTTCTCTTTCTCGTTCTACCAGTAAACGAACCGCTACAGATTGAACTCTACCGGCCGATAATCCTTTAGCGATCTTTTTCCAGAGTAAGGGAGAGAGGGTATAGCCCACCAGTCGGTCTAAAATGCGGCGAGTTTCTTGGGCGTGGACTAAATTATCATTGATATCACGACAATTTTTCAGGGCTTTTTGAATGGCTTCTCGGGTAATTTCATGAAACACCATCCGTTTAATGGGCACTTTTGGCTTCAGGAGTTGCATCAAGTGCCAGCTAATACTTTCTCCTTCGCGGTCTTCGTCAGTGGCTAGAATTAACTGATCGGCTTCTTTGAGGGCTTCTTGGAGTTCTTTGACGACTTTCTTTTTGTTTTTAGGAACCACATAGAGGGGTTCAAAATTGTGATCAACATTAACTCCTAAATTAGCCCAGTCTTTGTCTTTAAAAGTCGGGGGAACTTCATCTGCTGAAGCCGGCAAGTCCCGTACATGACCCATCGATGCTTCGACACGGTAGTCTTTGGGCAGATAATTTCTAATTGTACGAGCTTTTGTAGGAGATTCGACGATGACAAGAGTTGACATAGGAGTTAACCGCTTACAGATTTACGAGTAAAACTAGGCAACCGAATTAATTTGACGAGAGTGAGTTTATTATAAGTTTGTGTTTTAACAATTAACGAGCAAGGGGAACAACAGAAGTTAAAACTCAGCCGCAAAAATGATCGAGTTGCCTTTGCTTGTAGTTCTTCTCGTTGCTTTATATCTATATATATCTATAAATACCCACAACTGGGGTTAACAGGCAATCCGATCGCTAAAAATTAATGTAAAAGTTTTTTAAGCAATGAGAAGGAGTGGTGACGAAGGATGCCCTAGCTTCTAAGTTAACCTTTTAGACAGTGATTTTACAACAGGTGAGTCATGAGTCATTAATCATTCCCCTTTATCCATTCCCCTTTATCCATTCCCCTACTCCCTATTGCCTGTTCAATAAAAACGTATAATTTAGAAAGTTTGAGCGTTCAGACCGTCTGAATAATTTGATTCAACTTGTCTAAACCCTATGGATTTTTCTAGTTTTGTCGCTTCCCAGCTTAATGCGGGCACAATTTGGCCAGAAGGGATCGTAATTATCACTTTAATGGTGGTTCTCATTGGCGATCTGATTTTCGGGCGCAGTTCTAAAGGATCGTTGCCCTATCTGGCGATCGCCGGACTTTTGGCATCAGTGGTTGCCCTTTATTTTCAGTGGGATAACCCTGATCCTCGGTCTTTTCTAGGGGCTTTTAATGGAGATAATCTCAGTATTGTTTTTCGGTCGATTGTTGCTCTGTCTACTGCTGTAACAATTTTAATGTCGGTACGCTATGTAGATCAATCGGGAACCTCTTTAGCTGAGTTTATCGCCATTATGCTGAGTGCCACTTTAGGGGGAATGTTTCTCTGTGGCGCGTCGGAGTTGGTGATGATTTTCATTTCCCTAGAAATGCTGAGTATCTCTTCTTACCTGATGACTGGGTATATGAAGCGTGACTCTCGTTCTAATGAGGCGGCTTTAAAATACCTGTTAATTGGGGCATCGAGTTCTGGGATTTTTCTTTATGGTGTGTCTTTGTTATACGGGTTATCTGGAGGGGAGACAACCTTAGAGGCGATCACGGCTAAAATTACTAATGCCAGTGGCGGAGAGTCTTTAGGACTGGCTATTGCCTTAGTTTTTGTGATTGCTGGTATTGCCTTTAAAATTTCGGCTGTACCGTTTCACCAGTGGACTCCAGATGTTTATGAAGGTTCTCCGACTCCGGTGGTGGCTTTCTTGTCTGTGGGTTCAAAAGCGGCGGGTTTTGCTTTGGCTATTCGCTTATTAGTGACGGCTTTTGCGTTAGTCAGCGAACAGTGGCATTTTATTTTTACAGCCCTCGCTATTTTGAGTATGGTGTTGGGAAATGTAGTAGCCTTAGCCCAAACCAGTATGAAGCGGATGCTGGCTTATTCCTCCATTGGTCAAGCCGGTTTTGTCATGATTGGGTTAACTGCCGGAAGTGATGCCGGCTACTCTAGCATGATTTTTTATCTGCTGATTTACTTGTTTATGAACTTAGGGGCCTTTATCTGTATCATTCTCTTCTCGCTGCGGACGGGAACCGATCAGATTTCTGAGTATTCGGGATTGTATCAAAAAGACCCCTTACTGACTCTAGGCTTAAGTATTTGTTTGTTGTCGTTAGGGGGGATTCCTCCGTTAGCGGGTTTCTTTGGTAAGATTTACCTGTTCTGGGCAGGTTGGAAATCCGGATTATATGGATTAGTTTTGTTGGGGTTACTCACCAGTGTGATCTCCATTTATTACTACATTCGTGTGGTTAAGATGATGGTGGTTAAAGAACCTCAAGATATGTCCGAGGCAGTGAAAAATTATCCGGAAATTCGTTGGAATTTACCGGGGATGCGTCCTCTTCAAGTGGGTTTGGTTTTAACGGTGGTTGCCACTTCTTTAGCGGGGATTTTATCGAATCCTCTGTTTACTTTGGCGAATGATTCTGTCACCAGTACCCCGATTTTACAGTCAGCCGTAATTAGTACCCAAATTTCTCAAGCTGATAAGTAATTGATTTATGTAGGTTGGGTTGAGCAATAGCAAAACCCAACTAAACTTTTTTATACTTAAAGTAAAGCTAATTAAAATAGAGATGTATGTCATGTCAAAAGATAAACCTAACATAAATATAAATGTCAGTGGCCAAACTCTTATAGGAAAAATAATATATGGAGGCGAGAACTACTCAGGAGCATCTTTAAGGTACTCCTCTGTAGTTGATTCAACCAAAAATACTCTAAAAAAAGAGTTTATTGAACAGCTAAAAAATGAACCTGACTTAATGCAAAATATCATTAATAGTATTGCAGATGAAGTAACTGCTTCAAAATTAGAGTTTAACTATTCTGTTGATTATGCCGGTCTTCCTGCTATTTTAGTCCTCAATTATGCTGTAGAAGTCTTTGAAAATAGTGAAGTGGCGCAAAACTGGTTGAAAAGACCAAATAAAGCTTTAGGAGAAGTTATTCCCTTAGATTTATTAGATACAGAACAAGGGGTACAGCAAGTTTATGAATTACTAAATCGAATCGAATACGGAGTCTATAGTTGAGTACAACGGTTTGGCGTATTTCTAAACAAAAATATGCAGCCACAGCTTTTAGTGGAATAGGAGCTAAATTAGTTGGTGGACGCTGGAACTCTAAAGGATCTAGTATCGTATATACTTCTGCTACTCTGTCATTAGCAGCACTTGAAACTTTCGTTCACATGGCGATAGAAGACGCGGGTAATCTTTTTGTTGCTATTAAAGCTGATATTCCAGATGATGTATCTATTAAATTAGTTGCTGAACAAACCTTGCCTTCAAATTGGCGTGATATTCCTGCCCCAAAAATTTTAGCATCTCTTGGTGATGATTGGTTTACCTCACAAGAAACAGCCGTTCTCAAAGTTCCTTCAGTAATTATCCCTGTTGAATATAATTATTTACTAAATCCCTTACATCCAGACTTTGCCAAAATTACAATTTATCCTGAAGAACTTTTTATTTTAGACCCGCGTATGTGGAAATAACCCGCTCAAATTATGTTGTTATGTCTAAAAAAAATTCATCTATTATAAAAAGTCCTCTTCGTTATCCTGGTGGTAAATCAAGAGCTATTCAAACTATTATTCAATATTTACCCGAAAAGTTTTCCGAATATCGAGAACCTTTTATTGGCGGCGGTTCTGTCTTTATTTATCTTAAACAAAAATACCCAGATTTAAAATATTGGATTAATGATTTAAACCCAGAATTATTTATATTTTGGAAAATTGCCCAATCGGATTTAAAAACTTTAATAGAAAAAATTCGCCAAGTAAAAGCAATTTCTACAGAAGGAAAAAAATTATTTGTAGAATTAACCACCATCAATCCAGAAACCTTATCAGAATTAGAACGAGCCGCACGTTTTTTTATTTTAAATAGAATAACATTTTCTGGCACAGTAGAATCCGGCGGATATTCTGAACAATCTTTTCATAAACGCTTTACAGATTCTTCTATAGAACGATTAGAAAAATTAGAAACCATCTTAAAAGATGTCAAAATAACGAATTTAGATTATAGTGACTTATTACTCACTCCGGGAAAAAATGTATTTTCTTTTTTAGATCCACCCTATTTTTATGCCACACCATCTAGACTTTATGGAAAAGATGGAAATTTACATACTTCTTTTGATCATAGCCGCTTTGCTCATACTGTTAAACAATGTCAGCATCAATGGCTAATCACTTATGATAATTCGCCGGAAATTACCAAGAATTTTGCTGACTTTAATTTATTTGAGTGGGAGTTGCAATATGGGATGAATAATTACAAGCAGGAGAAAGCGGCTAAAGGCAAAGAGTTAATGATTAGCAATTATTTAGTTAAACCTAATCAAACACTAAAATCAGTTGAACAATTAAATCTTAATTTATTTTACTAAATTTTAGCTATAATAATTATAATTGCCTCAGTTTGGAATGATGACCATGAAAACCCCAATTATTGAGCCATCAGAACAACTCATTAGCGAACAACGCATTATTTTACAGGGGATAAGCTGGCAACAGTACGAAACCCTCCGAACAACCCTAGATCAAGTTCCAGGGGCTAAAATGAGCTATCTTGAGGGACTATTAGAAATCATGACTCCTTCTCCTGAACATGAGTATAAAAAAGCAACTATTGGTCGACTTTTAGATATTTACTCTCTAGATAAAGGGATTAGATTGTATCGATGTGGTTCGCCAACTTTAAAACAGGAATTAGCCAAAAGAGGAAAAGAACCAGATGAGTCTTATAATCTTGAAACAAAAAAAGAGATCCCAGATCTGGCGATAGAAGTGATTATTAGTAGTGGCGGCTTAGATATTTTATCCATTTATCAAGGGTTAGGAGTTCCTGAAGTTTGGTTATGGAAAAACAATAAATTATCTATTTATCGTCTGCGAGAACAAGGTTATGAAGAAATTGCCCGTAGCGAGTTTTTACCAGATTTAGATTTAGAACTTTTAAGCCGCTACATAAATTATTCAGATCAATATGATGCTGTCATTGAATTCCGAAAAGCGATACAAAAATAAATGATTGATGAATGGTACTCAATTTATCCTACAATTTGAGTAAAGAGCTTAGGAAAAGAGTTTATGGAACTGAAAGCAGTCTCTTTAGAAATTCCTGAAGGGTGTAATATTATTTTCGGTCAAAGTCACTTCATTAAGACAGTAGAAGATTTATATGAGATTATTGTAGGCATTTCAGGACAGGTTAAGTTTGGGTTGGCTTTTTGTGAAGCTTCTGGTCCTTGTTTAATTCGGGTTGCTGGTAATGATGAACAATTACAAGAAGTCGCTACAAAAAATGCTCAAGCTGTAGCCGCCGGCCATAGTTTTATTATTATTCTCAAGAATGCTTTTCCCATTAATTTTTTAAATACGATTAAACAGTGTCAGGAAGTTTGTAATATTTACTGTGCCACCGCTAACCCTGTAGAGGTCATTGTGGCTGAAAGCGAACAAGGACGGGGAGTTTTAGGCGTTATAGATGGCTTTTCTCCTAAAGGGGTGGAAAAACCTGAAGATGTTCAGGCCCGTCAGGAGTTTTTACGCAAGATCGGTTATAAACTCTAATTCCCCATTTTGGAGCATATAACGCACAAAACGAGGATAAATGGGGAATATTTAGGGTCGGAGTTGACTAATTAAAGCCGCTTCATCCCAATAAGATGAAATTTGTTGAATTTTTCCTTGTGGGTTGATTTCAATGACACTAATTCCGTTTGAGGTAGCTTGACGACCCTGTTTACTGCTAATGTTCATGGTCCACACAATAGCGGCGGAATTACCGGCGATAAAGGTTTGGTCTTGTGAAAGTTCAATTTTGTCATAAAAACCGGCTAAAAATCCAAAGAATTTATCGGCCATCTCATGGGGGTTAAAAGGCGGTTTTCCTACAGGGTCCTGAATACTCGCATCTTCGGCAAAAATTTCTCGCCAAATGGAAGCACTCATTTTTTCCATGCTGGCAAAATACTCATCTACTCGTTGAGTGATGATTTCTTGGGAAATTTGCTGATGGCTTTGAACCATAATTGATTGTTATTTTATTGTTGAGATTTACTGAGGTGCTTCACTGTGTTCCGCACTGAATTAAAAATCATTGTAAGCGATTTTATAAATTTTCTGCTATCATAATGCTAACAACTATACAAATTAATCTATGCTATGAATCAAGAAGATAGAGAAATAGCTATAATAGCTCTGGTGTCCACAGTATTAGCCCTTATGGCTCAAGTAGCATTTGCATTTTAAAAAGGAGGTTTTGGGAATTATTTCCCGCTTCCTCCTGATAGTAAAGAAACTTTGAGATAAATAATCGATAATTGCTGCTCTACAATCTATCAATCTTAATCAAAAAGTGATTAATAGTTTAGGCTCAGAGGTTTTAGTTAAGACTTTAATCTGCTGTGGGTGAATTTCTTCGAGTAAAACATGGATCTGTTGTCGAGATCGCCAAACAACTGCTATGTCACCTTGTTCTTCTTTAATTTGGACAAGGATTTTTTCTAAGTCGCTAATTTTCATAACCCACTCCTTTTGGATTTCCCGACAGTCTGTTAATTAATTTGGTGCTTTCCTGTCTAGGAGGTTTCATCTTTATTATACCCAATATTGATTTTAAAAATATCACATTAAGACAACAATAATTATAGATTAAAAACTCTAGAAGTGACGGTTGATACAGATTTTAGTTGAGCTTGAGGATTTTTTTGAGATGTGATTTATAAAACTCGGTATTTACACCGAAGGAAATCATTGACTTAAATTATTCACTTGCTTTGATGTAAATTTTACATAATTATCTCAAAATATTTCTATTTTTAGACTCCTTAGAGACTGCTTGAGGGGGATGTGTAGATGAGTTGGTTTCGCTCTATTTAAGCCACTATGCCGCAGTCATAGCCCCAATAGCATTAAACATCAGCACAAATAGGCGAGTTAAACCGCCTAAATCAATTGCTATTACTCCTTATAGAAGCTTAAGAGGAAAAACGACAAACAATTGAATTACAGTAGGCCATCAACTGGCTATTAACACAGGATAAATTGTTTGGCAACCTATTAATGTTATGTCATCCGTAAATACTTACAGAGTATAGGCACTTTTTAAAAAATCATGCACTGATGTAGAACACACCCCAATTAATTTAATATTTGGTCGAGTAATAAATCTGCCCCAAATCTCACTACATCAGTGCAAGGAAGTCCGGTTTCTTCTTCAACTTGAGCAATGGCTTTGTGAGCCGCTTCTAAATCTAAATGAAAGGTATTAAGGGCGATGGCTTTAACTTTCACTTCTCCAAATGTCCCATAAACACTGGCTATCTGATTGTATAATTGCACCACTTGTGATAAAGGAGGAATAATAATTTCTGGGACATTATTAATGTGTTTTTGTCCTGCGCGATGGACTAAAATTAAATCGGTGGGTTGAGTTCCCCGAATTAAAGGTAGAGTGGCGGTTGACCCTGGATGCACTAGAGAGCCTTGTCCTTCTATCCATAATAAATCATAGTCATTGCCCCACTTTAACACCATCTGCTCTACTGCCCCAGCCGCAAAATCTACCCGTATAGCATCTAAAGCGATACCCTCTCCGGAAATCATAATACCTCCTTGTCCGGTAGCGAGAAATTTCGATTTTATTCCCCGTTTTTGTGCGGCGCGATCCAATTCAAGGGAGGTAGACATTTTACCGACACTCATATCTGTCCCGACAGTAAGAAGGCGGCGGCTTGAGAGTGATCTCGCCCTCGCTTTAGCGATCATCAGTCCTGGGGGTTCTTGGCGAATATCCCAGATCCATTGTCCGGGTTTTAAAAAGTCAAATTGAGGGGCAATGGGGGTATGTAAGCCATTAACGATGGATACCCCTGCAATAATGGCTTGTTTGACCTCTTCCCACCAGGCTTGCGGTAATACGCCGCCGGAAGGGGCAATGCCAATTAATAAAACATCGGGATGAAAGCTTAATGCTTCGCTGACATTTTTAACGATGGGGATATCTCGATCTATTTTCGTTAATGCGGCTAAAGATTGTCCGGCACAGTCGGCATCAATAACAGCTACTACAGGGTTTTTCCCGTAGCGTAGAAAGGCAAGTCCGGTTTTTCCATGAGTGCCGCGAATGCCTTCATGGAGGAGAATAGCAACCCGATGTTGTGAAGTTAAAAGCATTTTTTTGTCAATAGTCATTAGTCAGTCAAAACTCATAACTTATAACTGTTAACTGTTAAAGTTACGCCTAAACCGGGTAAGTCATTGGGGAGTAAACGCCCTTGTTCTAACTTTACCCCAGTAAATGGATCATCGACTAGGTTGAGATGGCTATCTAAATCGAGGTAATCTGCTAAGGGCGCTAGATGAAACATGGCCGTATTGGCTAAAGTGCTGTCAGAGTAGCAACCGAACATCACCTTTAACCCGCAGACTTTAGCAAGATGAATCATTTTTATGGCCTCACTTAAGCCGCCAGATTTCATGATTTTGATATTAATGCCATGAACACAAGCGGCTAAGCGGATAATATCTTGACTACTAAAACAACTTTCATCGACAAATATGGGAAGGGGTGAGTGCTGATACAAGATGGCTAATTTGTCTTCTTCTCCTACGGGTAAGGGTTGTTCAATATACTCTACTCCCTGTTGTGCTAACCAATCACCCATTAAAAGAGCATTATCAAGGCTCCATCCGCCATTGGCATCTACTGTTATCCTAGCTTGTGGGGCTTCTTCTAAGATGGCTAGTAACATGGCTTGATCGGCTTCTATTCCGTTAGGTGAGCCTAATTTGACTTTGATGATCTCTGGTTCTAAGACTTGCCGCCAGTTTCTCACTCGTTGTTTAGCGGCTTCGGGTGAGGTGATGCCGACGGTTACCGAAATCGGTACAATTTTACGGCGATCGAGTCCCCATAACCGCCATAAGGGTAAGTTGGCTTTTTTTCCTAGCCAGTCGTATAGGGCTATATCAATTGCTGCCCGCACGGCGCTAGAGGCTTGTTTTTCTGTCAAAATGGCTTCTATGGACTGACGATCTAAGGGGGTCAATGATTTTAAACTAGAGGTCAATTGCTCTAATTCTTCGAGTAGGGATGAAGTATTTTTGTATCCTTCTGTTGTGACTGAAAAGGGCGTGGCTTCTCCCCATCCTTCAATTTCTTGGTCTTTAATGCGTACCCACAGATTAGTATTTTGACTACTGGTTCCTCTGCTGATGGTTAGAGGAAAGCGTTTGTGAACGGTAAAGGGCTGAACCGACAATTCCATATAAAATAAAGACCTAGACTGATTTTATTTTCCTATGTTTACGGGAATTATTAAAGAAACTGGATTGATCACACAAGTTAATCAACATGAGCTAATCATTAATGTAGGTTCTGAGCTATTTTCTGACCTTCCTCTTCAATCTTCGGTGGCTTTAAATGGTAAGGTTTTAACGCTTGTCGATAAGTTCAGCATCAATGACCAATTCTGTTTGAAGTTTCATCTTCATTCTTTGTCATCTTTTAGGGCAAATACTCGAGTCAATTTGGAAAGGGCAGTGCGTTTGGGCGAGGAGATTTCTAGCTCTTTATTTTTGGGCATTCCTTCGGGTAGATGTCAATTAATTTCACTGATTCATGAATCTGAAACTTCTGTCCTTTTTGAAGTGGTTTGGGAAGATGTTTTGCTTAAATACCTTGACCCTAAAGATTTAGTCTGTTTAGATGGAGTGCTTTTAATGATTAATAAAATTGAGGAGAGGGTTTTAAGTTTGGGAATTTATGAAGAAACTTTAAAATTAACGAATTTAGGAGAAAGAAGGGTAGGAGACTGGCTCAATATTGAAATGGAACCGATGGTCAAAAAGTTGGCTCAAATTTTAGAGAAAAAATTCATTTAGGGGAAGTATAATTTCTTAAGAGTTAGGAGTGAAATAGATTTTAATGAGCCGTATTAAAAAATGGAAACTCATTAATTCTCAGTTAGTCTTAAATAATCAATGGTGTCAAGTTAAACAGGATACTGTTCAATTACCCAATGGTCAAATTGTGGATGATTATTTTGTTAATCTTCGTCCGGAAATTGCCCTAGTTTTCCCCCTGACTCCCGATAACCAGATTGTTTTTGTGCGTCAATATCGTCATGGTGTTCAAGAGATCTTATTGGAACTACCGGCGGGTAGTTTTAATGCTCAACAAGAAGATAGTTTAATGGCGGCGAGGCGAGAATTAGAAGAAGAAACGGGTTATGTTTCTGAGCAATTTATTCAATTAGCAACTCTTTATGATAATCCGGTCAAAGATAACAATAAAATTCATCTGTATCTAGCTCTAAATGCTTCTCCTCTGGGTAAACAGCACTTAGATTTAACCGAAGATATAGAGCTTGTCTTAGTTCCTATGACAAGAGTTAAATATATGATACAGTGCGGAGAAATTTGTGTTTGTGGATCGGTAGCGGCTATTTATTTAGCCCTGGACTTTTTAAAATCTTAAGGCTTAGCTACTCCCTTGCCTTGTAATAAGGACAACCTTCACAAGGACCTGAAGGGTTAACTGCACAACGAAGATGAGGAGAACGAGCGTTATATTGACAGCTAATTTCTCCTATAAAGCGATCAGATCTCTCGGTTAGAGGATAAGGTTCTGAAGATTCGCTCGTTATTGCTTGATGATAAGCTCTATGTCGAATACGTCGCATTCTGGCTTGAAAGCGTCTTTTAGATCTTCGGATTATCCAAAAACCTAATAATGCTGGTATTGATGCCAGGATAAAAATCAAAATTATCCTTACCACGATGCCTACCTAGTAGCAATAAAGAGCTTACCTCAATCTTAACAAAAATATCCGCAGTAGTCGTTACCTCTAACCAACTTTGAGAAGTATCAGAAGCAGGAAGCTCTACTGATTGTCCACTGTCAGAAAATTAAGCAACTGTTTGATAGAGAGAGTTTTCTAGATGTTGCTCAATCTCTGAAGAGGCGGGAAACCCTCGCGTAATTTCTTGTACTCTGATTTGCTTAGCTTTAAGTGCCGTTTTCAGAATTTTCAAGGCTTCTTCTGGTTTACCACTGCCACAGAAAAATAGATCGGCAGCAAAATACCCCAGTTCTGGCCAGGTATGAATGGCTATGTGAGATTCAGCTAATGTAGCTGTAGCGGTCACCCCATGAGGACTAAACTGATGAACACACAAGTCGATCAGCGTCGCTTCTCCGGCTGCAATCCCCTCAAGTAAAGCATGACGAATACGTTCAGGATCGTTAAGAAGGTCTGCTGGTACTTGCCAAGCATCGATAATCAGATGGGTTCCCAATTTTGTCATTCTTACTTCATACTCCGTGCTATTACCTTCCAAGAAAGCTAGTATAGCATATTTGGCGCTAGTGTTCAAGAAAGAGAAAATTTTTTCAGCAGAGGTTATTTTAGACTCCACCAGGGCGAGATTGTTGGGTAAAATATTGCTCTCTCTTGCCTAATGATAAAGGCTACCGTTGGGTAAAATCGTCTCAGCTAAGGAAGCCGCCATCAAGTTTGTGTGTACTAGACTGGCTCCGATTAAATTTGCCTGATCCAAATTAGCGCGACGTAGGTTAGTTCCTCTCATATAGGTGAGTAATAAACCGGCGTTAGACAAGTTAGCCCCTTCTAAATCTGCTTCGGCGAGGTCCGCACTCAGCAAGTTACATCCTCTTAAATTGGCGTAGATTAAGGTTGCCTGTCTCAAGTTGGCTTTTTCGAGATCTACCCCTTCAAGATTAGCAGCAGACAAGTTGGCTCCGGTTAAGTCGGCTCCGGCTAAGTTGGCTCCTTGCAAATTTGCGCCTTTCAAATTGGTATTGCGTAAGTTAGCGCGACGTAGATCACTAAAACTCAGGTTGGCTCCTTGTAAATTAGCGTTTTCTAGATTGGCTCCACTTAGATAGGCCCGAATGAGGGTAGCTTTTTTTAAATTCGCGCTTTTTAAGTTTACTTGGCTGAGAATGGCGCGATTCAGTTGAGCATTACTCAAATTAACTTCGCTCATTACCGCTTTGCTTAAGCTTGCTCCTGTTAGGTTAGCGGCTTTCAAATTGGCTTTGCTCAGTTCAGCACTGACTAAACTACTGCCGATCAAATATCCATAACTGAGATCGGCTTTTTTGAGGATTGTCTGACTTAAAATTGCGCCGCTTAAATCAGCTTGGGTCAATATGGCTGCGCTTAAGTCGGCTTGGCTCAAATTACTGTCTATTAGCTGAGCTTTATACAAATTTGCTTCGGTCAAGTTGACTTTAGTTAAATTGGCACCGATCAATTCTCCTCGACTCAAATCGGCTTTTTGTAGCTCCGCTCCGCTAAAATTAATTTTATTAAGAGTTTCTTTTTTGAGATTAGCTTTAGAGAGTTTAATCCCTGAAAAATCCCTGACTCCTTGTTGATATTGCTTTAAGAGCAGTTTTGTGCTTAAAATTTCCTTGCTATTCATAAAAATTACTAAATCCTTCTGGAATTGAACATTCCAGGTTTTTTATCTGTCAATCATCTTTCGCTTCGGCCTGTTTGAGGACTGTGTTCTAGCGCGGCTCAAAGTTTTATAAAGGTTTTAAAACTGAGGAATGAGAGAATTGCCAACTCTTCATTTTTTAAGGGGGTAAAACTTATTTCTCCTGAAACCAACTCTTAAAAACGTTGTTTAGGATGATGTCCTCAAAATTCTACCGATTATCTCAATTCAGCTTCCAGCGATCAGCACAAAAGTGACCGCTACAAATGGCCCCCCCATAACCCTTCACATCCTTTCCAACCAGGTCTGGGCATTAAACTCGAAAAGTCTTTTGTTTCGGATTTTACAACCGATTTTACTGTTTCTCCGAAGTTTTGGCTCGGTATCATACAGTTTGGGGTTTAAGGACATTGAGGTAGGTTTCTCCAGTAAGGGTTTAGTACAGGACTATCTAGACCGGTATTCCCTACTTACTTACTTTTTTAAACATAAAAGTCGCTTAATGTCAACCCTAGAACCGCAGAAATTGACAGCACTAAAAAGTCAGAAAACCTACTTGAGTTAATCATAAAGCTTTGGGGCGAGATTTGGCAAAGGATTGTTAATAATTAGTTATCAGAGCTAAGTCAAAAGAAGCCTTTAAACTACGGAACAAAAAATTTAAACCTGCTAACTTAAATAAATATCCTGGAGTTGAACGGAAACTGATGCAAATACAAGCCCGCAACATATCCACCAAAGTAACCGAAGTATTCAGCAAGGTCAAAGAGGCGATCGCCGCATCGCAACAGTATCTACTGTCGATTCAGTATCCCGAGGGGTACTGGTGGGCAGAATTAGAGTCTAATGTTACCATTACCGCCGAAGCGGTTCTCTTGCACAAAATTTGGGGAACGGATACAACTCGCCCTCTCCATAAAGTAGAAACCTATCTCCGTCGTCAGCAACGAGAACATGGCGGATGGGAATTATTTTATGGGGATGGCGGCGATCTCAGTACCTCTGTAGAAGCTTACATGGCTTTACGACTGTTAGGGGTTAGTGCAAGCGATCCGGCCTTGGTTCGTGCTAAAGCCTTTATCCTCTCTCGGGGAGGCATTAGTAAAAGCCGCATTTTTACGAAAATGCACTTAGCCTTAATTGGTTGCTATGACTGGCGGGGTGTGCCTTCTATTCCGCCTTGGATCATGCTATTGCCGGAGAATTTCCCTTTTACCATTTATGAGATGTCGAGTTGGGCGCGCGGTAGTACCGTTCCTCTGTTGATTGTCTTTGATAAAAAGCCGGTTTATCAGTGCGGCATTACCCTAGATGAACTCTATAGCGAAGGGATTAATCATGTTCGCTATGATTTACCGCGCAATGGAGATTGGACAGATGTTTTTGTCTGGTTAGATGGGGTGTTTAAGTTTGCTGAGACTAATAATCTTATTCCCTTCCGCAATGAGAGTTTAAAGGCTGCTGAAAGATGGGTGTTAGAAAGACAGGAAGATACCGGCGACTGGGGCGGTATTATTCCAGCCATGCTAAATTCCCTGTTAGCCCTGCGGGCGTTAGATTATGAAGTCAATGATCCCATCGTTCATCGGGGCTTTAAATCAGTTGATAATTTTGCCATTGAAACCGAAGAGACTTATCACGTTCAACCCTGTATTTCACCGGTTTGGGATACCGCTTGGGTGCTGCGTGCCTTGGTAGAATCGGGATTAAAACCCGATGAGCCGGTTTTAGTAAAAGGGGCACAATGGTTATTAGATAAACAAATTCTCGACTATGGAGACTGGGCAGTCAAGAATAAAGAAGGAACTCCCGGCGGATGGGCGTTTGAATTTGATAACCGTTGGTATCCTGACTTAGATGATTCGGCTGTGGTGGTGATGGCCCTCGAACAGGTGAAAATGCCCGATGAACAGCTTAAATATGGGGCGATGCGGCGTTGTGTGCGCTGGATGGCCACCATGCAATGTAAGGCTGGCGGCTGGGGGGCTTTTGATGTTAATAATGACCAAAATTGGCTCAATTATTTGCCCTATGCTGATTTAAAGGCGATGATTGACCCGAATACCGCCGATGTAACGGCACGAGTGTTAGAAATGTTGGGCACTTGTGAGTTAAGTATGGATCATGACCGGGTAAAAAGAGCGATCGCTTACTTAGAACAAGAACAAGAAGCGGATGGGAGTTGGTTTGGTCGTTGGGGCGTAAATTATATTTATGGTACCAGTGGGGCTTTATCCGCTTTAGCCGCGATTGCACCCGTTACCCATCAAGCACAGATTGAAAAGGGTGCGGCTTGGTTAGTGGGTTGTCAAAATCCTGATGGGGGTTGGGGCGAAACTTGTTTTAGTTATAATAATCCTGCCTTGAGAGGAAAAGGAGACAGTACCGCCTCTCAAACCGCCTGGGGCTTAATTGGCTTATTAGCCGCCGGAGAAGCGACCGGAAAATTTGCGAAAACGGCCCTTGAAAGAGGGGTCAATTATCTGTTGGCGACTCAGCGCCCAGATGGGACATGGGATGAAAGTTATTTTACGGGCACGGGTTTTCCCTGTCATTTTTATCTTAAATACCATCTCTATTTGCAATATTTCCCTTTAATTGCTCTTAGTCGTTATCAGAGGTTATTGGGTTTTAATTAAGTTAAGTAGGGTGTGTTAGGCGGCTACCCTCGTTGAACATCGCCTAGGTTTAACTCATATCTTGCACCAACCGATCTCCGTGTTGAGATCGGTGTCGGGTGTGGGGTGTCGGGGATGGGGAATAGGTAAATTAAAGAGATTTTACAATTAGTGAGACATTATTCGGAGTTACATGATTAATACTCTTTCTTTTTATTATTTTTTCGCCCAATATTTCACTACACCCCACACCCTACCCCCTACACCCTACCCTCACGAATACCATTAGAGACAGGTGCAAGATCTGAGTTTAACAGTCCGTCGTAACACAACTTCCTAACTCAGAACAAAACAGGCGGTACAAAACCTGAACCACCTGTTACAAGAGTTAATTTAAGGAGAAATAATTAAACACTAGCTAATTGAGCTTGAGGACGCTTGCTGTGGCGGATGCCTTCAATGGCTTTAGAATAATCAGAAGCCTTAAATACAGCCGAACCCGCTACGATCGCATTAGCACCCGCTTCTAAAACTTGCCAAGTGTTATCCGGTTTTAATCCGCCATCAACTTCAATCCAAGGATCTAATCCCCGTTCATCACACATTTGACGCAATTTTTGAATTTTAGGTACAACTTCAGGAATAAAGCTTTGGCCCCCAAAACCGGGGTTAACGCTCATAATTAATACTAAATCGCATAACTCTAAAACATATTCTATAAAGTCTAAAGGGGTAGAGGGGTTAAGAACTACACCCGCCTGTTTTCCGCATTCCCGAATTTGGCCGAGAGTACGGTGTAAGTGGGGTGAAGCGTTATGTTCCGCATGAACTGAAATAATATCAGCGCCGGCTTTAGCAAAGTCAGCGACATATTTTTCGGGTTCGACGATCATTAAGTGAACGTCTAGAGGCTTTTTGGTATAAGGACGAATAGCTTCTACGATCAGTGGACCGATGGTGATGTTGGGAACAAAGCGCCCATCCATCACGTCTACGTGTACCCAGTCTGCGCCGGCTTTATCTATGGCTTGTATTTCTTCTCCGAGGCGGCTAAAGTCAGCCGATAAAATGGAGGGCGCAACGACTATGGATTTGGAATGTCCGTTTTGGGTCATGATGTGTGTTCTCTTGATGGCTCACTTTTGGTAACAATCTTAACAAACTCTTTAGCTTTTCTCTATACTTACCCAAAAAAAAGTTAAATTCTTAATCTTCTTGTTTACCTATAGCATAGATTCACCAACGGACCGCACTCAACATTGTCGGCAGCCATTGCTATGTTTTAGCTTAAATCTGGGCACAATAATCTTTAAGAACTTACATCAACTATATTTTTATTATTTTATTTAAATTAACTTAAATTTTTAACCGACTAAGCCCATGAATACTCTGATCGTAACTCTACTGATTTACCGCTATAAGTCGTTAAAGAATTTGTCAAGCTCATCCTCAAATTCAGGATTTACTCTGTTAGAGATGTTAATTACTGTGATCATTTTGGGGATATTAGCCGCTTTCGCTTTTCCTTCTTATGTGGCTACGATAGATAAATTTAAATATGGAGACGCAAAAATTCAGATGAGTTGTATGGCTAAAGAACTGAGAATTTTTAGATTAGAAAATGGTTACTATCCTAAAGATGTTTATCCTAATATAGTTCCGGTGAGTCAACAAGGAACTCCTGCAACTAAATGTTTTTATTTGCAAAGCAGTGGAAAAGTTCCTTTTAATTCTTCCTATGACTACGAAGCTAGACCCACAACAGTTAACGGAAAATCCTATTGTGCAATTTATGTTGTTTTTTCTGGCAAAGATACCGTCAAAAATACTACAACATACTACACTAATGCCTATAAAGAAACCAATCAATTTTTCCAATATCAGGATGATTTAATCATGAGTATTGATATGAGTGAACAGAGTCTTTGTATGTAGATTTTATCTCACACCTAATTTAAAAAAGACTGTGGCGCGGGCAATTCCCTGCTCAGTTCCTTGACTACTCAAGGTCAGAGAGCGCAGATTATTAAATAAAGGTTTGCCAGCTAATTGTATAACCCGAACAATCGGTAACTTTTGCTCAATAATTGGCTCACTCTTATTCCAGTCTACATAAAAGTATCCGTCATTTTCCCTAGGCAAAGCCGAAATAGCCTGTTGGAATTTTTCACTGTCAATTAAAGAGGTTTTTTGTGCCGCCAATGCTTGAGACATCGCTTCAACAGAAGAGGCAATTATTTCATATTGATCAGTATTTGTATGGACCCCTTTTACCTGAGCATTAAGACGCGCTAAAGAACCTCCTCCTGTTTCTGTAGCCGTGCTTAACTTCGTCCAAGCGGTGACCGTGCTATCAAACAAGGGCAAACTTCCCACGCTATAGCCCTGCTGTTTGGCTAAATCATCTAAATGGGTGATGGCTGAGGATGTCTCTACCCCGGGCACTTTCTGAGCGACAAAGATCCAATCGGGTTGATCCCCTTCGGGATTTGGCACTAGAGCCAAGCTATATTCGCCTTTAACCCACTTAAAAATATCTTCAGGTAAATTTAAACCTAAAGGAGCTTCTAAACGGCTTATAAGCTGTTTTACTAACTGTTGTAACGGACTATTAGCGGCTAAACCGGTTTCTACCGTTTGCCAAAATTGGTTGAGATTGGTGCCGGCGGCGGTGACAATGGTATTAGCGGGGACATAATTTAAGGCTCCCACCGGTTGAGATAAAGCGGGAATCCGTTTGGCGGCTCCTTCTACCCCAAATAAGGCGGTTTGAGCGGCTAAACCTTCGGACTTAATCGAAAATGCTACGGTCAGCATTTGGGCCACTTCTGGGGTTTCGGGTACAGGTGCATTAGCTATCCAAGCGGATAAGGCGGGTAAATTCCCGTAAACTAGGCCAATGCGAGGGTCTTCAATGGTCTTTAAAGCTTGTTGATAATAATTAGCGCCCTTTAAATTGAGTCCAGGAACTTGAACATTATTAATAGCATCGCGTAAGACTTTCGGATCGTTGGCAAATAGCACAAAATCGGCTACAACGGCACTAGATCCCAAAGTGACGTTATTTTTATTAGCTGATAGGGGACGTTGAGCAATGAGGTTAACCCCTTTGTACTGTTCAAACACTAAATCTGATGTACCGGCGATCGCTTCTCGAGAATAAGAGGATTGCAGAAATTCTTTGGCTAACTCCGCATCTTTGGTTTGTACTGCCAGCAGGTATCCGGGTTTAATACCATTTTCCGGATTGCGATCAAAATCGAGGGAAGTGACTGCTAGAGTAATTTCATCTCCTAGCCAGGGTTGAATCTCTTTTTGATAGTTTAATCCAGTTTTGGCCAGTAAGCTTTTTTCCACTTCTCGAATTTCTCTGAGGGAGCGTCGCCGGTTAGCGGGAGCCGCAATGAGTTGACTAAAAGCTTCTATACGCTCTGGACTGACTAATAGAGATACCATCACCGGAGCTTGTCGGGGAATGACGATGGCGGCAGCCGGTTGCGCTGTTACCCCTCCTGCGAGGAGATTTAAGGGACTTTGAGAGAGTATCCAATAAAGGCTACCACCAGCGATGGATAAAAGGAGAACAACACCAACTGCTAGGATTGACAAAAAAGTGCGAAGCTTCATGGTTAGTTGTAGAGACAGTAAATATTGCCCGACAGGGGTAAGCTTCGAGCCTTTTACATTTTACTATACAGGGGTCTAATCACTATCTGTCGTTGTAGGGTGGGCATTGGCGGCTAAAAACTTAATATTTTTGAACCTAAAAGCATCAACACTAGCCTACGGTAACAGAGTTTCTAAAACAGCCGCCACCACGCGATGATCTTGGTCTTGTTTTAATTGAATTAATGCCGCTTCAACTAATGGGCTATTAAATTTACTTAAGGCGCTGGCAACTCTGGCTCGAACTCGCCATGATTTATGATTCACTAAAGACAGTAATTGATTAAGAGCCGCTTCACTTTTATCTGTATTAACTAATAGGGTGAACCCATCCACAGCAGTTTCTTGTATAGTCAGGTCTTTATCTTTGAGTCCTTCTACACAAATCTCGAGTAATTCTGCTGGTGCATTTAAATCTGCCATAGCCGCAAAAATGCTTTTACGAACTAACCAGTTATTATCTTTATGAAACAGTGCTACTAAATGAGGAATGGATGGCTCACCATAAAATGAGAGAGAATTAGCCGCTTCAGCGCGAACATTTGGGTCTCGCTCAAATTCAATGAGTTCTAATAATGCCGCATAAGAATCAGCATTTTGTTTTCTGCCTAACCCCATCGCCACATAGGAACGAACGATAAATTCTTGGTCTTGTATTCGACTGATGAGTAAGGGGACTGCTATTTCTGAGTCGTATTTGCGTAACTCCACTAAGGCTTTAAGGCGGTTTTGGGAGTCTGAACTCTCGAGATAGGCTTGGAGTTGTTCGAGTTCCATGATTCGGTCTGCTCAATATTTGTTCATGTTTATTTACTTTAGTTTACAATGTACTCAGGGAATTGGGGGTAGGGTTTACCGTCTTGGGATGAGGGTCCACAGATGCGGCGTTGTGCAGGGGCGAAGCTTACACCAATAAACACAGATGAATATATTTAGTTTTGTCGAGAGATTTAGTGAGGGTTGATAATTAGATTTAATGCTTGGTTGATAATATTTTCTGGGTTGACGATTTCGGCTAATTCTTCGGGTTTATAACGCCCTTCGTTGAATTAAATAAAGCAAGAGTATGTTAGCCTATATCCCATAACCTTTTTGTGATTGAACCAGGCATCATCACTCATCAATTATGAATGATGAATTATCTTCACTCTCAAACCCGCTATCACTATCGATAGTTGTCGATGCTTCCAACCCCGCATTGCTGGACGGGTTAGAAGTATGGTTGCGTTTGGGATTAATTAATGACGATTATGTTAAGCAATTCAGTCAGCTTTATTTAACTTCTCCACTTCCTGAACCGGTAACAGTTGTCTCACCCCAAAAAACCGATTTATCTAATATTCCTGAAACTCCTTTAAAATCAGAGCAAATTATACCACAAAAACGTCAACCTAGAAATATTTTTACTCGGATATTGCAGGGGTTAAAAGATGAACTGAGTGTTCGTTGGTTGTTATTTTTAGGCTTATTTTTAGTCGTCATATCTTCTACCTTGTTAGCGGCTACTCAATGGCAAAGATTTACGAATGTAGGACAATATTTAATTTTATGGAGTTATACCCTGGTTTTTTGGGGAACGGGTTTTTGGTTAAGCCGCCAGGAAAATTTACAGCTAACTTCTCAAACGCTTCAAAATATTGCTTTTTTACTTATTCCTATTAACTTTTGGGCGATGGATACTTTTCGGTTATGGGAAAAGCAGTGGGGATGGGAAGTTATTGCGCTCGCTTGTTTTAGTCTTACCCTTGTTTTTTATCAATACAGCAAGTCTAGGCATCGTTTTCTTATCGCTATTAATTTTTTAGGATTAAGTTATTTACAGTGGGGTTGGCATTTTTCAGAAGTACCGATTATTGCTGTATATTTTGCCCTAATTGTTACCAGTATCATTTTAAGATTATTTCCCAGTTCAAGACAATTGAGGGAAGTTGAAGGAAGAGGACTGTTAGTTTATGGGCTAAGTATATTGCTGATACGAGCAATTTTTGTGAATCATCTTCCTATTCAACAATTAGGGTTAGCTATTGGGGTTTCTGGCTGGTTACTACAGGGAAATGGTGGGAAGATTGCCCCGGATGTTTCTATTGGAAAAGTTTGGGAATTTGTCGGGATAATTTTATTATTTTTAGGGTGGTTATTTTCAGTAGGAGAGAATTTTCCTTGGCAAGCGGCTCTGGTGAGTTTTCTAGCACTACAATTTTTTGGACAACGATTACGGCGAGATTGGCTACGGTTAGATTTACTCGCTATTTATTTAATTGGCTTGCAAGGGGTTTTTCTGATAGAGCGTTTAATTCCTCTATCGGTTCGTCAAGATATTCTAGATGTTTGGATTCATTTTACTCACAATCAAAATTATTCTTACTCGCTCTATAGTTTAATTTTATTTCCCTATCTATTAATTTTTGTCGGGTTAACCGATTGGCTACAGCGTCAAAATAAGCCTAGTTTGGGCAATTTGGGCGAAGGATTAAGTTTATTTTTGGCACTTTGCATGACGGCTAATAGTCTTTTGGATTTGACAGCCAGAGCCGTGAATTTATTCCTTTGTACTCTGCTGTTAACTTATTATTCTTCTCGTCGTCAACCGGTAAAAATTGCGGCAATTTATTTAAATCATATTACTGCCTTATTGACGATTACTTCGATAGTAGATTGGCAATTCCCTTCTCTAAGTGTGGCCAGATGGATAAAAATATTATTAGGCTTCATGGTGGGAGAATGGTTAATGAGTACCTTACAAGAATCTCGGGGGAATTTAACTGTTAAACAAGTTTGGTATCGTAGTTGTTGGCACTTGGGTTTTTTCTTCGCCTTTCTCAGTTATATTTTATTATCACAGGAGGTTAAACTGTTTCTAGATGCACAAAAAGTTTACACAGAAGAATTGTGGTGGTTATTAGTGCCATTAACCCTTACTGGAGTGGCTAGTCGGAGTGGGAGAAAACAAAGAAGAGAAGCGGCTTTTTGGAGTTGCGTGGCGTTAATTGTTGCACAGACTTTAACGCTTTGGTTTCGGGATTATAGGCTCTTTAGTTTAGCTATGGGAGCCGGATTAATGTTATTTAATACTTATTATCTTCGTCGTTTAACTGCGGCTAGAATTCAAATCGGTTTTACGCTTGCTTTACAGGCAGTATGGTTAGGGCGGCTACTCACTACTTCTTTTGGTGAATTTTTTGTTTCATCTCAAGCTATCATTAGTGATGCGATTACTCTTGTGGTGCTATGGCTGCTCAATATAGGGTTAAAACAGCGTCAGGGATTTTTGGCGAGTTTATATGCTAAGGCGGCTGAAGGTTGGGCAATTTTTTTATGTGTTTTTAATTTATTGAGTCTAACCGTAGACTGTCTTGGTTCCACAGTGGGATTGTTTTCTCTGACTTGGCATTCTTTGGTTGCGACTCTTTTAATTGGGGCTATTGTGATTTACCGCTATTGGCAAGAACTTAATTATTGGGTGGTGTATGGGCTAGTTTGGATCATTGAAATTTTAGTGATTCAAAGTGTTGTCTTAACCGTCAATTTATTGGCTCCTAATTCTCAAGATGTTGCCTCTATAATTGCCACGAGCAATATTATTTTAGCTCTCTTTACTCTTGGGTTTACCGGTTGGCTATCGGCAAAATTTTCATCTTTGTCTCAATTAACCAGTTTTCAAATTTTTCCCTTAATTATCGCCATCATGGGCATCGGTTGGCGATGGGGACATTTTACGGCTTATACAGGCTTGCTGACGGTGGGAGCCGGCATTACAGGTGTCATGATAGGCTATCGTTTAAATCGGGCTAAAATCCTCAGCTATCTGGCTGTCGCTGGCATTTCTCTAGGCATTTATGAATCAGCTATTTATCAAATGAGACAATTCCAGGGAGAAGCGGCTAATAATATTATGAGCTTAGCTGTGATTACTGGGGTAATTGCGTTAAGTTATCGTCTCTTGGCTTGGTTTTTGCGATGGCGAGGGTTTCAAAACTATTTAAATCTTAATCTCAGGGAAATTCAAATAATTGCTCATGCTCATTGGGCAATTGCTACTGTTTTAAAGAGTATCTCTATTATGACAGTTGCTTCAACGATTACCTTAACATCTCAGCTTAATTTACTGCTTCTGATAGCGAGTTTAATTTTACCGGTTTATTCTCTGATTCAAGGACGGGTTACACCCCCCTTATCTTCTCAACAAAATTTGACAACGGCTAAAGATATCTGGGTTTATCTGGGCTTATTTGATGTTCTTGCTACTGCTGTTTTTGCTCGAATGATTTGGCAGCAATTAGCCATTCTTGATCCTTATCGAGCTTTAATTATTTGTGCATTGGCTTTAATTTTATATTATTTACCTTGGCAAACTTGGAAGTGGCCGGTAACTCCCTGGCAAAATGTGGCTTTATTGCTTCCTATTTTACAGGCTTTAATCATTCTCCCCAATTTAGCTAATGTTCAGTATTTTAATCTTTTAATTATTGCCGGTTTTTATCTGCAAATAGCCCTGAAGACAAAAAACTTACGCTGGACTTATATTAGCCTATTTTTGCTTGACTATATGATTTTAAATTGGCGGTTTGAGCAAGGAAGTAAAGAACCACTATTTGAGGCGTTTGTGTGGGGGTTTTCTCTCCTATATATAGCTCAAATTGATCAAAAATTTCAAGACAATCGAGAGCGCAAAAATCGTCATTATTTGCGCCTATTAGGAAGTAGTATTATTTGTGTGACGGCTTTACTATTCTACCAAAAAACAGGACTAATTCCCGCTATCATCAGTTTATTAACGCTATTGACTGGGTTAGGATTACAAATCAGAGCCTTTTTATTCGTGGGAACTACGACTTTTGTCATGACCGGTATTTATCAAGTAATTATTGTCAGTTTTCAGTGGAGTTTTATAAAATGGATAATAGGATTAGCTCTTGGTATTATTCTAATTACTGTAGCCGCAAATTTTGAACGCCGGCGAGAACAAATGTTAAACTTGTGGCAAAATTGGCTAAATAGTTTAAACCAATGGCAATAATCAATTAAAGTAATTCGAGTATTAGTTAAGTATGGCAAGAACATCATCAGTGACTCATTTTGTAGCTGTTAGTGACCTATCTAAATCTTTATCTGAACAAGAAGGAATACTGATTGAAGTAGAAGGAAAAGGTGGAAATAATCCTCAAAATAGAGCTAAGGCACTAGAAATTGTGCATCGAATGTGGGAACAGGGAGAAATAGAAGCCGATCAATTTCCTGATGGATTAACGCTGGAAAATCTTGTTTTTGTTCCGCCTGATAGCCCTCAATTACAAGCTCCAAAAGCACCGAAAAAAGCGGCGAAGATTCCGCCAATTATTCAAGGAGCGCAAGAAATTATCGAATTGACTAGACTGCAATTAGAAATTCAAGAAATAGCTGAAGAAGCTGAACCTTATTTGCCCATAATTAAAGCAGTGTTAGAAAAAAATAGACCTTTAACTGCCAAAGAAAAAGAATTAGTGAAAGATAAAAAATATCCGAAAACATTGGAAAGATTAGGAACGGCAATTGCTACTCAAGAAAACTATCGAGCCAATAGTTCAGGCTATGCTAATCTCATTCTCAATGCCATCGCTTGGCAGTTGAACAAAGGACTCAAAGAACCCAGTAAAACCACAAAGCCTGAAACAAAAAGAAGACCGCAAACACGAGTTAGGAAACCGAAGACAGAATAGTTAACAATTAGGCACTAGGGCACTCTTGCAATAGAAAATAGGACATGACTAATGATTAATAATTAATGGGTCTTCTTTAAAACTACCTACAGACTAATAACCATAAATATGTTTTTGTTTCTTTCTAAATTACTGCCGTTATTTTTGTATCCCGTTGGATTAACTTGTGTCTTGCTAGTGATAAGTTTAATCTTATGGTGGAAACGTCCTGCTTGGGTTCCTTTTCCAATAACATTAGCGCTCATTATTATTTTAGTCGCTGGTAATGAATGGGTCAGTAATGGATTAATTCAGTCTTTGGAATGGCAAAATATCCCCCAAAATATCCCCAATGCAGAAGCAATTATTGTACTCGGTGGTGCGACAAAATCAGCCTCTTTTCCTCGTCCAATGGTAGATTTAAATGAACAAGGGGATCGCGTTGTCTATGCGGCTAAACTTTATCAAGACCACAAAGCGCCTTTAATTATTGCTTCTGGAGGTCGAATTAAATGGGGTGGCCAACAAGTTACCGACAAATTGAGTGGGGTGGGGAACTCGTTCCGCACTCAGCAACAACCCGAGTCCGCAGATATAGCCACACTATTGACTCTGATGGGTGTACCGCCTAGCGCAATTCTTCAAGATTCTACATCCCTTAATACCTATGAAAATGTGGTTAATGTAAAGAAAATTTTAAATGAAAAAGGTATTAAGCGAGTGTTATTAGTGACTTCGGCCCTTCATATGCCGCGTTCTCTTTTGATTTTCAAAAAACAAGGTATAGATGTCATTCCTGCCCCCACTGATTTTTTAGTGAGTCAACCCGAGTTAGAACAGAGTGATCTCAGTGTAGAAACTATAATGCTTAATTTAATCCCTGATGCTGGCCGCCTAGAAGGAACTACTAAAGCTTTAAAAGAGTATATAGGAATGGTTATTTATAGATTAAAAGGTTGGTTATAAATACAGTTTTCACGGGAAAAAATTCTTGTTAAATTATTAGTACAGACTCGAGCTTTTAAAAAGGGAATAAAGAGATGAAATTTTCTTTACTCAGTAGTAAAACTTTTTTCTCACTCACTATGGTTCTTAGCATAGTGTTTATTGTCTGGGGTGATGTAATACTTCCTAAACCGCTAAGTCTATATAGTAGGAATACCCGACAAAAGCTAGAGCATACCTTGATCGGGCTATTCCCTAATATTGATGCAGAGGCTACAAGGCCTAGTAGGAAACGGGAACAAAAAATCCAAGAATTTGAAAGAGAAGCAGATCCTTCACCGAATCAAAATTAAGCCTTTTTTAGCCAACTAAACATAGCTCGTAAATCTTTACCGACTTCTTCAATAGGATGTTCAGCTTCTTGACGACGCATGGCGATAAATCCGGGTTTTCCTGACTGGTTTTCTAAGACAAATTCCCGAGCAAATTGACCGGATTGAATTTCTTTAAGGATTTTCCGCATTTCTTGCCGGGTTTGATCCGTAACAATACGAGGACCTCTAGTATAGTCTCCATATTCTGCCGTATTGGAAATGCTATCGCGCATCTTAGCTAATCCGCCTTCTACCACCAGATCAACGATTAGTTTAACTTCGTGGAGACATTCAAAATAAGCCAATTCAGGCTGATATCCGGCTTCGACTAAGGTTTCAAATCCGGCTTTAATTAAAGCACTTAGACCGCCACAGAGGACTACTTGTTCACCAAATAAATCAGTTTCTGTTTCTTCTCGGAAAGTCGTTTCTAAAACACCGGCACGAGTTCCTCCAATCCCTTTAGCATAAGCCATAGCGCGATCGCGGGCTTGTCCTGAAGCATCTTGAAAGACTGCAAATAAACAGGGGACTCCTTCGCCTTGGGTGTAGGTACGTCTGACGAGATGTCCTGGACCTTTTGGTGCCACCATAACCACATCTACCGTAGAAGGAGGAATTACTTGTCCAAAATGAATATTAAATCCATGAGCAAACAAAAGAACTTTGCCTTCTTTTAAATGGGGTTCAATTTCATTTTTATAGACGCTTTTTTGTACCTCATCTGGCAGCAAAATCATAATCCAGTCGGCGGCGGCGGCGGCATCGGCTACACTTTTAACCGTTAAGCCGGCTTCAGTGGCTTTTTGGGCTGACTTACTCCCAGGATACAGCCCCACAATAACATTAACTCCGCTATCTTTAAGATTAAGGGCATGGGCATGGCCTTGAGAACCATAGCCGATAATGGCAACCGTTTTATTAGCAAGTAAGTCTAAATTGGCATCTTCATCGTAATACATTCGAGCCATGAGGCTGTCTCCTTCTTCCATTGATCTGCAAACTCTTAATTGTAGCGCAAAATGTCCCCCTGGCCTAGTTGCTGACTTTACACCCATTTTGGGGTGTTGCAGTTTACATTAGAAAAAATATAAAACTGTCCGGAATAAGTTCCTGACAAGCGCAAACCTTGAATTGATCTGTGCCTTATGAGAAGACGTTCTGTAGTGGTCACTCTTTTAGTGAGTTTATGTTTAATTGTTTCGTTGATGGGCTGGACTCCTGCGGCTAATGCGGCAGGTTTTTCACAAGAACAAAAGATTTTATTACAATCCTGGCGACTGGTTAACCAAGCTTATATAGATGATTCGTTTAATCAGCAAAATTGGTGGCAAATTCGACAAGATTTTTTAAAACGACCCCTTAAAACCCGAGAAGATACTTATAAGGCTATTGATGAAATGTTGGCTACTTTGGATGAGCCTTTTACTCGTCTTTTGCGTCCCCAACAATATCACAATCTACAAATGAGTACCGCCGGCGAATTATCAGGAGTGGGACTGCAAATTAATATTAACCCAGACACCGGCAAGTTAGAAGTGGTTGCTCCTCTAGTGGGTTCTCCGGCTGAAGATGCTGGCATCGCTCCCCGAGATCGAATTCTGTTTATTGATGGGGTGGATACTGCTACTCTGACGCTAGATGAAGCGGCGGCTAAAATGCGAGGCCCAAAAGGCACTAAGGTTTCTTTAACGATTTTGCCGAATGGTCAACAAGAGTCTCAACAACGGACTGTAGATCTGATTCGGGACCGCATCTCTCTGAGTTCAGTTTATGCCAGTTTAGATCAGCATGGTTCAATTCCCATTGGTTACATCCGCTTGACTCAATTTAGTGCTAATGCGGCTAAAGAAGTGTCTCAAGCGATTAAAGAATTAGAAAAACAGGGGGCCCAAGCTTATATTTTTGATTTGCGAAATAATCCCGGTGGACTCCTGCAAGCCGGCATTGAAATTGCCCGTTTATGGTTAGATAAAGGAACCATTGTTTATACGGTTAACCGTCAAGGCGCGTTTGATAGTTTTGCGGCTTCGGGAATGTCTTTGACAGAAGATCCTTTAATTGTTTTGGTTAATGAGGGAACGGCCAGCGCCAGTGAAATTTTAGCCGGGGCGCTTCAAGATAATGGTCGCGCCCTTTTGCTTGGTGAGAAAACTTTTGGAAAGGGTTTAATTCAATCTTTGTTTGAGTTACCCGATGGGGCGGGTTTAGCCATTACTGTTGCTAAGTATGAAACACCGGCTCATAAGGATATTCATAAAGCGGGTATTGTTCCCGATCAACTGATTCACGAAGATCCTATTACTTATCAACAAATTGGCACAGAAAAAGACCTTCAATATCAGGAGGCTTTGAAACTTTTGACCGACAATCCGGTTTTGGCTGATGCCGGTTAACAGTTCAGAGTGGAAAATCACCGCACGACTGAGTGCGTGGGATGAAAAAGAGGCGTGGTATTGACTACGTAGCAAAAACCCTCTAATATAAAGCATAGCGAGGCAATAACGGTAATAGACCCGCTTGCCACCAGGGATGATAACCTCCTCCGCAGTGCAGTAATGCCGTGAAAGCTACTTATCTACCCCAGAACTAGCACAGTTAGTGGCAGTGCTTGGAAAACAGAGATTCCACAGAAGAGTCGATAAATGCTGATCACTCTTTTCTCTTAGGTCGGGTTTTCCCGATACAGGCGTTAGGAACTAGCGTCTTCAAACGTCGATAGATAACCTCTATGTTCAAAACTATTTTTGTACGTAAGTTGTCTAGGTGAAGCGTCAGAAACCTCGGACGCAGCAAAGCGAAGTCCGTAGGTAGTTCATTAGCCTTGTGTCTGTAGAGTGGGTTAGGCGGTCATAATCCAACAATCCGTCGTAACCCACCAACCTACTTGTAATACATGAGCAATTTAAACCAATACGATTATTATTTAGTGCTTGATTTAGAGGCTACTTGTTGTGAACTGCTCCGCAGCACCGAAGGTGAACGGGGAACGATCAAGCGGCACGAGATGGAAATTATTGAAATAGGTGCTGTTATGGTGGAAAAACAGGATTTAACGATTGTTGCTGAATTTCAAACTTTTATTAAACCTGTTCGTTATCCTATCCTGACTAATTTTTGTAAGTCCTTAACTTCTATTACTCAAACGCAAGTGGATCAGGCTCCCTCTTATCCCGAAGCCGCTATTCTTCTCAAAAAATGGCTATCTAATTATTCTAATGCTGTGTTTGGGTCTTGGGGAGATTATGATCGCCATCAATTTCTACAGGATAGTAAGTTTCATCAGGTTCCTTTTCCTATTGCTTATCCTCACGTTAATTTAAAGCAGTTATTTAGTGAGCGGCAAGGTTTACCGAAACGTTATGGTATGAAAGAAGCTCTAGAACTTGCCGGTTTGACGCTTTCTGGTACTCATCATCGGGGGATTGATGATGCTAGAAATATTGCCAAGCTATTGCCTTATATTTTGGGGAGAAAACAGTTAAATCCTCTGTAGTTTAAATAATCATCAAATTTTAGATTTCTTAGAGTAGGTTAGGCGGTAATAATTTTTAAAACTCAACCACACTTTAACAATTCGCCGTAACCCGCCACTAACAGTATGGTATTCTAAATAACCGGCTCTCCTGCGGCTTATAAAGTACCACCGACATCAATCAACCTGGCTAGTTTATTTATGCCCTACTAACTTACTGACGATAAGCAAAAAATAAAGCCGCTTCTATATCTTTTAACCTCTTGCTAAGAGGGTTTTACCGAAAATTAAGGGTCTAAAGCCCCGTCCTTTTAGGCTTGTCCTGAGCGATAGCGAAGGGACGGCTTTTTTGATCTAGCTTGCCAACTGAGTATTTATATGCTACGATAGTTTTATACTCAAGTAAAGAGCGTAAATGTTTGTTTTAGAATTCAAGGTCGAAGCTAAAAAACAACAATATCAAGCGATAGATGATGCTATTCGCACTTCTCAATTTATTCGTAATAAATGCTTAAGGTATTGGATGGATAATAAAGGAGTGAACAAGTATGATTTGTCAGCGTATTGTAAAATTTTAGCTCATGACTTTAAATTCGCTTCTGAATTAAATTCTCAAGCAAGGCAAGCAAGCGCCGAAAAAGCCTGGTCATCAATATCACGATTCTTTGATAACTGTAAAAAAAAGATACCAGGAAAGAAAGGTTATCCTCGCTTTAAAAAGTTTTCTCGTTCAGTTGAGTATAAAACAACAGGATGGAAACTTATTACACCTAAGACTATTAGCTTCAGTGACAAGAAAGGCATTGGAACACTCTCTTTAAAAGGGACTTGGGACTTAGCTTATTTCAAAGATTCTGATATTAAACGAGTTAGACTTATTAGACGTGCCGATGGCTATTACTGTCAGTTCGTTCTTTCTTGTGAGGTTACTGAAGATATTAAACCATCTGGTAAATGTATTGGCTTAGATGTAGGATTAGCTTCTTTCTACACCGACCAACAGGGTTCGAAAGTTGATAACCCTATATTTTTAAGGAAGTCTGAAAAGCGGTTAAAAAGGCTGCAAAGAAGATTATCGAAGAAGGTCAAAGGGTCTTCTAATAGACAAAAAGCCAGACAGAGATTAGCCAAAGTTCATCTTAAAGTAAGTAGGCAGCGTAAAGACTTTGCTGTAAAGTTAGCCAGGTGCGTAGTTCACTCTAACGATGTGATTGCTTATGAGGATTTAAGAATAAAAAACTTGGTTAAAAATCACTGTTTAGCTAAGAGTATTAACGATGCTGCGTGGTATCAATTTAGAGAATGGATAGAGTATTTTGGGAGCAAGTTTAGTAAAATAACTGTTGCTGTGCCACCTCAATACACAAGTCAGAATTGCTCTAATTGTGGTGAAACTGTTAAGAAGTCTCTATCAACAAGGACTCATGTTTGCTCATGCGGTGCTTGTTTAGATAGAGATGAAAATGCAGCACTTAATATTTTAAAACTCGGATTAAGTACCGTAGGGCATACGGGATCTAAAGCTTCTGAAAGTGAAATTCTTTCAGCGTTAGCTACAGCTAATGGGGGAGAAGATACCTCTACTTTGATAGGAGTAATTTTATCTAAGCAAGTATCCTCTGTGAACCAAGAATCCTCGACCATGCGCGGGCGAGGAGTGTCAAAAGAGTTAAAATTGGGCGACTCACAATTGATAAAGATAAGTTATGATTCGACCGATCACACCCGATGATAAGACCGCGCTGATAATACTAGCCGAAAAAGTCGGACTGTTCGGGCCCAATGAGCTTAAGGTACTTGACGAAATGCTAACCGGCTACTTCGGCGACAACAGCGATAGCGACCACTTTTGGCTCATCGACGATGAGGAGGAGCCGGTGGGGGTTGCATATTGCCAAAGCGAACGTATGACGGTTGGGACATGGAACCTGTTGTTAATCGCCATCCGACCCGACCGTCAGAGGCAAGGACGCGGTGCGGCACTGATACAATATGTTGAGCAAATGTTGACGGCGCGTAGCGAGCGCTTGCTTCTGGTGGAAACGTCTGGTCTGGAGAGTTTCGAGGGTACGCGGGCGTTCTACCGTAAGTGTGGTTTTAGTGAGGAGGCCCGAATCCGCGACTTTTATTCTTCGGGCGAGGATAAAATTATTTACCGCAAAATGCTAAGAGAAGCGTAGGGTTGGCCCTTTTATGCTATAGCCCGCATAAGATTATTTTGTTTGGTTTGCCCCCACCCTTGTTGGGTGAGGGATGAAAAGGGATAATCACGCGCCGCATTAATATTAGTTAAACCTTTTGACTAACTGCCTTACGGTATAACTTTTGAATAACCTGCAACAGTTTATCAAAAGTCTTGTTAGAAGATTCTTTATTAGCCGGATCGAGGAGTTGCAATTTATCTAATAACAAGGCTTCTTGAGTTTGCACCTCTCCATCGCTATAAATTAACCCACTGAGAGATTCTAATAACTTTAAATAATCTTCTTCAGTAGGATTTTCCCCTAAATATTCCTCTAACCAAACATAACATTCAGCCGGCTTAATCGGTTTCAATTCCGATAAATACTTTTGGATTTCTGGGTCATTAGCGAGAGCATTTTCTTCGGCCATTCGATGTAAATATTCTCGTTCAGAAGGTTGAATCACACCATCGATCCAAGCCGCACCGATAACAATCTTCATTAATTGTTTAATTCTTGGTTGATTTAAGTTTTGTTTGCTGTCCATTTTTAAAATCCTTTGACTAACTTCACCATAAAAAAACCGTCCATAAGATGCAGATGAGGTAAAACCTTGATCCACCCGGGTGTTGTCGCAAAAGCGGCAGCAGGAGAAGAGGAAAGAGGCGGCTGTATTTGCCAATTCGGATGATGATGGAGAAAGGCTTCTATGAGTTTTTCATTTTCTAATGGGTTCAGGGTACAAGTGGCATAAACTAATACCCCTTTCGGTTTGATCCAACTAGCCGCTTCTTCTAGGAGTTCTCTCTGTAAAACAGAAAGTTCCTCGATCTTTTCGGGTGTTTGTCGCCAACGAATATCAGGCCGTTTGTGCAGGGTTCCTAGTCCTGAACAAGGCGCGTCTATGAGTACGCGATCAGCCGTTTCTCGAAATTGAGTTAATTGACGACTGTCACCGCTACAGATCTTAATAGAGTTTAGTTGGAGACGTTGGGCATTTTGTTGTACTTTCCGAAGTCGAGAAGCTACGCGATCACAAGCCCAAATTGTTCCTCGATCCTGCATCAGTTCAGCGATGTGAGTGGTTTTTCCTCCAGGGGCGGCACAAGCATCAATAATAATTTCTTCAGGTTGTGGATCTAATAGATGAGTCACTAATTGGGCGCTACTATCTTGTACTGTCCACCACCCCTCCTCAAACCCAGGTAATTGAGAAATTGATCGGCTTCCCCCTATTAATCTTAATGCTTGGGGGAGGTGAGGGACAGGTAAAACTTTTACCCCTGCCTTGGAAAAACCCAACTCGACCTCCTCAACGGTGGTTTTTAAAAGGTTTACCCTGATATCGATCATAGCGGGTTGGTTAAACCATTCGCAGAGTTTTTCGGTTTCGCCTTCTCCCCATTCTTCTAACCACTGTTGGACGATCCAATTGGGAAAACTATGTAAGACTCCTAAACGATTAATCCTATCACTGGGTAATTCTAAAGGATCTTTCCCTTGTGCTTGGATACGGTCATACTGTCTTAATATTCCATTGACGACTCCGGACAGTTTTCCGAGTTGATTTTTCTTGGCGAGTTCTACGCTGGTATTCACGGCGGCAGAAACCGGAATTTGATCTAAATAACGCAGTTGATATAATCCTATTTGCAGAATGATGCGTAGGTCCGGGGGTTGCTGAGTGGCTGTTTTTTTACCGAGTTGTGTGATTAATTGGTCTAGTGTTCGCACTCGGCGTACAATGCCATAAACTAATTCTGTGACTAAGCCGCGATCTAAACTTTTTAGTTGTGCTTGCTTGAGTCCCTGATCTAAGGCGATATCAGTATAAGCGTCTTTTCGATAAATGTCTCGAAGAATTGTTACCGCTAATTGTCGAGGATCGGTTTCTAATTTCATTAAAAGTCATTAGTTATTAGTCATTAGTTATTAGTCATTGGTCATTAGAGGATTTAGGAGGTTTGCTGGTCGATTAGTGACGCTTTCAGTCGTGATTGATTTAAGGGTTGACTTTGATGCTTAAACTAAGGACTAACGACCACTGACTAATGACTAACTATTAATATTGTAATCCTTTGAGAGATAACTGTTTTTCTGATGGGGTTAATCCTTTACATTGTATTAATACCCCAAAGCCGCCTAAACCGCTTGGATCGATCAACTGATGTAAAGCGTCTCGGCGTTGAATCACTTCCCCAAAATTATACTGGCCACTGGAAAGTTCAGCAAGGCGATCTCCTAATCCCAAGGACATTAAAAACATTCCTTGTTTTGTGCTACCTAATTTTTCTAATCCACATAATTCGCCTTGACGTTCTAGGGCGGTAAAATCTATGTGAGTGGTTATATCTTGAAGTCCAATATTGATATAAGGGTCGTGGTGATGATGATGTTTATAGTAACAGTTTAATGTGCCGCGATAGCGTTGGGGATGGTAGTATTTATGGGCGGGATACCCATAGTCAATGGTTAATAAGTACCCTCGTTTTAGCTTTTTAGATAGGGTTTCTAACCAAGATAAGGCGGCTGTATTGACTTCGGTCTGATATCCTTCGCGATAAGCATCAGAAGGTAGTTCTACTCCCACTAACTGAAAATATTGATTGAAGTCTTGTGTGGGTTTGTCGATTATCTCTTGAAATTGATTATCAGAGTAAGTTACATAAATTTCTTTTAACTCTCCTCCTTGTATGGCTAGTCGATGAACGGGGAAAGCATCTACTAATTCATTACTAAAGGCACAGCCAATAATAGATTCATCTGCTATGTCTTGCCAAGTTTTCCACTCGATTTTAATGCCTTGAGCAAGTTCTGATTGTAACTGTTCTTTTTGTCTTGCTATCAAGTCTAGGCTTTGTTCTATTATTTGATATTCTAATTTTTCTAATAAATCAGGAGCAGTTTTTCTAAAATAATTTAAAATGTCTGATGCCAATAATCCTAACCCGGCTCCCATTTCCAGCAAAATAAAATGAGAGGGCTGCCCTAAAATTTCCCACATTTCTATAAATTGTTTAGCTAATAATTCCCCAAAATCAGGGCCTAATGAAGAGGAGGTAAAATAATCTCCTGACTTGCCGATTTTCGCTTTTTCCGAGGAATAATAACCGAATTGAGGATGATAAAGCACTAGCTGCATATACTCAGAAAAACTGATTCTATGTAGAGGAGATTGATGAATTCGTTCAGTAATAGTCTTAATCAGCGTTGATTCAATCATTTTAACCTAAATATTCCTTAAAAGGCTTAAAAAATAGATGAGCTTGTCCTAAAATTATTAGATGAGAAATTGACGTAAAAATTAGGAAGTTTATGAACTTAGAAATAGATAACCGGAAAAAACACACAGAACATCATAATCATTCCTGTATTAAGTGTTAAGAAGAAAGGGTAACTACAAAAAGAAATGATAACCTATTTTTTCATAAGAGAGTGATTAGTCATTGGTCATCAGTCCTTGGTACTTAGTTTAAGCGTCAAAGTCAACAATTAAATCAATCACGACTGAAAGCGTAACGAATCCACAAGCAAACCCTCCGAGTACCTCTAATGACCCATGACCCATGACTAACGACTAATGGGCGCAAGCCTTGCGCCCCTACTAATGACTAATGACTAACGACTAATGACTAATGACTAATGGCTAATGGCTAATGACTAATGACTAATGACTAATGACCAAAATGCTAGATAATGGGCAATGCGTCTAAATTGACCCCTGTAGCCCAGGAAATATAATACAATTTGTATTACAGTAGTAACTAGATCAACAACTATGAGAACTCATTATTGTGGCGAATTAAGAGCAAGTGATATAGACAAAACCGTGACCCTGTTCGGGTGGGTAGATCGTTATCGGGATCATGGGGGGGTCATCTTTGCCGATCTACGCGATCGCACGGGAGTGGTGCAAATTGTCAGTGATTCGCAACGGACACCTGAGTCTTATCAAGCCGCCGCAACTCTACGCAACGAATATGTGATTAAAGTAGAAGGGAGAGTGAGCAAACGTCCTCCAGAATCGCTCAATCCTAAAATTCCTACTGGTGAAGTCGAAATTTATGCCGATAGCATTGAAATTCTTAATGGAGTTAATAAACAACTTCCTTTTGTAGTGTCCAGTGAAGAGGCCGAATTAGTCCGCGAAGAAGTCCGCCTAAAATATCGCTATTTAGACTTGAGACGTGAACGCATGATGAACAATCTCAAATTGCGTCACCAAGTGGTTAAGGCGATGCGGCGTTATTTAGAAGATCAACAAAATTTTATTGAGGTAGAGACTCCTATTTTAACCCGTTCCACCCCTGAAGGAGCCAGAGACTATTTAGTTCCCTCTCGGGCTAACCCCGGCAAATGGTATGCTTTACCTCAGTCTCCCCAATTATTTAAGCAGTTGTTGATGGTATCGGGAGTAGATAGATATTATCAAATCGCGCGGTGTTTTCGAGATGAAGATTTAAGGGCCGATAGACAACCCGAATTTACTCAATTAGATATGGAAATGAGTTTTATGTCTCTTGATGAGATTTTAGAACTCAATGAGGGGTTAATTGCTCATATTTTCAAAAGCACTAAAAATATAGATATTCCTCTGCCTTTACCCCGTCTTACATATACTGATGCTATGGGAAAATACGGGACAGATCGCCCGGATACTCGCTTTGGATTAGAGTTAGTTGACGTTTCCGAAATTGTCAAAGATTGTGCGTTTAAAGTTTTTTCTGGGGCGGTGAGTAGTGGCGGCGTGGTAAAAATTTTACCGATTCCTGAAGCGGCTAACGTTATTTCTAATGTACAGATTAAACCCGGTGGAGAGTTATTTAAAGAAGCCGCCGAAGCCGGAGCAAAAGGAATTGCTTATATTCGCATTAAAGAAGGCAATGAATTAGATACCATTGCGGCCATTAAAGATAATCTGAGTGAGGAGCAAAAACAGCAATTAATCGAAAAAACAGGAGCTAAACCCGGTTATTTATTGCTGTTTGGGGCTGGAGATGTAGACACAGTTAATAAATCTTTAGCTCGGTTACGGTTAGTGGTTGGGGAAAAATTAGGGTTAATTGATAAAAACAAAATTAACCTACTGTGGGTCACAGATTTCCCGATGTTTGAATGGAATGCCGAGGAGAAGCGTTTAGAAGCGTTACACCATCCATTTACCGCGCCTAAACCCGAAGATTTACATGATTTATCTCATGCTAGAGCTTTGGCTTATGATATGGTTTTTAATGGGATAGAAATCGGTGGGGGCAGTCTGCGGATTTATCAGCGAGACATTCAAGAAAAAGTGTTTGCCACCATTGGATTATCGATGGAAGAAGCTTACAGTAAATTTGGCTTTCTTCTAGAAGCATTTGAGTATGGAACGCCGCCTCATGGGGGTATTGCTTACGGGTTAGATAGATTAGTCATGCTGTTAGCCGGTGAAGAATCTATTAGAGATGTGATTGCTTTTCCGAAGACTCAACAAGCCAGTTGTTTACTCACAGAAGCCCCTTCTACAGTTGAACCTAAGCAATTGAAAGAATTGCACATTGCTTCGACTTTTAAACCTAAATCATAACTCGGTGGGATGCGTATTAGGCGCATCCTCTCAAAACTGAAAAACCTAGCTGACTTTGATTGACTTTATGAAACTGCTAAAAAAATTAACTGTAAACCATGACTCGCGCTCCCTAATAGCAGCAAAAACCCTGTCTGTGGTTGGGGCGCTTGCATTATCTGTTGTCTTAATCTCATTGCCAACCCTAGCTAGAGGAATTTCTACCTTAAGGGGGAGCGGACGTATTAATGTACGTACCCAACCAACCATTAATTCTCCTGCGCCTCAGTATGGACTAGCAGGCGATCAAGTCAAGGTTCTTGAATGTGTACAGGATCGAGACAAAAAAGGCAGCGATCTTAACTGGTGTAAAGTCCAGTTTGTTCGCTCAAAAGCCGTCGGTTGGATTCGCAGCGATTTCATTATCTTTGCTGATGGCGGGGAATAGAATTTTTAAAATTTGCTGATTTGTGCTAATAATTAATAAACATCATCCCTAGTGAAATTCATGCAACATAGAACTAGACTCAAGATAAAACCGCTCTTTTTCGCTCTGACTTTGCTTACCGGCTTGAGCTTTTCGGGGTGGATTCAAGCTCAAACGGCAACTAATGGGGCTTTAATTCAAGCCCTAGAAACTTTCTTGAAAAAAGAAGGGTTGACGCTTCAAGAAACTAAGTATCGCTCGGTTGAAATTGACCTTAACGGTGACAAGAAAAAAGATGCTTTAGTTTTGTTTCAAGACATGAATTGGTGTGGTTCTGGCGGCTGTACGATGCTGGTATTTCAAGGAATAGAAAAAGGTTTTCGCCCAGTTTCTCAGATTACCTTAGTTCGAGAACCTGTGATAGTTAGCGAAACTCAAACTAAAGGTTGGCGCGATATTGTGGTTCGGGTTAGTGGCGGAGGTGGAGAGACAAAAAATGTTGCTCTAAAATTTAATGGTTCTACCTATCCCTCTAACCCTTCGAGTGAAAAAGCTTTATCGCCACAAACTAAAATTGGCGGCGTTGTCGTCTTTGCTGAACCTCGCTAGGTAAGTAGTCGGACTCCCAATAAAGTTAACTATGAGATTGGGGAATGGGGAAAGGGCAATGGGGCGCAGGCTTGATCCTTTTAAATTATCTATTTTGAGGTGAAGTTGGTGCAGGAGTCGGAATTGGGGCTGGTGTTGGGGCTGATGTTGGGGCATTCTTTTTTTGGTTAGCCTGATCAATTTTCGTCATAAAATAATTTTCATTATAACTAATGGCTCTTGCTAATTCTAACCCTTGTTGAAAGGCGGCTATGGCGCTTGAATAATTATTTTTAGATAAATAAATTTCTCCGATTTTATCATAAGCATTCATCAGCCCATAATAATTATAAGACCTTTGCTCAACTTTAATTAACTCTCCATAAATTTGTAAAGCATAATCATCTTGTTTGTACTTTCGATAGAGGTCTCCTAATTGAGTTAAAGCTTTGCCGGCTGCGCCATATTGTTGCAGTGCCCAAGCTAAAGAAAAAGCTTCTTGAAAATTTTGACTGGCTTTTTCAGGTTGATTTAAAGTATCATAATCTTGCCCGATCAAAATTTTTATATCAGGAATAGATTGTATTTGCTGATTTTTTAAATAATTATTGGCTAAATCTTCTTTGATTTTGACAGCATTGGCCGGTTGCAGGGTTTCGCTATAAATTTCAGCTAATTGTTTTAAATAAATTCCTTCTTGATAAGAATCTTGCTGTGATTGAGCAATTTTTAATAAGTCTTCATAAATCGGAGCGGCTTTACCATAATCAAAACGAGATAGATATAAGTCGCCGATAGTAGTTAAGGCTTTAGTCTGTGTGGGTAAGTCTCCCTGCTGACGGGCATTAGCGAGAATTTGTTGCTGAATATTGATAGATTGATCGATTTTACGTAACTGTTGATAAGCAGTAGCAAAAGCGTCTAACAATTGGGGGGTTAAAGGGCCTTTCTGTTGGGCTTGTTGTTGTACCAGTACGAGGCGGGTACTGATATTTTTAACATCTTGGGTGCGGCTTTTATCCCAAGCGATGGCACCCACTCTTCCTAATGCCTGTATCTCTTCCAAATTTCCTAAAAATCGTCTTAATCTTAATTCCCGATACCAAATTTCAAAAGCCCCATCGGTGTTACCTGCATCAAGTTGTGCTTTGGCTTGGGTGTCTAACTCATCTAAGGCTTCGCGCAGTCTACGCACCTCAAAAGGGGTGAGGGGACGTTTCAGACTAGGGATTAAAGGATCTTTAATGGGAATTTCTAGGGGACTCGGTTCAAAGCTTTGAGCCGCATTGGCTAAGTTCCCCGTTTCTTGGGAGATGGAAATGGTGAAAACAAGGGCAATCACAGGTATTATTTGGCTCAATGGTTTTAAATAGCTCATATTTCCTCAGTCAGTCCTGTAATTTTTAATCTAGTCTAGAAATCGATATTTGTTAAGATGTTAAAAATTAAATAACTGTGCCCAGTTTATCTGAAAACTGCTGAGACTATATTGATTTAAAATAGTCCTAGCTCAAGAAGCGAAGTAGATTATTGATAACGATGAAGCTCTCAATACCTTCTCAACTCTCCAGATGGATATTTTTAATCCTGAATATTGGTCTAATGGTAATAGTAACAGCTTGTAGTGTCTCTGGGCGAGTGATGGCAGAACAACGAATGTTTCTGGATCTGTCTTTAGAATTTTTAGGCCAATACCAGTTACCGAAACAAAATTATCAAGAAACTCCTGTAGGCGGCTTATCTGATCTGACTTACAATAACAAAATTAACCGTTTTTACGTTATCTCTGATGATCGTTCTCTGCTTGCACCGGCTCGATTTTATACTTTTAATCTGAACATTTCCCCAACGGGTATTGACAAGGCGACCATTGAAGGGGTGACATTTCTTAAAAACGAGCAAGGACAAACTTATCCGAAAAACAGTATTGATGCTGAAGGGATTGCTTTATCTCCCAGAGGAACCGTGTTTATTTCCAGTGAAGGCGTGATTTCACAAGGAGTTGCTCCTTTTCTTGAAGAGTATGATCTCACGAACGGACAAGCTAAGTTAAATGTTCCTCTACCTCAACGTTATCTCCCGAATTCATCGGATGGGCCTCCTCGTGGCATTCAAAATAATTTAGGATTTGAACCGTTAACGATTAGTGCCCCAAGTGTGATTGCCGATGATCCGTTTCGTTTATTTACGGCTACAGAAGCGGCTTTAATTCAAGACAGTCCCGATCATACAACTGAAGAAAATAGTCACATTCGTTTTTTGCATTATGTGATTAATCCTTTTGGAAAACCCTTGGTGGTAGCCGAACATATTTATCCTCTGGATACACCGCCTGATGATGCTTTGTATTATGGATTAACCGCCCTAACGGCATTGCCAAAAGAGGGATATTTTCTAAGTTTAGAGCGCACTTTAAGCTTAACAGGTTTTGGGGCGAAAATTTTTCAGGTTATTAATACTAATGCCAATGATACTTCGAGTTTTGAGACTCTACATGAAATCACACAAATTAATCCTTTGCAGAAAAAATTACTGTTAGATTTAAGTGAATTAAATATTGAGCTTGATAATTTAGAAGGCATGAGTTTTGGCCCTCATTTACCGGATGGAAGTCCCACTTTAGTATTAGTGAGTGATAACAATTTTAAAGATGAGCAAGTCACTCAGTTTTTATTGTTTAAATTGGTGCAATCATCCCGTTAGTTAAATAATTGATAATTGAAAATAAAAAATTGAGAATTGAAAATTTTCATGAGTCAGTTTTTAATAATCAATTATCAATTATCATTGCTCAATTATTGCCTAGGCGCTGGGAAAGCGGCTCTTTAGGAATTAACAGAGGCCTAACGGGCGATAATTGAGGGGTATTTTGTCTAGCTCGGTTACACATGGAAATTAATTTGGCTTTTTCGTTCTCATTGGCTGATAAATTATTTCCTCCTAGATTACAATAAATATTTTCGCTAAGAGGTTGTATTTGCTGAACGACTTGTTGGGTTTGTCCTTGTAATTTTTCAACAGTGGCCATCTGTTTTTGTAACTGTTGGGAAGAGGAGACTAAATTAGATAGTCCATTAACTAAGCGGCGTAAATTACTTCTAAATTCTGGATCACCCACTAATTCATCTACATCTGAAGTGATTTTTTGAGTATTTTCAAAAGTCACTCGGGCAGAATCTAAGGTTTGTTGTAATGTTAAAATGACGGTGGGGTCGTTGATTTTTTCTGAGACTTCTCGCAATTCTTTAGAGACGGCAGCCGCATTAGTTAATAAAGTTTCTAAATCATCAACCATTTTTTCTGTATTAGCAGAGTCTAGGGTTGTATTAATTTTTACGGCTGTTTTGTTCAAATTAGCGGCCAATAGGGTTAATCTATCACTCATCCGATTGATACTTTCAATGGCCGTTGATATACGTTGACGATTTTCTACCACTAACTGATTGGCATTACTCACCAGTTGATTAGCATTGTTAATGGCTTGATTAAGCGCTTGCCGATTTTCTAACAGTACGCTATTAGCATTGTTGACAAAATTTGAGGCACTATCGGCTGTGCGGCTCACTGATGCACTGGTGGTAGCAAAATTGCCGCTCACCTTGCGGATTTCTAGTTGTGCTGTTTTAGATAAGTTGGAAAATTCTTTGGTCAGTCTACTAATATCTTTTAAGGTAAGATTGGCATTTTTGGCGGCTTTGTTCAGATTTTGGAAAAATTCTGGATCGCTATAAGTTTGAGCCAGGCGGGTGAGACTTTCTATCAGTTGACCCCCTGATTCTCCTTGAATACGAGTATTATCACACAAAATTAACTGTTGATTGCATTGTTTACCAAGGGGACTCATGGATTGAGCTTGAGGGGATAGTTGAGCGTTTGGGGTAATGTCAATCGCTGGCTCTCCGATGAGTCCATAACGGTTGGTTTGAATGGTTACATTGCGAGGAATGCGTAGATCGGTTGAACTGATTTCTAGGATAGCTTCTACTTGGTTATCTTTGGGTTTGAGTGCGGTTAATCTTCCTACCTGAACACCTCGATATTGTACAGGAGCGCCGAGTTGTAAACCAGCAACATTATCAAAATAAACGATAAGTCGATAGGATGTTTGACCCCAGTTACCCCCCCGCAACCAAATGGTTATTCCCCCAAAAATCACTAATCCTAAAAGAGCAAATAATCCCACCGCTCCTTCTCGTATAGACCGGGACCTCAGCATGATTGAGCCTCTCTCTGTATAATTACCTGTCGCCTTTCTTTTAACATAAGTTTGCCTGACCGTGCATTCGCTAATTAATGACACGAATTGGACCGTCTATGCTGGCACTGAAAAATTGCCGCACTAGAAGATTATCAGTGATATCAATATCTTGTACCTTACCTTCCCATTGAATCTGACCTTCATAGAGAAATACAACCCGATCGGCTGTGCGGCGGATGGTACTCTCTTGGTGAGATACCATAACATAAGTGCCACAAACTTGAGCCGCCTGTTGTAAACGACGTACTAAATCCTCAATTACAGTGGAGGCAATGGGATCTAAGCCGGCAGTGGGTTCATCATAAAGGATCACCTCGGGATTGTAGCGTGAATCATCTGGGTTCGACATAATGGCCCGAGCAAAACTGACTCGCTTACGCATCCCTCCGGATAATTCGGCTGGATATTGATGGCTAATGCCGGGTAATCCTACCATTTCTAGTTTTTCCTCTACCAGTTGCCGAATTTTGCGCTCTGGTAATTTTGAATGTTGATATAAACAGAAACCCACATTCTCGGCGACTGTTAAAGAGTCAAACAGGGCCGATTGCTGGAAAACCATACTAATGCCGATGGGGTCTTGTTTATCTTCGATTAGTCCTTGGCGATTTTGTCCTTTTATATAAATTTCTCCGGTATCGGGGGCTAATAACCCAGCAATTATCCGCAATAGTGTCGATTTTCCCGCCCCAGATGGGCCTATAATCACTAAAGCTTCTCCAGGATAAATATTTAACTCAATATCATTGAGAATCATTTTCTCGCCAAAGTTTTTACAGATTCCTTTTAGTTCTATCAAGGGTTCTACACTCATTGGTGATGGCTAAATTGTTATCAGTTGTGAGTTATTGCTCTTTTATTAAACCTAAAAGTTGAGTGAGTGGAACAGGTGAGGAGTGCAGAGTGTTGTTTTGACTTGCCTTGGCGGCTTGTCTTGTGTAATCTAGCTATATTATATTAATTCAGTTTAGCCGTTTTGGATCACAAAGCCATTTTTGAGTATCACCCCTTAATTGATTGCCCCACAGTTGGCTTTTGAGAAAGTCTTGCTCAGCCAAACGCGGCTCTAACTGTAAAGAATCTTGAACTAATTGCCCCAGATTATTTTGCGGCTCTTGATGATATAAAGCCACAGCAAGCGCTAGTTTAGCTTGTGGGTTGTGGGGTTCCAGTAAGAGGACTTTATGCCACTGTTCTATAGCTTCTGTTATCGCTCCTATTTCATATTTGATTAAACCTATTTTTAGATAAATATCTGTCAATTGAGAGTTAAGTAATAAAGCCTTATTATAATCTTCTAGAGCTAAAAAATATTTTTCCATCTGATGATAACTCAGACCTCGATTCCAGTAAGCATAAATCAATTGCGGATTGAGAGTCAGTGCTTGGTTATAATCTTCGAGCGCTTGGTCATATTTTTTGAGTTGATAATAGACAAAACCTCGACCATTATAAGCATAGCTAGATTGGGGGTCAAGTTTGAGAGCTTGGTTATAATCTTCAATGGCTTTGTCATAGTCTTCTAGGTGATAATAAGCCAGACCCCGATTATAATAAGCATTAAGATAGAAAGGATTATGCTTAATGGCTTCGGTTAAGTTAAGCCGCATTCTCTGATAATCTTTTTGAAGGTAATCATTCATCCCTTGTCGATGGTAATCTTTGGCCAATTGAGCGGCGATTTCGGGCTTAATCTTCAGACTAAATTGTTCGAGTTTATTTTCTACCTCGAAAGACATTGAATTTAAGATTTTGCTCAAGGAAGTTTCTTTTAAGATTGTTTCAGGTATTTGAAATTGCTCTAAGCTCAAAAACATTTCCCTAGAAATTTCTTCGAGCGCTTCTGGGATTCTATTTTCTTTTTCTTGACTTTTTAGGATAAATTCGATAAGATTGGCTGTCCAAGGTTCTAATGGCTCAAAATGGGTTAATGTTGTCTCTTGCTCAAGAATATCTTTGGCTAAAATGCTAATTTGTGCGACTATTCCTAAAAGCTCTTGGTCAACAGCCACCACTTGAGTGATTAAATCTTGAAAAGGATTTAAAAATTTGATTAAATGCTGCTCAAAGTTGATCGCGATATCCGATAATTTTTCTATATCTTTTTCAATTAAATCGATTTTTTTTTGAAGTTGATAAATTTGATAATATGAGCTTAAATCATCCACAGTATTTTTTAAAATCTGAATTTGTGAATTTTGATCGTCAGATATTTTTTGAATACTTTTACTAATTAATTCTAACTTTTTGAGCATTAGTTGAGCCGAACGATAAAGAATCAAGGTGTTTTGAAAAATTTGATTTTTTTGATTGCTTAAAATTATTCCTAAAAACTCATCATCCTGAAATTTTTTTTCTAGCTCTAGCCGCTCTCGCTCTGCTTGATATAGTTCAGTAAATTTTGTAGAAACAATTTTTTTGATATCTTCAGCTAAAACGACAAAGAATTGCTGATAAGCGGCTTGATATTGGTTTAAAATGCTAATAATTTTTTGATAATCCCCAATTAATTTTTCCAGTTGATTAAATTGTTCATCAAAACTGATACTTTCCACTGAGGAAAAAACCTTCAACCATTGAGGAAAAAATCGGTTGTCTTTTTTGATTAACTGCTGTCGTGCTTGTATTTTTTCTTGTAGCCGCAAAAATTTTCGATTGACTAAAATAGGTAAGGTGTAAATTTTATCATAAATTTTAAGGGTTTTATGGGGAAAAACTAGCTGAAACAGATAATTTGTATTCATCAGTTATGAATCTTGACAGTTTTTAATATTTATTGTAAATCACAGACTCAAGCAGACTTCTATGCAAAAAGATATAGTTCCCTGAAATGTAGTATTCTAGAACTACCCAGAACTAATACAAGATAGATGAGTGAACATAAAATCGTTACCCCCTGATGTTATTAACCTGATCGCGGCTGGTGAGGTGATAGACTCATTAGGCGCAGTAGTTCGGGAATTAGTAGAAAACGCGCTTGATGCCGGCGCAACCCGCATTGTTATTTCTCTGTATCCTGACTTATGGTGGATACAAGTCGCTGATAATGGGCGAGGGATGTCATTAGAGGATTTAAAACGTTGCTCTAATGCTCATAGTACCAGTAAAATTCGCTCTCGAGATGATTTATGGAATATTACCAGTTTAGGATTCCGGGGAGAAGCTTTACATAGTATCGCCCAAGTGGCCATTCTAGAAGTCGCTAGTCGTTTTACCATCGGCCATGATGCCGGCTGGCGTGTTCGTTATAATGCGGTGGGGGAAGCAGAAAGTTTGGAAACGGCGGCCATTGCTCCTGGTACTATTGTTACTGTTTCTAATCTATTTGGGAATTTGCCGGTACGCCGCAAGGGTTTACCCCCGATGACACAACAATTAAAAGCGATACAAACCCTCATTCATCACATCGCTTTGTGTCATCCTCATGTTACCTGGTGTCTGGAACAAAATGACCGCAATTGGTTTAATATTTCTCCCGGAAAATCTGCCCTACAAATATTACCCCAACTGCTGAAACGAGTTCACCAAAATGATTTACATTTACTGATTCAAACAGTGGAGACTCCGGCTTTAAACGATCTACAGACTAATTTACCTCCAATGGTAGAGGAATCTAAAGTCGAATTAGTCATCGGATTACCGGATCGATGTCATCGCCGGCGGGCAGATTGGGTTAAAGTGGCTATTAATGGGCGTATGGTGCGATTGCCTGAGTTAGAACAAAGTATTTTTACGGCTTTTGCTAGGACTTTACCTCGTGATCGTTTTCCGGTGTGTTTTGTTCATGTCAAAACTTGTCCCTCTCATATTGACTGGAATCGTCACCCGGCGAAAACGGAAATTTATTTACATTCTCTGGCTTTTTGGCAAGAAAAAATTGCCCAATCCATTGATGAAGCTTTAAAAATGAATGGGGATAGTCTATCAGATAAAGCGAGTAATCATCGAGTGGTGAAGTTACTCAAAGCTTCTGAAGAAAAAAGCCCTTATAAAGTTGATCCTAAACCCCAGACTCAAACTCGTCATCAAGATTCTATCGGGTTATTAGATTTACAAGCGGTTGCCCAAGTTCGCAATACTTATATTGTGGCTGAACATAGCAATGGGTTATGGTTAATTGAACAACATATTGCTCATGAACGGGTGTTATATGAACAGTTACAAGATGATTGGAAAATTGTCTTTTTAGATACTCCGATTGTTTTAAATCAGTTAACGAGTAGTCAGGTAGAACAGTTACAGCGTTTAGGATTAGAAATAGAGCCTTTTGGGGAGGCATTATGGGCCGTTCGCAGTGCCCCAGAAATGTTATCTAAGCGGCAGGATTGTAGTGAGGCTTTAATAGAATTAAGTTGGGGAGGAGATTTACAAACTGCCCAAGTGGCTACCGCTTGTCGGAGTGCCATTCGCAATGGGACAACCCTGAGTTTAGCGCAAATGCAGAGTATTTTAGATCAGTGGAAAAGAACCCGAAACCCTCGCACTTGTCCTCATGGGCGACCGATTTTTTTATCGTTAGAGGAAACCTCTTTAGCCCGATTTTTTCGCCGCCATTGGGTGATTGGGAAAAGTCATGGGATTTAATTCTGTTTTAACTTAATTTAATTATGGGTGAATGATAGCCCGCCTAGGCGGGCTGAGGTTTTATAGCTACGAGCGAAAAAAAGAGTTATTAAAATTAAGCCGCCGAGAAAGGAGAAGAATCTAAACCCCATTCATGTTTTAAAAAATGCTTATAAAAGTTCTCCTTACACATCATGTGTTGATATAATTCCACTAGAAAGGCCTGGGCTTGTTCTCTAGATAAGTTATTGACGTGATCAGAAAATTGTCTTAAATGAAATTGTTGTTCTAGCGAAAGGTTACCGATTTCTGATGGTTGTAGCATAATGGACTCCCGGGTAAATTTAAATTAATTTTTTAGTAGTTCTAATATAAGCTTGCCAAAATAAATAGTAGAATTGTATCTGCCCAAAGATTTAAATTAGTCTTCTTTCTCGAGAGATATTTAAGATAAATTTTATACAAAAAAGAGCGGTAAAATTTGCTAAAGAACTATCTAAAGACAAATAAATTTCTAAAAATAGAGCATACTTATTAATAATCAATCTACCCAATAATAGATTTTTTAGCACTTAAGATACTTCCAAAGAAGGAAACAAAGATTAATTCGGTTTATTTCTGGGGATTGATGCAAAATTAAGGCTAAAGCTTCTAAAGTTGCTATAGAACTTGAAAAGTCACACAGGAGCATCGAAAGAGGTTTTATCGTTTTCACTCAGAACCAAACATCAAAAAATCAGCATTTGGCGATGTGAGGACGATGCTCAAACTATACAACTTAGGGGTTGTGCAGTTTTTATCGCTGCCGCTTACTGCTCGAGAAAAGGTTGAAAAACGATAACCATTAAATTTCAAGACAGTAAACCTCTCTGAAAAAAACATCTGCAAAAATTAAGATAGGAAACTTATAAGCTTATGATGAATTTAACTGATTTAATTGCATTAGGTACGTTAATTTCTGCTACTTTAATTGTAGTACAACTAATTAATAAACCCAAGTATTTATTCAATTTAGGACTCATCGCAGCAGGAGCATCTTTATTATTTTTTATTAAAACCCTGCCTGCTAGTGCCGCTCCTGAATACCACTTTGCAGCATTAGCGGCTAATGATACCATGAGTCAAGAACAAGCCGACCTTGAAGAAGACCTTAAAGTCAATCCCGGCGGGGGTCATTACACGGGTTTAGAATATCCCGAAAGGATTAATCCTAATAAATTATTAGGCGATCAAGAGATTCAAAATAAAGTGGAATCTATGAGTGATCCAAAAGTCATTGTGGCTGTAACTAATGGTTCAGTTCGCCTGACGGGGAGAGCGAAAGATAAATATGAGGCTCATGACCTTGTAGAAAACGTTAAAAAAATTCCTGGAGTTCGAGAAGTCACCTTTGATTTTAGCTTAGAAAACATCACCTAGGTGTTCTCATTTAGGTTGGATTCTACGCGCCAAACAAAAAACTCGCGCGTAGTTTCTTTTATCTTCCTGTTAAGAGATTTCAACCAGTTCAGGAAGCTTGGAAAGTGCCTGACTCCCCGATGTCCACCTAATTTTAGCTTTTACATAAGCTGAAGAAATAATTATAATATGTATTCAAGAGACATAAAGGCTATTAACCTTAATTGGTAAACAGGATACAATGATTAGCTCACAGTGAACCGTTAAAAAAAGAAAACTGATCCCTGTGAATCATTAACTGTTAACTGATGTAATACCCTTTGGTTTTCTTACCCATTCCCCAATCATTTACACTACTGTTCGATGACTCTCTCTAAGAGCATTTTAAAAAGCTTATTGTAAGAGACTCATCAGCAGTAGTCTAATTGAGAAACAAACAATATTATGGACAATCTAAAAAAACCAACAAGCGGAAAATTAGAACGAGATTTATCTCAACGAATTCAACAATTTTATCGTCAACAATTAGAGCATCAACCCAGTAAGGTCACTTGTCAAATTTTTGAGCAGAAAATTGCCATTATTCTCGAAGAATCTATCACTCCTACCGAGCAACTTTTATTTCAAGAAGGACAAGTAGAATTAGCGCAAAAAGTTCGCTCAAGTATTGATGAGATTATGCAGCAACAACTCAAAGAAGTCATTGAGGAAACTTTACAGGTAAGGGTTGAGGATTTACTGAGTGATTCTACCTTAGAAACCGGCAGAATAGGGATTATTGCGATTCTTTCCGATACTCCTGATGTTCGTAATCCCGATACAATCCCGAAAAATAAACGCAAAATTTCCTCCTAACTGTCCTTGATTAGCATGATTAAACGATCTCTAAATGAAAACAAAAAAGTTGAACCGAGTCTTTTTAGAAGAGGTTTTGAAACAGCGAATAGAACAGATTTACTCTCAGCAACTTAAACAGGAACCAAAAGAAATAAAAGTATATTTTTCTGAGCAAAATATAATTGTAATTATCGAGGGAATTGTGACTAAAACAGAAATTTTTCTCCAGGAAAATTCTCAACACTTTTTAGCTAAACAAGTTCGCTCTGTTCTCAATCGTTTCATTAAATCTGAACTCAAAATTCTAATTGAAGAAGCCATGAAAGTTACTGTAGTTGATCTGCTCTTTAAGGCAAAAGTTGACACGGATCGCCTGGGAGCGATCGTCATTTTTGACATCGAATCTAATTCTGTTGTTTAGCCATTATTAGGGAGGTGCAAAACGAGTATTTTTTATGGATGTAATGACTAATTAAATTTTCTAAATCTCGGATTAAATAGGGTTTACTCAAATAATCATCACATCCCGCCTCAAGAATACGCTGTTTATCTTCAGGAAACGCTAACCCCGTTACAGCAATAATGGGAATATCTTTTGTCTTGGGATTATGTTTGAGATGATGAATAATTTCAAACCCATCAATTCCCGGTAAAAGAATATCTAACAAAATTAGAGAGGGAGTAGTGGTTTGAGCCAGTATTAACCCTTCATCACCACTGGTGGTTGTGGTAAAGGCATATCCCATCGTACTTAAAATGTAACTAATGATGATTAAATTATCATCATCATCATCTATGGCTAATATGTAAGGCTGCTCAGATAACGTTGATTGAATTATAGGAGTTACAAAATTCAAGTCCATCCTCTTTACTCTCCAGTCCATATAGAATGGACGAGACATTCCTTAAAGTGGCGTAATGGCACTTATCGTTGGATTGACTCGTAACGACGGCTTCCAAGTTAATTGCTTTTGCTTGGTTGCTTGTTATCCAGCTAAGGAAAAGCTTAGATCAAGTTGAAAACCGTAACTTTTTCTAATCATAATACACTTATTCAAAAAATTTTTAAAATTTTATAAAGTTCCAATTTTTGAGGTTTTTCGATTTTTAAGGCAATTAATAGAGCTAATATAGGTCGTTTATCGATTTTCTATCTGGCTCATTCAAAAAAACTTTTAATATGTCTGGTTATCTCTTAAAATTATGAAACATTTTTTCTCTCTTTTCGCCGTTGATGAGTAATTTTTCTTAGTTAATATTAATTAACCTTAATTAGTCATGATTCTTTAACAAATTATCTTGAACTCCTTTTGAACCGAAGACAGTCGCTTCTGATGAGCGGCTGCCTTGAAGTAAAGAACTTATAGTTTACAATACCGCTTGTTCTCCGATCCGAAAAGCTTTTTGTTTTAGCGTTCTCATCGCTCGATTAAGTAACTGTCGTGCCCGCTCATGGCTAATGCCGCATTGTCGGCCAATTTCTTTATAGCTCATGCGTTTGCCAGTAAGTAAACCAAAACGTAGAGTAATAATTTCCCGTTGGCGTGGGGGTAAATCTTCCAGTAAGTCGTCAACTTTAGTCATTAACTCTCGTTCAGAAACAAAATCAATGGGTAAAGAAGTCTCATCTGGTAAAACTTCCCCTAATTCTGTCTGATTATCATCTAAAGTGATATTTAAACTTTTAGCATCAGTTCTATAAACAGCATGGCGAATTTCTTGAAGTTTTTCTAGGGGGATTTCCATCCGTTGAGCAACTTCTTGCTCAGTGGGTTTTCTGCCTAATTCACCCGTTAACTCCCGTACACTTTTTTTAAGATGGTTTAAATTCTCCGTCATGTGAATAGGGAGACGAATGGTGCGGCTTTTTTCTGCCAGTGCCCGAGTAATAGCTTGACGAACCCACCAATAGGCATAGGTAGAAAATTTATAGCCTTTAGATGGGTCAAATTTTTCGACAGCGCGAATTAAGCCTAAACTTCCTTCTTGAATTAAATCTAGTAAGGATAAACCGCGTCTTTGGTATCTTTTAGCAATAGAAACCACTAAACGTAAATTGGCTTGAATCATTTGCTGTTTGGCGCGTTGTCCTTGTTCTATAATCTTCTGTTCTGCTGCCGCCAGGTTGTCTTTTTTTAATTCTAATAAGGACAACATTTTTTGCACTTTTGTAGCTAGTTGAATTTCTTCCTCGGAATTTAATAAGGGTATTCTGCCAATTTCTTGAAGATAGGAGCGAACTGGGTCAAGTTTTGGTGTAGCCATAGAAAATTGTTTCTCTTAATCTACGTCAAGGTTAATTAACGGTACTTTGGGAGTGCTGTTTGCGTGAAAAGTTTATTGCTCAAGAAAGCTTAATGAAATTAATTCTCCCCCATTGAATTGTTCAGCCTGTTGTTTTTTTAATTATCTATCCCTAAAAATGTTATTAGCTATCTAGTTCCTTAGTTCCTACCTGTGTTCTATTTTAAGTTTATTCGGTAGTTAGTTAGCCTATACAAAGACATAAATATAATTCATAATCATTTTTTTTTGCTCTCTCTAATGAAGTATAGCTTTTCTGAGGGCTTCGGGGTTAAATATTAATTTAAATTGTTAAATATTTAGCATTTTTATTTAAATTATGAACCCGTTCAGTGCCTTACTGCCTTGTCTAGGGGAGGGTTTAAGAGAATTTAAAAATTTTAGATATATCTTAAGATAGATGAAAAAAAACTTTAAATAAATTTATAATTAAATTAGTGAATAAAAAACTCAATAAAAAGTTATTCTTAAGCAAAAGCTGATCTAGCAATCCTAGAGAAGTTTTAATAAGTCGTCTTTAGAAAAGTAGAGAAGTTGACGGCAACTTCCCCATTCAATAATCTAGAATCAGTTTCAACCTAGACTAACTAATGGTTTTTTCCCTCATCAATGAACTAGAATAGCTATAGTAAGTACCTGGACATAAATAAAGCACACTATGTTAAGAAATGTAAAACTCTCCTAACTCTTACCCATTGCCCTTTCCCCCTTCCCCTTTCCCCAATCTCACTGTTAACTTTAATTTTGTCCAGGTACTTAGTGCCCTCCTAAATTTGCTCATCCTGAAGTCATTTGCGATACACAAGTATTCAATCCTTTGAGAACGAGATGAGGATATTTCTGTAAAAAGAAAGCCTCTACTTCGAAAGCTTGATCGGCTTTTTCATAGTTATGTAAAATGTTCTCTACTTGGGCAGGAGATAAACCATTGAGAATGGTGGTTAATAGCTCAGGATCTTGAGTTAAAAAGGCAGTGGTATCAGGATTATCTAAGCCATCAATGCAGTCTTGTACGGCGTGCCAACTTTCATGAACTAAGGTTTCAACATACTCTTGATAGTGTTTCATAGCATCTTTGCAAATAACCATTAAATTATCTATGCGATCATAATAGCCATACAGAATTAATCCCGGCTGTTGTTCGCATTGTTCATCGGAGAGGGAAATTTTCACGAGAGCGAGAATTTCTTGATACTGATGCACTAAATTTTCTTGCTCTAAGGAAAACATAGGCGTAGGTGTTTCTATTTCACTTTGATGGGGTGGGTTAAGGCATTTCCCATCTTCGGCTAACCCTTGAGAATTGACAGCAGGGCAGGTGTAATGGAGATTTTGGCTAGGTAACTGTTTTGCAGTGGCAGGTGCTGTTAATAATAAAATTCCAGCAATTAATAAAACGAACAGAAGCAGTTTTTTCACTCTTTGCTATTTAAGAAAATTGATTCCTACTAGCATCTAACCAAACTCTTCTGTTTTCTGTGATTTAGTTATCATTTTAATGTGATCTTGATCACAGTGCTGTTACAAATCTTTACAGTGTAATTAAGATTTTAATTTTTATCAAACATCATACACTGTTCCTATAGTAATATTATTGACTATCTTGACCAAACCTTTCTATTAACTCCTCCTTTGACAACTCTAACAACAGACGAGTGTATTGTTGAGTCGATAACTGTAGCAAAGCATCAACAACCCTCTCTAAAGAACGATCCAACTCTCCAAACTTAGCGGTAAGTAAACTTTCAATCGTTTCCCGTCGTCCTTGTTGTCGTCCCTGCTGTAAACCCTGCTGTAAACCCTGCTGTAAACCTAATTGTAAACCTTCTTCCAACCCTTCTTTTAGAGTTGCTTGCCGCCATTCCATATAAGCTTGTCGAAAATTCATAATTATCTCCTGATCATCTTCACTCAAAGGTTGCTTAATGTCCATTGTTACACGCCATCCGATTAATAATTGTTCTACATTTTCTCGTAACAAATCACCTTCGGGCATTTCTAATATTTCTCTGGCCGCTTGGCGCTGGATTTCTCCTCTGCCTAAAAGCCTCAACCAGAGAGTTTCTCGAGTAACCGGTAATTGATTAATCGCTATTATCGCAGTCCTCAGAGACTTCGAGAGAAAATAAACCCCATTGGCCCAATTCTCTAGATCTAATTTAGCATCAAAACTTTCTAGTAAAGCGGCACTCGCAGAAGTCGCCAAAATCCACAAACGAGGTAAATCATCTTCAGATAAACTTTTATTTTCCCGCTTCCCTTTGCGCCCTAAATCAGCACAGACAGACAATAACTTTAACACACAATTACGGATTTCGGTTCTTGTAGGAGCATTCCGAAAAGGCTCAATTAACACAGTAGTCGCCGCCATTCTCCCCAATAACCCCAACCTTTCTGAAATCTCATTAGACCCAGAACTCGGCGAAAAAAACACATCAACTTGGCGAGTTTCATCACTCACCTCCTTACTAATTTCAACCGTACCTAAAGGCGAAAGTAACTCCTCTAAATACTGTTTCGCAAACTGGTCATGAAATTGCCGAGTCAAACCCTTACCCCTCCTCTCTGTGCCAAATAAAAAGGGTTTAATCAAATTAAACCCCCTCAACTATCAATCATCAAATTAACTAAGACTTCCCAGACAAATAAGCCTCCAAAGCTTCAGTAACAATTTGATTCATCGGTCGTCCCTCATCTTGAGAAGCCTGTTTAAGACGAATAAACATATCATCTGGGACACTAACCCGATTTTGATTTTTCCGAACACGCCGAGGTTTTGTAGTCTTTTTATTCATCTTTTGATAGCTTCCTAACTGATAAGATTCAGAAAACTCTCTTAAAGCATCAAACCCTACCCGTCTACAGAATGTACCAAAACTTTCGCCGCTAGTTTTATTTTCTTTAAAATAAACAAAAATCGGTTCTAAAAAAGTTTCAATTTGGTCAAAAGGCAACTTATCAATATAAGTTTGAGCGAGTACGGTTTGATTGGGATCTCCTCCTAACCAAATTTGATAAGTCCCCGGATTACTGCCCACAAAGCCTAATTCTGCCATATAAGGTCTAGCACAGCCATTAGGACACCCAGTCATACGAATGACAAATTGTTCGTCCGCCATTCCCAACTGTTCTAGAAGAGTGCGAATACGATCAATAATGCCAGGTAATGCTCTTTCGGACTCGGTAATGGCTAACCCACAGGTAGGAAAGGCGGGACAGGCCATTGAATAACGTATTAAAGGGTCAATTTCTTCGGGATTAGTGATGATGCCATGCTCATGTAGAATGCTGTTAATCGCTTCTTGGTGAGCGGGGTCAATTTCATACAAAATAATATTGTGGTTGGGGGTTAGCCGCATGGGTAAGTCGAACTGTTCCACCACTTTTTTTAAAGCGGTTTTTAGTTGAAAACTTCCCTCATCTTTAACCCGGCCATTTTCAACGGAGATGCCTAAAAATAGCTTTCCGTCTCCTTGTTCACACCATCCCAGAAAGTCTTGATATTTCCAGTCGGGTAAGGGTTTAAATGGTTGTATCGACTTGCCAAAATACTCCTCTACTTTAGCGCGGAATTTTTCGACTCCCCAATCTTCCACAAGATACTTCATTCTCGCATGACGACGGTCCGTGCGGTCACCGTAGTCTCTTTGAGTGGCGACGATGGCTTTCATTAACTCATAGATATCGTCTTTGTCTACATAACCAATAGGATCGGCCATTCTGGGAAAGGTTTCTTCTTTGTTGTGGGTACGGCCTAACCCTCCGCCGGCGAGGATATTAAACCCTTCTAAGTCTCCGGACTCATTGGTCATTACCACTAAACCGACATCATTGGTATAAATATCGAGACAGTTATCACCCGGAACCGTGACAGCACATTTGAATTTACGGGGCATATAATGTTCCCCATAAATGGGTTCTTCTTTATCGACAAAAATCGTCCCATTGTGATTGTTTTGTCTAGCCGCTTTTACTTCGGGTGCAACTTCTGCGCTGATCACTTTTTCGCCATCTAACCAAATTTCGTAGTAAGCGCCGGTTTGAGGTTTGAGCAGATCAGCTATCTTATTGGCATATTCCCAAGCATATAGATATTCTGGGCGGTTTTTAAACGGAGCAGGCGGGGCCATGACATTGCGGTTGAGGTCTCCACAAGCTCCCAAGGTAGAACCCATATTTTTGACAATGGCTGAAATGGCGGCTTTTAGATTTTTTTTGAGAACTCCATGAAGTTGAAACCCTTGACGAGTGGTCACTCTGAGAGTTTTATTGCCGTATTCGTCACTGAGGCGATCTAAGGTAAGATACAATTGGGCTGGAATAAATCCCCCGGGGTTGCGGGTACGCAACATCATCTGATAATCTTTTTCTTGTCCTTTAGCCCGGTTATCCCGATTATCCTGTTGGTATGAACCATGATACTTAAGAAGTTGCACTGCATCATTACTAAAATGAGTGGTATCTTCTAAGACTTCAGTTGCCAGAGGTTCTCGTAAGTAGTTACTTTTTTCTTTTAAGCCTTCTACTTTAGACAATTTACCGGTTGAGGGAATTGGTGTTTTGACCATTGGAATTTAGAAATTAATCGCTCTTACTAACTTTGTATAAAGGGTAAATATGCTCGATTTTCATCTTCGCTAGTGCTTCGTCCTTTATAACCCCGATTATCAAACTGGAGGGGTGTCTGGCTGATGTTTTTGTTGAATGTTAATTCAGCTTATGAAGACCCAAGGACAATAAACAAATGACGATTTTGCCATTATTTCCATCTTAGCGTTAATAATCTGCTTCGATTCTTTAAAAATTGTGACAGCCTCGTTACTCTACAGAAAAATATTCTACCCTTTAAGAGAATATCAAGTTCACTATTATACATAATAAGCAATTTTTAAACGTGCAGTTGGCTTCTTTTTTAACATGAGTAACCCATCAGGTAGCAAAACAGTTCTCAGTAGCAATCCATATATTATTCTCAACAATCAAGGAGAAATTTTACCCTCTCTAAATTTGACTCGTCCCTATCATAGCTTAGGGAGAGATCCTCAGCAAGTGGACCTCCTTGTTCCTCCTTCTTGGACTGTGGTGAGTCGTTTTCAAGCCTGCTTTCGCAAGATAGGAAACCATTATTATATTTATGATGGTGATGGAAGTAAAGCCAGTGCTAACAAGTTATTTATCAATAATACTGTTATTACTCCTACTGAAGGCTATCATTTACAAAATGGAGATGAAATTAAGGTGGGGCAAAACCCTCAAAATTGGGTCATCATTACTTATTTTGATCCCAATAGTGCCCAGCCGGCTAAACAGCCAACTCAATATTCTATTTCCCTTAAAAATCGTTCTGTGGTTTTAGGACGAGAACCCAGTGCTACTCTACAGCTTGATGCGCCTACTGTGTCTCGTCAACACGCTACCATCGATCAGGATGCTCAGGGAAAATATATCATCCATGACTATAGCACTAATGGTGTATTTGTTAATGGGCAAAAAGTCAACGGAGCGGCTTTTTTACCTCCAGGGGCTACCGTGCGAATTGGGCCTTATACTTTAGTGTTACAAGGGGATGATTTAGTTTTAGTCGATCAAGGGGACAATATTCGGCTTGATGCTGAAAATCTGGTGAGAGTTGTACAAGATAAGAAAAAGCGAAAAATTACTATTTTAAATGATATTTCTCTTCCCATTGAGCCTGGACAATTTGTCACCTTAGTCGGGGGAAGTGGTGCCGGTAAATCGACTTTATTAAAAACATTGTTGGGCATCGAACCCACTACGTCAGGAACGGTTTATTTGAATGGGGAAAATTTAAGAAATAATTTCAATATTTATCGGACTCAAATCGGCTATGTTCCGCAATTCGATATTGTCCATAAAGATTTAACGGTGGCTGAAGTTCTTTTTTATGCGGCTAAATTACGTCTTCCTCCTGATATTTATGTAGAAGAAGTTATTGAAAAAACTTTAAAACAAGTTGAACTTTCTGAGCGACGGGATACTCTGGTTAAAGACCTCAGTGGCGGACAGTTAAAACGAGTGAGTATAGCAGTAGAGTTATTAGCTGATCCGAAATTATTCTTCTTGGATGAACCTACCTCGGGACTCGATCCGGGGTTAGATAAAAAGATGATGGAATTGTTGGCTAAATTGGCAAAAGAAGGACGAACTGTTATTCTTGTTACTCATGCCACAGCGAATATTACTTTATGTGAGCGGTTAGTTTTCCTCGGCAAAGGAGGGAACCTTTGTTACTTTGGCACTCCTGAAGATGCCATTCGGTTTTTTAGGGTTAATACTGATGGTTTTGCTGATATTTATATTAAATTAGAAAACAAAGACTCAGTGGAGCAAGAGGCACAGCGATTTCGTCAATCTCAATTTTATCAGGAATATATTGAAAAACGTCTCAGTCAAGCTACGCCTCAGATTGCCTCTAAGCCAGCTAAAGTTATTCATCCATTTTTCCAACAACTATTCATTTTAACTGAACGCTATTTTAAGCTAATTACTAGAGATAGATTAAGTTTGATTTTATCTTTATTAACCGCTCCCATAGGCATTGGTTTAATTACCTTAGCCATTCGCAATCAAGACCCTCTAATTATTACTAATCCTAAAGAATTTGAGCTAGTTTCAAAAGCGGCTCCTTTAGCTTTAAAAGTGCTATTTGTTTTTACCTGTGCTTCTTTATGGGTAGGACTCTCCAGTTCTTTACAAGAAATCGTCAAAGAAGCGGAAATTTATACTAGAGAGCGGCTAGTTAATTTAAGATTAGTGGCTTATTTAGGCTCTAAATTATTGATTTTAGGCGGATTAGCTTTGCTGCAAACTTTATTAATTGCTCTGGTGATTTTAATCGGGTTTAAAGACCCAGAACCCGATACAATTCCTTGGGTTGTCGGTATGGGAATTACCACTTATTTGACCTTATTAGCTTCTATGAGTTTAGGTTTAATGATATCGGCGGGAGTCAAAAATAGTACCCAAGCGAATAATGCTTTACCGATTTTACTCTTACCTCAAATTATTTTTTCAGGGGTCTTATTTGAAATTAAAGGAACTCTGACTAAGTTAGTTTCTTGGTTAATGTTAAGCCGTTGGTCAATTGGGGCTTATGGGGTCTTAGTAGAAATTCAAGGAATGATTAAAACCGCCCAAGAAAGTGATGAAGTAAAAGTCTTGAAAATGGCCTTACCTTTTGAAGACCCTAATAATGTTTATCGGGAAACTTGGGAAAATTTAAGCTTAAATTGGGGAATGTTATTACTCCATACTATTATTTATTTATCGGTTACATTCTGGTTACAAAAACGTAAAGATATTTTATAAATTAGTCATTAGTTATTAGTTATTGGTTTTTTACCTTTACCCTTTATCCTTTCCCTGTTACCCTTTACGGTACTTTCTAGAGAATTCCTTAACAAGCAAGCAATCAGAGCAAGAATGCCTAACAATAGATTCGTCTGTATATTAGATCAAATTGTATGGGCGCTACCAAAAGAATTGGAATTCTCACCAGTGGGGGTGACTGTGCTGGTTTAAATCCTGTCATTCGTGCTGTTGTGCATCATGCTAATGGTAATTATGGTTGGGATGTCTTAGGAATTTGTCAAGCAACCAACGGGTTGATGAGTCGTCCTCCCCAAGCGATTCATCTAGACTTGAATGAGGTTGATCGCCTTTTAACCCTTGGAGGAACGATGTTAGGGACAACCAACAAAGGTGATCCCTTTGCTTTCCCGATGGGTGATGGAACCGTCCTAGACCGCTCCAATGAAATTATAGAAGGGTATCATAGTTTAGGATTAGATGCCCTAATAGGCATTGGGGGTGATGGAAGTTTAGCCATTTTGCGGCGCTTGGCCCAACAAGGCGGCATGAATCTAGTGGGTATTCCCAAAACCATTGATAATGATGTGGGACTAACAGAACGTTCTATCGGGTTTGATACTGCCGTTAATATCGCCACAGAAGCCTTAGATCGACTTCATTTTACCGCAGCCAGTCATAATCGAGTGCTGATTTTAGAAGTCATGGGGCGTGATGCTGGACATATTGCGCTTAATGCCGGTATTGCTGGCGGAGCAGATATTATTTTAATACCAGAAATTCCCTATAAATTAGAAAATGTTTGTGCCCAAATTAAGAAACGTCAAGATAGAGGCAAACATTTCTGTTTAGTCATGGTGTCAGAAGCCGTTTGTACTGAAGGGGGAGAACAAGTCACCCAGATGCAACAATTTGGCGAATGTCGTTTCGGCGGTATTGGTCAATATATTGCCAGTCAAATTGCTGAGTATACAGGGGCAGAAACCCGAGTAACCGTATTAGGACACCTACAACGAGGGGGGATACCTTCGCCAGGCGATCGCCTATTAGCCTCAGCTTTTGGAGTAGCGGCAGTGGATTTAATTGCTCAAGAAAAATTTGATCAGATGGTCACTTGGCAAAAGCGTCAAGTGGTTAGTGTTCCTATTGCTGAAGCGATTCAAAATTATAGAAATGTTGATCCCCAAGGAACAATGGTCAAAACTGCCAGAGGTTTAGGAATTTGTCTAGGAGATTAGTCATTAGTTATTTAGTCATTAGTCATTAGTCGTTGGTCATTAGTTGTCTATTACTTATTAATCTTTTAATCCTTGTCGTAATTGCCCCGTGAGATGGACAACTTCAGGGATGATTAGTTTTTCTAAAGCTAATTTAACTGCGTTGGTAGAACCCGGCAGAGAAAAAATCAGTTTTTGACGATAAATGCCAGCAATTGCCCTAGACGCTATGGCTCTTGAGCCAATTTCTTGATAACTCAGCCAACGAAATAGTTCTCCAAATCCGGGTAAAGTTTTCTCTAATAATTGAACCAGTGCATCATAGGTGGTATCCCTTGGCGCAATTCCGGTTCCTCCGTTAAAAATAACCACTTCTATTTCAGGACGAGTGCTTAAAAGTGTTAACTGTGCCTGAATTTGTTGAGGTTCATCGGGAATTAAACTATAAAATTCGATCTGATGTCCCGCTTGTTGTAGTAATTGCTCGATCAGTTGTCCACTACGATCGCTCTCGCGGGTACGAGTATCACTAACTGTAATTACAGCACATTTAAGCGATACCTTCTCTTGGTCTTGATGGGGAATTCGAGTCATTAGTCATTAGTCATTAGCTGCCGTCTGTACGGGCGAACACCAGTTCGCCCCAAAAACCCTTTAGGCTTTATTTGGCTTTGGTAAATTCTAATCCGTTTTCTTTACCGTAGCGTTCCATAAAACGCATAAAACGCTCCCACTCACTCGCAGAATTCATAATCAGTAAAGCTTCGATCGCCTGGGGTTTACCGTTGATAAATTTCCCTTTTACTTCGCGGGTAACGATTTCTCCTTCGGAGTCAATTAAATACATTCCCGTAACTTCTTGTGTCTGATCGTCAGCAAAAATGTTGGGGGAGTCAAAATAAAATGTCGCTGTAGCACTATCTCCAGTACGTGACCGCGTTACTTTAATGGTGGGAACTGCGTCTTCTTTTAAACCTCTTGCAAATTGGATTTGTGCCATTCTGTTTCCTTATCAATTTAATACATATTTCTTAATCATCTCATAAAAAATTTATACCTGAATAGCCCGGCATCGGAAATTTATCTCGGGGAGTGTCAGAATTGAGTAGTATGTCTTGGAGAAACCAGTACAATGATATTACTGGAAGCCGAAGTTCATTCTTCACTGCTTGGTTATTTAAGGAAGCATCAGCGCCCAAGTTGGATTCATCATCTGACGATGGCGCGAATGGTTTCGCGTGCTATACGCACTCAACGGAGTGCCCTGATTCAAACGGGCAGTACAGCATCACGTTACAGTGTAAGTTATCTCACTCCGGCCTTATTAACTCGTGATCCTGTAATTTTGGTGGTTTCTCACAAAATGCGAGAGAGATTATTAAAGGTAGAAATTCCCCAACTCCAGCAATGGTTAGAATCGGATAAAGAAATTGACATTGGTGAATGCTGGCCTAACTCGGAATTTTGCGGACTGCTGCTAACTTCTCCTCAAGCTTGGTTAGGGGATCGTCTTGAGCAAAAAGGGGTTTTTCCCCCTAATATTCCCACTCTCATCGAAGGAGCAAACGAATTAGAAGAATGGGCAAGAGATTATTTAACAGTGTCTATTACTCCCCAAGACTGGGATTGTCTTTTAGCGCAATGTTCTCATCAAGCTGAGTTAATTCGCAATCTACGAGTTAAACTCACTAAAGAAATTTTCAATCATCCTAAAAATCCCTATGAATGTTATTTAATTGAACAACCAGAACAAGACGACTTACAAAATCTTTGCCAACTGCTGGCGGCTGATCTTGATGAGAATTCTCCTTTGAGCCGATTTTGCCGTCAAATGGCTCTAGAAGCTCAGATCCTCTGGACATCTATTGATCGAGAGCGAGGACAATTTACTTTACATAGTAGTCCCATTCAAGTCGCTCCTAATTTAAGTTCAATATGGCAGCAACAGCCCATTGTCTTAATGGGAGGATTTTTAGATAATGATAAAGAGGCTACTATTTATCGTCAAAAATTAGGATTAGGAGAATTACTGTCTCTTAAATTTCATCCTAACCGCAGCAGTGAATTTATTAATTTATATTTGCCGGACCGTCTGCCGTTGCCCAATACGCCTGAATTTCAAGCTGTATTAATGAAACAAGCTTATAACTTAGTAAGTCTCTGTAGTCAGGTAGAAAAGCCTGTGGTTATTTTGGTAGAAGATGTCCCTTTAAAAGCACAAGTTGGGACAATTTTAGCCGCCGAATTTGGCTCGAGAGTTGTGGTAGAAAAACCCGAATTATCTGAGGATATAATTTTAGTTTGTGGTTGGGATTTTTGGCATCAAAATCAAGAGTTATTTCCGACCCCTCAATTATTAATTATAGCGACTTTGCCGATTCCCTCTTTAGAAAATCCTTTAGTAGCCGCACAAGTGGCTTATTATAAACAGAAAAAACAAGATTGGTTTCGCGTTTATTTATTACCTACCGCTTTAAAAGAAATTCAACGGGCAGTTATGCCTTTACGAGAAGCTCAGGGCGTAGTCGCTTTATTAGATAATCGGGTTAATTCTCGAAGTTATGGCACTCAAATTTTAGCGGCTCTTGAACCTTATGCTCGAATTAATTATATTGATATGGGTTGGTTTTCTAACTCTAATTAAACTCTTCTAAACTCGGATTAGAATCCTTGAATGATAACTCTGATTGATTGACGACCTTAACTGAGATTTTCCTGATTAAATAATCATTCTTACTTAATGACGACTATAATTAACCCGACTATAATTGATCGGTAAGATAGCACCAATCAGAGTCTATCAAACAATCATTCTAATCATAATCAAAAATGAGCGTCGATCCCCTAGCAGTTTGTACCTCAATTTTAACACCCCTATCTTTGTTGGAACGCACCCACAAAGTTTACCCGCATAAAACAGCCCTCATCTATGACTCAACAAGCTGGACTTATGCACAGTTTGCCCAACGAGTTAATCAATTAGCGCATCGCCTTCGACAAGAAGGACTTCAAAAAGGAGACCGGGTAGCTTTTTTGTGTCCCAATATTCCACCCATGTTAGAGGCTCATTTTGGGGTTCCCTTAGCTGGTGGTATATTAGTCTGTATTAATATTCGTCTTTCTCCTCAAGAAATCCTTTATATTCTTAATCACAGTGGTGCGAAATTTCTCTTTGTCGATACAGAATGGACAAATAACATCAAACAAATACAATCCCAACTGGAAACGGTAGAAAAAATTATTCATATTTCCGATCAAGAAAATTTGGCACCTCTTGAGGGGGAAGAGTATCAAGGGTTTTTAGATAAGGCCAATTCAAAATCTGTCCCTTGGTTAATTTCTGATGAGATGGAAACCATTTCTATCAATTATACCAGTGGAACAACCGGCAAGCCTAAAGGGGTAATGTATTCCCATCGGGGAGCTTATCTTAATAGCTTAGGAGAAATTCTTGAAACCCGTTTAACTCCAGAATCAGTTTATTTGTGGACTCTGCCCATGTTTCATTGTAATGGCTGGTGCTTTCCTTGGGCAGTAACAGCTATTGGAGCAACTCATCTCTGTTTGAGAAAATTTAATGCGGCTCTTATTTGGCAACTGATTCATGAGCAAAAAGTGAGTCATTTATGTGCCGCTCCCATTGTCTTAATTTCTTTATTAAATGATGCTAATTGCCCTCAAAAATTAGAGGTTCCACTACGGATAACCACCGCCGGCGCGCCTCCTTCTCCCACCTTAATTGAAAAAATTACCGCCATTGGGGCAAAAATTACTCATGTCTATGGGTTAACTGAAGTCTACGGACCTTATAGTGTCTGTGAGGAACAACCGCAATGGCAAGAATTGAACTTACCAGAACGAGCAAAACGCTTAGCGCGTCAGGGAGTACCCTATATTGGTGCCGAGGGTTTGCGGGTAGTGGATGAGCAAATGCAGGATGTTCCCGCAGATGGAGAAACCATAGGGGAAGTGATTATGCGTGGCAATATGGTGATGAAAGGCTATTATAATGACCCCCAAGCGACAGAAAATGCGTTTAGTGGCGGCTGGTTTCATAGTGGCGATATCGGGGTTATGTATCCGGATGGTTATATGGAATTACGTGATCGCATTAAGGATATTATTATTACTGGCGGCGAGACAGTATCGAGTATCGAAGTAGAACAATGCTTGTATGCTCATGAAGGTGTGTTAGAGTGTGCTGTGATCGGAGTTCCTCATGAAAAATGGGGAGAAACACCCAAAGCTTTTGTAACTTTAAAAGAAGATTTTACTGTCACCGAACAAGATTTAATTGAGTTTTGCCGCTCTAAGATTGCTCATTATAAATGCCCTACGGCTATTGAATTTATTGTTTTACCGAAAACTAGCACCGGTAAGATTCAAAAGTATCTTTTACGGCAAAAAGAATGGAAAGGATTTGACAAAAAAATACTAGGCTCTTAAACCTTGTGATCAATTGCAATATTTAAGATAGATTCAGTTATACGAGAATGATTGCTTTGGCTCTCCTGTACTTAGGGTGATCAGAAAAAATTATCAATCGTAGGGTGGGTTAGGCGTGGGGATCATTTTGATAAAAAACCGATAATATTTGATCCACGCCGTAACCCACCAAAAATACTTTTGTAACACACTATACAATTCTCCCCAAGATGCAAGGAGAGCCATTGCTTTTAACTACTCTTTCTCGTTCTTGTTTTTTTCAAATAATTAGATAAAACTTCAGCTAAATATTGATATTGTTCAATAGTATTGTAAACTTGGGCGGAAATTCTGACATATTGCTGCCCGGAAAACCAAGGAATAATCGGCACTTCTATGTTAAATTCTTTCAGTAATTTATTATACAAATCTTGACCCAATAAAGAGAGATTTTCTAAACTAATGCAAGCCATTGCGCCGATCATCTCATCTGGACAAGGAAGCGGGACTTCTAAAGCTTGAGCAACTATTTTTCTAGCTTCTAAAACCCGTTGATGATTGTGTTCCCATAACTCTGCCCAACCGCCAGGCAATAATGATTCTATAAATTGAATCGCTTTAGGAACCGATAAATAAGCTGTTGGGTCATCAGTGCCCATCCAATCAAATTCTAAACGAAAACGTGATTGATCCGTTCGAGGAGAATTAGCCCCATGACTAATGACTAAAGGGCGAATTTGAGCTTGTTTATCTGGCCTAACCTGAAGAAAACCCGCCCCCTTGGGAGCGAATAACCATTTATGACAATTCCCTGTGTAGTAAGCGGCTCCAATCTTATTAATATTTAAAGGAATAAACCCAGGAGCATGAGCGCCATCTACTAGAGTATCTACGCCTCGGTTAGCTAATTCTTTTACTAACGTTTCAATGGGAAAAATTAAAGCCGTCGCACTGGTAACATGATCTAAAAGTGCCAATTTAGTTTGAGGAGAAACCCTGGCTAAAATTGCCTCTGTTACCTGTTCAAAAGACTCAACCGGAAAAGGAACCTCAGCCACAACTACTTTAGCACCAGTTCGGTTAGCGATGAATTCTACCGCATTGCGACAGGCGTTATAAGTATGATTGGTAATTAAGATTTCCTCGCCGGGTTTAAAGGTAAGAGAACGTAAAATAGTATTGACTCCAAAAGTGGCATTAGGAATAAAAGCCAAATCCTCAGCATCAGCACCTATAAAAGCCGCTAATTCTACTCTAGCCGCCTTATTTAGCCCTTCTAAATCTCTAGCTACAAATTCCAGGGGTTGCCGTTCTAATCTTTCTCTTAGAGACTGTTGGTATTCTAAAACGGGTATAGGTGCGGCTCCATAAGAGCCATGATTGAGGAAATAAATATTTTTGTCAAGTAACCAGTAGTGTTGCAAGGTTAAAGATTTAATGAGTTTTCTGCTTACAATAATAATATTTTGCTAAAATTTAATCAATTCATCTAGCCATATTTTTTTCTTTACAAAGTTAAGACAGAAATCGATAAAAAAATAGAAAAAATATTTGTATTTTGAAAAGAGGTTTAGGAAGGGTGTCAGATATTTTACTTAGCCGCTACAAAATCAACCGAAGCCTGGCCAGTGGAGGTTTTGGAGATACTTATTTAGCTCAAGACCTGGCTTTACCGGGCAACCCTTTATGTGTGGTCAAACATTTAAAACCTAAAGTTCTCAGTTCTCAAGCGTTACCCATTGCGAAAACTCTGTTCGAGCGAGAAGCAGAATACCTGTACCAATTGGGTGAACATTCTCAAATTCCCCGTCTATATGCTCATTTCCAACAAGAGGGAGAATTTTATTTAGTGCAGGAATTTATTGAGGGAAATGAACTCACTCAAGAATTAATAGAAGGACAACTTTGGAGTGAATCAAAAACCATTGAGCTTTTACGGTCCATTTTAGAAGTGTTAGCCGTTGTTCATCAAAAAAATGTCATTCATCGAGACATTAAACCCTCTAATATTATGCGCCGCAAAGCAGATGGAAAATTAGTCTTAATTGATTTTGGCGCAGTTAAAGAATTTAGCTCATTAACCGTTACTTCTGGAGGACAAACCAGTTTGACAGTTGCCATAGGGACTCCTGGTTATATGCCTCCTGAACAAGCGCACGGAAAGCCCACATTAGCCAGTGATATCTATGCAGTAGGAATGATAGCAATTCAAGCTTTAACCGGCGTTAATCCCTCTTTACTTCCTACTGAACCGCAAACTGGCGAAATTATTTGGCGTGACCATGCTAGGGTTAGCGATCAATTTGCAACAATTTTAAATAAGATGATTCATGAATATCATCGCTTACGCTATCAAAATGCCAGGGAGGCCTTAGAAGATTTAAACTCGTTGAATTTTTCCAACCCTACTGTTTATTCTACAGAGGCTAACAGTTCAAATCCTACTCTAGTGGTTTCTCCTGGATCTAATGATAATTCTCCAAGGACATTAAATTCCCCTAAAATTTTCCCTTGGGTTTTCGGGCTAATGGGGGGATTAGTTTTAGCGGCAACAGGAACTATTATTTTTAATCGTTTTATCTCTAATTCCTCTACAGTGGTAACGGTTTCTCCTACTCCTGATGCCTCTGCCTCAGAACCGCCGCCAACCACTTTCACCCCTTCTGTTGCTCCTGATGCCTCTACCTCAGAACCGCCGCCAACCACCTTAACTCCTTATCCTACTCCTGATGCCTCTGCCTCAGAACCGCCGCCAACCACTTTAACCCCTTCTCCTACTCCTGATGCCTCTCCCTCAGTATCATTAAATCCTGCTACTTGGCTTTCTGCTAGTGGTAAGACCACTATTCCTCAACTAGATAGTATCTGTTGGGGGAATAATCAAATTAACTCAGCACAAACTGTTTTTAGTAGTCCTCCTTATCAAGGGAGTTTACGCTTTAATAATCCAAAAACAGGCGGCTGTTTTCCGGGAGACACTTTAACAGGAACTTTTGAACTTTCTAGTCAGGGAAATTACTGCACAGGTCAAATAACAGTCACTTGGTATGAAAATAATCAGGCTCATCTACAATGGTTAATCAATAATTTGGGTACTGATTGTCCAGTGAGTAGCGATAGATGGGAAATAGATACTCATCCCGTGCGAGGTTAATAATAACAAGCCGCTCAACCATTTAATAAAGCTTCTACAAACTCATAACTCGAAAACGGACGTAAATCCTCAATTCCTTCACCCGCACCAATAAACCGAATGGGTAAATCTAATTGCTGTGCTACTGCTAAAGCGACACCTCCTTTAGCTGTCCCATCTAACTTAGTCAAGACAACCCCACTTAATTTAGCCGCTTCTGAAAACACTTGAGCTTGACGCAGGCCGTTTTGTCCTAAAGTGGCATCTAAAACGAGTAAAGATTCTACTTTAGCCTTGGGGGCTTTTTTATCAATAATGCGACGAATTTTTGCCAATTCATCCATCAAATTTTTCTTATTTTGTAAACGTCCCGCCGTATCCACTAATAATAAATTGACATTGCGCGACTGTGCCGCATTAATCCCATCAAATACTACCGCCGCCGGGTCAGTATTTTTGCCGGGGTTAGCAATCACTTCTGTTCCACTGCGTTCGCCCCAAATTTTCACCTGTTCGACGGCTGCCGCGCGAAAAGTATCAGCCGCCACAATCAGACAGCTATAACCAGATTTATTGGCCATGTGAGCCAATTTTCCAATGGTTGTGGTTTTTCCTGCTCCATTTACCCCAGTTAAAAGCCAAATATTGAGAACGTCTTTTTCTGGCTCAAAGGCGGTATCCTCAAAATGTTTGAAAGGGCGATCGAGAATTTCTCGTATAATTTCCTTAAGATACTCAATGGCTTGTTCTGGGGGTAAAGATTCCTCCCGCAATTTTTCCTGTAGTGCTTCAATAATATAATCGGTGGCTTCAATCCCTACATCTGCCTGTAATAAGAGTGCTTCTATTTCTGTTACTGCATCTTGATTAAGAGGCCCTTGACCCACAATAGCTTTAAGCTGGTTAACCAAACTGCGGCGAGTTTTACCGAGACCTTCTCGAAGCCGCTTTAACCAATTAATTTCTTCTTCGGTTACGTCCTCGGCGGCGCGTCCTTGTTTGGCTAAAACCTGTGCTGACCAGACAAAATCATCATCAAAGCTGAGAGATTTGAATTGCTCTTGCACCAGTGGGGTGTCTGTGGCGGTTTCTTTGAGGATGTCTAAACGGTCTGATTTTTTCATCCAAGCCGGAACCGCTTGAGAGGGTTCGCTAAGAGCGAGTTTAGCCTCTGAGGGGGTGTCGCTAACTCCTACTGTGGGTTCTGGTGTTTTGATCTCTTCTAAGGATGTAGTGGTCAATTCTTGAGCAGGAGTTTCTGCACTGGGAGTCAGTTCGACAGTTTCTTCGCTTTTTCGCTGCTGAATATTCTTAAAGGCCGTTTTAGCCCAATTGAGATACTCTTCTTGACCCGATGCGGCTTTTTCGGGTTCGGGTTCAGCTTGCACAGGTTGAGCTTCAGGGGTGAGCGGCTCAGATACAGGCTTTTCCGGTTCGGTTTTAGCAGTAGTTTCTTTTTGACGGCGAAACCAATTAAACATCAGAATACAGTGTTAAACGGGCGTGTAAATTAATCTTAACGTTAATGGGAAAGGTGGGAAAGGGAGAGATTTACACACCTGTGTTCGGCTGTGAGTTTAGCCAGACTTTGGGGAACTCTAGAACTGTAGGCATTTTGTCAAGCTAGAGGTTAACATGAGTCAATGTCTTAATCCTAATTGTCTTTACCATAATCTGGATACTAACCAATTGTGCTTTAAATGTGGCTCATCTCTGTTATTAAAAGTCAGACCTAGAGGATTGAGTCAAAGATTTTTCCCTGTAGATAAGTATTTATCCTCTCATCCCACGCTAGAGATTGGCTATTGTAGACTTTATCAGTTTCTTGCTACCAAAAATTGGAAAGAAGCTAATGAAGAAACCGCTCACCTTATCTTAAAAATTTGCGAAAACATTCAAAAATTTGGCGGCGATTGGCCAAATTTGTCCTATTTACCGGCTCTAGAATTGAGAAAAATTGATCGATTGTGGCTTCATTTTAGTGAGGGGCATTTTGGCTTTTCTGTTCAAGGAGAAATTTGGCAGCAATTAGGCGGAAGATTAGATTTTTTTGAGTTTGAACTTTATGAACAATGGGCTAAAAAAGTTGGTTGGCAGGCGAATAATATATGGATAAAATATTCTCAATTAAAAGATTTTACCTATGGTCCTGATGGATATCTACCGGCTGTTACCATGACCTGGTCAAATGGGGATGCTGCTTGCTGCGGCGTAGAAACTTTTCAATTATTTTCTCAAGTAAGTCCTTTAATTAAATCGGGATCATCCCATTTTTGTTATTCTGAACCTTATCCTTCGCTATCCCCTTCTACAAGCTTAGGGCTAAAGGCTCAGGGCTGAGGGCAACTCCTACTATAATATATAGACTAAAAACTCAGATTTGCGACGAAATTAGCTTACTAGATTCATAGACATTTTCAGCTTTTCTCGATGCTAATTAGGTAGGGGCCATTAGTGCGAAAAAAGGCCCACCATCCCCTATAGTTTTAACTTTTAGCTTCTAGTTTCAATTGTTCTGTTACCCGTCGCAAAACGCCATTAATAAATCGATATCCCTCTTCATCTGAGTAACGTTTAGCAATTTCTACGGCTTCATTAATAGCGACTTTTTGAGGGACTTCCAGAAATAACATTTCAGCGACGGCAATTCTTAAAATATCGCGGTCAATTTTCGGTAAGCGGCTTAACTGCCAGTCTACCATTCCCGTTGCTAATTGTTGTTCTATTTCTTTTTGCCGGCGGAAAACCGTCCCAATAATTTCTACAGCATATTCTCGCACTTCATACTGACTTGAGAGTTGAACAATTTCGGGGATTTCTATCATCGCCGCCAGTCGATTAATGGCATTTTGAGTTAATTCTAAAGCTTCATTAACCATAGTTTGGGCACTTTTAAGATTGGTGGCCCGGGTTTCACTGGCTAATAAACGTTCTTGGGAGCGGCTCACTTCTGCGGCTGCTGTTTCTAAGGTTTCTTGAACTTCTCCGGCTAGAGTGCGAATAGCGGCTAAAACCAGTTGATTTAACTCTACTGCTTCGAGTTTTTCGGAAGCACCTTTGATTTGACTTAAACTCAACAGAGCTAATTCTCTGGCAATACGACGAGGTTGTTGACGAGGAGGCATAGTTAAATGGTAGGGTGTGAGGTTTGAGAAACGGAAATTAATCTTCTTTGTTAAGAACAGGTTCTTCAATCGATTGATGTTTCTCTTCTGATAAAGATTTTGTTAAGGAGTTATTTGTATAGAATTTGGGTAAAGTCAGGGGAATAGATGGCGGTGGGTTGGGATTAACAATTCCTCCAGAAATTAAAATTTTAAAAGCATCTTCAATGGACATTGATACATCTATAACCTCGTCTTCTGGTACAATGGCATACCAGCCGGAGGTAGGATTAGGGGTTGTAGGAATGAATATATTTAGCATAGGTTTTGCTAATTCTGATTGCAGTTGACTGCTTAGAGTTCCAGTCACAAAACCCAGGCTCCAAACTCCCTGCCTAGGATATTCTACCATAACGACTCGACGAAATTTTGTCTTAGAATCTTTAAAAAGGGTTTCTAAAATTTGTTGAAGAGTTTTATAAACGGAGCCAGCTAAAGGAATGGATTGTAGAATTTTTTCTCCTACGTCAAGCAGCCATCTTCCGACAATATTACGCGCCATTAACCCAATTAACAAAATGGCCAGCAAAGGCACGGTCAAGCCCACTGCTAAATTGATAAAATTGCTTAAAATTGGGTCAAGATTATGAAAAGGGTTTAGCTGTTTAGGAATACGAGTCAGTAAATCAATGACCCAACTAGCAATGGTTATACTTAACCAAATTGTGGTTGCCAAGGGAATAATCACTAATAGACCAGCGATTAAGTCATTTTTTAAATCTTGTTTTAAACGTTGTAAAAATGAGCTAACACTCGCCATATAATTAAATAGTTTGTTTAGAAAGGGTTGATACTAAACGAGTTTTAAAAAGAGCGACAATAACTTTTAAAGTTTAGCCGAGAAATTTCACCCTCTAATTTTAGCATATGCCACAGGATTCATCAGGGATCATAGAGGTTCTAAAAGGCGTAAAAGCCTATTTTGGGCAAAAATATGGGTTATTCCCAAGTCTGTTGAGGTTTAACCTTAAGAATAACCCGAATTAAGTATGGTCGGAAACATATAAATAGTAGATGAGCGCAAAAAAAGGATTATCAAAAATCAAAAAACGGGCACAGCATGAGCAAACTTTTTATAAAATAAAACCCTTGGTCAGTTAAAAGGATCACTGTATGGGTTTAGCGTCTTGCTTCTTTGGGTACGCCACCGCCTAGACCTCGTATGCCTAACCAACCTACAGCGCTATAAACGATCGCCAACAATAAGCTACTCAACCCAATACGTAACCCTTGCTTGAGAGCCTCGGTTTTAGCTCGACTTTCGGCATCTCGTTGTCGATCTGCGAGTTGGGTTTGGAGTTGGTTTTTAATTTCTTGAACTTTCTTTTTAAAGTCTTCAGGTTTTTGAGCTAAATCTCGTAAACCTTGAAGTTGTTCAGTTTGTCGTTTCAGTTGCTCTAATTGTTGGGCGGTTAATTGTTGACCTTGAAAGGTACCAGTTTGAAGAATTTGTTGAAACTGTTGAATTTGACCATTAAGTTGTTGGGGATTTTGAGAAATACTATTTAACTGAGATAGAAAAGCTTGGATTTGCTGTTCTCCTTGTCCAACCCCTTGTTGAATTTGTTCTAAAGCACTTGTTTTGGCTTGATTGAGATTATTTAAATGTACAGGCACTAAGAGTAAGAAAATCAAACCTAAGAGACTAGCTAAAATAAATATGGGTAATTTGAGGTCTACAGGAGATTTTTTAGTAGCCGAACCACTCAGACTATCAATCCAATAGCCGATCAGAATCATCCCGATACCTACCAGAGGAACAACCCCTCGATCAACCACAGTGGTGACAAAATTAATCTGCCAGGTAGAATTCTGCCAATTAAAAGGAACCGCAAAGGTAATGACATCTAGTAAAAAGGAGAGAATGAAGATCACCCCGATTAACTTAAGACATAAGGAAGTATAGGCTGAACTAATCATTGTTATCGTTGTCTATATAACTTAAATGGAGCAACTACTCTAACATACTTAAAACTTAGTTAGGATGGCTAATTCTCTAGCCATGCCGGATAATTCCTCCCATATAATAGTATGTAACCTTACGGACACCAAAGATCAAATTTTTTCCTTTCAAGTTCCTGTAGTGCTTCGATAACTTCTCAGTTCAATAGGCAAAGACAAATGGAAAAATTCGTAGAAATTTTAGCTGATAAGCAAGCTCTCATTGAGCGAACCTTAACCTTAGTCGTCGAAAAAATTGAAGCCGCCATAGGGACAAGAGGACGATGTACCATTGCTTTAGCAGGAGGAAGTACGCCAAAACCGTTATATGAAGCTTTATCCACTCAAGCACTTCCTTGGGATAAACTCGAGGTATTTTGGGGAGATGAGCGCTATGTGCCGCCAAACCATCCAGATAGCAATCAACTGATGGCTCGTAAAGCTTGGTTAGATCATGTGCCGATCCCGGACGCCAATATTCATCCTATGCCTACCGATGGAAATGATCCCGACTCCGATGCTAAAAAATATCACTCTGAATTAGGCAAAGTCTTTCAAGTCCCTGAATCGGAATTTCCCGTCTTTGATCTGATTTTATTGGGGATGGGAGATGATGGACACACCGCCTCCCTATTTCCCCAAACCGAAGCGCTAAAAGTCCGCGATCGCTCTATCACCGTAGGGAATAAAGATGGTCAACCCCGTATTACTTTTACGGTTCCCTTGATTAATCAAGCTCGCTGTGTGATGTTTCTTGTCTCAGGTGCCAGCAAACAGCCGGCCTTAGCTCAAATTTTTGCGGCTTCAGCAGAGGAGCTAGATTACCCGTCTCGCTTAATTCAACCTCAAGGCGAACTCTGGTGGCTCCTCGATGCGGCAGCCGGAGAAAAGTTAAAGCGTTAATCCGGAGTAGGGGGAAGGGGATAATAACTAAAGACTAACGACCAATGACTAATGACTGACTATGATTGTTTGTCCTAACTGCGATCACCAAAATCCTGACGGGGCGGCTCAATGTGAAGCCTGTTACACCCCGTTACCTGTTATGAGTTTTTGTCCTAATTGTGGCGCTGGGGTTCAAGCCAATGCTACCTTTTGTGGACAGTGCGGCTACAATCTCCAACCCCCAGGGATTCCTGCTGAACCATCAACGCCAGAAATTTTATCTAGTCCTTCAACGACTAAAAGTGCGGAACGCATTCCGCACCCCAGTAAAAGTACCTCTCCCCCTGACACTTCCTCGCCTGCGGTCACGGTTCAGTCTCTCCCCCCTGAATTGCTCAAGCCTAAGCCTAGTAGTCCGCCGGTTATTCCCTCACCGAAAAGTGACGAGACAGCTTTAGATCAAAACGAGTGGGAAATAGCTGGTATGACTCGCCTACAAATCCAAAAAGCGAGTTTACTACATTTACAAACCAACCAAACCGTAGAAGTTCCTCAAGGATTATCGATCATTCATATTGGCAAACCGAATGAACGTATTCCTCCGGATATTGATGTCTCTGGTTTCCCAGATTCGGATATTGTCTCTCGAGTCCATGCAGATATTCGTGTAGAAGGCGATCTTTACTATATTGAAGATACCGGCAGTTCTAATGGAACTTACATCAATCACATTCCCCTCTCACCGGGAGATCGCCATCGTTTACGCTCAGGAGATCGCATTGCTCTGGGAAAAGGGGACAAACTGACCTTTATTTTTCAACTGTCGTAAACTTATTTACCCTTGGAAGATCGAAAAATGCGGGCAGCAAATTGGCGAATTGGCTCATTATTTGGAATCCCTATCTATATTGATTCCTCATGGTTTCTTATTCTTCTGTTGATCACCATCATTAATGCGGGTGATGTCAATGCGATGGAATTATCCCAGGTATCTCCCGCCCTTGGCTGGCTGACCGGGTTAATGATGGCTTTGTTGTTATTTGCTTCTGTACTCCTTCATGAACTTGGCCATAGCTTAGTTGCCCGCTCTCAAGGGATTAGCGTTAAATCCATTACTTTATTTTTATTTGGGGGTATTGCCTCTATTGAACGGGAATCTTATACTCCCACAGAAGCTTTTTGGGTTGCCATTGCCGGCCCAATGGTGAGTTTAGTCTTATTTGCACTGTTTTTTGGCTTGACGAAGGTTTGGGAGTCATCGCCCATACTCGAGTTAATCACTTCAGATCTTGCCAGAATTAACTTAGTGTTAGTTATTTTTAACTTGATCCCCGGTTTACCTCTCGATGGAGGTCAGGTGTTAAAGGCCATTGTCTGGAAAATGACGGGTGATCGCTTTACGGGTGTTCGTTGGGCTTCAGCCAGTGGTAAATTAATCGGCGGGTTGGGCATCGTTTTTGGCTTGTTTCTCGTTTTAGCAAGCGGAGAACTTGGGGCCATTTGGTTATCGTTAATTGGTTGGTTTGTCCTGAAAAATGCTAAGGCTTATGACGATTTGACCCTCCTGCAACAAAGTTTATTAGAATTAGTCGCCGCCGATGTCATGACCCGAGAATTTCGCGTCGTTAATGCTAATTTAACCCTACGAGAATTTATAGAAGAGTATGTGGTTTCTCAACTGGGTTTGGGCACATCGAATACTTATACTTATACTTATTATGCCGCCTCTGAAGGACGTTATCGAGGTTTATTGAGAGTTTCACAACTACAATTAATTGAGCGCAGTCAATGGTCTAATCAGCGATTAATTGATATTGTTCATCCCTTAACGGAAATTCCTTCTGTACAAGAAAAAACGCCTTTAGTTCAAGTGGTTAAGGAACTCGAAAAAATTAGAGAGCCGGCCATTACGGTATTATCTCCGGCCGGTGCAGTCGCCGGAGTCATTGATCGCGCCGATGTGGTCAAAGCGATCGCCCTCAAAAATCACTTATCGATTTCTGAAACCGAAATCAAGCGCATTAAGACAGAAAGAACTTATCCGGCTTATTTACAATTAGGAGCGATCGCTAACACGATTCTTCAGCAAGACCTTCCCAAGCAACCCTAGACCTTATTCGCGCTTTCTTCAATATTTGCCCAAACAGAACTATCAAACCACAGTTCTTGCTGAGGCGGCGGAATGGGAATGCCGGCCTGATCAAAGGTGGTTTTCAAGCGGCGGCGAAATTCTCGCGATACCTCCCACTGTTTGAGGGGTTGGGTTTTAATCCACACGCGAATAATGACACCGCGATCATCAAAATTATCCACGCCTAACACTTCAGGCGGTTCTAAAATATACTTCTTCCATGAGGGTTCCTGATTCATCTGTTGAGCGGTTTTACTAATCAAATCTAAAGCTTTATTCAGGTCAGCTTTATAGGCCACAGGAATAGCCAAATCCGCACGGGACCATTGACTAGACAGGTTAGCTACTGCTTTAATTTCACTGTTGGGAATGGTAATTAAGCGTCCTTCAGAATCTCGTAACTGAGTAATGCGGAGGTTGATGTTTTCTACTAAGCCGCTAAAATTTCCTACGGCGATCACATCGCCAACGGCATACTGGTCTTCAAAAATAATTAAAAAGCCATTGAGAGCATCTTTAATTAAGTTTTGGGAGGCAAAAGAGACAGCTAATCCGATAATTCCTGCTCCGGCTAAAACGGGGCCTATATCTAATCCTACTGCTGAAAGGGTTATTAATATTCCTATGCCGATGCAGATAATTGTAATAACGCTTTTAGTAATACTAGAAATTGTCTTTACTCGCAATTCTAAGCGGCGGTTTTCTGGATAGATGAGAGAGTGATTAGTAATGACCTTGGTAAAACGCGCAATCAAAGCATAACTTAAGCGGATAGCTAAATAGGTTATTAAAGCAATGATGGTCACTCTAATGGGAATTTTTAAACCGGCAATGAGTAATCCTTGTGTGGCTCGAGTCTGGGGAAATAAGCCCAAAATCAATAAAATCCCTCCGCTCCAAATTGCGCCGCTCGTTAGTTGTACTAAACGATACTGAACTTCTTTTATATGCCATTTTTGCCGCCGGTCTAGTTCAGTTTTTACCGCCCCAGACTGTAAGGATTTAGAAGGTTCAACCTTGGCAAGAGAGCGTTTTAATTTTTGTTTCCAACGAGCAAGCATGAAACTAGAAATTATCATGGCTGCACCTATCCCCAAGGCAATTATCGCTTGACGATATATAAAGGAAGCCTGTTGCTCGAGTTTCGCTCGTTCTAATCCTTGTTTTAATTGTTCGACAATTTGGTCTGCTCTTTTGGCAATATCAACTTTTTCTAAATTGGCATCTAAATTGGTAACAGTCATCAAGCGAAACTCTTTGTAACCAATAGAAGCGTAAATATCTCTTAAGTTTCCGACTTGTTCTTGATTAATTTTTAATTGAGCTTTTTCGTCATGGGCATAGGTTTGATTTAGGTCTTGTAAGCGCTGTTCAATTTCTTCGACTCTGGAAGATAAGTCTGCTTTTTCTCCGGCGATTTTAAATAGACAGCGCCCTTGTAATTCCACACATTGAGAGATAATTGTTTTTTCGGCATCGGGTTTTTGATTGTTGGGTGTGGGTTTAGTGATATTATTCAAGGGAATGGGAATCTGCGAAAATACTGGAGCGACTAAGAAGAAGCCAGTTACTAATATCACCCCTGCGATTATTACAGAGGCAAACTGAATCTTCAATCTTTTTAAATTCACGATTTACTCCTCTTTGACTTGTTTTGAATTCAAAATGTTTTCATTCAAAATTCAAAATGAATCTAATCAAGTGTAAAAAATTCAAAACTCTTTTACTTCTGTCAGGGGGAGTATTTTTTCTTATTCCTAAAGTAAGTACCTGGACACTCATTAAAGTTAACTGTTTGGCAAGGGAACAGGGAACACCGTATCTGGGAGGGTAGACAATCACGGGGATTATAGTTGAGTAGCATATCAGTTTCTTATTAGCAACTCGTTAGCGGCACAGGGACAAAAATCTTTTAACTTTCTATTATAGCTCAAAAATTTGCCCTCTTTTAACAAACCCACAAAAACCATCTGTTTCAGCAGCCGGTAATTGCCCGGGTTGATAGCCATAAAGCCACATTTTTTGTTTGATATCTTTTGGTAAAGTCACTAATTCTTCATAATGAGCATGGACAGGAGTGGGAAATTTTGAGGTTTCACAATCCTGAAAAATTAGGTCGGCTTCTTGATAATAAGGCTTTAGAATATCTAAACAAAATTGAGTATCTGAGGTAATAAAAATCCGAGTTTGATTGACTTCAAAAAATAAGCCGTAAGTTGGCATCAGACAATAGTTGCTATTAACATGAAGAACTTTAACTAAATTAAATTGAAGATTTTCCCAAATAAAATAGCCGTTGGGTTTAATGGGATAGATTTCAAAAAAACTGTTCAGGGTTTTAAGGTCTCCTTCCACAAAGCGCATTCCTCCGGCTAAGGTTCTATCCCAAATTTCACTAGCGATATCTTTACTCAAATAAAGATTTGGTTTTTGACATCTGGGGTCAAACTTACTCGCTAAACCAATATATTCCAATCCGCCCACATGATCGGAATGTAAATGGCTAATATATATATCTGTTATATTGGCATAGGACAAGCCTACTTCATGAAGAGAGAATCGAATATCTGAGCCGCAATCAATCAGCAGTTTTTTATCTTCTTCTGTGATCAAAAGCATATTAGATTGAAAATTATTACTTCCCACAGTAAAAGCTGAACCGGACCCTAAAAAAAGTAGCTTCATCGAATTTGACATAATTAATGAGTTATTGCTGAGGTTGATGTAGTCAAAATTGACTGATATATAGATTCTAACTTGGCGGCGATGGCTGGGGGTTTTGCCGTAAACTGAATATAGAAGCTTCCTGGCTCTGCGGCTTGGTCTAAAACTTTAGCATAAACATCTTCTCTTAATTCAGAAAATTGCTGCTCAAACAGTAAATTTAGTTTAATATTTGTCAGTCCCTCGGGAATTTCTTGAGAATTATTATCAATTTTGATTAAAGCTCTCTTAGCCGATAAAAAAACAATTTTTCCGTTAATCAAAAAATCTCCAACGTGTTTTCCTGAGAGAATTTGGTATTGAATGGGGATCTTTTCGGGAAGAGGACAAAAGATGTCTTCTTCCTTGGGTAAGATTAAATTGAATTCTCCGGCAATACCAATAACACCGTAAATGGTAATAGCTTCTTTAACCCCTTTGGGTCGTACTTCTTTTTCAGATTCAATGATGAGTATTTCCTGTCCAGCCGCGTCTAAGGCCTGCTGAGAAATCAAAATTTGTCCGCCGGTGGTATAGGATTCAATGCGATAGGTAAGGTTAACTTGAGAACCGATGACACCGTATTTAGTGCGCTTTTCTGAGCCAATATTGCCGACAACCACCTCGCCGGTGTGAATACCAATACCCATTTCTAAGGGAGGAAGTTCCCAGGCCTTCATCTGTTCGTTAACGGTTTTCATGGCTAACTGCATATCAATGGCACAGGCGATCGCTCGTCTAGCATCATCTCCCTTAACGGTGGGTGCGCCAAACAACACTAAAATTCCATCGCCCATAAATTCATCGATCGTACCCTGATATTTAGTAATCACATCAGCCATGTGTCCCAAATAAAGATTAATGATTTTAATCACTTCTTCAGGACTAATGCGTTCGGAAGTAGCGGTAAAACCTCTTAAATCTGAGGTCAAAATCGTCAGTGTTCTTCTTTCTCCTCCGAGTTTTGAGGCTTCAGGATGTTCGAGAAGCATCGCCACCACTTCATCAGTCAGGTAACGTCCAAAGGTTTTGCGAACTTCTAAGGCGGTGCGTGCGATATATGCGGTAATGGCGACGGCTGAGCCGCTTAAACTTAGCATAGGAGGAATCAGGGGTATCCACCACCCTTGTACAAAGGCGGCGAAACTACCACAGAATAAAATCCCACCGGCAAGGGTAAAACTGCCCCATTTTTGCCAGGAAAAGCTTTTGATCCCATCTGTGTAGCGCAGTTGCCAACATAATACAGAACCGACCCCAGACCAAAATAAAATCCACAGCCATTCTACAGGTTCGGGCCAAGTTTTAATCAGAGGACGACCGTCTAAAGCCGCACTAATAATCTCGCTGGTAAGATTAGCGTGAATTTCGACTCCTGAAACCGGTTTAGGCAGTTTAAATACTCCATTACTATAAGGGGTAAAGAAAAGGTCTTTAAAACTTTCTCCCACCTTACCGACGAGAATGACGCGATCACGTCCCCAGTCAGGAGGGACTCGATCTTCGAGAATATCTGTCATAGAGACGGTTTCAAAATGCCGATCACCGCCTCGATAATTAATTAAAATTTGATAGCCGCCGGCATCGGTGCGGACATAACCCCCATCATTAGCTTCTAAGGGTCTAAAAACCGTTTTCCCTAATTTCCAGATATCAGGGTCTTTAATCACGGTTAAAGAAACGTCTTTTTCCTTTTCCAGATATAAGTAGGCTAAACGAAAACTAAAACTGTAGATCGTTTCATTATTGGCCGATAGCTGAACCAAACCGCGACGGACGGTATTATCTGGGTCAAAAATGAGGTCATTGGCACCGACTTGGTCTTTGGCTTTCAGGATGGGGGGAGGGGCTACTGTTTCGCGTCCCATTTGACCGACGATTTTTTGAATGCCAATGAGATGAGGGGTAGTTTCAAATACTTTAGCTAAGGCTTCATATCCTGGAGGCACACTCAAATCTCGATAAATATCTAATCCTATGGCCCTAGGTTTGTGGGTTTTTAGCTTTTCTAACAGATAAGCCAAACTACTATCGGTCATGATTGACTCATTACGGTCATGAAGATCGTTTTCATCAATTCCGACGATGACGACTCGTTGGTCTTGGGGTTGTTGAGGTCGCAAACGCATAAATAAATCGTAAGCTTCCCATTCCCAAGATTGTAACAGTCCTGCCGCGCGAATAATGATCACTAATAAAGTTACGCTTGGGGTAGCCACCAATACCCCCCGGTTTTGCCAAAGAAACTGTTTTAACCGATTCCACATAGAATTGAATTGCTACCGAGAAAATTAAACTTCAATTTTAAGGTTGGGCCTGACAGCAGGGAATAAAAGGCTGATTGGCTAGGTCTTCTAATCCGACAGATTGTAAAAGCTGTTGCCATTCTGTTGTTTTTTCGGCATGAATTTTAGCCATGACATCTAGCGTATCAAACCAAATACTTTTTTGAGCCAATAATTCTGCTTTTTCTAGGTCTGGTAGCTGTTTTAATTGATTTTGTAAGTTATTATCCTCAGCAATATATTGTATTTTCCCTTCTACAAACTTATCTCGATTGCGGTATTGGGGATCGCAAACCACCATAAAAGACCAAGAATAAGTTTGATCGGGTTGAAGATTGGCTTTTTGAGGAACTGTTAATTTTATAATTCCCGGTTGATTGGGGAGAGCAAAGTTAGTATAGTAAACTTCATTCCCTTGCTGATCAGTCATGACAAATTCGCCGCTTTTGGCTTGGGTTTTGGGAACATACCAATAAAAAGTTGGTGTAGGGGTTGCCGTTTTCCCTATATTTTCTCGGTTAGGCATCAAGGCAACTAGGGGAATATCTCCTTCTTTAGCACTGATACAGGCAATATCATCGCTACGTGTTCCTCCCCCTGCGGTGGTTTTGGGAGCTTTTCTATCTCCTGTGGGAGGAAAGTTAAGACTAATTTGTCTGTCATTAGAAGGTCTAGAAAGGTTGTTGGGTAAGCTAGAAAATCCCATCAAGCTAGGAGAGAGGGTGATAGCAATTAATCCTAAAGATATTAAATACTTGTCTTGGTTCATGGCCGTTTGCTCCTGACTTGTCTATTGGTTGATTTGGTCTAGCTTGATTTTTTTTTATACTAATAACTTTACAATACTAAAAAAACTCGCCGAGAAAAAAGAATACTTCCTGTTCTCAAGTTGGGGTATTCTTTCTGGGGTTTTTATATACACATATTAGTAATTTTGTCAACAAGAAAAATTGTGGATTGGGTTATCTAACGTTGGTCATCAGAAAATGCCCCTCTTTGGCAACTTCTCGTTCAAGAAACCGCGCCCAATTTAGAAGCGGCTGTCTAGGGCCACAAAAGAAGGAGGAGAGGCAACAAAAAAAGGCAATTGAGTTAATTTAGGCTTGTACTTTTACCCCTTTCCAGAAAGCTACGTAATTTTTAATATGATTAGCTTTTTCTTTTGTTTCGGGGTAATACCAAGCGGCATCTTTATTTTCTTGTCCATCGACTACGATAGTGTAGTAACTGGCTAAGCCTTTCCAAGGACAAGTGGTATGAGTATCACTGTTCTTAAAATAGGCTTTATTAATGGAATCGTGAGGAAAGTAATAGTTACCTTCTACCACTTCACAATTATCGCTTTCTGCTAAAACTGCACCATTCCAAATTGCTTTTGGCATTGCTCAATGACCTTATAACACTCTAATAACTTATTATGCACCGACGGGGAACCCAAAGCATAAGACCGATGCTATGGCCTGATCTGATCGATCCCAGCAGCAGGAGGCGAAAATTATTGAGAATGGGGCCCTGTTAAATTATCCTTAACAGGTACAACAAAATTTTTAGCTCAAAAATATACTGGCCTTTGCCTTTAGCGAAATAACGGTTCAATGATTTGGCGTTAAACTTTATGAGCGACTGATTTGAGTAGGAAAAAGGCTCAGGATAAATTTTAGCCTGAAATACTCAATAAACAAGCTTTCTTTACTTAGTGTTTGGCTTGAAAATTTAGAGGTAAAGCAATGGGATATTCAGTAGAGGTAGAGAGCGATACTTACAATAGCGAAGTGGTTCAAGCTTCCTATAGTAAAACAGTAATCGTTGATTTTTATGCCACTTGGTGCGGCCCTTGTAAACTCCTGAAACCGATTTTAGAAAAGTTGGTTCTAGAGTATGATTTTATTTTAGCTAAAGTCGATATCGACAAAAATCAAGATTTAGCTACCCGATATGGTATAGAAGGAGTCCCTGATGTCAGGGTGGTAGTAGAAGGTCAGATGTATCCGGGTTTTGTGGGGGTTATGTCAGAACCTCAAATTCGGGCTTTGTTAACCCAGTTAAACCTTAAATCTGACTTAGAAATAGGCTTAGAAGCTGTTCGAGATGCTATCGCCGTTCAAAACCCTCAACAGGCTAAACAAATTTTAGATCAATTATTTGCTAAGTATCCCCATAATCCTCAAATTGCCCTTGAAGCGGCTCGTTTTTTAATCCGCTTTAATCGTCTTGATGATGCTGAAAAAATTGTCAAAACTATTGGAGCAGATCAACGAGAATTTTACCCAAAAGCTCAGGCTTTTCAAACTTTAATAGAACTCCAGCGAGGGGTTAATGATCTAGGAGACAGCGAATTAGATCGCTTATTTGGTCAAGCCGCTCGTTTAACACTAGCTGAAGACTACGAGAACGCATTACCTTTATTTCTACAAGTGGTTCAAAGTAGTCGAAAATATCGGGACGATGGCGCAAGGAAAGCGATGATCGCTATTTTTAATTTGTTAGGATTAAGTCATCCTTTAACTAAGCAGTATCAGCAAGAATTGATGTTAGCTTTGTATTAGTCCATTGGTAGGGGACGATTGAGACGGTTATATCTGTAGGAGAAGATAAGTTATCTACCAAACCCGTCCCTGCTGTTCCCTGTTAACCCATCTTCCACACTTCAAGTTGTAACACAATCAGCACACATTCTAAGAGCGATCTGCTCCGCCGTACCCCTTGCCGGTGCGGGTTCCTTCAAAAGGGGATAGTGATCGCCTTAATTATTGAATAAAAATACTGATTAACTCCTCAAAAAACTCTTTTTTTTGATTTTTTTCAAATCCACATTCGAGAATAATTTAAGAATAAGAAAAAACGATGCGTACTTTACTCATTTATCCTGTTTTCCCCCCTACTTTTTGGTCTTATGAAAAAAGTTTGCAATTAGTCAATCGAAAGGTTTTATTACCTCCTCTCGGTTTAATTACTGTAGCGGCTATCTTACCGCAAGAATGGGAATTTAAATTATGTGATCGCAATATCCGAGAGGTAACTGAAGCGGAATGGGATTGGGCCCAATTAGTCATTTTTTCAGCAATGATTGTTCAAAAACAAGATTTACTCGAACAAATTGCAGAAGCCAAACGAAGAGGTAAATTAGTGGCAGTTGGGGGGGCTTATCCTACATCAGTGCCTCTTGATATGCAACAAGCCGGAGTAAATTTTTTAGTCTTAGATGAAGGAGAAAATACCCTACCTCAATTCGTAGAAGCATTAAAACGAGGAGAAACCGAAGGCATTTTTCGCAGTTCGGAAAAACCCGATGTTAGTCTCACGCCTATTCCCCGTTATGATTTATTAGAATTAGATGCTTACGATTCGATGTCAATTCAGTTTTCTCGAGGTTGTCCTTTTCAATGTGAATTTTGTGACATCATCGTTCTTTATGGCCGCAAACCTCGAACGAAAGCTCCTCATCAATTATTAAAAGAACTCGATTATCTCTACGAATTGGGATGGCGGCGAGGTGTTTTTATGGTGGATGATAATTTTATCGGCAATAAGCGCAATGTGAAAAAATTACTCCATGAGTTAAAAGTTTGGCAAACTGAACATCAGTTTCCCTTCCGTTTCAATACAGAAGCTTCTGTAGATTTAGCACAAGATGATGAATTAATGAATTTAATGGTAGAGTGCAACTTTGATGCGGTATTTTTAGGGATTGAAACCCCCGATGAAGACAGTCTAATATTGACTAAAAAATACCAAAATGTCCGCGATCCTCTCTTAGAAACAGTCGATAAAATGATCCGTATTGGATTAAGGCCAATGGCAGGGTTTATTATTGGTTTTGATGGAGAAAAAAAAGGAGCCGCTACAAGAATTATTGATTTTGTTGAACAAGGAGCCATTCCTACTGCTATGTTTGGAATGCTACAAGCACTACCGAATACAGCCTTGTGGGAGCGTTTAGAAAAAGAAAATCGATTACTGGTTAATAATAAACAAGATATTAATCAAAGTACCTTAATGAATTTTATTCCTACTCGTCCGATTGAAGAAATTGCTTCGGAATATATAGAAGCTTTTTGGGAATTATATGATGAAGAAAATTTTTTAGAACGGACTTATCGGTGTTTTCTGAAACTCGGCGCACCCCGAGCGAAAGTTCCTTTTAAATGGCCTCACTGGATTGATGTTAGAGCCTTATTAATCGTGGTGTGGCGGCAAGGCGTTAAACGCAAAACTCGTGCTAAATTTTGGCTTTATTTCTGGAATATTCTCAGATATAATCCCTCGGTATGGGAGCATTATTTAACCGTTTGTGCCCATAATGAACATTTCCTGGAATATCGCCAAGTTGTGCGCGAAGAAATTGAAAAGCAATTAGAAGAGTTTTTGCGGCAAAAAGCCCAATTACTAACTCAAGCACTAACAATTTAAAAATCCCTAATTTCTCCGGCTTCTACCGAGAGAATTTGGGAAGACTTCAACCAGCCGCTATCAAAAGAATGTAGATGAGTGGTAGTAATAAGCGTTTGAAAACGGTCTTGAATAGCCTCAAGTAACTGATTTTGACGGTTGGGGTCTAACTCAGCTAAAACATCATCTAAAAGCAAAAGAGGCGGCTCTCCGACTACCTCTTCTATTAGTTGTAATTCAGCCAATTTTAAAGCTAACACTAGGGTTCTTTGTTGTCCTTGCGAGCCATAATATTTTGCTGGTGTATGATTAATAATAAACTCAATATCATCCCGATGTGGCCCAACTACAGTGGTGCCTAATTGTTGTTCGGCCATACGGCGCTTTTCAATTTTTTCTAAAAAAGCCTGTTTAACTTCCAGAGGGTCATCTTCTGTCCAACTCACATTAGGAATATATTTAATCTCTAAAACTTCTGTTTTTCCACTAATATTACTGTGCCATTGTTGAGCCAGAGGGGTCAATCTTTCTAAGACTCTTGCTCGTCTTCTGGTTACCCGAGAACCCGCTTCTGCTAATTGAACATCCCAAAGTTTTAATTGAGAGATATCACTGGGTAATTGTTCGACAATAATTTCCGGATTTAAATTATCTTCTTCTCTTTGACGAAATTTTTTTAAGAGGGCATTCCGTTGTTTTAAAACTTGATAATATTGGCTTAAAATATGAGCATAAATCGGTTCTAATTGTATCAACAGAGTATCGATCCAACTGCGGCGAGCATCAGGCGCTCCTCGCACTAAATCTAAGTCTAAACTGGAAAACTGCACCGCATTGAGAACCCCTAAAAAATCCATTTGACGACGCAGAGGTTCTTGATTCAAAATAACGGTTCTTCTGCCGGAAATTCGCAAAATTAACGCTAATTCCGCTTGACCGTAAGCCCGTTCGAGGGCGGCTAAAATTTGTCCGCTAGCCGCTCCCTCTAATACTAAATCTCGGTCCCGACTGACTCGATGACTTTTCAACGTCGCCAACAGTTCTACAGCTTCGAGTAAATTCGATTTTCCCTGAGCATTATTCCCAACAATAATGGTTTTTTGCGAATCAAAATTAACCCGTTGCTCTCGATAATTTCGAAAAGAGCGAAGCTGTACAGTCTTTAAGTACATTCTTATTCTTCTTTGTCCTTACTAATAAACCTGTTGCCAGAACGCAAGAGCGGCTTAAACTTTAATGACGTTTAAGTTTACGATACACCCGAACAGCCACCTTTTCGAGTTCAACCCAAACAAACATCAACGAACTAAACAATAAACAAATAACCAGTTGTTGAACACTCAAAACTTCAGTATCAAAAAATTTACGTAAGGGTTCAACATAAATCAACATCAGTTGTAAAATCGTGGTAAAAACCACAGCCACCAGTAAATAGGGATTGCCCAAAGGATTCATTTCTAGGGTGAGGCGCTCATTAGAACGAACCGCGATCGCATGGCCCATCTGAGCAATACAAAGGGTTGTAAAAACCATCGTTTTCCAACTTTCTACATTATGCCCCGGTTGATTAGCTTCATTAAAAGCCCAGACCATTAAGGAAATACTAATAATCGAAAAAATCAGACCAATACGAATAATATACGAGCCTAACCCTCGAGCAAAAATACTTTCAGAAGGACTATAAGGCCGACGGCGCATAATATTAGGGTCTGCCGGTTCTACCGCTAAAGCCAAAGCCGGTAACCCATCGGTGACTAAATTCATCCAGAGAATTTGTAAAGGCGTTAGAGGAACCCCTGAAAGCCCAATTAAGGGAGCCGCACCAATGGTAATCACTTCTCCGACATTACTACCGAGAATATATTTAATAAAGTGACGAATATTGCTATAAACCACCCGTCCTTCTTCGGTTGCTGCGACGATGGTGGCGAAGTTATCATCGAGCAACACCATATCACTAGCTTCTTTACTGACATCGGTTCCTGTAATCCCCATCGCAATACCAATATCAGCTTGTTTGAGGGCAGGAGCATCATTAACACCATCCCCGGTCATGGCGACGAATTTACCTTGTTTTTGCAAAGCTTGAACAATACGCAGTTTATGTTCTGGGGAAACTCTAGCATAAATACTCACTTGGTCAACTTCTTGCTCGAGTTCGGGTTGGGAAAGTTTTTGTAATTCTTGTCCTATCAGCACGTGATCGCCGGGCTGTGCAATTCCCAATTGATGAGCGATGGCGGTTGCGGTTAAGGGATGGTCCCCTGTAATCATCACCACGCGAATACCGGCTTCTCGACACTTAGTCACCGCCGCCTTAACTTCAGGTCGCGGCGCATCGAGCATTCCCACTAATCCTAACCAAATTAAGCCTTGCTCTACATCCTCATTAAGTGCCTCGGTTGGGGGAAGTGCATAGAGGGGTTTACAGGCAAAACCTAGCACCCTTAAGCCGCGTTGTGCCATCGCGTTATTTCCTTGAAGGACCTGATAACGCTGTTGTTCGTCCAAGGGTTGAGCAACAGAACCCACTTGATAGGTTTGACATCGTTCTAAAATTAACTCAGGAGAACCCTTGATAAACAGCATATAAGAAGTTTGTTCTGGGTCAGCCAGGGGGAGTAGTTCTGGTGTTCTGATTAGGCTCCCTGACCACTCACAGATGACCGACATTCGTTTTCTTTCAGAAGAAAAAGGAATTTCAGCAAGGCGAGGTAACTGTTGGTTAAGGGGTTGTTGTTCTAATCCGGCTTTGCCGGCTAAGGTGAGTAATGCTCCTTCGGTGGGGTCTCCTAAAATAATCCATTCTTGAGCGGGTTGTTGGCTTAAAGTTGCATCATTACACAAGACACAGCCCAATAAGAGTGCTTGTAATTCTAGATAGTTGGTGGTGGAGATAGGTTGTTCATCTCCATTGAGAAATTCTCCTAGAGGGATATATCCAACGCCTGTAACGAGAAAATTGTTTTCTAGGGTTTCCACTTCCTGAACTACCATTTTATTTTGAGTCAGGGTGCCGGTTTTATCCGAACAAATCACATTCACAGAGCCTAATGTTTCTACTGCCGGGAGTTTGCGAATTAAGGCATTACGTCTCACCATGCGCTGTGTGCCAATGGCCAAGGTAACTGTAATGACGGCGGGTAACCCTTCGGGGACGACGGCAACCGCCATACTTAAAGAGATTTCGATTAAGTCTTGTAGAAAACCCCAACCGGCTTTAATTACCCCCCCAATCACCACTAAAGCTACTAAAATAAGTGAGCCGCTCACCAAGACATTGCCTAATTGATTCATGCGCTGTTGTAGGGGAGTGGGTTCATTTTCTACAGATTGAAGCATCTGAGCAATTTTTCCCAATTCTGTGGCCATCCCTGTATTGGTAACCACCACTTTTGCTCGTCCTTGAATGACTTCGGTTCCTGTAAATACTCGATTGAAGCGATCACCTAAAGGGGTATCTTCTGTTAATCCTGTTAGGGCGGGTTGTTTATTGACTCCATGCGGTTCGCCGGTGAGGGCAGATTCTCGAACTTGAAAGGTTGCCGCTTCTAAGATTTGCCCATCAGCACACAATTGAGAGCCGGCTTCTAAAAGAATAATATCTCCCGGAACTAAGCTAGAAGCATCGACTTCTAGTCTTGTGCCCTCTCGAATCACGCCTATTTTAGGAGAAGAAAGTCGTTTTAAGGCGGCTAAGGCTTTTTCGGCCCGGCTTTCTTGAAGGTAGCCTAAAATTCCATTCAGAATGACAATTAATAAGATGGCGATGGTATCTTTAAAAGGAACACCGGCCGGTTCTTTTTGATATAGTTGAACCAGATCTAAAACGCCTGAGACCAGAGCTACAACGATCAGCATAATTAACATCACATTTTTGAACTGATCGAGCAGTATTTCCCAGGCGGTTCGGCCTGCCGCTTCTTCTATTTCATTAGGTCCGTAGTGTTTTAGGCGTTGTTCAACTTCACTGGCTGTTAATCCGTTACTAGCATCAGTTCCTAAAATATTGAGGATATCTTCTCCTGAATAAGTGTGCCATGCTTGATGCTGGTCTGGTAGAGTGTGGGAGGAGTAGGAGGATGTCACTGTAGCTTAATCAGTCTCAATAGATTTATCCTTTTTCATATTAAGACTTAATTCACCCGAGTCGAATGTAAAGATTTTCACAATTTAAGAAAGGGGTTCATCTCGCTCAGTGGTTAGCCATTGTGTTTGGGGTTTGAGAATAAATCCTAAATAAATAGGAATTTTCCAGAATATATACATCGGAATGGCTAAAAGATTTTTGGCAGATATATGATCGCGCCCAAATTTAGCCCAAGCTAACAAGACAGCACTGACAATTAACAGTCCTTCAATCCCTAAAATCCATAAGGGAATCCAAATATTTTCTACCATTGCCACACCCAATCCCGCTAGGCTAACGGTTAACCAGAATAGAACCAACAACGATAACGGGGGGACAAACAATTCTAAGGCAAGAGCGAGTAAATCTAGCCGTCGTTGGACAAAGGCTTGTTTAAATAAAACCCAAGAGTGAGTCAGGATCATTTCTAGGTGACCATGTTCCCATCGTTTTCTCTGGCTGATGGCGGCTTGATTTTCCATTAAGCGCCCAATCACTCTGGCTTGGTGGCAATAGATGGGACAAAATCCTGCCAATGCCAAGTCCACTGTAAGCTGCATATCATCAGCCGTTTTATTGCCAGCCAAAGAAACTTGTGCCAGTACAGTCCAAGGAAATCCCATTCCACTACCGGTGAGTAAACAAGGTAATCCTAAACTCGCTAACCCCAAAGGACGAACAAAATTTTTAATCAGTAGAGCTAATCTGGATATGGTATCTTTTGCGGTGGGATTTAAGCTTTGTTCCATTAGATAGGTCGCTTGTACGGGCCGCTGGGTTTTTTTGACTTTGCAGGCAATTTCAGTAATTGTATTGGCAGATACTTTACAGTCAGCATCGAGAATAATTACTACTTCTGGAGGATTCTTATTGAGATATTGCATTCCATAATCTAATGCATATCCTTTGCCGCGCCTTGTATCATCTGTTCTTTCTAAGACTTGTACCCCCCGATTAGCAGCGATGGCGACTGTATTATCAGTACAGTTGTCTGCTATGACCACAATTTCGTCTTTCGGGGTCAATTGGGGTAAAAGTGCGGCTAAGGTATCACCAATCACTAAAGCCTCATTGTGGGCTGGAATTAAAATTGCCAGGGTTGGCCTCTGTGTTTTTTCTGGGTTGGGTTTTTTTTCTGCTGGCTTGACAACAGCTAACCCACACTCCACTACAAACACAAAAATAGGTGCTAACAGCCCTATGGCCAGCATGAATAAAGTAAAAGAGCCTAAAAACATAGTTTTACTTATCTAATCTTTATTTTGTCTCTGAGTATTTTTGTACGAGGGTAGGCAAGATTTATGCTTATATTCTCTATATATTATGCTATGTGACTAAAAATAATCACAGGTATTAAGGTAGGTGAAGTTCACCAATTCTTAACAGGGTGAAAACTAATATCTATTAAAATATAACCTCGGATACTTGTTTAAAGCCTTAAAATATGGTACGGAAACCCAAGGCTGTTATCTGTCTTAAGATAGAAACTTTATCAATTCTTTATCAATTCTTCATCAATTTTTGATTTATTTTTTATAAATTTTTTACATTGTCAAAACGGATGTCTGCTGATATGTAGCCGCTAGTGGATTTTAGGCAGCGAGGCTCTCAGGTAGCCGCTAGTTAATAAAATCTTTAGAATAATCAATTTGCAGAAATTTTGTTAAGAATTGTAAATTTTTAGCCCGAGCAATGTAAAGATTGTCGGTATCATGAGTGAGTTAGGTCTATCAGTAGCGTTAATCAATATATGGGTTTAAAAATCGTTAAAAATTTTGAGGCGAGTTTTACGCTAAGCCAAGAAGCCAAAACACGGTTATTTGAGTTACTACAAAGCGCCGATTTTCTTGGGCAAATTAGCCAACAATTACAGGGAGCCAAAATAGAGTTTACTGAATTATTATTTCAACCGGTTCCTTATAGTCAAGAAACACCTAAAGGAATGCCTCCTGAGTTGGAAAGTTATTTCAATTCAGAAGATTACGTAATTATTAATGTCCCTCCTAATTTTATGTTTAAAGCTAAAGTTTTTAACCCCAGTCGCCTCTGTGCCATTTATCGAAAACAAAAATAATGGTTAGTAGTGATTTTATCTTATCAAAAAATCCATCTTCAACTCAGAAAAAATCTCATGACTACTGGAACAGAAATCGCAGACTTAAAAACGCTAAATTATTTCCCTTATCTAGATAACGGCTTAATATCCGAAGATTTTCAGAGTAAAATTGGCGTGTATGCCATTTTCAATCAAGAGCAAGAATTACAATTTGTCGGTTATTCACGGGATATTTATTTAAGTTTAAAACAGCATTTAGTCCGTCAGCCGGATAATTGTTATTGGCTGAAAATACAAACCATTACTCGTCCGAGTCGTACCCAATTAGAAGAAATCCGTTTAGCTTGGATTAAAGAAAATGGAAAAACTCCTTTAGGAAATGACTCAGAACAAGGAAAATGGACTGAACCCATTGATGCTAAATTAGCGATGACAGAAGCCGAAAAACAAGAGTATCAAAGCACTGATGACCTAGGAAAAATAAAGCTCCTTAAAAAAGTTTCTCGGCGAGTTGAAGAAGCCATTCAAGAAAAATTGAAAACCCGAGGAGTACAGATGGATATGCGTTTTAATCCTAAACTAAAAGAACAAGGATTGTTAGACCTAAAGTAAAAATAGGAAAAAAATAGCAGTAGCCGCTTTCAGGATTGACTGCTCGTTCTCTCGTAAAATCAACAAGCAAGCTATTATGGATAAATTAGACAAGATAGTTGTTGGTTACCAATACTGAGAGTTTTTTCGTCAGATGACCACAGCCTTACTAAACAATCGTTATCAAATACTAGAAAGCCTGGCTAGAGGAGGCTTTGGGGAAACCTTTTTAGCGATCGATACCCATCTGCCCTCGGCTCGCAAATGCGTGATCAAGCAGCTTAAACCGATCATTCAAAGCCCTTCACTCCCGCAATGGCTAAAAGAAAGATTTCAGCGAGAAGCAACAATTTTAGAGGACTTAGGCGACAAAAACGCGCAAATTCCTCAACTATATGCTTACTTTGCCGAAGAAGATAACTTTTATCTAGTACAAGAATGGATAGAAGGGCTGACTCTGACGCAGAAACATCAACTCGAAGGGAATTTTACCTCAGAAGAAGTCACAGACATCCTGGTGCAAATTCTGCCAGTATTAGACTACATCCACCATCGTCGCATTATTCACCGAGACGTTAAGCCCGATAACATTATTATAAGGTCCTCAGATAGGTTACCTGTGTTGATCGACTTTGGCATCATGAAAGAAGCCATGGCCACACTCGTTCAACCTGATGGGGTGAGTGCCTATTCTATCGCCTTGGGAACTCCTGGCTATATGGCCTCTGAACAAGCCGCAGGCCGCCCAGTTTTTTCTAGTGATCTCTACAGTTTAGGGCTAACCGCCGTGTTTTTACTGAGCGGCAAAACCCCCCAATATCTAGAAACCGATCCCCGTAGCGGAGAAATTCTTTGGCGTAACTCCGTCCCGAACCTTCATTCTAACTTAGCCGCCGTCATCGACCGTGCTATTCGCTTTCATCCGCGTGATCGCTTTAGTTCTGCCCAAGAGATGTTAGCCGCCCTGCAACATCCTCCTGAAACTAAGACGGTGGCTACAGTGGCGGTTTCACCGGGGTCTCTAAAACCCGGAAAAATTCTCGCACAACAACCCATTGCCACACAACCCGATCCAGAGATGATTCTACCGGCAGTAGAATGGGAACCCGAAGAGAAAAAATCTGCTTGGAGTGGGATAACTTTCTTTTTAAGCGTGGGGGGTTTAATGATCGGAGGGTTTATCTTGGGGTTGAGTATTTTTCTGGCGCAACAACGCTCCGATCATACTCCCAAGCCTACTCCCATAGAAGCAACGCCAGAACCGCAAATCTCAGTAACTCCCTCTCCAGTAGCACCCGAGATCGTTCCAAGAAGAAGACCCAGCAGACAACCTATCCCTTCCAACACCTTTACGCCGGTTCCTCCACCAGAAACTTCTCCAAGTCCGCTTGAAACTATTGTTCCCTCTCCAGAAGGCGAAATCACACCAACGCCGCTTGAGTCACCGACCTCTTCTCCATCGGGAGAAACGACCCCAACCCCGTCTGAAAACCCTGCCGCCTCTCCGGCTGGACAAACGCCTCCAACTACGCCTGAAAATCCTGCCGCCTCTCCTTCTGGAGAAACTGCCCCAACCTCCCCGTCACCAACCCCCTCGCCAACTGTTCAACCCAGTCCTGCCGCTTCTTCGGCCCCAAGTCAACCGACTCCACAACCGTCACCATCAGCAACCCCTGAACAGGAAAAATCCACCTCGGGGGATCATCAAAGTCGTGTTTTGAAAATCCCTGTGGTCGCTACTGGCACTAAAGAAGAATTAATCCGACGAAAATTAGGACAACCCACCACCATTAATAAGGGACTCTGGGGAAATACTCAGGCGGTATTATACAAAAACGTGGTTCCCAGTAAAGTTGATATCGGTTATTTATTTGAGCCTGAAAGCGGAAGAGTGAGACAAAGCGAGGTTTCTGTTGCTCAGTCGGTGGGTTTAGCCACCATCAAAACCACCTTAAATCAATTATTAAGGGGGAATGCGCCGCCTTCAGTTAAACAAGCTTTAGAACAAATCTATCTACGCCAAAGTAACCAACATTCATTTTTAGTTGGTAATCTAAAAGGAACGATTCAACGCAATCAGTTTGATCGCATTTACATTGGTATTTGGGAAGCTGATTTTCATTGAACGGTGAATTTAACGATCCATGACCAACCAACCCGAATCTAATACAACCTCAAATCACGACTCGCAAAGCACTTCTGCTGTTCAGTCAACCTCTACGAATGGGAATGGAAAGACCCCTTCGTCGCCAAAAAAATCGCTTAATCTGTTGATTCCGCCCCCTCGCCAATCTTCTCAACTTTCCCTATCTCAGAAAGAAATTAGTTCATCAGATCCCCGTTTATTACTGGGTGCGGTGGCGATCCTCGGCTTAGGTTTATGGTTTAATCTGCCTTGGGTGGGTTTTTCTGGGGGGTTGACGGCTTTGTTTCTCTCTTTAAGGGTAATTTTCCCCTCGATCAAAGATTGGGTTCGTCAATATTTAACCCTTCAAGAGAGAAAGACGTTACTCGCCTCTGTGGTTTTTACTTTATCTGTTGCGGGAATGGCCAAATATTTTAGGCTATATGAAACCATTGCTATTTGGCTCAATAATTTTAAATATGATGAATTTGGCTCTTGGGCTGACTGGGTGGGGGCTTTAGGGCAAATTATGATTGCTGTGTTGGCGGTTTATGTGGCTTGGCAGCAATATGTTATTTCTCGAGATTTAACCATTCAGCAAAATCGCATTACTCAACAACAAACCATTGATGCTTATTTTCAAGGTGTATCAGATCTGGTTCTGGATGGACAAGGGATGTTAGAAGATTGGCCTCAAGAAAGGGCTTTGGCAGAAGGTCGCACGGCGGCAATTTTGGGAAGTTTAAATGCTGAAGGTAAAGCCAAAGTTTTGCGTTTTCTTTCTCAGTCAAAACTTTTAGCCCCTTTAGCCCGCGATAGCCATTTAGGACGACCGATTTTTGATGGTTTAGGGGGTTATGCTGAAGATCGCGCCTATGGAGTTAGGGTGATTAATTTAGGAGTCATGTTAGCGGGTGCTGATTTATCCGGTACAGATTTACGTTGGACTGATTTAAGTGAAGCTAATATGGTACGGGCCAATTTAAGCGGCTGTGATTTGGTTAAGGCTAATTTGTCTCGTACTGTGTTATTTGAAGCTAATTTAGCACAGGCTGATTTGAAAGGCGTTCGATTGTTTTATGGTTCTGTAGAATACGCCAGTCCCCGCAGTCAGCATATTCCTCCCGATTATCAAACGGGTGCCCATACCGGCGCAGTGGTTGAAAATACTAATTTAATTGGCGTGAAAAATCTTAATGAAGAACAGCGTTATTATTGTTGTGCTTGGGGAGGAGAACAAACTCGCGGGACGATTCCTGGGGGATGTGAGGGAATTCCTAATAAGTTAGGGCGTTGATAGGCACTCTTGCCATAGGAGAAATTTTAGATCGGTTTAAAACACCTAAAAATAAGGTAAATTATTAACCGTCTCTCTTAGATTAAGGAAAAAGGTTGTGACCCCTAAAGAATTGTGTTTATTATTTTTTTCAGTTTTGGTTAGTGTAACTGGGCAATTTTTTCTCAAACTGGGGGCGGGAAAATTAGGAAAAGTCAATGCTGGGAACCTGATTAGCCATGTTTTGAATATTATCTCTACACCCGAGTTATTATTGGGTTTATTTTGTTATGGATTAGGGGCTGTAGCTTATATTTTATTATTAACCCGTGTTAAACTCAGTGTTGTCGGGCCTTCGGCTTCATTAATTTACATTTTTTCGGTTTTAATGGGTTATTTTTTCTTTAAAGAGTCTATTCCAGTTTATCGTTTATTTGGTTTAGGATTTATTGTCTGTGGTGTCATTTTAGTGGTTTGGCAACCTCGCTAAATATAACGTTTCCGCTAAAATGTTGGGTACTGTTACATTTGGGGAGCAAGCCTTGCGCCTTCTTTTAGAAGTACGGGAGAGACTCTATCAAGCTACGATCAATTCCCAGAATATCATAAAAAGTGCTTATATTACTTAAACTTCACTTAATTTTCAGTTATTTTAGACAATAGTCATTATTCAGCTTTTTTCTTGAGCTTACTTTTAAACAAAGTACCGAAACCTAATGCTGTACCTACACCAAGAATGGTAAAAGGTTCAGGAACCGCATCAGACTGGTAGGTTACTTTGTATCCAGCAGCAACTAGGTTTGGATGTAAGTATTGTGTCAAATCATATTCTATGGTAAACACAGAAGAACCAGGTTCTAAAAAATATCCATAAGGATTACCAAGAGGTTTCTCTTCAAAAATAGGGCCTGTGAAACCTACATTCAATAGGTCACCAACAGTTCCAAAATTATCCTCTAGATCAGACCATGCAAACAAACTGGCGGAGTTTTCATCATTATGAATGATCCCAAAAACGTCACTAACTATTGCATTACTTCCAGTGCCTGTACCTTGTTCTGTCAGCACAGTCAATGTGAAAGGAGTACCAGGGTAATTAATGGGGATACTAGGATCACCTACTCCAGGGACAACAAATGGTTGTCCTTCGTCATTACCAAAAATGATGAATCGCTGATTAAGGACACCATTTAAATATACATTAACTAAATCCGATACGCCGCCTCTTGATAAGGAACAAGCTTTATCTAATGCACATTCAACATCTGTTAGTGCTTTGACAGGTGTAGAAGTGAGGGCCATAACAGCAGGTACTATCAAGGAAACACCAAGTAGCATGGGTTGTTGGAAAATTTTTAGCTTGATCATAGTTGTGTTTTTTTAATTTTTGTTTGAACAGATTAGCAATGAGACTTGTATTTTTATGTATATACTTGTTTTCTCTTGCTGTATTCAATGTTACCAAAATGCTATTAGATTTAATGTAATCTATCACTATATAGATGTATAACTTACTGTAAATCTTTCTTAATCAAATCTTAATAATTCATTAATTCTTTAAAAATTCCTCAAAAAAAATTCTCACGACATACCCTATCAAGAGTACCTTTTGCAACAGCGCCTGTTGCTAAGTAGTCGGACACTCATTAAAGTTAACTGTGAGGTTAGGGTGTGGGGGAATTGTGGGCGTTTTACAATTCTTTATACAAAGTGCTTTATTTATGTCCAGGTACTTATAGCGTTTCTCAAATCAATGAGGTACACCTCAATTTTATTTTTTATTACCTGTTCCCTGTTCCCTAAAATCGAAAAACTATGTACCTCACTAAAATGAGAGATGCTATATATTTTTTTAACGATAATAAAAATCAAAATCTTTCAAAGCGATTAAACGGGCTTTATTTAATCGATAATGATAGGTGGATTTTTTCTGCAACCTTTGCCAAAAACTGATTTTTTTTACGTCATGAGAAGCATCTAAATGTTTTGTAGCTCGAGCAATAGCCCTTAAACTGTCGCTGTTTCGTACTTTCCAGCCTACTTTAGTGGCGGCTAAACCCATGACATTACCTTGACCACTATGAATCCCTTTCAATTCTAAATAACGAGCAATTAAACCCCATATTTCTAGAAACTCTTTTTCTTTTCCCCCGTCTTTGGCTACTATAAATAATGAGTCTCCGATCCAATCAACTTCTTCTATTGGAATTTTTAATTTTGATGATAATTTCTGGAATTTTTCTAGGTCTTCTGGCCTATATTTACTAACATGATATAATAAATTTTCAGAAAATCCTCTTATGCCGCCTAGAATTTCAACAGAGATATCAATTTCACTAATAATTTTTGTATCAGCATCTAAATATATCGCGGCATCAGCATTTAATAAACATTTTTCAATCACGAATCTTTTATCATTATAACAGTGTAAAACCCCTGTTTGCTTCTGTTGAAATGAGATGACATTCTCACAATTTTTGAATTGTTTAGGATTATCTGTACCGACTACAATTTTAGCTTTAGGAGCATATCTTTTAAGACCTAGGGCAAGTTCTCTAGCCAATAATTGGTATTTCTTACCCAGAGCTAAAGTACAAAAACAAAAAGTTTTTGCGGTGAAAGAGCTATTCATATAGTTAGTGGAAGGATTACATTTTAGATATAATCTCTTGCAAAGCCGGTTTTAGCGTTGGATATTGATACTGAAAACCGATCTTTTGTGTTGCTTTTGGCAGAACTTGTTGACCTTCTAAAACCACTTTTGCTCCCTCTCCTAACAGCACTTCTAGGGCAAAACCGGGCACCGGTAACCAGGAGGGGCGCTTGATCACTTCTCCTAGGATTTGACAAAACTGATTCATTTGTACTGGATTGGGGGCTGTCCCATTAAAGGTGCCTTCTAGATCAGGTCGTTTTAAGGCTTCTAGAATCAGAGAAACTAAATCATCTCGATGTATCCAAGAAAACCACTGACGGCCTTCTCCAATGGGTCCACCAGCAAACATCTTAAAGGGAGGAATCATTTTTGCTAATGCTCCCCCATCACCTAAAACAATTCCAAAACGAATAATCACTAAGCGCACGCCGGCTTCTTTAACTTTTGCGGCTTCGGCTTCCCATTTTTGACAAACTTCGGCTAAAAAATCTGTTCCTGAAGGGCTATTTTCATCAAAGGTGGCTGTTTCGCTGGTGCCATAATAACCAATGGCGGAAGGATTAATTAATACTGACGGTTTGGCATTAGCTTTGATGATCGCTTCGACGATTTTTTGGGTTCCCAGTTGGCGGCTGTCTAAAATGGCTTGTTTATGAGCCGGTGTCCAACGCTCTGAAATGGGTTCTCCGGCTAAGTTAACCACAGCATCACAGCCAGAAATCGCCTTTTGCCACTCTCCGGATTCTGTCGCTTGATACTTTACCACCTCAAGATTAGAAAATGCGACTGCCGGAAAAACTCGTTTCGCTTTTTCGGGGTTACGAGTTAACACTAAGATTTGATCACCTTGGGCATTTAATTTTTCGACTAAGCGAGTGCCAACAAATCCTGTGGCTCCGGTAATGGCTATTTTCATTGTTACTTTACTTGTTGTTAGTTAGGAGTTTTGCTGTGTATTTTTGCCTTGGTCACTGTATCCCATCCCATTGGCCTCTGCATATCGCTGCATAAAGCGCATGAATCGTTCCCAGTGATCATCTTGGGGAATTTCAAATGTACATTCTACCCGTTTTATGTCGTCTCCTTCATCCCCCCCAAAGATAAATTTAACGGATGAGGGTTGAACGCTAATGATTCCTTCAGAGTCGATTAAACGTAAATCTCCGTAGCTTCTTTTGGTAAAACTTTGAAATTTTTCGATGGCTTTTAAGGTTTTAAAAATCATTAAAACGCTGCGAATACCTGTTTCTTTACTGCGTCGTAAACTTACATTGGCTAATTCTTCTGAAAGCCCGTCAAAAAATTCTATAGAAGGCGTTGCAGATGTCATGATAAATTTATGTTTAAATTTTTATAAAAAAGAGTTAATCATTGACAATTGAAAATTATCAATGATCAATTGTCAATTCTCTGTTAAAATCCTATTCGGCTTCCCCGCCTTGAATTTTAAGCAGTAAAAAACCCCAAGCCAGTCCCACTAAAACCAGTACAATAGATAAGATGGCTCCATTGAATAGCATACTTTCAGCAGTCATTGGTTTTTATCCTTTTAATCTCAAACATACATTATTGTTATTTTAAAGCAGTTGAGCCACATTACAAGGGAACTTGACAATGAAATCCCTACATCTAGCAGTCACATTAGGCGATCCGGCCGGCATTGGTCCAGAAGTGGTTCTTAAAGCCTTGGCTGATCCTTCAGTGGCAGAAAATTATCAGATTACTGTGGTAGGCAGTCGTGCGCTACTGATCTCTACTTATGAGCGTCTGCGCTCGCTGTCTCATCTCAAACCTGAAGACCTTGCTGAGCCGGATAGTTTATCTATTTTGGATCTGCCTTTAGAAAAAACTCTCTTGAGTCAGATTCGCTTGGGAGAAGGAAATGCCGCTAGTGGTGAGGCGAGTTTTGCTTATTTAAACGCGGCACTTGCCGGCACCTTAAACGCTCAGTTTGACGCAATTGTCACCGCTCCCATTGCTAAATATTGTTGGAAAGCGGCGGGTTATGATTATCCCGGACAAACGGAAGTTTTAGCTCAAGCGGCGGGAGTAGACAAATATGGGATGTTGTTTGTGGCGAGGTCCCCTTATACAGGTTGGGTATTGAGGACGTTATTAGCCACGACTCATATACCTTTATCTGAAGTTCCTCGCGTTCTTAACCCTGAGTTAATGACTCGGAAATTAGATTTATTGGTGGAGTGTTTAAGGACAGATTTTGGACTGAGTGAACCGAAAATTGTCATAGCTGGACTTAACCCCCATAGTGGTGAGGGGGGACAGTTGGGAACTGAGGAGAAAGAGTGGTTAATTGCTTGGTTAGAAGCTGAAAAAATTCAACGTCGAGAGGTTAAGTTGGTGGGGCCTGTTCCTCCGGATACGATGTGGGTAACGCCGGGTCAAGCTTGGTATACTCAGGGGGTTAATGCGGCGGCGGCGGATGGTTATTTGGCGTTATATCATGATCAAGGTTTAATACCGGTGAAGTTGATGGCTTTTGATCAGGCCATTAATACTACCATCGGGTTGCCGTTTGTGAGAACTTCTCCAGATCATGGAACGGCTTTTGATATTGCCGGTTTGGGGGTTGCTAAGGCGGCAAGTATGATAGAAGCGATTAAGTTAGCGGCAACTGTGACATTCTCCCGACTCCGACCTGCGGTACGGAGCGGGCTTCCTAACCTCACGATTAGGCATTTCTAGTTACTCCCATTGCTGGGCTTTCGCCACTTATCTAGAACTCGTTGGTATAAACGTATGACTACTCCCACCGTTGGTTCCCCGATAGCCCGACTGCATAGACTTTTTCCTTCCCCAGAGTCCCTGGGTAGTTTCTGCAAAGATTTTTGCGGAAAGCGTGACCTACTTACGGTCAAGTTTTTACCCAGACACCGAGAGTCAACCGATGACTCTAATTCCTGTCTGGAACCCCATAACTTGAGTTGTCAAGGTGCTGTACCGTCCCCAGAGTTTGGAGGTTCCGAATCAATGCCTACCTTTTACTCTCAATCTGGTCAGAGGTTAGCTGATAGAATGATTGTACCATACTGGTAGATCAGATGACCGAAAAAGATTTACACGTAAGAATTTCCGTCTCGGAGATGAAAAAACTTGAGCGTTACTGCAAGAGAACAAAAAGGACAAAGACAGATGTTATTGGCGAACTCGTTAGATCATTGCCCAAATCAGGGGCATCGAACCCCCTCGTTGGGCTTGAGGGGTCCATGGATGAGGGGCTGTTGCCTGGGGAAACCCCAGACATTTATAAGCCCCGTCCCGACGCTGAGCGTTCCGGTACAGCGCGGGACTTATAGCCCCTCAAACTCCCCATTAGTTAATTAATGTACTAAGCGTGGGCTAAGTTTTGGTTAACGAATTCCCAATTGATAAGTTTGCTGATAAATGTCTCGATGTAGTCAGGACGCTTGTTTTGATAATCTAAGTAGTAAGCGTGTTCCCATACATCCATAGTTAGTAGGGGAACTTGACCTGCCGTTAAGGGGTTGTCAGCGTTCGGGGTTTTGGTAACTTTTAAGGTTCCATTGTCCAGCACTAACCAAGCCCAGCCGCTACCAAATTGAGTAGCACCAGCATTTTTAAATTCTTCAACAAATTTCTCAAAGCTACCGAAATCAGCATTGATTTTATCAGCGATAGCACCGCTAGGAGTCCCGCCGCCATTGGGTTTTAGGGAATTCCAATAAAAGGTGTGATTCCACGCTTGAGCCGCATTGTTGAAAACACCTGTCTTGGAAGAATCACCGGCTATCTTTTTGATTACTTCTTCAATGGGTAATGAGTCTAATTCAGTTCCCGCCACAGCTTTATTAAAGTTATTGACATAAGCCGCGTGGTGCTTGTCGTGGTGAAACTCAAGGGTTGATTTGGAAATATAAGGCTCTAGAGCCGTGTAATCATAAGGTAATACAGGTAATTCGTATGCCATTTGTGTTCTTCCTCTGGAGATTGCTAAGTCAAAGCAAAATTTAGCTTTAAGGGAAATTCTTCAGCTTCTTGCGCCAAGAAAATTAGCAAGCTGAAATAAAACTTAACAGGATCATCTTATCGTAAAAGGGTACGCTTCCCCAAATTATCCCTCTTTAGGCAGAGTTGCTTAAAATTACTTTGACTAACTCGATAACTTCTTTAGGATTGGTGGCCAGAAACACTTTATCTCTTGACAAATTGGTAAAAAACTGTATGGCTTCTTGATGCTGAGTTAAAAGAATGACCGATTTATGATTTTTGAGGGCGAGGGCAATTTCTGATGCTGTGCCGCTTCCCATACCACAGGCAATCACTACATCAGAGGAGAGAACATTGATATTATTGCGAGCATTCCCCATATCGGTGATGATGACAAGATCTACCCCAGGTGATACGCCTTGAGGATGATCATCTGGGAGAATTCCCACTGTCAAGCCGCCTGCTGATTTTGCCCCACGACTGGCGGCATCCATGACTCCTACATTTCTCCCACCGGTTAGCAATACCCATCCTTGTTGAGCAATTAATTGCCCGAGTTGGTAAGCATAAGTTAAGTCGGTAGGTGTGGCCTGTTTTCCGGGCCCCATAATACCAATTATCGTTTTTTTCATCTTTTAACTTTGGATGAGTTAAACTATATTAATAAATTTGGTTCTACAAGGTATAGAATGCTGTTTGAAAAAGGGAACAGGGAACACCGGATCTGGGAACAATCCGACTTAAACTGATAGTAATAAGTTATAATCCTTGCGCCGTCAAGCTTTTAAGCAAAATCTAGCATACTAGAAAGTGGAGAACCATAAATTTTTTGTGTCTTTAGACATTTACAAACCTAGGTTTTTACCCGATATAATCAGGAATTAAATCGCTATACTCAAGCGGGATTTAATGTAGTATTATACAGCCAAAGAACGATGACTAAATGCTATAAAATTTGTCTGATTGGGGGAGGATTTGGCGGCTTATATACGGCTCTCTATTTGAGTCGATTTCGAGTTTTTAAAGCGGGTCTATGCCAAATTATTTTAGTGGAACCGAAAGATCACTTTCTTTTTACTCCGTTACTTTATGAATTGATTACTGGCGAATTACAAAGGTGGGAAATTGCTCCCTCTTATCAAAAATTATTGGCTTTTACGCAGATTCAATGGTGTCAACAAGCTGTAAAAAGCGTGGATTTTAAAACTCGAGTGGTGCAACTGGAAAATGAGCAACAGTTATCTTATGATTATTTAGTGTTGGCGGCAGGGAGTCAAAACCGCTTTTTAGATGTTCCGGGGTTATCCACTCACGCCTTAACCTTTAGAACCTTGGAAGATGTAGAACGTCTTCAAGGAGAAATTCATCTACTAGAGGCATCACAAAAACCTTTAATTCGCGCTACGGTGATTGGTGGGGGCCCTAATGGCGTAGAATTAGCCTGTAAATTGGCTGATCGATTAGGAAAACGAGGGCAAGTTAGTTTAATTGAAAGAGGAGAAAACATTCTTAAAGGGTTTTCTCAAGGGGTAAGAAAGGCGGCTTGGCGTTCTCTTGTCCTCAAACGGGTTAAAGTTGAATTAAATACCACTGTTGAAGCTATAGCGGCAGATTCGCTTACGTTACTTAAAAATGACCAAAAAGTTCAACTGCAACGGGATTTAGTGATTTGGGCAGCCGGAACTCAGGTAAGTGAATGGGTTCGTCATTTAGACTGTCAAAAAAATGCTCAGGGAAAATTGTTAATTTATCCGACTTTACAACTAATTGATTACCCAGAAGTTTTTGCTTTAGGAGACCTTGCCGATAGTCGTGAGGGAAAAAAATCTCACCCGGCTACAGCACAGGCGGCTTTTCAACAAGCTAGTTGTCTGGCTAAAAATATAGCGGCAATGATAGAAAATAAACCTTTAAAAGCCTTTCATTATCATCATTTAGGAGATATGTTGACTCTAGGAAGAAAGTCAGCTATCATCTCTAGTTTTTTGCTAAACGTGAACGGTAGACTAGCCGATATTCTCAGAAGATTAGTTTATATTCTTCGTTTACCGACTATGCGTCATCGCCGGCAGGTTTTACAGTCTTGGTTTTTTAAATTAACCGTCAAATGCAAACAGTTTTTCAGATGGCATTTTACTCGCATCTTAGAGCAAATTTCTCTGAGAAACTAATCTAGAGTTGGGTCATGGAGCCGAGCAGAGTCGAACTGCTGTCCAGACTGGGTATTAACCGTCCGCTCATTCACAGGCTTAGCTCTTTTAACCCTCAGAGCGGGGATCATTACTTATCCTGAATGACCAAGGAATTTCTGGTAACTCTTAGCCCAATAGCCGACCAGACGCAGCTAAAGGGAGCATCCGTTGGGGTTTACCCGTAGCCCTTAACGGAGTCAGACTACAAGTGCTCGGTCTTTGTTAAGGACTATTAAGCAGCTACAAGAGCAGACTTACGAGCGAAAGGAACAATGTTGTTCGCAGTTACTTTTTGTTTGAGCCCGGTATTATCGAGAGAAGACTCACTCTCGTCCTGAATCACAGAAAAGCTTTCGCCAACCTGTCGAAACCGTTACGGCCCCGAGTGGTTATATTCTTATTATAGTTGTAGTTTGAGAGAATGACAACTTAGCATTGACTCAGGAAAAAACGTTACAAAAGATTGAGATATTGGAGAGTTAGTCAATGGAGTTACCGCGATCGCCTTAAACTAAGTTGAGGTATTGAAACTTGATCAGCATCCATAACACTAAGCCTATGTTTCCCATTACTCGCCCTCGCCGCTTGCGTCAAACCTCTCAACTGCGCCGTATGGTGCGGGAAACGGTTTTAACGACGAATGATTTAATTTATCCTTTGTTTGCCGTACCCGGAGAGGGAGTCGCTACAGAAGTAAAATCAATGCCCGGAGTGTTTCAACTCTCGGTGGATAAAATTGTAGAAGACGCGAAAGAAGTTTATGACTTAGGGATACCTTCTATTATTCTTTTTGGTATTCCTGACACGAAAGATACTGATGCAACCGGTGCCTGGCACGACTGCGGCATTGTACAAAAGGCAGCCACCGCCGTAAAAGAGGCTGTCCCGGATTTAATTGTGATTGCTGATACCTGTCTGTGTGAATATACCAGTCATGGTCACTGTGGTTATTTAGAAGTAGGAGACTTAACCGGGCGGGTACTCAATGACCCTACCCTAGAGTTACTCAAAAAAACCGCCGTCTCTCAAGCTAAAGCCGGGGCTGATATTATTGCGCCTTCGGGAATGATGGATGGTTTTGTGAGTGCTATTCGTCAAGGTTTAGATGAGGCGGGTTTTGAAGATACTCCGATTCTTTCCTATGCGGCTAAATATGCCTCTGCCTATTATGGACCCTTCCGAGATGCGGCTGAGTCTTCCCCTCAATTTGGTGACCGCCGCACCTACCAAATGGACCCCGGCAATGCCAGAGAGGCCCTCAAAGAGGTACAGTTAGACGTGGAAGAAGGGGCGGATATGTTGATGGTTAAACCGGCCTTGTCTTATATGGATATTATCTGGCGGGTGAAAGAAATTACTGATTTACCCGTTGCCGCTTACAACGTCTCTGGAGAATATGCCATGATTAAAGCGGCTGCCCTGAATGGCTGGATTGATGAAAAACGGGTTACTTTAGAAACCTTAACCAGTTTCAAACGAGCCGGGGCTGATTTAATCTTGACTTATCATGCCAAAGATGCGGCTCGCTGGCTACAAGAGCAAGATTAATTTTCTTGTGTCCTCGGAAAACTTGGCAGTATACTAACTAAGCCCGTCTATGCGGGCTTGCCCCATCAAAAAGGTTATTTTATTATTCTTGCTGTAATTATAGTTTAAAATTATAGATTATGTACCGATTAGCCGCGCAAAATTTATATCCTGAGTGTATCTTTCTAAACTTAGAAGCCATACCTAAAGGACAACACCAGTTTGACCTCTATGCGAGTCTCGACTTTAATGAGCAGTGGAAGTCTTTATTAAACGGTCAAATCAAGTTTGGATTAAAGGGCGGTAAACTGAGCTTAAAACTAGATGACACCGCGATGGCAATTAGTGACGCTAATTTTGGTGAGGCTTTTACGGTTACTTCCCAATTTACCCCCAATCATTCTAGTTGGACCCTGACACTCAAAACCAGTCAATGGGTTTTTAAAGGCTCCCTCTCACAAGTTAAATTGGGAACTATCACCGTGAGTGAATTGCCCTCTCATCTGACAGCCCTTTTTGAGGTTTACCCTTCGGATATTTCCATTACTGATGCAGAGGGACTATGGAAACATGATATTAGCCCCAATAAACACGGGGTATTAGAAAGAAAACTCGCCTTATTTTTGTGGGAGAGAAGATTTACTCCCTATATGAGTTGGGTTCAATTGGCCTCTGATGAAAAGCAAATAGAAAAAGAAATTGCTCAGAGGAATGAAAACGCCATTACCCCAGAAAGTCTTGCTGAACTACAAGAGATTATCCGCCTAGTTTATGAGGCAAAAACCAACGATTTACGCGAATTAGCCCAAATAGCCGGATTACATCCTTTACAAGATTTTGCTGGCGGCAATTTACTGGCCGGAGAGTTAAGCGGCGTTCAATTGGGTGGGGCTAACCTATACCATATCAACTTACGGGGTGCCGTTTTAACGGATGCTGACTTTGGAGAGGCAGACCTTAATCATGCTAAACTCACGGGTGTTGATTTAAGCGGCGCTTATTTAGGTAATGCTAATTTAAGTTATAGCAACCTTCATAAATCTAGTTTAGCCCTAGCTAACTTGATCGGGGCTGACCTACGAGGAGCTAATTTAAAAGAAGCTAACCTCTCTCAAGCTAATTTAAGCGGGGCCAAGGTAGAAGCGGCTTTGTTTGCTGAAAATTTAGGCATGACTGAAGAAATGAAAGAAAGTTTACTAGCTAGAGGGGCTATTATCTCCTAACTCATCGCTCTTGACTAACCGCCTTTTCTCCCACACTTGATGAGGTTTGTAACAACCCTTACTCAATTTTTCACAGGCTTATGTTATGCTAGATGGGGATAAGGGCACGTAGCTCAGGGGATAGAGCACCAGATTCCGGTTCTGGGTGTCGGGGGTTCAAATCCCTCCGTGCTCGTTAGGTTTGATGCCGCGCTAAGACGCAAAAGACCCCTAAGAGGTTGTCTGTTAGGAATCGGGATTTTTTATGCTACCATTACTGACTATTCCTGAGCCGCTTTATGTATCTGAAAAAGGCTCTTTTGCTTATTATACTTTTACTCACCGATTACCAACTATTATTGAAAGGGTTATTGCAGAAAATCGTTTTTACGATTCGGTTGTAGAAAGGTTGGAGGGGTTATCTGAGGAGATTTTAACGGGGTTAATTCGTGAGATTAAGAATGATCAGGGCGCGGATGTTTCGGCTTGGTATGAGTATGTTAAACCTTATTTAGGAAAGAGGTTTATTGATACTCCTTTTTATTTTGCTGAAGCCTATTTTTATCGCCGCATTTTGGAAGCAACTGAGTATTTTTTGAGTCCTGAATCTGACAAAATTGATCCTTTTTATCCGCAAAAATATGGCAGTTTAGGGTCGGCCATGAATGAGGTTTCTCGCATGGCTCAACAAGTTAATGAGTTCAAAGTTTCTGCTAAAAGGGAGAATCAATGGCAATTTATTATTAATTTACTCGTTTTTAATTTATGGGGAAATCGTGCTGATTTAAGTCTGCGACCTACTGAAGCCGGACAATTTGAACATCAGGAAACTAATCAAGCGTTTCATCGTATTTTATTAAATGATTCTCGGGAAATAGCTGATAAGTTAAATAACGCTAAATTTGAGCGGCTTGATTTTATTGTTGATAATGCGGGTTTGGAATTAATTTCTGATTTGTTTTTAATGGATTTCCTGCTCGATTATAAAATCACCCAAAAAGTTTATATTCATCTTAAAGCTTATCCGACTTTTGTATCAGATGCAACGGTAAAAGATGTACAATTAACCTTGGATTTTCTAGCGGACTATCCTAATCAGGATGTTAAAAAATTGGCTCATCGTCTGCAAGCCTATAAAGAGAATCAAAGGTTACAGCTTTTTGACGATTTTTTCTGGACATCTCCCCGGTTTTTTTGGGATATGCCTGAGCCATTGCGAGAAAATTTAGCTCAATCCGATTTAGTGTTTATTAAAGGTGACGCGAATTATCGCCGCTTAGTGGGAGATTGCCATTGGAATAAAACCAGTTCATTTAATGATATTGTCTGTTATTTTCCTACTGCTTTAGTGAGTTTACGAACGCTTAAATCAGAGGTAATTGTTGGCCTATCTCATGAACAAATACAAGCCGCTAGTGAAGAAGATCCCCATTGGTTGACTAATGGCAATTGGGGAATAATTCAGTTATTTGAAGCAGAAAAAATGAGAAAATTGCCCGATTAAAACAATTAACCTTCCTCTTGCGTCATCACCCTCAATCGGACTATCCGTTCACCGGCTTCATCCAAATTAACCTCAATCACTTCACTGGTGAGGAGTTCAAGACAAGATAATAAAGACCGTAAATGAGGGTTACTGGCCCCTGTATCTACATATAATCGATCAGCAAGACTTCCCAAACGTTTCCACGTGGTGTAGAGTTTGCCGACAGTTTGTTCTAATTGGGTCGCAACTTTAACTAAATCTGCGGCCGTACTTAAACAGTCCAGGCGTAAGGCTTCTTCTAAAGCCATTTCCACATCAACAGCGCCCTTTTTAAGGGTTTGCACTTGCGCGGCGGCATCTAAATATTTTGATAAACTTCTGGCCGAAGAGGTTAACAGTTTGACGGTATCAACATCGGGTTTTTCAGAAATTTCTTTTTGGAGCGGTTCTAGATGAGAATCGGGTAATTTCTCCATTTCTTTAACTAAGGGAGCAAGATGACGGGGCGGCAAAAGCCCGGACTGTGCTTTCTCTTTTACTTCTTCGGGTAAGAGGTCTGAACTCATCGCTGTCCACTCATCAGCAATTTGCTTGACTTCCCGCCGCGTAATGCGATCTCCCTGTTGGGCAGCTTCACTGACTAATTTTTGCACTTCTGGCACAGCTTTAGCGGTTTCTACAAAGGCGCGTTTACTAAAATTGTTGATCGCTTCTGCACTCAGTTGTCCTTCTGCTAGAAGAGTATCTGCACTATTAGCCAGTCCAATTAAGGCATAAGCTTGACTTTTGGTAATTTCTCGTAGCTTTAACCAATTGAGAAAGCCGCTTCCTCGTCCATCTCCTCCTTGTTTTTCTCGGTCCCGGATGGCTCTTAAAACGCGCCCTCGCCAAATATCGGTTTGCAGATCGTAGCGATCGCAGACTTTCCACACGGCATCGAGTTGTTGTTGAAATTCACTGTCTTGAATCTCCTCATCCTCTGGATCGGGCAGTTGGAAGGAAAAATCGGCAGGTGTTTCAAAAGCCGCAACAATCTCATCAGGAGAGGGAGCATTAGCAACCATAGTCAAGTTTAAATAGTCATACTGTCGGACCTTCCATCATACCACTGCCTAGACTGTCGGGTTTGCGATCATCGACTTTTCAGGCTTCATCAGCTTAATTATTTCTCTAGATAGAAGCAAAAATCTAAAAAGCCGAATACTATTAAGAAGTTAAACCAAGCTAAACAGACAATCTATATTGCCTATTAGTGAAACTCACAATCATGATGATTTTAGGTTTCATTGGTTTTAAACTTTGCCTAAAATATTTTTTCATAACTTAATCCCATTTTTAGTTAACTAGCCAACGGATAATTTTTTTTAAGAGTTAGGAGAAAAAAACATGAGTATTGAAGACAGAGTAGATGCAACTGTTAAAAATATTGATGGGAAACTGCAAGAAGCATTAGGAGAAATCACAGGCGACCCAAAAGCGAAAACTGAAGGAAAGGCTAAACAAATGGAAGCTGAAATCCAGCATTCAGTAGAAAATTTAAAAGATGAAATCAAGCAAGCAATTAATTAGTTTCATGCTATAATTTAATTGTTTTAGATCCCTTTGCTATTTAAAAAGATAGGGAAGCCTCCGGGCTTTCTTTCTTTTTTTATAAGCTTATAGCAAGGGAGCATCCCTATGGAAGCTTTTAACTCATGTTGTCATCGTGATCGTGATCTTTTGCAGCCTTCTTTTAGAGGGAAAGTTATTGGCGGCTAAAGTCGACTCGCCGCTATTCCCCTATAGACTCCGCAAAAAATTTGTAAATCTTATTTTTAGTGGATGTTTTCCCCAATAGCCTCCCATAGTTTCCACAAACTTTACCTTAGTTTTCCACAATTTACCCAGACTTTTCCACAGGCAAAGACTCTCAATAGCACTTTTGACGACCTCTGAGACAATTTTGTGGAATTTGCTCAGGAGATCATCAACACTGAGTTTAGGTAAAGATATGTAACAAAAATAAGGTTATAATGCTGATGCGTCCGTAAATCTTGAAATTAGCTAAAGAAATTTGTAACATTCCGTAGCATTGACAACCCTCCCCCCTGATAGCAGACAATAGTCATCACATTGCTAGATCTTGCCTAAAGCTGGACCTACATAAATAGGAATAAAAAACCAGCAAGGGGTTTCTTGAACTATATCGAGGTAATTATGAACACATCAGTCAGCATTTTGGCAGAAATCCCTGAAGAAATACACGAATCACTCAAACACTACTTAGAAACTCACCCCAATTGGGATCAAGACCGAGTTTTTGCTGCGGCCTTATCCTTATTTTTGCTGCAAAATGAAAGTCAGAAGACTCCTCAATCGTCCTATTTTTATCGCGCCTGTGCTAGGGTTTATTTAGAAACTTTGTTTCAACAAACTGACGAGGGTTGAAAGACCTCCTGCTCCCACAGTGATTAATAGTAGGGAGAGTGTTATCAATTGCTCAGCTTAGTTGTAACCTTTTCCAGTCCTTAGTCATTATTCAGTTGTTCCCTGTTCCCTACTCCCTAATTATGGCCAAAGGCAATTCAAGCGAAATAATTATTCCCCAACTGATTATAGGATTAGGCAATCCTGAACAAAAATACGAAAAAACTCGGCATAATATTGGTTTTGAAGCTGTTGATGTTTTAGCGAAATCCTGGCAATTATCTTGGCAGCAAAACAAACGTTTTCAGGGCTTATTTACCGAGGGCATGGGGGCAAGTGACAAAAAAATTCGTTTACTTAAACCTTTAACTTATATGAATCGGTCAGGGGAATCTGTACGGGCCGTCCTAGATTGGTATAAATTACCCCCTGAGTCAATATTAGTTATTTATGATGATATGGATTTACCTTTAGGGCGAATTCGATTACGTCTTTCGGGTTCTGCGGGTGGGCATAATGGTATAAAATCCATTATCTCTCATGTGGGTAGTCAAGACTTTCCTCGACTACGCATAGGCATTGGGAAATCTAATGGCAAAAAAGAGACAATTTCTCATGTATTAGGGCGTTTTTCTGCTGATGAAACCGAAGTAATCGCTAAAATCCTTCAGTTGGTAGAACAGACCGTTAAAACCAGTATGAAAGAAGGCATCGAAAAAGCCATGAGTCTTTATAATAATCGCGTCATAGAAACTCCGGTATTTGAAAATCTTTAATCAGTGGTGGGGGATGCTCCCCTATTGCTTAGGGTGAATTTTTGCTCAACTTTGTAGACGCTTCTGTAAAAAGTTTTAACATCAATAGGTAAAAAGCAAAACTGAAGGTGTAGTTAAATAAAGCCCTAACCAAATGAGGAGAAAGAAAAAGATGAATAACAACACTTTAACTCTAATGGCTATTAGTGGAGCAATGCTTACCTCTGTCCTATTCGCTCCTATGGGAATCGCACAAACTGATAAAGTAGAGTTTATCTGTAAAGCAAGCTACGATCAGCAAACGAATCAACCTTTACCGACAACTTTTGTCTGGTATGAGGGGCAAAAACGAGCCTTAATTCGTTGGGAAAAGCAACTAGGAGGAAAAACACCCCTAGAACGCTGCACGGCTATTACACAACGCTTTCAAGAAGCTTATAATAACGGTTCCTTAAGCTTTTTGACCAATGGCATCATGAACAATCAACCGGTCATTTGCACGGCTAAAGAATATGGCGGAAATTGCATTACTCTATTGATGACTCTACGTCCTCAAGACAATTCATTAGACATCCTCAACAGTTTAGCCGATGCGTTAAGTGGTCGTGGGGTAGGTCCTGTCCGTCATAGCAGTGGGACTCCTCAACGCTACTATGAAATTAACCTCCAAGAAGCCCTTAACAAAGCCCCAGTTTCTCAAGATTAATTCTCTTAGGCTGCACATTTTATATTGATCATGAATTTCCTAACTAAGCCTATTAAACTCCCTCTCATTGCCACCTTAACGGGCTTAATTCTGCTTCCTACTCCTGTGGTTTTAGCATTAACTCCGATAGCCGAAATGAGAGGAAAAATTGCCCAACTCTCCTCCGAATCCCTGCAAAAAATCGCCCAAGAAATTACCGTTCAAGTCTTAGTCAAAGATACTCGAGGGACAGGCTTTATTGTCGCCAAAAAAGATAATACCTATACGGTTGTTACCAATGCTCATGTGGTTAGCAGAGGTCAACCTTATCGGATTCAAACCTCGGATGGTCAAATCTATCAAGCTACCCTAAAAACTCAAGGAGATTCATTTAAAGGCTATGATTTGGCAGTCCTTGAATTTCAAAGTAGCAAGAATTATCCCGTAGCGGCCATCGATAATTCAGGTAACCTCAAAAATAATCAAGAAGTATTCGCGGTTGGGTTTCCTGTGGAAAGTAATCAGTTAACTGTCATTAAAGGGAATATTGCTTTAGTATCAGAAAAACCCTTAGCTGGAGGATATCAAATCGGATTTAATGCTCAAACGCTTCAGGGAATGAGTGGAGGAGCTTTATTAAATACAGAGGGCAAAGTGATAGGGGTGATTGGTATGGGAAATTTAGCGATTTTAGACCGTGCCTATACTTATAAAGATGGAACGACCCCAGATGAAGCCATTGTCACCCAGATGCGGCAATTAAGTTTTGCAGTTCCTATTGCTAACTTAGCCGACATGGAGGACAATAAAGCCGCTAACTATAGCGGAAAAGTTGCCGAAATTGATAAAATTGCTCAACAAGTTACCGTCAGGATAGATTCTCTAAAAAGCGGTAATGGTTCTGGGGTAATAATTGCTAAAGAAGGGAATACTTATTCGGTTTTAACGGCGGCTCATGTGGTACAAAATCCGGATAATTATCAAGTCATTACTCCTGATGCTAAAGGATATCCTATTACAACCAATGCCATTCAGATTATAGAAGGAGTGGATTTAGCTGTCGTTCAGTTTCAATCCCAACAAAATTATCAAGTTGCTACATTAGGAAATTATCAAATCAGTTTGTTTAAATTTGAAGAAGAAGACATCGCCCGCGTTTTTGTTTGTGGGTTTCCCGCCTCAAAAACGGGAATAGTTAAACGATTGTTGAGTTATGGTCAATTTGTTCGTGCCGATTTATTGGGCAGTCTTTTAGGAAGAGATGTCTATTCTTTTGAGAATGGCTATAATATGATTTATACCAATCTTTCCTATGGAGGAATGAGCGGCGGCCCAGTCTTTGATCTCTCGGGGCAAGTTATAGGAATTAATACCGCGTCGGATAGTGAATATAGAAATGATGAGTCGGGTGAAGTGGTAGAAATTCCTCTCGGATTTAGTTTAGGAATTTCTATTAATACCTTTTTGAGTTTGGTTAATAAAACCCCTATAAACCCCGCAAGTTTACAAGTAAAAACCTCTCCTCCTCCCACTCTAACGCAATCAGAACAAGACGCTTTTTATAGTCAATTTATTTTAAATTCTCCGCCCGCTAAGGCTAACTCATTAGATTGGCTTATTTATGGTTTGGAAGTTTTGCGCTTAAATAAACCCCAAGAGGCTTTAAAAGCCATTGATAAAGCTATTAGTTTAAAGCCAGATTTTGATTTAGCTTACTATGCAAAGGGCTTGGCTTTGGCCTTTACAGAACAAAAATTTGAACAAGCTTTAGTTCAGTTTGATAAAGCCACTCAACTCAACCCCCAATTAGAGCAAGCTTGGCGTTGGAAAAGCATTTCTCTTGCTAATTTAGATAGACATTCCGAATCTTTAGCGGCTATTGATCAATCAATTAAATTACGCCCTAAAGATATATTGCTGTATCAATTTAGACTTTTTGTTCTGTTTAATTTAGAAAATTACTCAGAAGCCTTAAAAACCGTTACCCAAATGCTGGCGCTTAAAGAAAATAATCCTAATGGCTATTTTTGGCGCGGCTTGATATATTTTCAACAAAAAGACTATCAAAATTCCCTTAAAGATTTGTCAAAAGCGATTGAAATTAACCCGAATTATGCAGAAGCTTATGGGATAAGAGGGGGAGTTTATCGAGAGTTACAAGATTATCAAAAAGCCATTACAGATTACAATAAAGCGATTGAAATTCAACCGGACTGGGTAGAGGCTTATAATGGACGAGGTAGCGCTTATATCGTTTTACAAGAACCCCAAAAAGCTTTTACAGATTTTTCTAAATCTCTTGAAATTAAACAAAATAATCCTGATGCTTATCTCGGGTTAGGAATTTTCTATATCGCTCAAAAAAACTATGAAAAAGGCATGGATTATTTGTCAAAAACGCTTGAGTTAAAGCCAGATTATGCAGAAGCTTATGTGATTCGAGGGAAAATTTATGTCGGTTTAGAACAGTATCAAAAAGCCATTACTGATTATTCAAAAGCACTTGAAATACAACAGAATAATGCTGAAGCGTACGCCGAACGAGGAGCCGCTTATATTTATCTTAAAGACTACCCAAAAGCTATTACAGATTTATCTAAAGCCGTTGAACTAAACTCGAATTATGCTGATGCTTATATGGCACGCGGTGCAGTTTATCTAGTTTTGCAAGAGGCACAAAAAGCTCAAGGAGATTTACAAAAAGCCGCCCAACTCTATCAAGAACAAGGCAATACACAAATGTATGAAAAAGTCCAGCAAGCTTTACAAAATTTGACTAAGACTCCCTAAAAAATTAATTTATGGTGAATTTTTTGATAATACTGATGGCTTCTTGAAGACATTTTTCGGTAACAGGGGATAATTCTTCTCCAAATTCAAAATTCCTACCCGGTATGAGAACCCACCAAGCCGCAGGACAACAGCCATAAAGCACCTTCACCAAGGATAAAATCGCTCTAGGGTCTCCAGTATGGCCTAGGGTTTCTTCTATCTCAATAGGTTGGAGGGGTTGAACTTCTACGGTGGCGGCATCACTGGGCACAGCATCCACGAAAATTACACCTTTAGCACTCGCTATATTTTCGGCTAACTCAGGGGTTAATTGATGAACTGCCAGCACTTGCACCGCCGGCCATTGTTGTGTCGCAATGGTTTCGGCAACCCGTACCCCCACCCCATCATCACCCCGCAAGGTATTTCCATAACCGATGATTAAGTATTGAGACATAAACGTTCCGACCTCCTGAGACAATACGGTTTTCTGCCCTTGAAAAAAGGCTTAAACTAAGCAACAATTGGAAAGCAAAATTAAGTTTAAATTTATTTAAATATATTAATCATGAGTACAAACGTTGCAGCAGTAGTAAAGGCAATGGCCACTGCGCCAACGGTAGCACCCGATAAAACAACGCAGGTTGTTAAGAAGACCTATCCTAACTATAAGGTGATTGTTCTCAATGATGATTTCAACACCTTTGAACATGTGGCCAAATGTTTGATGAAGTATATTCCAGGGATGACCAGTGATCGCGCCTGGGAGTTAACTAACCAAGTTCATTTTGAAGGACAGGCGATCGTTTGGGTAGGTCCTCAAGAACAAGCAGAATTATACCATCAGCAACTCCGCCGCGAGGGACTGACGCTGGCACCCTTGGAGGCGGCATAAAATCATGAAAAATCCTTCTAATGGGAGATTGGTTTGGAATCATTCTACTCATATTCGAGATTTGATTCCCGTTTTAGAAAAGCTCATTACTCAAACTGGTATTACTACAGTTACTCCGGGTGTCATCAGCCGCGCTAGGGCCCATTCTCCAGACCTAAAATTAAGGGTTTCTGTGCCAATTCGGGGCGGTTATAAACTGATTGCTAGGCAAGGAAAAACTGTTCAAGAGGTTTTTATTGTTACAGATTTAAATCAAGCAGAATTAGAAAATCTGATTATACAAGCCTTGAAATAATAGTTCAGTGTCCCTCCCCCTCCCCTGCATTTCACGAGTCGGAAAAATCAGTTACCATATCAGAGCATTTACTTTTAAAGTTAAATGCCTGATCCCGAAAAGGAGCTTTTTGACTGAATGCAAACCCTGATTAACTATTCCACTTCACTTCAATTATCACCCTTACCCCTTAAACGTCCCTTGTTAATGATCGGTCATGGTACAAGAGACGCAGAAGGCCGTCAGACTTTTTTAGATTTTGTCCAAGTTTACCAAGATTTAGATAGTTCTCGTCCTGTCATTCCCTGTTTTCTTGAACTGACTACCCCGACCATTGCTGAGGGAGTAGCGTCTTGTGTCTCCCAAGGTTACACAGAAATATCAGCTTTACCGATTCTTCTGTTTGCCGCACGTCATAATAAATTTGATGTCACCAACGAATTAGATCGCACTAAACAACTCTATCCTCAGATCAATTTTCACTATGGGCGGCATTTTGGCATTACCCCTAGTATTTTAGACTTGTGGCAACAACGATTAGACCAACTCGACCAACCGGAATATAATCCTCATAATATCCCCCGTTCGGAAACCGTTTTGTTATTAGTCGGAAGAGGTTCGAGCGATCCGGATGCCAATGGAGATGTCTATAAATTAGCGAGAGTGCTTTGGGAAGGAAGCGGCTATCTAACCGTAGAAACTTGTTTTATTGGCATTACCCACCCTCGACTAGAAGAAGGTTTCCGTCGCGCTCGTTTGTATGCACCCAAACGGATTATTGTCTTACCCTACTTTTTATTTACTGGCGCTCTAGTTAAGAAGATTTTTGCTATTTCTCATCAACAACAACAGCAGTATCCAGAAGTTTTAATTAATTGCTTACCGGAAATGGGCATTCAACCCCAACTGCTAGAATTAGTCCGCCAACGGGAAATAGAAACCCAACTCGGAAGCGTACAAATGAACTGTGAGATGTGTAAGTTCCGTCTAGCGGCTCTTGACAAAAACAACGCTCATAGTCACCATCATCACGATCATAATCATCACCATCATCACGATCAGGCGGTGCCCGATCCCTATGCTAATCTTGAGCAATATCACGGTAGAATCTGGCAAACGCCATAATAGTTATTAGTCGTTAGTCATTAGTCGTTAGAATTGTAGGGTGGGTTAGGTGCGGGGATAATTTTTATAAGAAACGGATAAGTTTTGATCCGCTCCGTAACCCACCACTGTGTATTTTTTATCAACATAAACATTTTTCCCCACGATGCCGAAAGAGCCTAATAACATTTAACCCTGACCAATGACCCATAACTAATAATTAATAACTAATAATTAATAACTAATAACTAATGATTAATAACTAATGACTAATAACTAATGACTAATAACTAATAACTAATAACTAATGACCAATGACTAACTTAAAAATAACTGTTGGTAGCCAAGTCAAACTAATCGCTTTACCCGCTTATTTCAAGACGGCTGAACCTATGCCCATGCTTCGTCCTGCCGATATTCTAAGCATTGGTGAGGCAGGAATTGTCATTGATCGTCGTCCTGGCGGCTATTGGGGTGTTCGTTTTAATCGAGGAGCTTTCCTCGTAGAAAGTCAATATCTCGAAGTTATCCCACCCCCTGATCCGGCCATGACCATTGAGTCTAAAACTCAAGAAAAAGATCAATAGCAGTCAGCCAAGTTTTACTGTTCTGTAGAAGTGGGAGTTTTATCCTCTGGAGGAGAAACAATAGTTTCAGAATTTTGAGCCGCAATCTCTTTGACTTGGTCTTTATACTGAACAGGAGCAAGGGTAACCGCTTGCTCAAACAAAGGTTGAGATTCTGTGGTTTTTCCTTGTTCTTTTAACACGAATGCCTGAGCCAAGACCGGACGAAAATCTTTAGGATCAAACTTGCTGGCTTCTTGATAAACGGCCAGTGCTTCTGGATATTTCTTTTGCTTGACATAGATTTCACCTAATAACAACTGTAAGGCAGTAAGATCGACATTAGAGGGAGTTTCTGCCTCATCAGACTGAAGAGAAATAGCCTTAGAAAGAGCCGCTTGCACTTCCCCAACCGCATCAGAAAAACGATTTTGAGCCGATAGTAAATCCACTAAACCTTTAAGCGCCATCATCTGCCCCGGATAAGCCGCTAAAATTGCTCGATAGGCGGCGCTGGCCCCTTCAAAATCTTCTACTCGCTCTTTAGCCTGAGCCAGTAAAAACGTATATTCGCTTTGTTGGGGATTAAGTAGCGCTAATCTTTCTAAAGGCTCGATGGCGGCTTTAATATCACCTTGCTTTAATCGAGCTTCTAAAAGTCCTTGTAGGGCTGTTTGATTTTCGGGTTCTCGTTCTAGCACCATTTGATAGCCTAAAACCTGAGAATCTAACTGATTAGAGACTGAAAGAACCGACTGTCCTGATTTGGCGTTTCTCGCTTGCAATACACTACCGACCAAAGGAGCCAAGGAAAAACACACCAAGGCAAACAGCATTAATATTAAACCGATGTAAGCCCAGCGACTACGCTTTGAAACAATTTTCATAAATCTTCAGATGAAATAACAATAACAGGAAAATTTATTACAAATTACTTTTTGCTCATGGATTATTGAGTACAATAAGCAAACAGGGATTTGTTGATTGTACTTAACTATGCTAATCCTAAAATCTATTTTAGAGTACAGCGAATCGCACAGGATCAAGTCGGAAATTTGTCTGTGCCGCTAGGAGTGTGCTATGAATTCTTTTGCGAATCCGTCTTTTGAATCACCCCGTCAGGGCAAAACGACATCACAGAAGTCAGAAACTTCGCTGCCGGAGTCTGTACTATCGACAAAATCTCAGACGGTGATGAGTCAGCAGACATCCGCTTTAAAAGTGGAACCAGAAGAATTAAAAATGACTAGTGCGGAACGAGTTCCGCACCCCAGCCAGCGACAACTACCTATCCCTGCTCCTTCGCAGCCAGAGCAGTATCGAGCCATTGGTTTAATACAAGGTCACTATCAACGCTCATCAGACCAACTTAACCGAGGTAATCTTTTGACTGCTGACGGAACTTTGATTAATGCTGTGATGCTAGGCCGAGTGATCGGCTTATTCAAAAAACTGATAGACCTCGAAGAACCTCATTTATGGGTCGTTTATCCCCGAACAAGGGACGACGAGCAACAATTACACGTGCAAATTGTCGGGGTTTGGGAGCCTGAAACGCTGTGTAAAGACGAGCCGCAACCCTTAGCTAACTCTGACGATCAAACCTTAATCAAGCATGGCTATTTTTCGGTTCGAGGTGAGGTCATCTTCGCTTCTGCGGAAAAACAAATGGTCATTGTTAAAATTAGACAAGCTCCCAAACAAGAGCAAGAAAAGCCGAAATTTTTTAAATTAATCTTGAGAGGAACCCTGCCGGCGCGACCTGTCAGCCGATTTTGGGATTTAAAAGTAGAGTTACAAGGTAATGATCTCGTTATTCAAGAAGCCACCGATTTAGGCTTTATTAAAAATAAAAAGTCTTTCAACAACCGCAAAAAAACTTTAACCAACAGCCGCTCAAGAAAACCTTTTAATAATTCTCGTTCTCTAACTAGAAGTTACCCAGAAAATAAAAGTCAACAGCCTCAAGAGATAAAATTTACTCCGAAACCATCTAAAATCATTAAGAAAAAAATTGATTAAGCATAAATAATCAGCCCCCCCCCTTAAAGGGCAGGGTTTAAAAATCAAGTTTTTGCTCATTTGTCAAGAGAGTAGCTATTTTTTAGCAAGCCACATCTTTTGACCCTTAAATTCAATCGGTTAAGAAAAATTAATCGGAAAATAAAATCACCTTAAAGCTAAAATAACTGTCAAAATGAGAATAGTCATTTATAAAGTCTTGTTAGGCAACCACAACGAAAACAATGTCAGGATTTTGGAAGACTCTTTTTGGTGCTGGACAATTTATTCCACATGGACACTGTTATCTGTGGAAACCTTCCCTAGTTTGGTTACACCTGACCTCAGACTCTCTGATTGCCTTAGCCTATTATTCTATCCCTTTGACATTGTTTTATTTAGTTAAAAAACGCCAAGATTTGCCGTTTAACTGGATTTTTTTACTATTTTGTGCCTTTATTGTCGCTTGTGGGACAACCCACCTCATGGCCGTTTGGACACTCTGGCATTCTACCTATTGGCTATCGGGAATGATTAAAGCCGCTACGGCGGGGGTTTCGGTGTTAACTGCCATAGAGTTAATTCCCATCGTTCCTAAAGCCTTAGCCCTTCCTTCTCCGGCTCAATTAGAACAGGCTAACCAACAACTTCAAATTGAGATCACAGAACGTCTAAAAATCGAGGAGCAATTAAAGCAATACCAGAATCAGCTTGAGCAACGAGTGGCAGAACGCACCGCTCAACTAGAAGCCTCTAACGCTCATATACAAGAACTGCTCTGCTCTGAGCAACAAGCCCGGGAACAAGCCGAAGCGGCTAAAGCCGAAATTCAACGCTATACAGAACGCCTCACCCTAGCCCTAGAAGTGGCTAAAATGGGGTCTTGGGATTGGAATTTAGAGAATAATGAAGTATATTGGAGCCGTTACCATGAACTAATATTTGGCTATGAACCGGGTACTTCCCAGCGAAACTATACAGACTGGCGACAGCGAGTACATCCAGAAGATTTAGCCAAGGTTGAAAGGATTATTGCAGAAGCGATCAGGGACCACAAAGACTATGACTGTGAATATCGTCTTCTCTTACCAGACGGACAAGTGCGTTGGGTTAATGGTGTAGGTCGTCTCAGTTATAGTGGGGAGGGTTATCCTAACCAAATGATCGGAGTGGTTATTGATATTACAGACCGTAGATTAGCCGAAGAAACACTCAGGGAAAGTGAAGAAACGGCGAGACGACAACTCATAGAAATTGAAGCAATTTATACCTCTGCTCCGATTGGTCTATGTGTTTTAGACCTTCAATATCGATATATTCGGGTCAATGAATCTTTAGCACAAATTAATGGTATTTCTGTGAGTGAGCATTTAGGGCGTACAGTACGAGAAATTTTACCCGAACTCGGAGAATTTCAAGAACCAATTTTTGAACAGGTGATACAGTCTGGTCAACCTGTGTTGAATGTTGAAGTACATGGTGTCACCCCTGCACAACCTGAAATAGAACGAGATTGGATTGTTAATTACTATCCTTTGAAAGCACCCGAGGGTCAAGTACAAGCGATTAACATTACAGCACAAGAAATTACTGAGCGAAAAATAGCCGAAAAAGAACTTAAAAAACGCACACAAGAGTTAACTTGCCTCAATGCCACTCTCGCTCAAACGATGACTTTGCTAAAACAACAAAATCAAGAATTAGATCAGTTCGCTTATGTGGTTTCTCATGATTTAAAAGCGCCCTTACGAGCGATCGCTCATCTTTCAGAATGGATAGAAGAAGATTTAGAAATAGAACTTACCCCAACTACTCGCAATCAATTTGATCTCCTTCGCCGACGAGTCTATCGCCTAGAAGCCCTGATTAATGGATTACTAGATTATTCCCGAGTTGGACGTAGTGAAGTGTCTGTGCAAACTGTTGTGGTGGAGGACCTCCTCAAAGATATTATTGATTCTTTGGCTCCTCCGGATACCTTTAGGATTGATATAGCGTCAGGAATGCCCACTCTTAAAACCAAACGAATACTTCTAAGTCAAATCTTCTCTAATTTGATTAGCAATGCCATCAAACATCATCATCGCCCAGATGGAAGAGTGAAAATTTTAGTTCAGGAAAGAAAAGATTTTTACGAGTTTGCTGTCAGTGATGATGGTCCAGGAATTAGCTCACAATATCATCAAAAAATCTTTCAAATTTTCCAAACTTTAAAATCTCGGGATGAGCAAGAAAATACCGGTATAGGCTTATCTATTGTTAAAAAAATTGTTGAAAGTGAGGGGGGAGAGATCTGGCTAGATTCTGAAGCAGAACAAGGGGCCACTTTCCGCTTTACTTGGCCGAAAAAAGACTTATCTACTTAATAGGGAGGCAATAAACGCCGAAAACCATGCCAAATAATTATACTCGTAAAAAAACCATTTCTTATTATTAAAAAATAAACCGATAAAGACAAGGGTTTTTGGGGCTTGTTTTCCGAACAAACTTGAGCTAATTTTTTCCCTAAAATTTCTATCCATCTAATAGTTCTAGGATATTCCCAGATGTTTTGAAGCCAAGGTGAAGGGATTCCTTGTGGCCCAACGGCTGCCCCAATAATTCCTCCTAAAATCGCTGCTGTCGTATCTGTATCTCCTCCCTGTTGAATAATTTCTCTGATCCCGTTTTGATAATCTGTTTGATGTCTCAACCAAACCTGCATGACCATCGGTACAGTCTGATAAACATAACCACTCACTCCGCGAAAAAAGCCTAATTGATTAGCAAAATTTTCGGCGGTTTCTCTTCTCTTTGCACTCTCACAAGCCTGATATATTAAACTCAAAAAATCTTGGGCATCTGGAGTTAATAAGTCTTGTAAATTTTGGTAATAAAAATGCGGCTCAATTTCCGACTTCAAAGAAGCTAAATAAGCGGCAAGTGCTACGGCTAAAGCACCATATTCGGCTTTAGGGTCGCTATGAGTAATACGAGTTGAAGCTTTGACTAAATCACAAAGTTGATGCCGATTATTGCCATAACAAACTCCTATAATTGCGCTTCGCATCGCTGCCCCATTGCCCGCAGAAAATACCCCACTGCTATCAGGAGAAAACCCTAACCATAACTTTAAAATTGCCCTGAGAGTCGCAAAACCGATGCCTGCTGGTAAACCTAATAACCACCAACGTAAGCGCCACGCCAGAGCTTTAATAAATACTGGTTTGTTTCCTGCCGATACGATTAAAGATTGTGCCACCATACAAGTATGTTCGGTATCATCAGACACCATACCTTTGCCAAAAAATAGATGATGTGCGTTTAAATTCGGCATAATAGCACGCTGTCTTTGTCGAGATAACCCCTCATAAGGAAGTCCTAGAGCATCTCCCACAGCAGTACCCAACAAACAACCGACAATAGAGTCTAAGTAGGTGGACAAAACTAAAGTTAACTCTGTGATAAGGGAACAGAAAACAGGTAAGAAGTAAAAGTTGGATCTGTTATTGAGGCTCCAGATTAATTATAGCCAAAATACTAAGATAAGTAGGATGTTTCCTGAATTCATCCTACTATTAAAACCCCTTAAAAATTTAGCCGCTTAGTAATACCAATTTTCCCTGAAGCGTGTCTAATAGATTCCCCCCCCAACCCCCCTTATTAAAAAGAGATAGGAGTTACGCACTCCTGATGAAAAACAACAATTTTATGTCATCCCTCGCTGTGCGAACCATCTCAAACCATCTCAAACCCTTGTGATTTGGTTATGGTGCGTAAGTCCTAAGAGAGTAAAAGAAAATTAAGTGTATGCTATAGGGAAAAATGGTATAAGCTGTTAAAAAGTTATGACTCAGCAAGCATTTTGAGCTAGTGTTTTGAGATGAGATAGGTTTTGAGCAACCAAATTTTCTTCGGGTTTAGATTCGACTGTATTCGAGTTGTTGTAAAAGTTTTCCCAAATGATTAGATGGTCTTGGCCTTGGTCTTGTAAAATTGCATCTATTAACAAGCTTCCCTCTAAATTTGCCCCCTCAAATTGACATCTTCTCAGGTCGGCTTCCCGTAGATTGGCATTAGTCATCGAGGCTCCCTCTAGGATAGCACCCCTAAGATCGGCTTGTCTCAAGTCAGACTCATCTAGGTTAGCCGCATTAAGATACACTCCATTGAGAAACGCTCTTGTGAGCAAAGCTCCCTTTAAATTGACTTCCCTCAGATTTGACCCCACAAGATGAGCGTCTGTGAGGTTAGCATTGTTTAAATTAGCTCCCTTCAAATCAACGCCAGAAAGGTTAGCACCCACAAGATTAGCGCCTTCAAGAAAAGCCCCCACTAAATAAGAACCTCTGAGGTCGGCTTTTTCTAAGTTGATTCCTTGTAGGTCTAGGTTTAAACCGTAAATTCCTCTCAAGTCAATCTCTAACTGAGGATTTTCTTCGATCCAACTATTCCAAATATTCGTACCTTTTTGGAGAATGTATAAGTGATTTTTATTCATGGGTTTGACAATCTCTAATAACAAAAACGACAAGATATGAACCAGTAATGCTGTGAATCCCCTTTAGGCACTCTTCCTTTGAGTAAAAAGCTTTTTGCCACGACAGGATTTTAACAACAGTTTTTATCCTCTCCTCTAAATTTTTTCAAGAGGAGATTCTTAAAAAAACAATTAATTCCTCTATCATAACAGAATAAAATCCTTTTTTGGTGATCTAATACACCATAAGTAAGATTTTACCGGCTGTTTTTGTAAAGAATTGTTGTTATCTATAGCCGATCAGATATTGAGCAGATAGTAAGGAAAATAACAAAGAATGCCATAGGGATCAATCTGAAGAGGCAGATCATCTAAAGGCAGAGGGGTTAAAGATATAATATAGAGCGAGTAAATGATCCAGCCCTAGCCGCTTTTCACAATAGCATCACCCGAGTAGAGAAGTTGGGGAGAAGCTCTCTAGGACGCAAAAGTGTGAATCAACAAATTTTGAGCGGATTTTAGATGAAAAAAGGAATTTTATTTATTGCCACCAGTTTAGACGGATACATAGCTAGGAAAAATGGAGAGATTGACTGGCTATTTACGGACCAGGACTATGGTTATGAGGAATTTTACCAGAGCATTGATATTACGTTAATCGGTTACAAGACTTACCAACAACTGTTAACTTTTGAGGAATTCCCTTATCCAGACAAAATCAACTATGTATTTAGCCGCCATCACAAGAACCAAGACCATAATTTAGTCACTTTTATTTCAACTGATCCAGTAGAATTTGTCAAACAACTGAAACAAGCGTCCGGGAAAAACCTTTGGTTAGTTGGAGGTGGGCAAATGAATACCCTATTTCTCAATGCCAATTTGCTCGACGAAATCATTATTTCTATTCATCCTGTCATTTTGGGAGAAGGAATACCGCTTTTTGCCGGAAATCCTCAAGAAAAGAAATTGCAATTAATTAAACATCAATCCTTTGAAAGCGGCTTAATCCAGATTACTTATAAAATTAAAGGAGATGGATAAACCCAAAAACTAATCATGACCTCTCTTGCTCCCACTGTCCTTGAAAAACTAGCAACTCCTTTAAAAATCGGTTCAGTAGAAATCAAAAGCCGCGTTTTACAGTCACCCTTATCGGGAGTAACAGACTTAATCTTTCGTCGCTTAGTGAGACGTTATGCACCCACCTCGATGATGTACACCGAAATGGTTAGCGCCACAGAAATACATCATCTGCAACAACTACCAAAAATCATGGAGATAGACCCTCAAGAACATCCCATCAGTATTCAACTATTTGACTGTCGTCCGGATTTTATGGCCGAAGCGGCAACAAAAGCGGTAGCAGAAGGAGCAAAAACCGTAGATATTAATATGGGTTGTCCGGTCAATAAAATCACCAAAAAAGGCGGGGGTTCATCGCTATTACGTCAGCCGGAAATTGCCCAAGAAATTGTCAAAACCGTTGTATCTGCGGTAGAGGTTCCTGTTACCGTTAAAACTCGTATTGGTTGGAATGATGAAGAAATTACCATTCTCGACTTTGCTAAACGGATGGAAGATGCCGGCGCGGCAATGTTAACCTTACACGCTCGGACTCGCGCTCAGGGGTATAATGGGACGGCAAGATGGGAATGGATTAGACGAGTCAAAGAAATACTCTCTATCCCAGTTATTGCTAATGGGGATATATTTTCTGTTGAAGCGGCGCTTAGGTGTTTAGAAGAAACTGGCGCAGATGGGGTCATGTGTTCTCGGGGAACATTGGGTTATCCGTTTTTAGTGGGAGAAATAGATTATTTTTTGAAGACAGGAAAAGAATTAGCTACACCTACTCCTTTACAACGTCTTGAATGTGCCAAAGAACATTTAAAGGGTTTATGGGAATATAAAGGACAACGAGGAATCTATCAATCTCGTAAACATTTAACTTGGTATTGTAAAGGGTTTGCGGGTGCATCTTTGTTACGGGATGAAGTATCTAGAATTAATAGTTTACAAGAAGGTTATGAATTAATTAATAAAGCCATCAAACAGTTAAATTTTTCTTAATTTTTCTTGTCATGCTCTGACCGAGACAGATAATAGTGGCATTTGAGTTGAGCAATGTTTAGATAGTTATTGGTTATTGTTACTTAAAAATCGGAAAAAAATTCATGACATCGGATCTAGGATATGAGATTTTTACTGTACAAGAAGCTCCCCACTTATTTAACAGAAAACCGAATAAAAATTTTACAATCCAAGTATGGCCTTCCTTTATGTCATATTGCCCTGAGCCACAAGAAAGGCAAAAAGCTAGTTCAAAAAAGCAGATTTATTCCGATTTTAGTATCATAGTAGTCGAATCAGGGACAGGACGGTTAATAGCAAGAGGAATCGGTATTCCTTTGGCGTGGGAAGGAGACTTTGACCAGTTGCCAGATCGAGGTTTAGACTGGGCAATAGATCAGGGGACAGAAGACCATTTACAAGGTCGTCAGCCTACCCTATTATGCGCTAGAAGCATTGCTGTTATACCCGAATATCGCAATAAACATCTGAGCAGTTTGCTCATTCAAGAGATGAAAAAAATCGCTCAAGCTCATCAGTTTAGTTCGCTAATTATTCCTGTGCGTCCATCTCTCAAACATCTTTACCCTCTCACACCGATAGAGCGTTATATCACTTGGCAAAATGAAAATAAACTCCCTTTTGATCCTTGGTTGCGTATTCATGCTAAACAAGGAGCTAAACTGATTAAAGTTTGCTCTCAATCTTTTAGTATTATTGATACTGTTTCTAATTGGGAAGCTAGGGCGAATATGCGTTTTCCCGAGTCTGGTGATTACATTATCCCCGGTGCTTTAGTACCCATCAAGATTGACTATGCCAACGATCAAGGGAGTTACATAGAGCCTAACGTTTGGATGTCTTACAATCTCAATTAATTGATAGGTTAAGAAATGTTTTATTATTAAAAGTAACTAGGCTCAAGCGAATATTTTTGAATATTGGGTCGTCGATGTCAAGGCGAGAAAATTAATTGTTTATCGTTTTCCCCAGTCAGGTGATTATCAAGAGACAAGAGAATTATTATCAGAGGCGAAAATATCTCCTTTAGCTTTTCCTGATGTTGAGATTGCCATCAAAGATATTTTCTTGATTTAATTATAGGTTAAGAAAAAGTAATATATTGCTGGAGCGAGTAATTATTATCGACCTTGCCTATCATTTCCGAAGTTTACTTACCCTTACTTGTGATCTAAATCACTTCGTTATCATATCGAGATCACAAACTGTTGACTATTAAAGCAATATTATAGAATTGTTGAGCTTAATCGATCATCAATTAATAGTAGAAAACACTTATGTCTACTCCAAAGTCAGAATTTTCTAAAGTGACATTTATCAGTTCTCAAAAGATTAGTAATTTGGCTCCTAGTGTTTCAGAAGATGTAATTGAAGAAATGGAAAAAGAGCAAAAAGAAAGAATTAAATCTAAAAAATATAAATCATTTTAATCTTTATTAATAATTATGAAAAAGCCAAAAAATCCAAGCCCTGCAAAAATTTTATATTTATTTGCAGAACTTCACAATCATCTAGGTAACGGAACGATTCGCCATCAATTAAGCCAAATAGTGAGGCATAGTAAAGACGCTGAAATTATTGACATTTGTCGGCGTGCGGCAGATTGCTTAGAAATAGAAATTGATGACAAGTTTAATAAACTTGATACTGAGCAACATTCTCATTCTCTTAAAACTCTTGTTAATCATCTCGCATGGGCAAAAAACAAGTTTGATGAAATCCTTAAATTAAGGGATGAATGTAATCCGAAATGGACAGAAAGTATTTTTAAAGCTACCGAGATTCAACTAATAGAGCTTTCTAATTGTTATACATTACTTGATAAAATTCCTGATATTACAGATAAAAACGATGAGGTAGTTAAAATAGGAGATCTTGTTGCCGTCAGATGCAAAGATGAGAAAGATCAAGAGTATGATCATTATGGGGTTTTAATTTCAAGTCCCAAAGGCTACAGAGTTGCTCATTTTTTTACAGGTGCTACAGTAAAAGCTCAAAATAGTCTGGCAGAAAAAGGATTTGGCTATGTGCATGAGACATTTTATTCACCTGACTGGATAGTCAAAGAACATTTACCCACAGAAATTCCCTATAGCCAAGTTGAGCAACGGATAAAAGAATCAAGAAAACTCGATAAACGAGTATGGAGTAAGTTCACCTATAATTGTGAACATTGGGCACGAGAAATGGTTTATAACAAACCTGAATGTACTCAGTTTAAAAGAGGGAATGATCAAATATAAGAGTCAACTCATTCCAGTGACTAAATTTTAGGGAGCATTAACTGATTAATATGCTGCACAGATTCTTGAACCAGTTGCGGCATAATTTGAATTGTTCGTTGTCCTGTTGGAGTTTTATAATACCTAAAAAAGAGCGGCTTTTTAAGAATTGTTCATTTTCACCGAGAACTTGAGATTGAGTTAACTAGACAGTGCTGTTGATGGGATTTTTCTGGTATTAATCTTAAAAATGCTGTGCTACTTTAATCCTACTGTATCTTAACCTCCTTATAAACAGAAGGCTCTAAAATCATAATTTGGTAAAATCCTCTAGATTAAATTCTGGACAAATCTTTTTAACCTCAAGACTCATCTATGACTATCAAACGTCGAGAATTCTTAGCTTTTTTAGGCATCAGTGCCGGAACAGTTACACTAAATCCCTTGGCCAAATTTCCTGCAACTGAAAAAAGCATAGCCGCTACTATTCCCAATACTCTAGCAAAAGAACTATCAAACCCCAACCTTTTTTCCATTCAACTTCCTATCCCCCTCGATATTGATAATCTAACAGCAGATGAGCAAAAATCCGCCTACAGCACTTATGAAGTGGTAGATGATTTGGTACTGCCTTCGGGTTTTACCTATGATGTCATTGCCGCTTGGGGCGATCCAGTGGGAGATTCTCGCTTTGGCTACAATAATGATTACCTTTCCTTGCTGGAAACAGCGCCCAACGAGGGGTTATTAACCGTTAATTTTGAATATATTAGTAGCAACACCTGGTTACAAACTTTCTCTAAGGTAATCGGGCAATCTTTACCTCTCGAAATCAAAGAAATCCCTACAGGTTATGAAGAAGAAATCCAAGCCTTTGAATTACCCGAAAATGACCCTTTAAAAACACAAGTAAAAGCCACTTGTGAGCAAGCACTCATTGATTTAGGAATAGGGGTTATTTCTATTCGCCGTAATTCCAACGGTCAATGGGAAAGAACTTATGCTAAAACCGATAGACGTATTACCGGCATATCCGGACTCAAAGACGGACGCTACTTAAAAGCAACCGGTCCTGCTGTGGCAGTTTTCACTAAAACCAATAAGCAAGGTTATGATGATCAACTCGGCGAAAAAATTATCGGGACTTTTCAAAACTGTGCAGGAGGAACCACACCTTGGGGAACAGTCTTTAGTGCTGAAGAAAACTTTCAAGACCAAGTTCCTGAAGCAGTAATGGCCGATGGTTCATCTTTAAAACCCTCTCAAACTCCTTTTAAAATAATTGTCAGCAAAACTGGCGGCAAAAATGAAGTTAATATCACCGGTTGGGCTAATGTATTTGGTTTAGCCGGCAATAAATACGGTTGGATGGTAGAAATAGACCCTGCTAACCCCAATGACTACGGAACCAAACACACTTGGTTAGGGCGCTATCGTCACGAAGCAGTGGCCTTTCATACAGTGGCCGATAAACCTTTAGCTGTTTATTCAGGATGTGATCGCCGAGGAGGACACTTATATAAGTTCGTCTCCAAAGCTAACATCAAAGACCCCAAAGACAAAAGCAATTCCCGTTTAATGGAAGATGGGATGCTATACGGAGCAAAATTTAACCCCGATGGAACCGGGCGCTGGATAGCATTACGTCCTGATACCCCTGTAGATCCCGTTTTACCCTCTCAAGTCCAAGGAAAAGAGGGTCAGGGAATTGTGGGCCTACCGAACCCCAAGCGCACAGAAGGCGGCATCATAAAAATAAGCCGCGATGAGGATATTACCAGCTATAAACAACAATTTAAAACCCTCAGCGATCTTTACCCAGGGAACCCCAGCGAAAAACAGGGTGCTATCTTAATTGATGCTCATTATGCCGCTAATGCTGCCGGTGTGACTTGTACCGCGCGGCCAGAAGACACTGAAATGAGTCCAGATGGCACACTTTATATGACCTACACCTCGGGTACACCTGACAGTAGCGGCGGTCCCGATCCACAGATTTTTAAGGGCCCCAATGGAGAAACCGCCTATGAATTTGGTTGGATCATGAGTCTAAAAGAAGACAATAACGATCCAGCCGCCATGACATTTCGCTGGAAACTCTTTTCTACAGGAGGAGAACCCGCTAAAGGCGGCCTCGGTTTTTCTAACCCTGATAATCTTAAGCTAGATAACAAAGGCAATTTGTGGATGGTGACAGATATGACCACCCTAACCATGAATAAAGCCATCCCTGAGCGAGTCATTGAGGGTAAAGCCGTCAGCCAAACCGAATTAGTCGGGTTATTTGGCAATAATAGCGCTTGGTTTATACCTACAAGCGGCAAAAATGCCGGCAATGCTTATCCTTTTGCCATCGGACCAATGGAAACAGAAATGACAGGGCCGACTTTCACTTCGGACCAAAAAACCCTATTGATTTCTATTCAACATCCAGGAGAAGCCGGCGGAATTCGTGAAAATATGCAGTCTGAAACTCGAAACTTTCTCATTCAAACCACTAACGGCCAAGAATTCACCCAAAAAAGAACAGTACCCATCGGTTCAAATTGGCCCTCTAAAAAACCCAATGATCCTCCTCGTCCGGCTATCGTTGCCATTCGAAGACTCAATCAAGAGACTATCGCCTAAATTATAACATTCTAGGGTGGACAAAATTCACCCTTTCCTTTTTTCTTGGCGCGAAATCAAAAAACATTTAACTTAACTAAAAATTTTTCTGTAAAACCGACTCTTGATTTTGTAGTAAAACTTAATATCCTTGTACATAAAGGTTAACATCCCCGATTGTAAATTTGACAATGTTGGATTTACATCGGCAACACAAAATCCACACAATCATTAGATTATTATAGTGATTAGCTAAGAACAAAATTTTTTTTACAAGATTATGGGTGAACTAAGTATATCTACTCAAAATATCAACGGACGTAAGGTCGACTCCTATTTATTTTGGTTACGTGTTAAAAATCTTTTATCAACAGGTTTTTTTGTCACGGTGTTTGGCAGTTTTCTTTTAATGGTTATGTTTTATCGTTTTCATGGGTTAGATAACAAATCTTTTAGCACATTTGAAAAGGCCCAGGAAAATAGTTTATTAGAAAATCATCAAAAAATTTAATTTTAACATTTTTTTATTTATATAAAAAACCAGGGTGGGTGATAACAAGTAACCCGCCCTCGATTTTTAAAAAGACTGTTTTAACGTTTGCTCATAGAGGAGAAGAAATTTTTTGCTTATTTTTCTGCTCGGCGTGTAGCTTTTTCATTTTTGGGCGCTTCTTGCGCTCTTGCAGATTCAAATTTATCAGCTATAATTTCTTCAGGATCAATGGTAGGATCGGCGGCAGAATAAAGTTGACCTTCAGCGTTAGTATTCGGTTTAGTAGAATGCCCTTTATGACTCGCGTGTCCACCTGGCATAATTTTCACCTCTTTTTTTAGAGTATAATTCAAGAGTAATGAATAATCTTTTAAAGTTTCTTCTATCTTTTGATTGAATATTTTTTGTCTTTTCTGAACAGTAAACCTTTCTTAAGAAATAATTATTTAGATATAATTCCTAAAAGATGATCCCCCCCAACCCCCCTTAATAAGCGGTGGATAACTGACAAAAATTTTAGGATGGGCAATCTAGATCAACTTTGAAGAATGACAAAAGCGGCTTGATCCTTTAAAATCTTAACAGGGTTAAATATTTGTTTTAATTTCATCGTTAAAAATGTCAATGGTCAATATTGCTCAAATTCTTGCTACTGAGTTATCTTTACGTCCTCAACAGGTCTCAAATGCTCTTGAATTATTAGCAGAAGGAGCAACTATTCCTTTTATTGCGCGTTATCGCAAGGAAAAAACCGGCTCACTCGATGAAACTCAATTAAGAACTATCTCGGAACGTTATACTTATATAACTGAATTAGAAGACCGGAAAAAAGTTATCTTAGAAGCAATTGCGGCACAAAATAAACTGACTGATGAACTGAAAAATAAAATTGAATCCTGTTTACAAAAAAACGAATTAGAAGACCTCTATTTACCTTATAAACCTAAACGCCGCACCCGAGCAACTATTGCTAAAGAACAAGGGTTAGAACCTTTAGCCGAGTTGATTAAATCCCTTAATTATCCTGCCTCTAAACCTGTTTCTTTAAGGGAAGAAGCGGCTAAATATATTAATGAGGAAAAAGGAATTAAAACAGAAGAAGAGGCTTTAAATGGGGCATCCGATATCTTAGCAGAAGAAGTATCCGAAAAAGCGAATCTACGGGCTTACTTACGGGATTATTTGATGAAAGAGGGGCTGTTTATTTCTCGTATTAAAGATGAACACCCAGAAGGCAGTACAAAATATGAAATGTATCGAAACTTTCAAGCCGCCGTTAAAAAAATTGCACCTCATAATATTTTAGCCTTATTTCGCGGAGAAAGCGAAGGAATTTTAGCCGTTGATCTGGATTTTGATGAGGCTTTTGTTCAATCCTATTTAGAGTCACAGGAAATCAAAACAAAAATTTCCGAAGTGCGAGAGTTTTATCAAAAAATGCTCAAGGATGCTTTTAACCGTTTGATTAAATCTTCTTTAATTCGAGAAGTGAGATCCGATAGAAAAACTTGGGCAGATTTAGAGTCTATTAAAACTTTTGAAGCAAATTTAAGAAACTTGTTACTCTCTCCACCGGCAGGAATGAAGCCAACAATGGCAATAGATCCAGGGTTTCGTACGGGATGTAAGGTGGCAATTTTATCAGAAACCGGCAAATTTTTAGACTATCAAGCAATCTTTCCTCATACGGGAGATCGAGGACGTTCTGAAGCGGCTATTACAGTTAAAAAATTAATTGAAAAATATCAGATAGAATTGATCGCTATCGGCAATGGTACAGCCTCCCGAGAAACGGATCAATTTATTACTGAAGTATTGAAAAGTTTAGACAAAAAACCGGTTAAAGTAATTGTCAATGAGTCAGGCGCTTCTATTTATTCTGCATCGGATACAGCAAGGGAAGAGTTTCCTGATTTAGATGTTACAGTACGGGGAGCCATTAGTATAGGAAGAAGATTACAAGACCCTCTGGCAGAGTTGGTAAAAATTGACCCTAAATCCATAGGCGTGGGGCAATATCAGCATGATGTAGAGCAAAAGTTGTTGAAAAAGAAATTAGAGGAAACCGTCGAAAGTTGTGTCAATTATGTGGGGGTTGATTTAAATACGGCTTCTAAACAATTGTTGATTTTTGTGTCGGGGATAACGCCTTCTGTGGCGAATAATATTGTCGAATATCGCAACAAAAATGGGGCGTTTAAGAACCGCAAAGAGTTGCTGAAAGTGGCTAAACTCGGGCCGAAAGCCTTTGAACAAGCGGCGGGTTTTTTACGTATTCGGGGAGGGGATAATCCTTTAGATAATACTGCTGTTCACCCAGAAAGTTATAAGGTGGTGGAAGCGATAGCGGCTTCTTTGGGAGTGCCTTTAAAGAAAATTACTGAGGTGAGTTCCCGCATACAGTCTTTAGATTTGAAGCAATTTGTCACTGATACGATTGGTATACCGACTTTAAAGGATGTGATTCAAGAGTTAGAAAAACCGGGAAGGGACCCTAGAGAACAGTTTCAATATGCTTCTTTTAAAGAGGGTATTATGGAGATTTCGGATTTAAAAGAGGGGATGGAGTTAGAAGGAATTGTTACGAATGTGGTGAATTTTGGGGCGTTTGTGGATGTGGGAGTACATCAGGATGGGTTGGTTCATATTTCCCAATTGGCGGATCATTTTGTCAGTGACCCTAATCAGGTGGTAAAAGTGGGACAGGTGGTAAAGGTGCGGGTTATGGAGGTGAATGAAAAGTTAAAACGGATTGGTTTGTCGATGAAGGCGGCTAGGTAATTGGATTAAGTTAGATTATAAGCGCCCTACACCCTGAAGGGTGAGGCTACACGAACGAAGCCCGCCTGCGCGGGCTATATAATAAATTGTGTGAGATAATTCTGATTTGTTTTTTATTTTTCCTCTTGTTGATCTAGTTGTTGACGATAATTTTCTATTTCATTTAAAACTTCTTCAAATAAAGGATTATTTTCATACATTCCGGCAAATTTTAACCAAGGATGTTCAGATTTTATTGCTGGATGAGTTGATGTTGAAGGCTGAGAAAGCGATCGCATAATTAAAAAATCGACAAATAGATCAACTTCCTGCACCAGCGCTTCTGGTAATTGCTGAATTTTGGCAATGGTTTTCTGATGTAAACTCATCTGCTTATACTTCAATATTAAAATATTAGCCCGCGCAGGCGGGCTTTGTTCGTATAGCCCCACCCTTCAGGGTGTGGGATCTTGAGGGTGTAGAATCTTCAGGGCGCTTGATACCCCAACTCCCTCGCCTTTTGAAAATCCGCCGCCGCTTGTTGCTCATTGCCCAACTTACCATAACACTCGCCGCGTTTGTCGTAAATATAAGCATTAGGATAAAAGCGAAGAACTTCGTTAAAATCATCAATCGCTCGATAGTATTGTTTTAGTTCAATAAAAGCAAGTCCTCTATCATAATAGGCTTTGAAATTTTGAGGATAGATTTGAATGGATCTCGTTAAAATAGCAATACCGGTTTTCCATTCTTTGGCTTTAAGTTTCTCAACAGCTTTCTGATACAACTCATTAGATCCGATCTGAGGATTAAAGATATATTTATCACAGGTTTCACAAGCTTGTTTTTCTTCTTCGGTTTGGGGGTTTTTGAAAATAGGATAGTAACGTAATTGATGACAGCAGACTTCTAGCCAACTGCGCCAACTCCCTCGCCACAGCCGCACAGTTTTATCATCACTCCCACTGACAATAATTTCCCCATCTGGGCTAAAAGCCACTGAGTTGACCCGATTTTCATGTCCACGAAAAGGAGCAGCTATCGGGTTGCCCTGTTTATCCCACAGCCGCACTGTTTTATCCTCACTCCCACTGACAATCATTTCCCCATCACGACTAAAGGCCACTGAGGTGACAGGATTTTCATGTCCTCTCAAAGGTTCACCGATAGGGTTGCCCTTTTTATCCCATAGTCGCACTGTTTTATCCTCACTCCCACTGACAATCATTTCCCCATCACGACTAAAGGCCACTGAGGTGACACCATTTTCATGTCCTCTTAAAGGTTCACCGATGGGGTTGCCTTTTTTATCCCACAGCCACACTGTTTTATCCTTACTCCCACTGGTAATCATTTCCCCGTCTGGACTAAAGGCTACTGAGGTGACAATTCTTTTATGTCCACGAAAAGGTTCAGCAATAGGGTTGCCTTTTTTATCCCACAGCCGTACTGTTTTATCCTGACTTGCACTGACAATCATTTCCCCGTCTGGACTAAAAGCTACTGAGGTGACACCTCTTTCATGTCCTCTTAAAGGTTCAGCAATAGGGTTGCCTTTTTTATCCCACAACCGCACTGTATCATCCTGACTTCCAGTGACAATCATTTCCCCGTCTGGACTAAAAGCTACTGAGGTGACAATTCTTTTATGTCCACGAAAAGGTTCAGCTAAGGGGTTGCCCTGTTTATCCCACAGCCGCACAGTTCCATCCCTACTCCCACTGACAATTATCCCCCCTTCGGTTTGGGGGAGCGGACTAAAAGCTACTGAGGTGACATAACTTTCATGTCCACGAAAAGGTTCAGCTATCGGGTTGCCCTGTTTATCCCACAGCCGCACTGTTTCATCTTCACTCCCACTGACAATCATTTCTCCATCTGAACTAAAAGCCACTGAGGTGACCCAATTTTCATGTCCAATAAAAGGTTCAGCTATAAGGTTGCCCTGTTTATCCCACAGCCGCACAGTTTTATCCCAACTCCCACTGACAATCATTTCCCCATCTGAACTAAAAGCCACTGAGGTGACATAATCTTCATGTCCACGAAAAGGTTCAGCTATAAGGTTGCCCTGTTTATCCCACAGCCGCACAGTTTTATCCCAACTCCCACTGACAATCATTTCCCCATCTGAACTAAATGCCACTGAGGTGACATAACTTTCATGTCCACGAAAAGGTTCAGCTATAAGGTTGCCCTGTTTATCCCACAGCCGCACTGTGTCATCCCAACTCCCACTGACAATCATTTCCCCATCTGAACTAAAAGCCACTGAGTTGACAATACTTTCATGTACCTTGAAAGGATCAGCAATAGGGCTGCCTTTTTTATCCCACAGCCGCACTGTATCATCCCCACTCCCACTGACAATCATTTCCCCATCCGGACTAAACGCCACTGATTCGACAGTGCTTTCATGTCCTCTCAAAGGTTCAGCTATCGGATTGCCCTTTTTATCCCACAGCCGCACTGTATTATCCCAACTCCCACTGACAATCATTTCCCCATCACGACTAAACGCCACTGATTCGACAGTGCTTTCATGTCCTCTCAAAGGTTCAGCTATCGGATTGCCCTTTTTATCCCACAGCCGCACTGTATTATCCCAACTCCCACTGACAATCATTTCCCCATCACGACTAAAGGCTACTGAAGTCACACCTCTTTCATGTCCGCAAAAGGGAATAGACTTTTTAACTCTTTCCATCACTAAATATAAATTCCTCTGAACAGGAGTAAAAATCTCATGAGGTGCTTTATCCAGATTCTCTCCTATGGCTTGAATCGCCAAAACAAGCGGCGCTAAAGTTTGGGAAGTCAACAAAATCTCTACCCTTGCCGCCTTTTCCCTCAATCTTGACTCAGTTAAAGCAAGATCTAACCGTTCAATTTGCTCTTGTTTTTCCCTGACTACCCGTTCACTCTCAGCAATACTCGCCGCCACAAACTCATCTACTTCTACCCCTAAATCTCTAAAAGCGCCTTCTTGTTGAAACTCCCGTACTCGTGCTAACTTTGACCCACTCCAGAGTTCATCGGATGCCTTATCGGTGTTGCGTAATTCATACCAGAGTTTAGCATCATCGATCAAGCGCTTCCGCAAGATAATAATATCTTCTTTTTCCTTGACCAAATCCTGTAACACAGACCAACTTCTTAACAGCGCTTCGTGAGCAACTTCTACTGTTTCCTGTTCTTTCCCACTCACCAACAAGCGATTATCAATCAACTTATTTAAAGCGCTTTCTAACTCCTTCCCATCCCGAAACTTAGACAAATTCACGCGGCGACTTACGGGTTCATTTCCTGCAATATCCACCAGTTCAATAAATATTTGTTTTGCCGCTTCTTGTTCTTCTTTTGTCAGTTCTGATGAATAAATTTTATCTGCCTGCTGTTGTAAAGCGCCTGCTACCCCATCAATAGCATTATAAGTCTTAGATTTTAACTCTCGATTTTGCTCTTGAATCTTTTCTTGTTGCCACAACAACTTAAGGGTATATTGCAACAGAGGTAAACAACCCGCCTGTTGTTTAAAATCATCAATAATTTGGTCAACTAAATTTTTCTCAAACGTTACCCCATTTCGTGCCGTCGGTTCAGCAATAGCTGACCTCAACTCTCCGTCACTCATATCCGTCAAGAGAATATTCTTCTTTTCAATGTAGTGAACCAATAGCGGATACTTACTCAGTCTGCCATAAAAATCAGACCGCATCGTCATGATTAGTTTAAGGGTTGTATCTTCTCCTTTTTCCCCCAATAACTGAACCAAACTACTGACAAATCTATCCCGCACTAATTCAGGAGTAAGGGTAAATAACTCCTCAAACTGATCGATAAACAGCAACCACCCCCTATCTTTTTTTAAATTATTAACGACTTTGATTAATGTTTCTGCCGCTTCTTCTCGTGCTAACTTTGCTTGAGACTGCGGATAACGGGATAACAAGCGCCCATAAAGAGACTCAAAAGGATTTTCATCAGGAACAAAAGTTAAATTAATAAACCCTTCTAACCCGGGTTTATCCGTCAACTGAGGAATTACCCCCGCCTGAATTAGGGAAGATTTACCACTACCTGATTGCCCCAACAATAACAATAGATTATGCTGTTCTAAATGAGTCAGGAGTTTTTTAATAAATTCATCTCGTCCAAAAAATTTATCTTTATCTTCGGGTTTGAATTTTTCTAGTCCTAAATAGGGACATCCTAGAATAAGGGGACGTTGATGAATGTTTTCTGGTGGCTGCTGATAAATAAAAGTTTGATGAATGGTTGATTCTTGAATTTTATAAGCTCCAACACCTGTAACATCCCGTCCCACATTAACATTATTTTCTGAACCTGGGTTACTCATGGCAACATTTAACTAATATCACCTTGATTAATAGTTGAGCCGCTTATGTTGTATCCCGCAACCCCTTTAACACCACCCTCTATATTAATATTACCTCCTGGTGTCTCTTGGGGTTTTAACTGCTGTAATAACTCCTGTGCTTTTTTGATAATTTCCTCATCTTTATCAACTTCTGCCTCAACTAATTCATCTTTCAAAAGTTCTTTGACTGCCTCGGGTTTCTTCTCTAATTTGTCTAATAAATAACCCGCATCTGCTTTACCTTTACTTTCTAACTTTTTTTTGATGAAATCTTTTAATGCCTTGTAAAGATCGCCAGCTACTTCTCCCGCCGGTTTAGCCGCACCGGCTATCAGTGCTGAAACAATAACATCAATTGCCATAATTTCCTCGAAATCAAAATCAAAAGAGCTTCATTATCCATCATAGCTCAACTATACTTAAGAGAGAGGACAACAATTAACATAAATTAAAAAATATTTATATAAAAAAATAACTCAAACCCAACAAAAAACATGACAAAACCACAAGATAAAAATACAAATATCTCTAAACTGACAAAAAAATTAACTCATCTACGTAACCTGAGCAACTTATTAGATAATGCCATTCTCATACCCGGGACATCCTACCGTATAGGCATAGATCCCATAATCGGATTAATCCCCGGAGCCGGAGACTATTTAGGAACAGCCTTATCCGCTTATATCGTCATCCAAGCCGCCTTAATGGGAGCCTCCAAACCCACCTTATCCAAAATGGCATTAAACATAATTTTAGACACCTTAGTGGGCACAGTACCCATATTAGGAGACTTTGTTGATGTAACCTGGAAAGCCAACACAAAAAACCTAGAACTCCTAGAAGAAAACCTCCACCTTACCCAACCGAGAAAAACAACAGACTGGCTATATATCATCCTATTAATAATAATAATCTTTCTCGTACTAGCTGCCACAACCGCCCTATTTTTATTCCTCCTGCAACTAATTTGGCGGCTAATCAATCACCAATAAAAGCCCCAAAACAGTAAAATATAAACTTGAACTCAAACCCCATCCCCCCATGAACAAACCCTCTTTGCACTCTCTTTGCCGCTTGGCGGCTTGGCGCGAAATAAAAACCCCTTTTCTCCTAGCACTCTCACTCATCATCAGCCTAAACATTGCCCCCAAAACCACCTCAACCGAACAACCCCCAATCATCACCCAACAGCAACAAAACGAACAGCAAAAAGACTTTCAACAACTGATTAACTATGCAGCAACCCATCAACTAAATAACAAATCGATGGGACAAATCATGCAAGCAATAGCTCATCAACTCCTCGGTTCACAATACAAAGCCGGCTTACTCGAACAAACCCCCGAAGAAAGCTTATTTATATCACTAAAACAATTTGACTGTCTATTATTTGTGGAAACAGTCCTAGCTCTTTCCCGAAATATTGCCCAACAAGATTACACTTATCCCACCTTTACCCATCATATCCAAGACACACGCTACCGCCAAGGAAAACTCGACGGATATTGCAGCCGCTTACACTACTTTTCTGAGTGGATAGAAGACAATCAAAAGCGAGGAAATATTCAAAATATCACCGCATCTTTAGGCGGAATTCCCCTCAAGAAAACCCTAAACTTTATGAGTACCCATCGCCAAGCTTACCGGCAACTGAAAAGCCATACCAACTATGAATGTATTCTCCAAGTGGAAAAGAATTTAGAAAGTTTAAAAATTCGCTATATTCCTCAACCTCAAATCCGACAAATTTATAACCAACTCCAACCCGGAGATATTATCGGAGTCGCTACAAATTTGAGTGGTTTAGATGTCACTCATACCGGCTTAGTGTATCGTTTTCCTAATGGAAAAATCGGCTTTATTCATGCTTCTCCTGCCGGCCAAGTGACCATTGCGGCTGATTTACAGCAATACATAAAAAATGTTAACCATGCCGTCGGTATTATTGTCGCCCGTCCCCTAAAAAATTAATTCTGTTCATTCTGATTTTGCCCTAAAAGATCTTGTAACTTAATCTTCGCTAACTCAAAATTCGGCTCAATTTCTAGCGCTTTATGGTAAGAAGCGATGGCTTCTTCATTGCGTCCCATATTTTCTAGCGTAAAGCCCCGGTTATACCAACCTTGATAATAATCTTCTTGTAATTCGATCAGCTTATCCCAACAAACTAGACAATCTTCCCAACGTTGGAGACTAAATAAAACACTGCCGCGAGAATTCCAGATTTGAGGGTCATCGGCATCCAATTCAAGGGCTTTATTGATGCTTTCTAACGCTTCGTCTAACCTTCCTAAATAAGCCAAAGCACTACTCCGATTATGCCAAGCTTCTGCCAAATCCGGGTCTAGGGCTAGGGCTTGGTCCCAAGAAGCGATCGCCCCTTCCCAGTCAGCCATCTCGGCTTGCTGTACTCCTCGTTGGAACCACTCGTCTACGCTTGAGGGTTCTTGAGTGGGGTATTCCTGATTTTGAACTTGTTGAAATTGCTCGATCAACACATTGACAATTTCTTGAGGGTCGTTTGTCTGTATTCCCAACTGTTGAGCCAAGGTTTGAGCAAGATTAGAGTCATGCTGTAAACGTTCTAATAATTCGTCTATGGTTAACGCTTCTGGTGGTGGGTTAGGGATAGTATCTTCGGAAGCGTCTATGCTCATTTGGGGTTGTAATGAGATCACAGGGGCAGAAGTTTTCATCTCTGTTTGAGATGTATCTGGGCCATCATATTCCCAGACGCTATTTTTTTGGTTTTTATTATAGAGTTCTCTGCCAATGCGATAAGATGTTTCCCCGATCAGTTGTATTTTCGGGATGGTCTGCGCTAATTCTCCTAAACGCAGCATACGAGCGGCTAATAATTGATTTGGGGCCGAGGAAGACAAGACCTTTTCGCCAAAACGTTCTAGCCAGACGGCCCATTTCTTTTGTTTTCCCTGTTCCCCCAGATTATTAAAAAACTTAACGATTCGTCCTTCATGCCACCCATGACCGATCCCTTCCATTAGCTGCATGAACAAAAATTCATAATCGGTATCTGTCAGTGGCGGGGCAGACTCCCCTTGATCGGTTCTTCTCCTTACAGACAAAGAAGAAGAAGGTCCTATAGACCTTGAGCCAAACAGTTGCCCAAAGAAGCTTGTAATCCACTGCCAAATCCGCCTGAATAGTCCCTGCATTCTTTTTTGATTTTGATTGCTATCCGATTAGAGTTACTCTACTTAATTAGTTTAGCGGTTAACTGTGCTTTTCTTCTGGAGGGGTGACCTTATATTCTTCAATCCGGCACCATTTTATTGACAAGAGTTACTAATAGTCTTACCGAATTTACTCATCAGGGGTCACTTTCTGTAATAATTTAGAACGGTGTCGTAAATTTTTTTTAAGACTGACCATCACCATTGTGCTGATAATATTACTATGCTTGCCTTCTGAGGCCAGCAAAAATAAGAAAATCTCAGACAGGGATTTTCAGACAATTTACAAAAGTTAACAATTAACGTGTAATTATGGCTCAAATGTCCGGCTCGGCTGATGTTCCCGATATGGGTCGTCGCCAATTCATGAACCTTCTAACCTTTGGTACCATCACAGGCATTGCGGCAGGGGCCCTCTATCCTGTGGTGAAGTATTTTATTCCGCCTTCTAGTGGTGGGGCTGGGGGTGGACTCACCGCTAAAGACGCTCTAGGTAATGACATTATTGTCAGTGAGTATCTCAGTACCCATAAAGAAGGCGAGCGCTCTTTGGCCCAAGGACTCAAAGGTGATCCCACCTATATTGTGGTAACCCAAGAAAAAACCATTGCCGACTATGGGATCAACGCGGTTTGTACTCACCTCGGCTGTGTGGTTCCTTGGAATGCCAGCGAAGAAAAATTTATCTGTCCTTGTCACGGTTCCCAATATAATGCCGAAGGCAAAGTGGTCCGAGGACCTGCGCCTCTGTCGTTGGCGTTGGTTCATGCGGATGTGACTCAAGACGATAAAGTCGTCTTTACCCCTTGGACAGAAACCGATTTTCGTACCAATGAAGACCCTTGGTGGGCTTAATGATGAACGGAACAGAACAGTGAACAGTTGACACGGCGGTACTTCGCGCTTCGCTATCCCCTGCTAGAGACTGATAAATTCCCAATTCTGGCTCGGTGTTGGCTGTCTCCTGGTTACTGATCTTAATGTGGGTTAATGAATAGAGAGTTTTAAAGAGTTAACGAACTTAGATGAGAACACCTCATTTCGCAGCAATTTGGCAAACAGGAAAGCAAACGATTTTTCAAGCACTCTTACTGGCGATCGCTACTCTTTCCCTGTTTTTAACAACAGATTTAGTCGTACCTCAATCGGCGGCTGCCTATCCCTTTTGGGCACAAGAAACCGCTCCAGAAACGCCTAGAGAAGCTACTGGGCGTATTGTCTGTGCTAACTGCCATCTAGCCCAAAAACCGGCAGAAATAGAAATTCCCCAATCAGTATTGCCCGATACGGTTTTTGAAGCCGTCGTGAAAATCCCCTATGACCATAGTGTTCAACAAGTTCTTGGCGATGGTTCAAAAGGTGGGTTAAACGTTGGCGCAGTGCTAATGTTGCCTGACGGCTTTAAAATCGCTCCCCCTGACCGAATTCCTGAAGAATTACAGGAAAAAGTCGGCGATTTATATTTTCAAACCTATAAAGAAGGCCAAGATAATGTTGTTATTGTTGGTCCTCTACCGGGTGATCAATACGAAGAGATTGTTTTCCCCATTCTCTCTCCAGATCCCGCTAAAGACAAAAATATTGAGTTTGGTAAATATTCCGTTCACTTAGGGGCTAACCGAGGACGGGGCCAAGTTTACCCAACCGGACAATCCAGCAATAATAACCTTTTCAAAGCTTCTGTAGCGGGAACCATCACCGACATCGTTTCCTTGGAAGAGGGGGGCTATGAAGTGACCATTTCTGGCGACAACGGGCAAGCGGTAGAGGCTATTCCTGCTGGACCTGAATTAATTGTCTCACAAGGGCAACAGGTAGCCGCCGGAGAAGCACTCACCAATAATCCTAATGTGGGTGGATTCGGACAGAAAGACACAGAAGTGGTGTTACAAAGCCCCACTCGTATTACTTGGTTGCTTGTTTTCTTAGCCGCTATCATGCTGGCTCAAATTCTCTTAGTTATTAAGAAAAAACAAGTAGAAAGAGTTCAAGCCGCAGAGATGAATTTTTAACCATTAAGCCTTAACCGCTTATGGGTTAATCGTTGATTCAATCTTCCTCAAATAATCTCAAGACACAGGCTTTTAGCCTGTTTTTTTGTGGAAAAATCCACTAACATTCTCATCTTAATTGAGCCATCCCCATTCCACTGTTCCCTTTTCTCTAAGATGACAAATATTCTCAATAAAAAAAGTTTGTTGCAAATAGTCTCTAATAATCGCTATCATTGTCAAGAGAGTAGGATTTCTTGAGAGAAAATTTAAAGATGCCTCCTTATACAGCCACTTCCCTCAAAGCTGAACTCAATGCCCGAGGCTGGCGCTTAACTCCTCAACGGGAGAAAATTTTGCACGTTTTTCAAAACCTTCCAAGAGGCAATCATCTTAGTGCAGAGGAACTCCATGAGCTATTAGATCAGCGCGGCGAAGCCATTAGCTTATCGACTATTTATCGTAGTGTTAAATTAATGTCACGGATGGGAATTCTGCGAGAATTAGAACTAGCTGAAGGTCATAAACATTATGAACTTCATCAACCCTATCCGAACCATCATCACCATTTAGTTTGTATTCAATGTAATAAAACCATTGAATTTAAAAATGATTCAATTTTGAAACAAAGTCTTAAACAATGTGAAAAAGAAGGCTTTCAATTAATTGATTGTCAGTTAACAGTAATGACGATTTGTCCAGAAGCTATTCGGATGGGATGGCCTTCGGCACTGCCGAGTAATTGGTCTTGCACCCGCGCTATCTCTGGAAACCAGCACCATGACAATTTGGAAGATTGGGAAGAGTAAAAAGTTAACAGTGAACCGTAAAAATTCGTCAATTAATCGTTGTTAACTGCTAACTATTTACTCATTAAGCAGAGCTTTCTAATTGAAACAAGAGTGCCTTTTTCTTCATCATTTGAAAAATATTGTAAAACCCGTTAGCACGGGAAGGAGTGAGACTCATTTTTAAGCCCGTTTCTTCAATAAAATCTGGGGTAACTGCCATAATTTCTTGAGGCGTTAAGCCATTGAGTCCTTCCACCAAAAAAGCCACTAAGCCTTTAACTAACTGAGCATCTGAGTCCCCTTGATACCATACCTTACCCTCTTTAAGATCGGCGGTAATATAAACTTGGGAGGTACAGCCAGAGACTTTATTTTCAGGTGTTTTACCTTCCTCGGGCATAGCTTCTAACTTTTTAGCGTACCAGAGGAGTTGCTCATAACGTTTTTTGGGGTCTGAGCGGCTCTTAAATTTTTGTACAATACGATCCAGGTTAGGGGGTAAAGGTGTGCTATCAGATGACATAGTAATAAACCTGTAGCTAATTAGAACGAAATTTTGTCACAACTTAAAAGAATTTGTCCAGTTGTTAATCTAGCTTAATTTTACCAGAAATTTAGGGTTTAAAGCCGAGTGGTAGAACGGCGACTTTTGAGACAAAAGAAATGTATTAGCGAGAGATATTGTCTCAGGTTTTTTAGGGAAATAAATCCTGATCAATATAGAATAAACCTAAAAATGATTTGAGTTCGTCTTAAACAGTGTTTGAATATAAAAATTAAAGTCTATTCACTTAAAGTCTATTTAATTAAGGATCATTGATGAATTTTAAAGAATTAGACCCACCTATTCAAGAAATCTTGCACTGTTATAAACCAGCACTGACTTATATCGGTGTGGACTTTTCTCGAGAAGACGTACAGGAAGCCATAGAGTATGCTTATGATGACCTAGAAGCGAGGCTTCAAAGCGTGATCGAGTATTGGTATTTTCTACAACATAAAAACCAACAGTTGAACTATCCTAGTGCCTGTCTGATCACGGCCCTTAGTGAGGGGTGGACTCCGAAAAATTGGCAACAGGAATACTTAGATAATCCCAATTTTAAAAGTCCTTGTTTATTATGGTGGGAGAAAGCCGCCGAAGTTTGGGGACAAGACAAGAGAAATGAATTAGTGGCCGATGTTAGCGAAACAGACGACGGTTATGAGTATATTCTATTTAGGTCAGGGAAAACCCTTTCTTTAAAAATTGCTCAGATTTGGGGATGGGAAAGAGTGCTAGACTATGGGCAAGCAAAAAGTGGACAAGCGGCTCTTGAGGATTTTTAAGCTGTTAAGTTCAGTTTTGACATTCTTTTAATGATAAATTTGCTAGGCTAGTAGATTGTAGGCATCATCAGATAGATTTTTAATTCATTCATCTATAATTTTCCATGACTCCTGATACAGAACTCACACCCGTTGATCAAGGCCAACTTCAAGCACGAACGATCCGCCCCATTGCAGCTAGTGCAATTTATGGCATTGCGTTTGACGGAGATATATTACTAGCAGTTGATCCGAGAAATGGCTATCTTCTACAGATAGATCCCTTCACGAATAATACTACCATCATTAATCCTCATAACTGGGACGATTTTATTGGGGCTACAGGGTTAGCGATCGCCGATGATACCCTCTGGTTTACAACCCGAGAAAATGTCTATTTTTGTCCGATTTCCCGACAAGGAACCACGATATCCTTGACTTATCCGGCTCAATTATTTACTCGTCTGAACTATCCGGTCAATGGGGTAGCTGTACAGGAAGGGGCTGTATATGTCACCTGTCAGAAAAGTGGAGATATTTATATTTTTAACCGAGAAAACGGCAAAGAAATTACCCGTTTATATGCTCCCGGCATCGGCACGCAAAATATTACAGTTAAGGGAGAACAACTCTGGTTATCTGATCCCCTAGAACAAACAATTTTCTGTTTGGATCGAGCAACGGGGAAAGAGATTTTTAGTGTCTTAACACCCTTTGAGTCTCCCACCGGCTTAGCTTTTCATCGTTGTCAAAAAACGGGAAAAGAGACTTTATATGTGGCTTATACCTATTCGGAACCTTATATCCGAGATAATCCTAATGCCGAACCCAATTATGAACTACAATACCGTGACCGCACCTTCATTCATCCGCTTTATTTCCGGTTAGATACTGAGAAAAAATATGCCCTTTCCAACGGTTATTTAATAGAAGTATCTTATGTAGAAGAATTAGAACCGTTAGATCCCTTTTTATTACCCAATGTAGAATGGCGCATTGCTTTACCCGCCGAAACAGACCGACAAAAGGTAAGAAAAGTCGAAGCCATCGGACTTCCTTTCACCGAAGAAGTACAAGAAGGACAACGGGTAGCTGTGTTCAAATTTGATCAGTTGACCAACAATGCTCGCTATGTTTTTGGCTGGAAAGCCATTTTAGAAGTTTGGAGTATTAAATATCAAATCAAGCCGCGTGAGTGCGAAAATATCCCAGAATTATCGCCGGAATATCAAGCGCGATATCTGATCGATAATGATGATTTAGCAATGGATACAGAAATTATTCGTCGGGCGGCAGAAGAAGCCATCGGACGAGAAACAAACTTATTGCGAAAAATGTATAGTATCCGAAATTATGTTTATGATCGCCTTTCTTATGGCATTAAACCTCATATTGATTCCCCAGATATAGCCCTAAAACGAGGTGTGGGGTCTTGTGGGGAATATTTAGGTGTATTATTAGCTTTGTCTCGCCTCAATGGAATTGCTTGTCGTACAGTAGGACGTTATAAATGTCCGGCTCATCCTTTAATGAAAAATTTGCCTTTACAACCGGATTATAATCATGTTTGGATGGAGTTTTATATACCCGGATTTGGCTGGTTACCGATGGAATCTAATCCCGATGATATCAATGAAGGGGGGCCTTATCCGACGCGCTTTTTTATGGGGTTAGCTTGGTATCATGCGGAGATGGCCAAAGATGTGCCTTTTGAAAGGTTATTGAGTAACGGTTCTCCCGTAAATAAAGAGCAGGTTTCTATCGGGGAGTTAGCCATTAATCATGTACAGTTTACCATTTTGGAAGAGTTAGACCCCAATCAATGACTCTAACTCCTGAGTCGGAGACTCCTGCTATATTTCTTAACTTTTTAGAACCGGTGTTGCCAATTCAGGATAACCCGCCTCAATTAAAGCGCGGTTCCGAATGCGGCAGGAGTCACATAACCCACAAGGTTCATCTCCCCCTTGATAACAAGACCAAGTATCGGCAATCGGAACTTCCAAACTCATTGCACGACGGACGATATCAGCTTTTGAGTCTTTGACTAAAGGAGCCATTAATTGAATCGCTTTTCCTTCTACTCCCACTTTAGAAGACAAACTGGCTAATTTTTGAAAAGCCTCAATATATTCAGGACGACAGTCAGGATAACCGGAATAGTCCACCGCATTAATACCTAAATAAATGGCTTCTGCGCCTTTTGCTTCTGCTAGAGAGAGGGCGATAGCAATAAAAACTGTATTGCGACCCGGTACATAGGTATTCGGGATCAGATTAGGTTTAACCCCATCGGTAGGCATATCGATCAACTCATCCGTCAGAGAAGAACCGCCCCATTGAGACAGATTAACATCCATAATATAGTGAGATTTGATGTCCAATGCCGCCACAACTTTTTTAGCCGCTTGTAGTTCTCGTTGGTGGCGTTGTCCATAAGACAAAGAGAGGGCGATCACCTCATAGCCATCCGCAAGGGCGATCGCGGCGCTAGTGGCTGAGTCTAAGCCACCCGATAATAAAACAACTGCGAGGGGTTGATTCATGGTTAATGATTAATTATTCTGGCCAGTAATCAATATTTAAGATTTGCTCTTGAGTAAAAGGGCAAATTTCAGGAAATATTTCTAGAGGTAAATTGGTCTGACTAGCGGCTAATTGTCTGCCATGACCATAACACTCATCAAAAACTTCAGCCACATAAAATTTTAGACTAGGACAATCTGAAAAAATTTCTTGTAGTCTTAGACGATGTTTAATGACGATAGACTGATAGCTTTCAGAACGCACAGAGGGTTGATATTGATATTGAAGTAAATTCATCAACAGAACTCGAAGATTACTTTTAAGGGTATTTTGAGTTCTTCTGGCAGTTCCTTCAAGTTCTTTAATTAAATTATCTAGATCAATTTGCTCAAAAGACCTATCTTGTAATAACTTAATAGTGATCATTAACCATTGATAAAAATCTCGTTCATAAAGAGAACTTGGGTAATTAAAAGTTGGGTTTTGTAAAATAGCCATAATTAGAATAAAGGTAACAAACCATTAACGAACATTTAGAAATTTATGAGTTTGTAAACTCATACGCCATTGAGGATGCTTTAAAACAAATTCAAAAATTAAGGCTCCCGAGTTAGGGGTATTCCATTCGGGTTGAAGATATTTAACCACCGTTGAGGGCAGTTTAGCGGCTTGGCGTTGCGCCCAATGTAAATCTTCTTCATTGGCAATTACCACCTTAAGCTCATTAACCTGCTCATAGATACTTTCGTGGGGTCGCTTATAGGGTTTAGGAGAAAAGGTGACCCAGTGGAAGTTACCGCTAAAAGGATGGCTCCCAGAGGTTTCGAGATGAACCCGTAGTCCTAAAAGTTGTAATTCTCGGGTTAGAGGAATTAGATCGTGCATTAAAGGTTCGCCACCGGTAATCACCACTATAGCCGGATTAGCCATTTTAGCTGACTCGAGTAAATTTTCCACTGACTGATGGGGATGACGTTTAGGGTTCCAAGATTCCTTTTGATCGCACCAAGGACAATAAACATCACACCCTCCAAGGCGAATAAAAAAAGCACTGACTCCAGTCCAAGCTCCTTCACCCTGAATTGAATGAAAAGTTTCTACAATAGGATAGGTACAATGGGTTAGGTTAACAGTTTTCATAAAATAGGCCGAACGTCAACTAAAATGGAGTTTCCAACAGATTTTTCTACCTATACTTTGTGGTCAGCTTATCTGACTGTAGCTTTCCTCCTTTTTACCATTATTGCGTTTATCTTTAAATGGGGATTTCGTTTTCGCTTAGTGGGCGTTACGGGTTTTATGGGGGTACTAACAGGAGGGTTATTTGCTCTCGGACTAGGACTATATACCCGTACCGAAGTGCCTGGCTCCGTGCGTTATGCTTTAGTCTATGATAACGGAGCCAATCAAGCAGTGATTTCTGTTGCCGATCAAATTAATCCTTCACAAGTGGAAGCGACTCTATATCAAGCTTCCGATGATTTATTTTCTTTTGGTAGAGCCGATCGAGAAGGTCAGGGTAAGCTGACTATCCGTCTGAGGACTCTTGTCCATCCAGAACCGGGGCTGTCTATTCCCCTCTATCTCGGAGAAGTTAAACGTTCCTTAAGAGTTCGAGATGATGAGCAAGTTCAAGTGACAATTTTTACTGATAAGTTTGCTCAATTACCTCAAGATAATAACAGTTAACAGTTCATCGTTAACAGTTAACAGTTAGTGGGTTGTCAGTGTTCAATGATTAGTCATTTCTGTTGACTGTTAACTCCTTTCTCAGTTTTTGAGTTGCCTCACTGTTGCCCAAAAATTTAAAAATACCGTCATGAAACAAAAAACACCTCAATTGTTAAATTCAACTGCAACTATTTTACCTCCCCTAATGATTGCTCCGACACAAGTGTTAAGAGGGGAAAATATTTTATTGCAGACTGGGGAAGCGATCACCCGTTTGGGAAAACGTCCTCTGATTGTTGGGGGAAATCACACCCTAAATTTAGTCGAACCTCGTTTAAAACCGCTTTTTGATCAGCATAACCTCTGTATCTCTACAGCTAATTATAGCCCTGATTGCTCAGAAAATTCTCGGAAATTTCTTAAGAATTTAGTCAAAGAGCATCAAGCTGATTTAATTATTGGGGTGGGTGGGGGTAAAGCCTTAGATATGAGCAAATTATTAGCCGCTCAATGTCAACTGCCTGTGGTGACTATTCCCACTTCTGCGGCAACTTGTGCGGCTTGGAGTGCCTTATCTAATGTTTATTCAGATCAGGGGGCTTTTTTATATGATGTGCCTTTATCTCGCTGTCCTGATTTATTGATTTTGGATTATGATTTGATTAAAACTGCTCCTCAAAGAACCTTAATAGCCGGAATCGGAGATGCACTGGCTAAATGGTATGAAGCATCAGTAAGTAGTGGGAATTCTAGCGCCACTTTAATTATTTCTGCGGTGCAACAAGCGAGAATTTTAAGAGATATTCTTTTGCAAAAATCTGAGAAAGCACTCTCTACTCCCGGCGGCGAAGAATGGCGTGAGGTGGTAGATGCTACGGTTTTAGTAGCTGGAGTCATTGGAGGTTTGGGAGGAGCAAATTGTCGTACTGTGGCGGCTCATGCTGTCCATAATGGCTTAACTCACCTGCCGGCGGCTCATGATGCCTTACATGGAGAAAAAGTGGCTTATGGGATTTTGGTACAATTGCGGCTAGAAGAAATGGTACAGGGTAATCAATTGGCTGTTTCTGCTCGTCAACAGTTATTAAAATTTTATGATCAGATTGGTTTACCAAAAAGTTTAGAAGATTTGGGGTTAAAAAATATTACTTTATCTGAGTTGCGTCATGCGGCTGAGGTGGCTTGTAATCCTAAGTCCGATATTCATCGTTTGCCTTTTACGGTGATTCCAGACGAGTTGATGGCGGCGATGGTTTCTACTACGGTTTTACGCGAAAGTCGCCGAGAGCAAGATGTTAAAAGTTTGGATTAAAATTACGGTGGGCTTTGTCCCACTACTTTTTTATCCTAATAAAAAAAACTGAACCTCCAAAGCAAACTAAGGCTCAGAATTTTACTTTTTTTCTAGGAGAGAGACTTTGGTTGACGGGTAAGCATCAATCCACTTAAAAACAAGGCTAGACCTACTATCGTGCTTGGTTCAGGAATTTCTCTAGATGTCGCGCTGGGTGCAGGTGCATTAGTATTAGATAAACTCGGTTCACTTAGGTCAGTTCCATATTGGAAACGAACATTTTTAATCGAGTTGAGTTTAAAGTCAGCCGGCAAATTCGATAAAACGAAGGTTACGCTATCTTTGACAAAAGTTCCTTTTTTCACTGGGTTATTAGCATCAGCATTGACACTCTTGATAATGCCGTAATTAAATTGCTGAGTACCCCCATCCTCGGAAAGATGAAACCCTGGAGTGATCCCAAAGCCGGCAGTTCCTAGTCCATAATGCTGTGTTACTTGCGGACTTGCATTGCCACCCAATCCTGTAGAGACAGTAGTAGATGAAAAGCCCCATAGCTTGGGGGTTGCAAGATTGACATTGGTTGCCGTGTTATTACCGTTGATGACCGTTGGGGCTGTAGCTGAAAACAAAGATAAGCTAGGATTGCCGGTAAGATCCCAAAAAACCCCTGTCAGTACATCACTCGGTTTTGAGACGGGGTTCAAGTTTTCCAGGGTTATTGTTAACTTTCCTGGGTTAAGACTGTCATCAAAGGTGGCTTTTGCTGATAAAGAATTGGAAGAAACTGAGTTAGTACCTGTCCCTGTAACAGAGATTGAAGCGGCTTGTACAGGAGTTTGCCAGGCTAGTAGTACAGGTGATAAAGCCACACCAGCTATCCATAGTGCAGGTTTAATGATGTTAACAAACGATGGTTGATTGAGAAATTTCATTAATAGCTTTTTCCTTCTTTAATAGCTGATCAACTCAGTGTTTTTCTTTAGCTAAATTACTCTATATGATTTAAATTAGTTAAATTAACTTAAGCGATTCCACTTAAATCTATTTGTAACAATTATTTTTACATTTGTCAACATTTTTTTACAAAATAAATTTATGATAAATTCTTGCTAGTGTTTGATATATTCTTAACAAAATATCCCGCTAAAGTTCTGACTCAAAAGCCGCCTCAAGATATTGACTGAGGGTTAATTGATAGCCTTCCCAAAAGACCGGCTTACCTAAACTAATATCTGATTTGATGGGTTGATTGAGGTCACACTTTTTCTTTTTATAACTCACTATAGCAACATCAAAACGACAAGGTAAAAGAGCTAAATTCGGGTATTCACCTAAAAATAATCCTGCACTTCGGATAAGTTTAAGTTGTTTTTGCGTGTTAATTGCTAATAACCCGTCAGCATCCCAATTGCCGCTACTGCGTGTTTTAACCTCTATAAATGCTAAAGTTGGACAAGTTAAGCATTGAGCAATGATGTCAATTTCTCCCCAACGACAACGCCAGCGATGATGAAGGATAGACCATTGTTGCGCTTTTAACCATTCTAAAACTAATTTTTCTCCGAGTTCACCAATTTTAGTCATTAGTCGTTAGTAGTTAGTCGTTAGTTATTAGTTATTAGTTATCTTTTCCCTTACCAATCATCATCATTTCTTCTGACGTAAACTTCTTCGGTTTCTTCTTCTTGTTCTTCTTCGGGATCTTGCCATTGATCAGAAAAAGGTTTAACCACTTTATTAATAGCATCTGAAATAAAGGCTTTGATAAACTCATCCTTGCGGCTTAACTGAAACTGTCGCTGCACAACTTCGGTAATTCCTCCATCTCCCCAGTCTTGATCGTGGCGGAAATATTCCACAAAACTTTTCCCGGCAATACGGGTTAAATAAGCACCTGTTACTGCTTGTATGGCTTTCCCGACTATATAAGTGGCTACCTGAAACTGTAAGGCTCTTGCTAATAATTCTACGGCTCCTTTAACCACTCCTAAACTGACCAACGTTTTGCCTAAAGATAAGGCTAATTCTTTTCCTCTCTCGCTATTAATTTCACAGTTATAAACCTGACCAATTTCGATCACCATTTGGGCGTTAACGGCGGCGGCGGCTAACATATCCACAACCGGTAAAGGTGTAACGGCAATTACTCCGGCTCCTATCCATTGATAACGGTCTATAATTTTATCAGCTTGTCTTCGTCTTTGACTATCAATAATTTTTCTAGCTTCTTCTCCTAATCGTTGCGATTGCAATAAGATATTATCAGCAATTAAATCCTCTCCCTCTGCCCGTAAAATAGCCGCTAACCGTTTAATTAAAGGAATAATATCCGGTTCAGGTTGAATGAGTTCTCCATTTTCTAATTGCACGGGTTGAGGGTTAGCCGCCAGTGCCACAATATCAGCCGCATTAATAAAGTCTTGTACCCGTTGTTTTAACTGATTTAAAATGACTTCTTGATCTTCATCAGAATACAGATCAGTTTTGTTAAAAATCAGTAGGGATCGTTTACCAATTCCTACTAACATTCGCAGGGGTTCATATTCAGATTGACGTAAATCATTATCTATTACAAATAAAAGTAGGTCTGCCTCAGTCGCTAACTGTCTGGCTAATTGTTCTCGTTGTGTTCCGGCGATGCCGGCTTCTAAAATTCCTGGAGTATCGGTAATTAAAATTTCCCGAGAAATCCCTTTTAATTTAAGCCGATAAGTTTCGCCTATCTGAGTGGTTCCCATAGTGGCCTCAACATTACCCACCATTTCGCCGATTAAAGCATTAACCAGAGAAGTTTTGCCGGCTGAACCGGTGCCGAATACCACTACTCGCAATTCTCCTCGGGCTAAATTAGCTTCTATTTCTTGCGATCTGCTTAATAAGGCTTTTTGAGAAACTTTATCCTGAATTTGCTGCACTTGTCTTTTAACAGCTTTCAGATTTTCTGAGGCGGCCTCGGTTTTTTGTTGGGGAAGTTTAGCGGCTATACGACGGTAACGGGCCTTTTTACTGGACTGTTTTGGGGATGAGAAAACATTGAAGTAATAGAAGAACCCATAAATAATGCACCCAAGTACAACAATCAACAACCAAACCATCAAATGAGCCAATAAAGGGGAACTCCAGGCTATTTGGCTGTAGAGTCTGTAAATCGAATCAATTAACCACAAAAGTAGTCCCAGAAGGATTCCTAGACTAATAATTAGAGTCAGTAGGCGTGGCAGAGGCATTTTCGGTTAGTCAGCAGTCATTAGTCAGTAGTCATCAGTGATTTCTCACCGAATCATTTTCCTACACTTTATCGAAAATTGCGGGTAAAAACCTCGCCCTTCTAGGGCGAATTTATAGACTTAATGAAATCTCTCAAAACCTCCGACATCGTAATATTTAATTTTTGAGCGTAGTTTTTGAGCTTCTCATATTCTAGCTCATTGATATAGAACTGTATTTTCTTCATTCTTCTTGTCATAAGGCTTGATTAGTGATATACTCCTACATAAGGATATAATACAATTGCAATGAAAGCCAGGTATCAATTTCGCGTTTACCCAACAAAAGACCAACAGATAGCCATCGCTAGACTGTTTGGTTGTTGTCGGGTAGTCTGGAATGATGCCTTGAGTTTTTGTCAAGAGAAATATAAGCAAGGAGAGAAAAAACCCAGCTATGGCGAACTGTCTAAAAGGTTAACTCAACTTAAGAAGAGTAGCGAAAAAGAATGGTTAGGGGAAGTGTCTTCTATCCCCTTGCAGCAATCATTAAAAGATTTAGAACAAGCTTATTCTAACTTTTTTAAATCTTGCAAAGGAGAGAGGAAAGGGAAAAAGATAAAGCCTCCTAAATTTAAGAAGCGTAAATCGAGACAGTCAGCCAAGTTTACCGATAACGGGTTTAAGGTAAGACAACACAATGTCTATCTCCCAAAGATAGGTAAACTACGAATTGTTTGGACTAGACCCCTGCCTTCTCCCCCCTCATCAGTCACGCTGATTAAAGATAGTGCTGACAGGTATTTCTTGAGTTTTGTAGTTGAGATACATCCTGAAAAGTTGCCCGACAATGAGCAATCTATTGGAATTGACTTGGGTATTATTGACTTCGCCACTTTTAGCAATGGTGAAAAGGTCAAAGCCCCTAAGCCCTTAAAGAAAAGATTAAAGAGGCTCAAGAAGCTACAAAGGAAATTTTCTAGAAAGAAAAAAGGTAGTAAACGGCGTGAAGTAGCTCGTAAAAAAGTAGCTAAACTCCATGCCAAAATAGCTGACACTAGAAAAGATTTTCTTCATAAACTATCCACTAGAGTTGTGCGTGAAAATCAAACTATCGCTCTAGAAGATTTAAATACAAGTGGGTTAATGAAAAACCGTAAACTCGCCCGAGCCATATCAGATTTGGGATGGTGTACCTTCCGAGATATGTTAACAGCTAAATCGGAAAAATACGGGCGTGATTTACGGATAATTGACCGATGGGAGCCAACATCACAAAAATGCTCGTGTTGTGGGAAAAAGGGAGGCAAAAAAGAACTTTATGTTAGAGAGTGGCTTTGTCTTTTCTGTGGCACATGGCATGACAGGGATGTGAATGCAGCTAAAAACATTTTAGTCGCGGGTGGACTATCCGAGACTTTAAACGGAGTGCGACTCGTTCAGTCGAAATAAGCAGTAATACTTAGGGATGACTGACATCTGATGAGTAACCATGAGGTTGAACAAGCACTTAAATCCTCATCAGGTGATAACTTAATATCCGTAAAGGTGATGGTAGCCATCTGAGCCAAAAGCTAAGAAAGATGGTTGAAACTGCAAAGAATCACTAAATACCTAGTCCTTTCCCGTAGATGTTACGGTGACAGTATCGCCCCTAGTCATTTAAGACTGGTAAACTTATAGGCTAAAGCGGGGCGAAAAGGCAGTAACACCAAGAACGATGGTGAATCCTGTCTAACATCTAGTCATGGTTAGGAATACGAACTCTTGCCTGAAACGTCGTTAGAGTCACCCAGCCTACTCGTTCTATCGGCTGGAAACAAAAGTTAAAGGTCTAAAATGCCAGCAGATTTCCGTTTCTGAACTGGGAACATCCATATAGACTCGGCGTAGAAAGAGAACCTAAAGCTAGCAGCAACGGATATTAGGAACGAAGTAAACCTTATAAATCTCTTGGAAATAGGTCGATTTATCCAAGTAGTAACCAACGCAAGATTTATAAGGGAAAGATGGTGTAAAAAGCCAAAGCCTGTTTGTAATAAATAGGATATGCTGACGTACACCCGATTACATGGAATATATAGTCGCTAATAGGAGCGAATATGTTATGAACACGGTCACAAAACCGATGTATGAATGGAAGGACATCAATTGGCGTAAAGTCGAAAGATGTATCTTTAAACTCCAAAAACGAATATATAGAGCCAGTCAACAGGGCAATGTCAGAGTAGTTCACAAATTACAACGGCTACTCTTAAATAGCTGGTACGCTAAATTAATAGCAGTTCGACGAGTTACTCAAGATAATTCGGGCAAGAAAACCGCAGGAATTGACGGAGTTAAATCCCTATCTCCTAAACAAAGAATGGCACTTGCTGAAGGGTTAAAATTGGGTCACAAAAGTCAACCAACTCGTCGAGTATGGATTCCAAAAGCTGGAACAGATGAAAAACGACCATTAGGAATTCCAACAATGTATGAACGTGCTTTACAAGCAGTAGTAAAACTAATGTTAGAACCCGAATGGGAGGCAAAGTTTGAACCGAATTCTTATGGTTTCCGACCAGCACGTTCAGCCCATGATGCAATCGAAGCAATATTTAATGTAATTAGTCATAAGGCAAAATATGTCTTAGATGCTGACATTTCAAAATGCTTTGATAAAATCAATCATGATAGACTTCTGGCGAAATTAGAAACTTACCCAAAGCTAAGACGACAAATCAAAGCTTGGTTAAAGGCAGGAGTAATGGAGGGAAAATCCCTATTTCCAACCGACGAAGGTACACCACAGGGCGGTGTTCTTAGCCCTTTATTAGCCAATATAGCCTTGCACGGAATGGAAATAAAAGTTAAGCAATACGCGGAAACTTTGAAAGGGAAGAAACAAAGGAATCGAAAAGCATTATCATTAATTAGATATGCAGACGACTTTGTAATAATCCATGAAAATCTAGAGGTCATTCTAAAATGCCAGGAACTAATAAGGGACTGGTTAGCAGAAATGGGACTATAACTCAAACCTAGCAAAACTAAAATTACCCATACTCTTTATGAGTATAACGGGAATTTAGGATTCAATTTCCTTGGATTTAATATCCGACAATACCCAATCAAGGGAATACATAATAGCGGAAAAAATACCAACGGAAAAAGACTAGGTTTTAAAACCCTTATCAAACCCGCCAAAGAAAAAGTAAAACTCCACAATTATAAGATAGGTAATTTAATCCAAAAGCATAAAACGCAACCGCAAAGTGCCTTAATCAAGCAATTAAATACGGTAATAAAAGGATGGACTAATTATTACAAAACAGTAATATGTAAAGACACCTTTTATAAATGCGATAATATCACCTATCAACAACTTAGAGCGTGGAGTCATTACAGACACCCAAGAAAAAATAAGCACTGGATAGTCAGAAAATACTGGCAATCCGAAAAGACAAGAAACTGGGTGTTTAAAACAAAAGACGGATTAACCCTGAATACACACGGTGAAACTGAAAAAGTCAAATACGTCAAGGTACAGGGAGTAAGAAGTCCTTACGACGGGGATATGATCTATTGGAGTAGTCGATTAGGGAAACACCCTGAAATGCCAGCAGAAAAAGCAAATCTATTAAAGAAACAAAGAGGACGCTGTGCATATTGTGGATTACATTTCCGAGATGGAGATTTAATAGAAACCGACCACATTATCCCCAAGTTCAAGGGGGGTAAAAACTCAAAACAAAATAAGCAGTTACTCCATCGACATTGCCACGACCTGAAAACTGCACAGGATATGACGGGTACTCATGATAAGAGCCGTGTAATTGAGGAGCGGAGTGAAACTAAAGTCTCACGCTCCGTTCTGAAGACGAGTCAGGGGGGCGACCCTCTGGCTTAGTTTAATCGCGATGTGAAAGCATCTTCAGGTAAAAGAAAGAGGAAGTGTAAGACTACCTCGGTAGCAATTTCTGTTGAAGCGCCCACCACCTTTAAACCGGTTCAGTTGAGCTTGTGAAAGAGGAATCGCCCCTTCAGGTCGGCGAGGATGTCAACAGTGTATTCCTAGTAATGGCTACAGACCAATGACTCATGACTTTCTTTAACCCGGTCAACCAATTTGAATATTTCTAACGCGCACCGGTACACAAGCATGAGTCATTTGGGCCACTTGCATGGGTTCGCCTTTGCCACACATATTGGTTCCGCATTGGATTCTTTCTGACGCTGGGCCTAGGGCATCTATACTATTCCAAAAATCGGTGGTCATAGAATGATAGGTCACATTTTTTAACATCCCTACGATTTTGCCCTTTTCAATTTTCCAAAAGGCATCTCCGCCAAATTGAAAGTTACGCCGTTGCTGATCAATAGAATAACTGCCAATTCCATCAATTAAAATTCCCTCTTCGGTATCGGCTATCATCTCCTCTAAGCTGGCAGTATGACTTCCCCCATCAGGCCCCGGTTCTAATCCTAAATTGGGAATGCGTACCATAGGAATACTGCCCCAACTATCTGCATAAGCGCTTCCGTTACTGCTTTCTCGTCCTAATCGATGGGCGGTTTCTCGGTCGGTGAGATAGTCTACTAAAATACCCTCTTTAATCACATACCATTGTTGCGCTTTGACTCCTTCATCATCATAAGCGACGGTTCCTCGTCCTGCGGCTTGGGTGCGATCCGCGATAAAGTTAATCCAAGGGGCCCCATATTGCAGTTTTCCTAATTTATCGGTAGTAGCAAAGCTTGTGCCGGCAAAGTTAGCCTCATAGCCATAGACGCGATCTAATTCTGTGGGGTGCCCAACAGATTCATGAATGGTTAACCAGAGATTGGTTGGTTTGAGGATGAGGGTTGTTTGAGTAGAGGGGATTTTAGGGGCGTTTACTTTTTCGATGGCCTCAAGGGCGACTCGATCTACATTGTTTAAGAGGTCTTGCCGATTAATATGTTCATAGCCTAAATTGAGGGGATAACGTTCATAATAGCGAGTTTGGGCATCTCCATTAGCTACTGCTGTGCAACCAAAACCGGCATAACTGCGATAGATGGTTTGTGTAATCAATGATCCTTCTGTGGAGGCGAAGGTTTTTTCTTCTTGGGTAAAACTGAGAAAGGCCTCGGCTTTTTTCACGCCGCGATCACCATAGGCGAGAAGTCCATCAGTCAGGGTTAATAGCAGTTGGGCTTTTTCTTCGATGGGAATGCTAAAAGGATCAATTTCGATGGGAGTTATATAAGTATCTTGATAGGCTTCAACCGGAACTAATTTAACGGGTTGTTGTTGAGTGAGGCGGCTGGCTTTGGCAATTTCTACGGCTAAAGTGACGATGCGGCTAATTTCTTCGGGGGTTTTTCGATGTGAAGCCGCAAATCCCCAAGCCCCTTGATAAAGAACTCGCACCCCAAAACCTGAGTTAATATCATCTCTTAAGTCGGCCAGGGAGTGATCGCGGGCGCGGTAGCGTTGATTACGGTAGCTACAAAAGCGAATGTCTCCATATTCGCAGCCGGTTTGACGGATTAATTCAATGGCTAGATTGGCTAATTCTGCTGTGGTTTTTTTTGGCGGCGCTTGTACCATCTCTTTTTTTAGTCCTCACCAAGTTATTCCTTCAGTTTATCTAATTAGCTGTGCTCTATTTATCCATATTTTATTTCTTTTGTCAATACTTAATAAGACAGAGGACAGCTTTTCAGCGCTTGAATACTCCAATTTAAAACCACTAATTGAATAACAAATAAAATAATAATAAACCCAAAAATTAGCAAACTATATTTTTTAAACATTCGTATAATTAATTTTTCTATGGCTCTCACTAAAAGAGATTCCATTTCTTGGTTAGAAAGGGTTTTATCAATAATTCCCTCGATTTCTTGGTTTAAGGCTTCGCCGGCTTGATTAGTAACTTTTCTAACGTTTCTCTTAAAAAGAATTTGAAATCGTCTAAAAAAATTATTTTTTTTCATGGTGAGAGGATTTTGTTCATTTTTTTCATGATAACAAAAAACCGCGTTAATATTAAATATTTAAGCCTGCATAGGCAGGCTTTAGCTTGAGAGAATTTATGTTTAATGTTTCGGATAAATTTATTCAGAAGTAGCGGAAACTTCTACAGTAGCGTCTTGAGGTTGTGATTCAGGATTATTAATTTCGTGCCGACGTTGGCGATTTTCAGTGATTAGCCGCGAAATTTCTGTCATTAGCAGAGTAAGCACTACTCCATCGTCAATCCATCCCAGGATAGGAATAAAGTCAGGCAGAATATCAATGGGACTTATTAAATAGAGAAAAGTGCCTAAAATAATAACCCAACGATACTTAGGATTACGGACTTGACTCCGATACCAGTTATAAAAAGACTCAACAATATGGTTCATTTCTACCTATCCATACTCGTTCTATCTTTATTTTTACGAGTTTACCCTCGAGAAAACAGTAGGGATTGTTCTCTCTAAGGTTCGGTTTTCTGGGAAAATGTAAAGCGTTTAAATCCACTGACTTAAACGACTTATTGGGATTCGGGAACTTGGGGGATTTAAAATAATTACTTCGGCGAATTTGTTAAATTTTGTTACAAAAAGCCCCATTCTCCTCTATGAAGGTCAATAATATAAATAAGCACAAATACTCAATCTAATTCCCCAACTAAATCCCAAAAAAGTCTAAAGAAATTGCTCTCATGTTTGATTTAAGAGTAGGTTAATCTATTAAAAATCTTAAGAAAATTTAAATATTGCCAGCGCTTTCACCTATAAATTGCTGGTATTTAGTAAGCGCCAAACCTAGAAACTACAGGAGTTTCTGGGTTTGATATTTTTTTTTGTAAACAACACTATGCAAGCAGGAGATAACCGACTATAACTGAGATAGCTTTTGCGTTCTTTCCCCATAGCTCAATCAGTAAAAACACCCGTTTTGGGGATGAAATTGTCACAAGCTGTATCAAGAACCAATTACAGTAAGGATAAGTAGCACAATGGATACTCAACATCAACAAATAGAGAACTATCTAGAGTTTGCGAGAGAGGTAATGCAGAAGACACTGGAATTATGTCAAGCGCAACAAGCGCAAAGAGACAAAAAACTGCAATTGTGCCAGAAAAACTGAGCATTAACCGGATATTTTGCTTTGGCGAAAGCTATTTAGGGACGGGTTACCCAAATTTTCAGTCTGAACCGAAAAAATTCCTTAACTGTCAGGCAAGGGAATTACAAGTTTTGATTAGGCACTCCTGCAACAGGTAAAGGTTTGAGGGTTTGTTTGTTAACGTGATCATCTAAAATTTAAATGTGCCACACCCTGAGAGGTAAAATCTGTTCTTGAAGGTTTTCGCTATTACCCTACCGGCGGTATAGTGAAATTGAGAGCGATGAGAATTGATTGACCTAATGGAAAAGCTAATAGTATCAAATTTTTTGAATTTATCCAGGCAGGTAATACATTACAATCTCAAAAAAATAGCTTAAATTTAAATGGAAAAAATAAGCGGCAAAAACTTTTTAAAGTCGTTGCTGAATTAGAAGTTTTAAATATTAATGATTTTGCCGTGTACACTCTAGAAAACGGTGAACTGAAAAGCATCATTAATCAAGAAAACAAGTTAATCGATACTAATATTATTGACGAAGTTTCCAATAAAATTAGTGAGGAGTTTGAAAAACTTCTAGATTTAGAATTTGAGGGAGCATAATGAATGAATTTGGCAGACTGCTCTCAGCAAGTTCAAGACAAAATAATTGTTCTCAAAGATCAAATTTTACGAGTAAAACCATCAGGGTATCAAGAAGAATTAAGCCGCATTATCATTAAAAAGTAGTAAAATAAAAAACGCTCCCAAACTCCCCTCAAAACCATCATGACTAACCCCCAAACCGCCCCTTATGGATCTTGGAAATCTCCCATTACCTCAGACTTAATCGTTGCTGGAAGTATTGGACTCGGTAATGTGATCCTCGATGGAGAGGATATTTACTGGTTAGAAGCAAGACCCACCGAAGGAGGAAGAAATGTCTTAGTCAAACTCGCTTCAGATGGAACGACTAGCGATATTACCCCTCAACCCTATAATGTGCGGACCCGTGTGCATGAATACGGAGGAGGTAGTTGTATCGTTGCAGAGGGAACAGTCTATTTTTCCAATTTTGTCGACGGGAGACTCTATAAACAACTCCCCAACCGTGAACCGCAACCCCTCACCGCCGAATCAAAACGACGCTACGCAGATGCAATTGTAGACTCACAACGAAGCCGCTTAATCTGCGTTTGTGAGGATCACTCTAACTCGGACCTAGAACCCGAAAATAGTATTATCAGCATCGATATCAACACCGGTGACATAACAACTCTAGTCAGTGGAAGTGACTTTTACTCCTCACCTCGTCTAAGTCCCGACGGATTACAATTAGCTTGGTTAAGTTGGAATCATCCTAACTTACCTTGGGATGAAACTGAATTATCTATCGCCTCTGTTCAAGAAGATGGTACCCTCAAAGCAGCGAAAATTATCGCCGGCGGGGAAAATGAATCAATTTGTGAACCCAAATGGTCAGAGGAGGGGCAATTATATTTTTCCAGTGATCGCACAGGATGGTGGAATCTCTACCGCTACCATCAGTCCGGAACCATCGATACTCTATGTCCCCTCAATGCAGAATTTGCTTATCCTCATTGGGTATTTGGCATCTCTACCTATACCCTTGCCGGTGACGAGATCTACTGTACCTACACTCAAAATGGTCGGTGGTATCTGGCACAATTAAATCCCAACACCGGCAATTTAACTCCCATCGACACCCCCTGCACAGAAATAGGTTCTCTCAAATCCTACAAAAACACCCTAGTTTTTATCGGCGGTTCCCCCACCCAACCCAACGCAGTCATTAAAGTAGACTTAAACAGCAAACAAACCACCATCCTCAAACAATCTACTAACCTAGACATCGACCTAGGATATATTTCTATTCCTGAAGTGATCGCTTTCCCCACCGAAGGCGGATTAACTGCCTATGCTTGGTATTATCCCCCTACCAATAAAGATTACATCGCCCCTGACAGAGAATTACCCCCTCTACTGGTAAAAAGTCATGGAGGGCCGACCGCCTGTGCCACCGCTAATTTTAGCTTAAGAGTGCAATACTGGACCAGTCGAGGATTTGCTTACTTAGATGTCAATTATGGCGGCAGTACAGGATTTGGCCGAGAATACCGCCAACGCTTAGATAAAAACTGGGGAATTGTCGATGTGGATGACTGTATTAATGCGGCAAAATATTTAGTTCAACAAGGGAAAGCAGACGGAAAACGCCTCGCTATTTCTGGGGGAAGTGCCGGCGGTTACACCACTTTAGCCGCCTTAACATTTCGCAATGTCTTTCAAGCCGGAGCGAGTTATTATGGAGTCAGCGATTTAGAAGCGTTAGCCAAAGATACTCATAAATTTGAATCTCGCTATCTAGACCGCTTAATTGGTCAATATCCCCAAGAAAAAGACCTTTATCAACAACGATCACCTATTATGTTTACGGATCGTCTCGACTGTCCTGTGATCTTCTTTCAAGGATTAGAAGATAAAGTGGTTCCCCCTAATCAAGCTGAAATGATGGTAGCAGCGATCAAAACTAAGGGGTTACCGGTGGCATACGTTCCCTTTGAAGGAGAACAACATGGGTTCCGCCGCGCCGAAAACATCAAACGCGCTTTAGATGGAGAATTTTACTTTTATTCCCGCATTTTTGGCTTTACCCCGGCTGATTCCCTTGAACCCGTAGCCATCGAAAATTTAGCTTAAAAAACTCTCGTGGTAGAGATGTTCAACGACTACTCATAACCCATGACTACTCATCCTCGTCCCGCCACACTGGTTACTAATCAACCTCGCATCGAATTGAATCAAAATGGAGAAATTCGAGCCTTTAACCTGAGTGAAGATTATCATATTTTGGGCAGAGAGCCTCATCAACCCTCTCCCATCGGGTTATCACTCCCTCAAACTTGGACGATGGTCAGTCGAATCCAAGCTTGTTTCCGTAAAATAGGCACAGATTATTATATCTATGATGGAGATGGAGAAAGTAAGCCCAGTAGTAACGGATTATTTATTAAAAATCGGTTGATTCCCCCCAAAGAAGGCTATAAACTTGAACATGGGGACCAGATTAGCATTGGACAAAATCGACGAAAATGGGTAACCATTACTTATATTGACCCTGAAAAAGTCAACACGGGAACTCTTCCACGAACTAGGACTATTCCCTTAGCTAATCGTTCTGTGGTCATCGGTCGAGACCCTACAGCCACCTTAGAATTAGATGCACCCACCATATCTCGTCATCACGCCACCATTGATCAGGGAGACGGCGGTCGTTACACGCTGACCGACTATAGCACGAATGGTGTATTTGTTAACGATCAAAAGGTGAAGGGGTCTATTGACCTTGCAGATGGAGATAGTATTCGCATTGGACCTTATACTTTTTTATTACAAAGAGATGAATTAGTTTTAGCCGATGCCGGCGATCAAATTCGCATTGATGCTAAAAATATTTTGTTAATTAAATATAGAAAAAAACAACCGATTAGATTATTAAATAATATTTCATTAGTCATAGAACCGGGTCAATTAGTGGCTATTGTCGGCGGAAGCGGCTCAGGCAAATCTACTTTAATCAAAACTTTATTGGGTTTAGAAGCCATTAGTCAAGACAATAATCAAACTCCAATAGAAAGAGCCGTTTATTTAAATGGAGATAATATTAGACTTTATTTTAATATTTATAGAACCTTAATCGGTTATGTTCCTCAACAAGATATCGTGCATACGAATTTAACGGTTTATGAAGTGCTTTATTATGCGGCTAAATTAAGACTTCCTTCAGACCAGAATTTAAATCAACTGCTGGCCAAAACCATCGATGATGTGGAACTGTCTCAACGAAAAGATACTCTCGTTAAAGATTTAAGTGGAGGACAGTTAAAACGGGTTAGCATCGCTGTAGAATTATTAGCTGATCCGAAATTATTCTTTTTAGATGAACCCACATCGGGATTAGACCCCGGATTGGATAAAAAAATGATGCAATTGTTGCGAAGATTAGCCAATGAAGGAAGAACCGTTATCTTAGTGACTCATGCGACTAATAATATTACTCTCTGTGATCGTTTAGTATTTTTAGGCTTAGGCGGCAATCTCTGTTATTTTGGCACGCCAGATAAAGCCTTAGAATTTTTTACGATTGATAGTGGAGATTTTGCTGATATTTATATAGAATTAGATACCCCAGAAGCCGTTGCTACTGTCGAGCAAAAATATCATCAATCAGAATATTACAAAGACTATATAGAAAATCGTCTCGCGCAATCTTCCCAAAAAGAACATTTAGTTCCTCAACAAGTTAAAGCCCCCTTTAGGCGACAATTATCGGTACTAATTCAACGCTATGTTAAATTACTGGTGCGGGACCGCGTGAATTTATTATTATCCCTATTAACAGCCCCCATCGGCATTAGTTTAATGACTTTAGCCATTCGAGAACAAACACCTTTTAAAGGCGTTAGTGATGCGACTCTGGCGGGTTTAGCCTTAAAAGTTCTCTTTGTTTTTACTTGTGCCGCCATTTGGGTTGGATTAGCCAGTTCTCTACAAGAAATCGTCAAAGAAGCTGCTATTTATATGAGAGAGCGGCTAGTTAATTTAGGCTTATTAGCCTATTTAGGGTCTAAAGTTTTGAGCTTAGGAGCATTAGCTATCCTGCAAAGTGTGTTGATTACATTGGTGGTTTTAATTTGTTTTAAAGCTCCCTCGTCTCCGACTCTGCTCGTTCCTTGGCCGGTGGGAGTATTTATCACAACATTTTTAACCTTAATGGCAGCGATTAGTCTGGGTTTAATGGTATCAGCTAGTGTCAAAAATATTACCCAAGCTAATAGTGCTTTGCCGATTTTATTATTGCCTCAAATTATCTTCGCCGGTGTATTATTTAGCATGAAAGGAGTCAGTAAATTTTTGTCTTGGTTGATGATTGGTCGTTGGTCAGTGGGCGCTTATGGTACAATTATTGACCTCAATTTTCTGATTCCACCTAATCCCGAAACCACCGATGTAGGAGGCAGCTATAAGTTACCCCTAGAACGCTCTGATGTTTATGCTGTAACTTGGGATAATTTAGCGAAAAATTGGGGAATTCTCCTGCTGCATATTACCGTTTACCTGCTGATTACTTATTGGTTGCAAAAACGTAAAGATGTTTTTAAAACTTAATGACTTTCCGCAAAATTATTGCAATTTTATCATAGATAAAAAGTTCTCCCAAAATATTAAAATAAGTTAAAGAAAAATCCGAAGTCTGTAAAGATTTATAATAAAAAAAGTGTATAAAGGAAAATATATAGATACAATTTGCTAAGAAAGAATGAGGTGAGCCAAATGTATAAATCCCATCAAAAAAGCCCTTTCACATTGGCTTGCTGGCTAATCATGCTTGCCAGCGTAATCTTCTTATCGGGTTGCAATGGAGGCGACAAAACAACCACAGATAACAACAGTCCAGCACCCACAACAGCAACATCTCCCGACACAGGAACCGCATCACCTGCTACTAGCACATCCGAAGGAACAGTCGATCCCATTACCGCAGGAATGACAGGCGCAGAACGCCAAAACACTGATCCTCTAGAATTATTACAAAGTGATCAACTCAAAACCGAGTTAAAGATCACCCCAGATCAAGAAACCAAAATTAAACAGATTACCCAAGATTTTAGAGGAAAATTACAACAAATTTACGGCAATGTGAACTTAAACGGACTCCCACCAGCAGAACAGAGCAAAAAACTTGAAGAAGTTAGCGGACCCGTTCAAGAAGAAATCAATAAAACCCGTCAAGAAATAGGAAAAGTTTTAAGCCCAAATCAAGTTAAGCGCTTTAAAGAAATTACCCTACAAATTTACGGATTTGGCGTTCTCAACAGCGATCAATACGCGCAAGACTTAAAACTGACGGATGAACAGCAGAAAAAGATCGGTACCATTCGAACTCAGATGATTAGCAAAATGCGGACTAGCTGGCAAATTCCCCCCAGTGACAAGCAAGAAAAGGAAAAAGTGATTGACACCAACCGTAAGGTAATGGAAGGCATTATCAAAGAAAGCAACGATGAAGTGTTAGCGGTTCTCACTCCTGACCAAAAGAAAAGTCTAGAAAGCTTAAAAGGCGAAAAATTTGACTTTAAGCCGCCAGCACCACCTGCAAGCTAAGTGTTTAGTCAACTGTCAACCGTGAACAAACACGGTAAACTCCATTAATTCAGATGCCCATTAAATCAAAATAACTCCCTCAAACTCAGGAAAAACGGATGAATTTTCTTAATCAACAAGAGCAAATCCAAAACGGGCAAATTACTAAAACCGAACTGATAACATTGCTTCAAGCTTCTGGGTCTTTGCAACAGCAATTGTTCCGACAGGCCCGAGAAATTCGACAGCGATATCATGGCGATCAAGTTGTGGTGCGAGGCGTAATAGAAATTTCTAATTACTGCCAAAAAAACTGTAATTATTGCGCCATGAGGGCCACTAACCAAAAGTTAGAAAGATATCGTTTAGGAGTCGAACAAATTTTTGCCATCGGGACTCACATCAAAGAGGCAAATATCCCCATTATTTTTCTTCAAGGGGGTCAAGACCCGCACTGTGATCCCATTTTAGAAGAAGTCATTCCCCGGCTGAAAAAAGAATTGAACTTAAGCGTTCTTTTATGCTTAGGAGAAAAACCGCGAGAAGCCTATCAAAAATTTGCTGAATTGGGGGCAGATTCTTATATTCTTAAGTTTGAAACTTCCTCCCCTAGTCTCTACAAAAATATAGCCCATACCCCTTTACTGAGAAGATTACAATGTATTCGCACTCTACAGGAAAGCGGCTTTAAAGTGGGTACAGGTAATATTGTCGGTTTACCCAATCAAACTATAGATTCTTTAGCCGAGGATATCTTACTAGCACTGGAAATACAGCCCGATTTTGTTAGCTCATCTCCGTTTATTCCTAATCAGGATACGCCCTTGGAAAATTTGCCCTATGGAGATATCAATCTCACCCTTAACACAATGGCACTCTATAGAATTTTGTTACCTTCCTGTCTAATTCCTACAGTGAGTGCTTTAGAAAAAATTCAAAAAGGGGGTCAATTAATGGGGTTAAATGCAGGGGCTAATGTCCTGACGATTAACTTTACGCCTGCCCAATGTCGCGACAAATATGCGATTTACTCTAAACAGCGATTTGTGGTGAGTTTAGAACACGCCCAACAAACCATAAAACAGGCAGGATTAAGTTCTAACTCTTTTAAATCGCCAGTTTTAATGAGTGGAGGAACTCCTTAAACAAGGCGTTAATCATTAACCATGAATAATCAATAATAAACCGGATGAGAATCATCACAACAAGGAGAGAAACCCAAGCAATTATCTTAGCCATATTGGCAATTTTAGCCGCTATCTTAGTGATAGTTTTCTTCACGAAAAGCTCACCCAATAGCCAAGAACATAAATCGGCGGGGGGGGAATGGCTTGAGATTACTACCCCTATGTCTTTAATTCACATAGGGAGTAATGACTCTTTTGCTATTACTGAAGAAGGAAACCGAGCCGCTAAACTGGTTTATGATGCAGTCGCCCATAAAAACCTCGATTCTGCTAAAGCCGCCAGTGAACTCTATACTCAATTAATTCCTAAAGAAAATTATGGCGGAGAATACAGCACCTTACAATGGTTTTGTGATTACTTTTTAGCCTCTGAATCCCAAAAAAAAGAATTTTTAAAAGACAAATATGTGTCCAGTTTTTTTGAATTCTTTTCGGCTAATGATTTTACCAACTTAAAAGATTATTTAACCCTAAAATATCACTTGAACAAATTAGAGGAGCAATTTACCCAAGCCGATCAAGAAAGAAAAGCCCTGTTAGAAGACACTATTCTTTTTAATAATCCGAGAAGGGAAGAATGGGAAAAAACTAGCAAAATGATGACTTTTTTTCCGATCAAAGCCGGAGATAAAATTGCTGATGTTGGCAGTGGCCCAGGGTATTTTACCTTTAAATTTGCCGAAATTGTTGGGGATAAAGGGCGTGTTTTTGCTATTGATACTGTGGAAAAACATTTGGATTATGTTAACCACGTCAGTCAAAAATATGGCATAAAAAATGTTGAAACGGTCTTGACCCAAGGAGATACTCTTGGCGTTGGAGAAAATCAAATAGATGTGGCATTTTTATGTTCTTTGTATCACAATATTTACGGGATGGATAAAGAGGATGACCGACATCGCTTTATTGATAATATTAAAAAATCCCTGAAAAAAGACGGGACTTTAATTATTGTTGATAATGCGGTAGTGGAACGGGGAAAACTTCCTTATCATGGTCCTTATATTGCCAAACAATTAATTATTGGACAGCTTAAGTATTACGGTTTTCGCTTTGTTAAAGATTTCGCTTCTGTGCCTCAAAGATATGTTTTAATCTTCAAAAAAATGTGATGGAGGATTTAAGAATTATTGGAATTTTTGCGGGCCTTGGCTCGGCGGCTTCGTGGGCAATGGGTTCTATCCTATTTAAGCGGCTGGGTGAGCGAATTTCCCCTTTAGCCATGACCTTTGCCAAAGGAAGTCTCAGTATTATTTTACTCGCTTTAGCTTTGGCTTTTATCGGTTATGAAAGCATCGAAGAACAATCCTTATTGCTGTTAATTTTAAGTGGATTATTAGGCATTGCTGTCAGTGATACCTTATTTTTTGAAGCCCTACAAGATTTAGAAGCACATTCTTTAGTTTTATTGATGACTTTTGGACAGGTTTTCACGGTTGTCTTAGCGGTGCTATTTCTGGGAGAGCAACCCTCCCGAGTACAATGGGCGGGGATTTTTTTAATTGTGTTAGGAATTACGGTGGTTTTAATTTCAAAAATTACAGGAGAAGAAAAAGCTTCTCGATTAAAAGGCATGATTTTGGGTTTGTTAGCTGTAATTTGTATGTCGGTATCTTTGATTATTATTAAGGATAGTTTAGACTCGGTTTCTGCTTTGAGCGCGACTTTTATCCGCATGATTTCAGGAACTACCGGCATCCTGTTTTTAGGCGTGATCACGAATAAGTTGGGGCGTTGGATGCTGCCGTTTTCTGATGTCAAATTAGGCGGCTTGTTTGTTGTCTCTGTCTGTGTGGTAACCTTTGGCGGGTTTTGGTTGTCTATCGTGGCTTTTAAGTATCTTGATGTGGCGATAGCTAATACCTTAATTTCTACGGAACCTTTATTTGTTTTGCCTTTAGCCGCTATTTTTGCTCAAGAAAAAGTGACTTTAAAAGCGGTAGTGGGAACGGCGATTACCACTACTGGAATTATCTTACTTTGCCGGGGGTAAAAAGTTAAATAAACTTTATATTTTTAAATTGGTACAAGTTTATTTAGTAGAATTTTAAGATTAAAACTTGTTTGAGATAGTTTTAGTGTAATAAGTCAATTAGCTACGGGATTTTTATCCACTAATTCTAGAGAGGAATTCGGAAAATGATTCAAGTTATAGAGCGCAATAATAAGCAAACACAACGGTTAATGGAGAGGGCAAAAGAAAGAATAGAAGATTTTAAGCGGCTTCAGACAGCCGGATTAATTTGTAAGAGTGGGGATTTTTTTCCGTCGGTTCATTATCCGCCTATTACCATGTATGCTCCTACCACCGAAGAGGAGTTATTTAGGACTTATACTAGCCCTAGTGATGGATTATTTGATGTTTATGTTCATATACCTTTCTGTCGTCGCCATTGCACTTTCTGCCATTATCCGGTGATGTTGGGAGAACAAACTGCTGAGAAAGATCATTATCTTCAAGCATTAGAAAAAGAAATGGATATTTATATGAAGCGTCTCGGCGGGGATAAAATTCGAGCGAGATCGATTTTGATCGGAGGAGGTACGCCCACTTATTTGAGTTTGGCGCAAATGAGACGCTTTTTAGATTTTTTTGTGGAACGGGTTGATCTGTCCACTTGTAAGCAATTTAATTATGATGTTGATCCGGTCACTTTGATCGGTTCTGAAGGGATAGAAAGGCTAAAAATGATGCGCTCTTATGGCGTTGATCGTGTCACCATTGGCATACAATCTTTTAATGAGTCGGTACTCAAAAAAATGGGGCGGCATCATGGGGCAAAAGAAGCGATAGAATCGATCCGAAATTGTCAAGATTTAGGGTTTCAGGTAAATATTGAATTTATTTTTGGCTATTGGGGGCAAACTCTAGAAAACTGGATCGAGGTAATCGAAGAAGCGGTTTCTTTAGACACCGAAGAGATACAGTTATATCGACTGAAAGTAGAAGCTTATGGAGATTATCAGGGCGCGATTAAAAAAGTCCGAGAAATTCGCCCGCAAGAAATCCCAACTGTTGAAGAAACTTTGATGATGAAACAGGTAGCCATCGATATTCTTAATGAACATGGTTATTATGAAAATCTGCGGCGAGTCTTTAGCAAAAAGCCTGAACATTACTCTCATTATGCTGATAATCAATGCTGTGGATTGTTGGATCAAATTGGCTTAGGATTAACGGCTTTTAGTAGTCTTCGAGACAGGTTTGTGCTAAATACTCAAAATATGGATGAATATTATGCTCTCATTGAGTCCGGCAAATTACCTCTGAACCGAGGGATAGTCAGAAGTTCCGAAGAACAAATGAGATGGGCGGTAGTTCTTCCTCTAAAAAATCGCCGGGTATGGAAGAGTTATTTTAAACAAATTACTGGGGCTGATCTTAATGAGGTGTTCGGGGAAAAAATTAAGCAATTAAAAACTTTTGGTTTACTGTTTGAAAATGAGGAGAAAATTGAATTGACGAAATTAGGGGCTTTTTTTGCTGATGAAGTCGCCCAACAATTTCATCATCCTGACTATGTTCCTTTTCCTCAAGATGCTTATTTTCAAGGGGCATTATATCCCTATAGAAGTTGTGTGTGACATCCTCCCGACGCTCATCGCAAGCGATAGAGCGCGGGCTTCCCAACCTCACGATTGGGCATTTCTAGTTACTTCCTTTTACGGTTTTACGCCACTTATCTAGTAGTTGCTGGTACAAACGAAATGTATATTTCTCCCAACAGTGTTACTCCGACAGCCCGACTGCATAGACGTTTGGCTTCCCCAGAGTCCCTGGGTACTGGCTACCATTTTTTGGAAGACTTTGACCTAATTACGGTCAAGTTTTTACCCAAGCACCGAAAGTCAACCGATGACTTTATTTCTTGCTTGGAACCCCATAACTTGAATTGTCAAGGTACTGTACCGTCGCCAGAGTTTGGAGGTTCCAGCTTTCGCCTACCTTTCACTCGCAGTTGTGTTTAATTAAGTCGGGTGCGTTACGCTATGCTAACACACCCTACAGCAGCTACAGTCGCCAAAAGGGTTGTTTTAGCTGACACCGGAGACTTCTAACTCTTCTTGAGATTGAGGAATACTCACCCTAGGTAAACGATGCTTAAACCCGCAAAGAATTTCCCAAGAAATGGTTCCTAATTTATCGGCCCACTCATCAGCCGTAATTTCTTGGTCTTGATCTTTACCAATTAAAGTCACCACTTCGCCGGCTTGTAAATCGGGAATATTACTCACATCTAACATTAATTGATCCATTGTAATGGCCCCAATTTGAGAAATGCGTTGTCCCCGGACCAAAACCTCTAAACGGTTAGATAAATTCCGTTGCACACCATCTGCATAACCAATACCCACCACCGCTATGCGTAACGGGCGATCGCTGATAAACTGATAGCCGTAACTTACCCCTGTACCGGCGGGGATGGTTTTTACCTGAGTGACTCGCGCTTTGACTTGTAAAACCGGTTTGAGGTCCACGCTTTCCCGCAGATGAGGAGCCGGATACAATCCATATAATCCTAATCCTACTCTGACTAAATCATAATGGAGAGACGGATCAGTTAAGGTAGCGGCTGAATTGGCAAAATGAAGACGAGGGGGAGTAATACCATTAGCTTTAATTTCAGCAATAGCCGCTTCAAAACGTTGATGTTGTAGCCGCATGACAGTGGGATCTGGGTCATCGGCCGTTGCTAAATGGGAATAGATACTGGCAATTTTTAGATAGGGTAATTGCTGCACTAACTGCACAAAAGCGGCGGCTTCGGTCCAAATAGTCCCTAAGCGAGACATCCCTGTATCGAGTTTAAGATGAACCGGCAGGCTTTGATCGAGTTTAGTCAGGGTTTCTGAAAAGACTAACGCTTGTTGAGGGTTACACAGAGTGGGTTGTAACTTCCACTGGGCAATAGTGGCAATTTCAGCAGGGGTATTAATTGCCCCTAAAATGAGTATTGGTGCAGCAATGCCGGCTTCTCTAAGTTCAATACCTTCCCCTAACGTTGCAATGGCTAACCAAGTTGCTCCGGCTTGTAGGGCAGTTTGAGCAACCCGTACTGCCCCATGACCGTAGGCATCTGCTTTAACTACGGCCATTAATGCCGTTGAAGGTGATAAAATTTGCTTTATGGAGCGGATATTATGAGCTAGGGCATGGTGATCGATTTCTATCCAAGCCCGGTGACGGATAATTTCTGATAAACTGGGGGTATAACGCCCAACGGTCAGACCATTAGGGGTTGTTTGTCGACTCAGCATTGCTGACTTCTCCTCACAAATGCAAGCCTAAAGCTTTGATCTTACAAGCATTTTAAGTTTAAGATAGGTCTAAATTAACAGATGTTCCTAAAAAGTCAACAGCAAAGTTGTATATTTTTGCGTGATGGGGCAGACATAAGGGGTTATCTGTGCTACCATCTGGGATAAATTAAATTCAATCTCGATACCTATGGGCAAGGTACTGGTGTTAAACGCCTCCTATGAGCCGCTCAATATTACCAGTTGGAAGAGGGCGGTTGTATTGTTACTCAAAGGTAAGGCTGAGCAACTTGAACACAATGGTCGACTTCTCTATAGTGGTCTTCCTCTCCCGACAGTTATCCGATTACGGCATTATGTTAAAGTTCCTTATAAGGAGATTCCTTTAACCCGCCGAAATATTCTCGAACGAGACCGACATACTTGTCAATACTGTAGTTACAAAGGTGAGCAATTAACGTTAGATCATGTGATTCCCCGTTCTCGCGGTGGAGGGGAAACTTGGGAAAATCTGGTTACCGCTTGTGTGCGCTGCAATGTGAAAAAAGGTAACCGAACCCCTAAAGAAGCTAATATGACTCTTTTGTCTCAACCTCGTAAACCCTACAGTAGTTTGTATTTTGAACTGATTAAGCATACTCGCGGTGAGTCTAACCAGGAGTGGAGAAAGTATGTGATCGGTATTTCATCTGAGTGAAATAATAGCATAGCATATTAAGGGCCAAGAACAAGCAATTTTTTGGCGGTGCTTTATGGCCTATAGGTTTTTTTGTGGGTTGGCGGCTACGGTAAAATTAACCCTATAGGTTTTGTGGCGGCTCTAGTTGAGTGGGTTTTTCCCTGAGAATTAAGCAAATATCGGTTAAAAAAGAGGCTAGAAAAAAATACGGGAAAAAGTTTCAAAAGTTTAAGCTATTTGACCCACCCCACCGAGATTGATCTAGACTAATGTTGGTTCTTACCCCTTGTTCGTGTAATTATCTAGTACCAGCGCCGCCACAAATTTTTAGTACAACCTTTATGAAAACACCAAAAAAATTAACATTAGGGATCAGCCTTTTATGCTTAGGTAGTTTAACCGCCATAACTCAGCCGCTATCGGCTCAAAGCGGGAACACTAATCTAGACAATTTACCCGATAACTCTCAGCAGATGAGAATATGGGGTTGTAGCAAGGGAGAGAGTAGCATCGAAGTTGAAGCCAAAGATGTCAATATTTGGAAAGACATGATCGAGGGGGGAGGATGGCAATGTAATGAGCAAATAGAACCCATTGCTCAGAGTGACGTAATGTTATCTTGTGATCCTTATGATGTGATTGGAAACTTAACCCTCGTTTGGCTCAACGGTGAACAGGGAAAACAGCAACTACAAGCTTGGATGAAACAGTTAAGCGAACAACCCGGTATGATTTGCCGCATCAGCGATGAGGGCGCTTGGGGAGGCTTAGAGAATAAATAAACCTATACAGTCTGTGGAGAGTGAGGAGATAAAAAAATAGGGGGTCATCTCCCCCCTATCTACACCTCAATTATTCCCTAGCTAACTTGAACTTTAACAAGTTTCTATTTTTCTACATCTGTCTTAGGTAAGACTATGTTGAAAATTCCCTCTTTATATTCGCCAGTGACTTGGGTATTTTCTACAGATGCGGGTAAAGAAATGACTCTTTGAAACTTCCCATAGCGTAATTCGCTTTTAGCGCCTCCATTTTCTGAGGTTTTGCTTTCTTGCTTGCGTTATCCGCTAATAGCGACAGTTTTCTGACTGACTTGAATATCTAAATCTTCCGCTTTCATGCCAGGAATTTCTAGTTTAAGATGAAAGGCTTCCTATTGATCGCGTTTTCTCCTCCTATCTTTAACCCGGCTCTCTCATCTCCCCTATTAATGAAATTTCTCATAGCCATAAGGTAGGGTAACAATAAAAGTCGTCCCTAGGTTAATTTGACTTTCACAAGCGATGGTTCCGCCGTGAAGCTCTACACATTGTTTAACAATGGATAATCCTAATCCTGTCCCCCGAATTTTTTCTACATTATCGCCTCGCACAAAAGCCTCAAACAATTTTTGTTGCTTTTCAAGCGGAATGCCTATGCCGGGATCTTTGATTTGACAAATAACTTGATGCTCTTGATAAATTAATTTACAAGAAATTATCCCGCCATCTGGAGAATATTTAATGGCATTATCAAGTAAATTAGAAAAAATATGGTATAATAAATTTTTATCCATGTAAACTTTGAAATCTGAGTTAAACAATTTAAAATGATCTGTCTTCGAGTCAGTGACACTCATAAATTCAATTTGATGCCGACTGCCTGAAGCCATCTGAAATTGCTCCACTAATTCTTGACAAAATTGGTCTAAGTTAAAAAAGGAAGGATGAAAGGTTAATTTTCCTTCTTCGGCCTGATTAATAATCACAATATCATTTAATAATTGGGTCATCCTCTTCACTCCTGAGTGCATCAACTGAAGAATTCTTTCCTGCTTGTCTCTAGAAAGCTTGTGATAATGATTTTGTAAAAGTTGGGCACTGGCAGAAATAGCACTTAAAGGACTACGTAAATCATGGGAAGCCATAGAAAGAAAGCGGCTTTTAAAGGCATTGAGGTGCTGTAATTGCTCATTAGCCGCTTTTAATTCCAGGGTTAAGCGACGTGATCGCAATAAGGCTTTTAGCCGCCCTAAGAGTTCTACCTTTTCAATGGGAATAACGAGCGCTTCATCCACTTGAGCCGGTAACACATCGTTAATAATTTTCATCTGAGGACGGGAAATTAACAGCACAAAAGGCAGAAAAACCGGTTCAGATGCCTCTCGTCGCGCCTGTAACTGGCATTGATAACGTTTTAAAGCTAATCCATCTACAATACATAAATCAAAGTCTTGACTCAGGCTTTTCTCATTGACAAAAAACAAGAGAGAATATTCAGTTTTTAATAAATCTGTCAGTAAACGACGATTTTCGCTTTGAGACACCATCAGCAAAATATGATCCTTGACCTCAACCATTAGCTCGCCCTACTTTAATCTAACCTGTCAGTTGGCAACAGATAAATTCTGTAAATCCTGTGAAAAAAATTAACCATTGCTTTTAAATCGAGAATACTAGAGGAGAGTGTATTGTCAATCACTCAAAATAGATAAAGAAGAATTGCGAAGAATCATCATGAAGTTGGCCACCCGAGTCGGTAAAGTCACCCCTTCCCTAACATTGACCATTGCTGCTAAAGCTAAAGCAATGAAAGGACAAGGGATCGATGTTTGTAGTTTTAGTGCTGGAGAACCGGATTTTGATACACCTACCCATATCAAGGAAGCGGCTAAACTGGCTTTAGATCAAGGTAAGACCAAGTATGGTCCGGCAGCCGGAGAACCCAAGTTAAGAGAAGCCATCGCTAAAAAATTGTACCAAGATAACCATCTCAATTATCCCCCTGAACAGGTGATGGTGACCAATGGCGGGAAACATTCTCTATTTAACTTGATGTTGGCTTTAATTGAACCTGGGGATGAAGTGATTATTCCTGCTCCCTACTGGCTGAGTTATCCTGAAATGGTAACCCTGGCCGGGGGAACATCGGTTATTGTGCAAACTCAAGCTGATTATGATTATAAAATTACCCCTGAGCAATTAAAAGAAGCCATTACCCCAAAAACTAAGTTATTTGTTCTTAACTCGCCTTCTAACCCTACAGGAACGGTTTACACGCCACAAGAAATCCAAAAGTTAGCCGAAATTATCGTGGAAAAGGATATTTTGGTGGTTTCTGATGAGATTTATGAAAAAATTCTCTATGATGGCGCAGAACATCAAAGTATTGGGAGTTTTGGCGATGAGATTTTTCAGAGGACGATCATTAGTAATGGGTTTGCCAAAAGCTATTCCATGACGGGTTGGCGCATTGGCTATATGGCGGGACCGAAAGAACTCATTAAAGCAATGACTACCATCCAGAGTCATAGTACCTCGAATGTTTGTACTTTTGCTCAGTATGGCGCGGTAGCGGCTTTAGAAGGTTCTCAAGAATGTGTCGAACAGATGTGTAAAGCTTTCGCCGAACGCCGCCAGGTGATGTTAGAGAGAATTAATCAAATTGATAAGCTCAGTTGTCCGGTTCCCAATGGTGCTTTTTATGTTTATGTTGATATTAGCCAAACGGGAATGACTTCTCTGGATTTCTCGGATAAGTTACTGGAGTCTCAAAATGTCGCCGTAATTCCGGGGATTGCTTTTGGTAATGATACCACTATCCGTCTGTCTTATGCTACCGATATGAAGACGATTGAAAAAGGATTGGATCGTATCGCCCAGTTTATGGCATCTTTGTGATATTGGGCATTAGCATAGCTCCCCTCGTATCCCCCCTACTCTCTTCCTGGGGGGAGTAAATTTAAGCAGGCTGTTTTTTACTAGATACTACAAGCTATAAAATGGAGGTAAGCGGACTCGAACCGCTGACATCCTGCTTGCAAAGCAGGCGCTCTACCGACTGAGCTATACCCCCAAGTTATGAATTTATTAAATTCAAGGTTTTTTCTTTGCCTTATCTAGTATAGCGATCACTCTTCTAAATGTCAACTACTTTCTAAAACTCTTACAGATAAAGGGTTCTGGAATTTGCTTTCTTAAGCTTTACTCCATCTATTAGTCAATTAAACTTGCCTACGAGTTTTTAAGTAGGACTTTTTAGTATCAGATTAGTATCATCTGAATCTCTTAAAAGTCTTTCTATAAAATAGTTTTAGCCATTTTAGTATCAGATGGATATGTATAAAAAAAAATTATTTTTAATATAAAAATATATTAGTTTTTTAAAGACAGAGGCCCGAAGCGGAATTTATAACTAAATCACTAAATAACTAGATCAATTTTTAGTAAAATATAAACTTTAAAGATATTCTAGAAAATGAGAAAAAAAACTAGAGTTTATCTAGTCTTGGCTTATTATTTAGTTTTTCTTCTTAATTAATTTCTAGGACAAATGTTGGTAATTTTGTCACTATCTAAATATCTTTCTTCGATAATCCTTACTGAATTATCAACCCACTTAGCTACCACTGCCGCAGAAATACCATTACTGATTTGTTTTGTTATGAATGTGTCTCGTAATTGATAAGGGGTTGTCTCTCTTCCTAATAAAGGATCTACAACTTTGTTCCAGGCACGATTAGAGAAGTTATTATAATTAATCGCTTTTCCTGTCGGAGATTTAAAAACTAATTCGTTAGGAGAAACCTTAAGATTTTTTATGCTTTTTAACAAATTAGTAAGCTTATCATCACATCTAAATTTACGAGATCTATTGTTTTTTGATTTTTCATTCTCAACCGCTTCACCTTTTATATGGACTATAGATCTATCGAATGTTATTGTTTGTAATTTATCGTCTATTTGTCCCCAAGTTAACCCAATGGCTTCGCTAGGTCTGCATCCCGTATAAGCAAGAAATTTTACAAAAGGGAGATAAAAGTTGTAAGCGTATCCTCTATACACATCTGTAGTTCCTGCTTTTAAAACTCCTTTATGATTAGCAAAAGCATCGAATATTGCTTCTAATTCTTGATCAGAAAAAGCATCTGGAATAGAATTATCTTCCCAGTTGTGACGCAGTTCTGTTGCCATTCCTTCGTAAGGACTCTTGTCTAATTCAACTAACTTGTTTTTAATACCCCACTTAACACAAGCATTTATGTGGATTAAAATTCTTTTTGTCATTGAATCCGTCGTATGAGCGAGTAAATATTTCCTTACATCAAGAGCTTTGCTAATATCTTGCACTGGCATTTTATTTATATGACTACCAACAGTTGTTTTATATTCGTTTAATGTTTTAGCTTTCACTGTGCAACTCTTGTAAGAAACATATTTATTCCATAACTCGGTAAGGGTTAATTCTTTTTTCTCAGGAGGTCTTACAACATTTAAATCTTTTCTTAACTTGTATTTAGACAAGTTTTCAGGATTAAATCTCTGTAAAACTAGATCCGACTGTAATTCTTTTACTTTTGCTTGGGCAAGCTTTCTATTTTCTAAGGTATCACTCACTCCTAAGCCAATTGTGTACTGTTTACCATTAAAGCTAAATCGCACTCGTAAACGATCTCGAAAACTCTCTAGACTAACGCTTCCTGCACTGGCTTTTTTAGGTTTCTCAGTGTTCTTACTAGGTTTCATCTAAATATAACTTCTATGATGTATACCGGTATTATGGGCAAAATTTTTTTGAATCGCTATGAGTCAGGTTGTTGTTACCTTTTATAAATTTGTTTCTCTGCCAGACTATACCCGTCTACAGGCTCCTATTCTAGCCTACTGCCAACAACAAGCCATCAAAGGAACGATCCTACTGGCCTGTGAAGGAATCAACGCCACGCTCGCCGGGACTCGTGCGGGAATAGATGCAGTCTTGTCTTTTTTGCGTCGTGATAGCCGCTTCGAGGATTTAGAAGTCAAAGAATCTTTGGCCGAGTCTCCCCCGTTTGAACGCATGAAAGTCAAACTCAAGCGAGAAATCGTCACCCTAGGACAACCTCAAGCCAACCCTCATCAACAGGTAGGAATTTATGTCAGTCCTAAAGATTGGAATGAGTTGATCAGCGATCCCGATGTGATGGTCATTGATACTCGCAATGACTACGAAGTATCTATCGGGACTTTTCAAGGCGCGATCAACCCTCAAACTCATTCTTTCCGAGAGTTCCCCAATTATATACAAAATTCTCTTGATCCCACTCAGCCTAAAAAAATTGCCATGTTTTGTACTGGTGGGATTCGTTGCGAAAAAGCCTCATCTTATCTAATCACTCAAGGCTTTGAGCAAGTTTATCATCTCAAAGGCGGAATTTTAAAATATTTAGAAGAGATTCCTCCCGAAGAAAGTTTATGGGAAGGAGAATGTTTTGTCTTTGATGAACGTATAGCCATTAAACATCAACTCGAACCCGGAAGCTATGATATGTGCCGCAGTTGTGGTCATCCCATTTCAGAGATGGATAAAGAGTCTCCTCAATATGAAGAAGGTATTTGTTGTCCTTACTGTTTTGAGAGTCTCGGCCAAGAAAAAAGAAAGCGGCAACAAGAAAAAGTGCGGCAGTTACAACTCAAAAGTCGTAAAGCTTTTAAGAATGGTTAATAACTACAGATAATAATGCCTCTTCTATTGGCTTTGGTAATTCGATAGGATGAAACCGATTTATCGAAAAAGCATAGTCTTCACCGCTTTCATCAAGCACTCTAATTAGACCGTTTATTTCTGCTGTCTCATCAGGAATAACACGGTATATTTTGCCGACTTCTAGTGAAGCTTCGTAGCCTTCATTATTAAGACACACTACAAACTGATTGGCTTGAGATAGAGCTATTTCCATAGTCAATCTAGAAACGGTAGCTTAAGCTTAAATTCTTTTTTGCCAATTCCATGAGCTTCGTACCAATGGACTTCAGCTAACCTAATTATACCATTGGCTAATTGAACTTGGGCTATGCCCTTTAATTTTCTCCATTTACCCTTGCCATACTTTTTTTGTAATCGTAGTCGATTACGAATTCCTGTTCCTGTGGCAATAATTTCAATGTTCGTAATATCGCTGATAATTTCAAAATCCACTATTAAGCTAGTTTAAAAGAGATATTTTCGATCATAACATTTCTCTCTCCCGAAAAAATCTCCCATCAACTAACTTAATTAACGCGGCATTTGTTGTATTTTTGGAAGCACCTCAAAAATTTTTCATTGCCAAAGTTAACCCATCAGCAATAGGCACTAGACTAAGATTAATTCGGGGATCTTGGTGTAGTTTTTCATTCAATGAGCGAATGATTTTTGTTCTATTATCTTGGACGCTGGGATCAGCCACTCTTCCGCTCCAAAGCACATTATCAATGGCAATTAATCCACCTGGACGAACTAACTTTAATGCCGCTTCATAATAGTGATCGTAATTGCTTTTATCAGCATCAATAAAGGCAAAATCAAAGGTTTCTGCTTCTCCTTGTTGCAGGAGTTGCGCTAAACTCTCCAGAGCCGGAGCAAGACGAAGGTCAATTTTATCAGTCACTCCCGCTAGTTCCCAGTAGCGACGGGCGATCCCTGTATAGCCTTCATCAAGATCTAGGGCGATCACCTTACCTTCGGGGGGAAGGGCTAAAGCCACCACTAAGCTACTATAGCCCGTAAATACGCCGATTTCTAGCGTTTTTTTCGCTCCCATCAATTGAATTAATAAAGCTAGAAACTGTCCTTGCTCTGGCGCAATTTGCATTCTTGCCATAGGATGTTGGGCTGTTTCTTGGCGTAATTGAGTTAAAATTTCGGGTTCTCGTAAAGAAACCGCCTGGAAATATTCATACAAACCCGCATCTAATCCGAGAGTTTTGGCAGCCATATCATAATTATATTATTTTGTCAATAATTATCCGTGATGAATTCCCTAAAAGCATTTTAATCATTTTTTAGGGCGATAGGTTGAATCATTGGGCTGAATTTAGGTTTTTGAGAGTTAGCCACTGAATCAGAAAAATAACGCGCGTACATGGCTAAACTCATGGTGAGCAATATTGATGTAGTCAATCGGCCTAATTTTTTCATCCTCTCCCCATTTAATATTACCAACTAGGCTGCAATTTTGAGCGAATGAGTGCGGAGCTTTTTCCGCATCCTTTGTTAATAAAGGGTTATCACTCTTTAGCTAACAGCGACGCATGAACACTTGGGTTTAACCCTTCCATCAAACGGTAGCGCATCGGATTCGCATCTCGTTTATGTCCCTACCCTACGGCGGCTAACTAATAATTGATCATCGATTTGTGATAACACTCACTTAGGCTTCTGTGTGATATTTTAGTGTGATAGTGCGGAACGAGTTCCGCACCCCAATCTAGTTAACAAAAACCTTGAGGTCAGCGATTAATTTTTTGAGACAACAGCGTAAATTTGTTCTACTTATTTAATTAATGATGACCTTTATAGATTCCTTACTTGCTTAGGACTAGAATGAGAGCAGAAAAAGTTCCCGAACAATCTACTCAAAAGTCTTAAGTAAATCTTAAGATATGTAAAGAAACCTGCCTTTGTCTGTAAGAACTGCCGACAATACGATTGATGACAGAGCCAACACAAGACATAACTCTCGCTCAAGCAACGATCTTACTCATCCGCTATGGGTTTGATCTCAAAGGCTATTTTCCTCAAGAACTGATCGATAAGTGGTTGAAAGATTACTCAGCCAAATGGATACGCACCGCTATTATTGAAGCGCTTTATCAGGGACGTTATAAAGCCATCTCGGTTGAGCAAATCTTGAAATTGTGGAGGCGGCGAGAACAAATGACCAGTCATTTTAGTCATGAATTTGAACGTTTAATTTGCCGTAATCTGCTTGAGCAAGAAGAATCGGGCGAATATGCCAAAAGCCATGATCATCCCCCCCAAAACACAGCCACAAAAACTCTCTCAAAATCTTTTAACCCTGCTGTGATCCCTGAACAAAATCGGATTTTTTCCCCTCATAGCCATCAGCCGCCTTTTTATCCGTTAACAGCAGTGCGGAACTCGTTCCCCACCCCAATAAATGAAGCCACTGACGAGGATTTAAACCATCCCTTAGTGTCTAACTCCAGTGATGAAAACTTATCGGTTTATGAGGCGGCTCAATCACACTTAAGAAGCAACTCACAAGCTTCGCCGCTATCTCTGCTCAATCATGAGGGTTTACCCACGAGCGATACTAAGGTTAATAACTCCCAGGATTTAAAATCGGCCTTAACCAATTTAGATGAGTTGTTTACTCAATTTTTTACGGAGACTGATCCCCAAAAATCGGCATCATCGGCCTTTTATACGGATTTAGATCACGATTATCAATGGCGAGGAACCATCGCCGGGCGAACGATTGATGAATTTACCCCAAAATTAGACCGTTCGGAATTGTACTCTAAGCTTAAGGCAGTAGTCCAACAACAGTTAGAAGAAAAAACCCAAGTCAATCGCTAAAAATTCCTTGATCCCTAAGCGGTTAAAAAACTCTTGAACCCGGCAATGTTACAATATGTAAAAAAACTGAAACGTCAAGGAAACGAATGCGAGTTGCGATCGTTGGTGCAGGATTAGCCGGAATGGCCACCGCTATAGAGCTAGTGGATGCCGGCTGTGAAGTGGAAATCTTTGAATCTCGTCCCTTTGTGGGTGGCAAGGTGGGCAGTTGGCTAGATGCAGATGGCAATCACATTGAGATGGGACTACACGTCTTCTTTGGTTGCTATTACAATTTGTTTGAAGTGATGAAAAAAGTAGGGGCGATTGAAAATCTACGCCTCAAAGAACATACTCATACTTTTATTAATGAAGGCGCAAAAGTAGGAGAATTAGATTTTCGTTTCTTTACAGGAGCGCCCTTTAACGGATTAAAAGCCTTTTTTACCACTTCTCAACTTTCTACCATTGATAAAATTGCTAATTCGGTTGCTCTCGGAACTAGCCCGATCGTTCGCGGTTTAATAGACTTTGAAGGGGCCATGAAAAAGTATCCGAGATTTGGATTCTATCAGTTTTGCTGATTGGTTTCGCTCACATGGCGGCAATAATGGCAGTCTAAAACGTATGTGGAACCCCATTGCCTACGCCCTAGGATTTATTGATACAGAAAATATATCCGCCCGTTGTATGTTGACAATTTTTCAGTTTTTTGCGGCTAAAACTGAAGCGTCAGTATTACGGATGTTAGAAGGTTCCCCTGATGAATATTTACACAAACCTATCATTAATTATTTAGAACAACGCGGCACAAAAATTTATACTCGACGACAAGTCAGAGAAATTTTATATCAACAAGAAGGACAAGCAACCCAAGTCACCGGGATCATTGTCGCCAATGGGGAAAGCCAAGAAACCATTAAAGCCGATGCTTATGTCTGTGCCACTGATGTGCCGGGAATTCAACGTCTATTACCTCAAGATTGGCGTAAGTGGCCCGAATTTGACAATATCTATAAATTAGAAGCTGTTCCTGTGGCAACGGTACAGTTACGCTTTGATGGTTGGGTGACAGAATTAAATGATCCCCAAAAACGTCAACAGTTAGAAAAAGCCGCCGGCATCGATAATTTACTCTATACGGCTGATGCTGACTTTTCTTGTTTTGCTGACCTCGCTTTAACCAGTCCTGCCGATTATTATCAACCCGGACAAGGGTCTTTATTACAATTAGTTTTAACCCCCGGCGATCCTTTTATTAAAGAAAATAATGAAGCGATCGCCAATCATGTTTTAAAACAAGTACACAAGCTTTTTCCCTCTTCTCGGGAACTCAAAATGACGTGGTACAGTGTGGTTAAATTAGCTCAGTCCCTCTACCGAGAAGCCCCCGGCATGGACCGTTATCGCCCTGCACAAGTTACCCCGATCCCAAATTTCTTCCTAGCGGGGAGCTATACCCAACAAGATTATATTGATAGTATGGAAGGGGCAACCCTTTCTGGCAGACAAGCGGCGAAAGCAATTTTAGAAAAAGCTGAAGATTTAAAAATTAGTCCTCAAGCTTCTATTGCCAGCTAAATCGATCATTGTTGAACAATTTGGTGGGCTACTGCCCACCGTACTATAAAAAACTAATATTCACCACTAAAATGAGCAATTGGTTAGAACATACCGTACAAGTTGAAGTTAATGCGCCGATTGAGCTAGTCTGGAGTTTATGGTCTGATATAGAACAGATGCCCCGTTGGATGAAGTGGATTGAGTCTGTTAAGGTCTTAGAAGATAATCCTGAGTTGTCCCGTTGGAAATTGGCTAGTGGTCGCTTTGAATTTACTTGGTTATCGAAAATTTTAAGAGTGATTCCCAATCAAATTATTCAATGGGAATCTGTGGACGGGTTACCAAATCGAGGGGCAATTCGCTTTTATGATCGTCATGGCAGTAGTGTGGTTAAATTGACGGTGGCTTATTCGATTCCGGGTTGGTTAGGTAAGTTAATGGATAATCTTTTTTTAGGTCGTGTGGTTGAATCTACCATCCAAGCCGATTTAGAACGATTTAAACAGTATACAATGAACGTCCAAAGTCAATCCTAAGCCAAAAGCCGCTCAGGAAGAGAAGCGATCATCTCCTCAAAAGGAGCCGTGTTACCCAATCCCCTAGCCAATACCAAAGCCCCTTGAATTAAGATTATAGCCTCTTGTGCCCGATGTTTAGCTATTTCTGCTGGTATTCCGGCTTCTAGTAACAGACGCGCCAGTTCATCTAGCCAAATTTTCAGCATTTGTTCAATTTGGCGGTGAAATAGGTCATTACCCTCCCCAAAGGTAATGGCATTGAGTAAACAATTTTCTTGACCTTGCTGATAAAACTCATTTAAATTCTCGCACATCACCCGCAGGCGTTCCAGGGGTTCATCCCTAGTGCGTAAAGCGGCTAAAATCGTCGTCTCAAACCATTGCCCCACATATTCTAATACGGCGGCGGCCATTTCTTCTTTCCCTCCCCGAAAGTGATGATACAGACTCGAACGCCCTAAACCCGTTGCCATTGATAAACGTGACAGGGTTGCTCCCTCATAACCATATCGCCGAAAAACCGGGATTAATTGCCGAATCGCTTGTTCTCTAGACATTTTTCTCTTTTTATTTCCAAGTGGATTTTCATTGTACCGAATATTCGGTCTTGACATTAAACAGAACGTTCGGTACAATAAGAGAGTCAAAGAAAAAAAGCAGGTTAAGACCATGATTAAGCTATACGGACATGAACTCTCGGGTAACAGTTACAAAGTGAAACTCTTTTTATCTTTGTTGAATCTTGACTATGAATACATACAGGTTGATCTGATGCAAGGAGAACACAAAGGAGAAGAATTTCTCAAGCTTAACCCCTTTGGACAAGTGCCTGTATTGGTGGATGATCAAACCATCCTTTCAGATGCTCAAGCTATTTTAGTGTATTTAGCGCGTCGTTACGGCAATGAACAATGGTTACCCAATGATGCAGAGTCTCTTAGCCGCATCGTGCGTTGGTTATCCACTACTGCTGGAGAAATTCGCCAAGGTACAGAAGCCGCTAGACTATTTTACTTATTTAATGCTAAGAGCGTCAATATTGATGTGGCAACTCAAAAAGCGGCTTTTATTCTTCATCAAATTGACCAACATTTACAAGGGCGAGAGTGGTTAGAATTAGGACATCCTACCATTGCTGATGTGGCTGTATTTCCTTATATTGCCTTAGCGCCCGATGGAAAAATTGCTCTTGATCACTATCCTAATATACAAGCTTGGATTGAGCGTATTAAAAACCTGCCGGGTTTTGTAGGAATGCCGAATATAGAAGTGTCTAAAAAAGCCATCGCTATTTCAGCATAAATTATAAATTTTTGGTAGGCTATCCCTACCCAACTACTCCTTAATCAGATTTTGTATGAGGGAAAAAATCATGGCTAGAAATTTTACGAATATAGCCTTTACTGATGGCGTGAAAGCGACTCAAAGCTGCTACGGTTCTAGAGAAATTTATGATAACTTTGCCAAGCGAGGGGTATCTGAAGATGTATTAACAGCGAAAGAAATAGAATTTATTGCGGCACGAGACAGCTTTTATATGGGAACAGTTAATAGTAATGGCTGGCCTTATATACAATTTCGAGGAGGGCCTCAAGGATTTTTAAAAGTTCTCGATGAGAAAACTTTAGGTTTTGTAGATTTTAATGGGAATCAACAATATCTGAGTTCAGGGAATCTAAAAGACAATAACCGAATTTTCTTATTTTTGATGGATTATGCTCATCGAAGACGCTTAAAAATTTGGGGACGCGCCCAAGTAATTGATGATAACCCCGAATTGCTCAATCAATTAGCTGACCCCAATTATCAAGCCGAATTAGGACGAGTATTTTTGATTAAAATGGAAGCGCTTGATTGGAATTGTCCCCAACATATTCCCATTCGTTATTCTGAGGCAGAAGTCCAAGAAATGATTGCTCCGCTTGCGGCACGGATTCGGGAATTAGAGAGTCAATTAGGGCAATAAAACTTTTTATTAGGTGAACAGTGCGGAACACGAGCGTTGCACCCCAGTCTCTCATACTATAATAATTTCGGTGCTTAGTAATAGCGCGGCTCAAAATTTATAGGTTTCTCATCAAAATCATTCCCACCTCTAACCGAGCTTAAGGACTGTTTATAAATCCACACTAAAATTTTTGGTAATTATGCGTATCTTACCCTTAATTACCCTAAAAATAAACCAGTAATTCAACTTTTAATCAGCAGCAATATTGTAGCGCAACCCGTTGGCGGCTAGTGCGTCTAGATTGGGTGTTTGGATGGGACTCCCATAACAACCAAATTGACCGAATCCCGTATCATCAAGGACGCTAAACAGCACATTAGGAGTGCCTTCTTTAGCTGGCAAAGGTTTTGGCCAAGCAGGACTAGACTGATCTACTGTCCGTCCTATTACACCAGGAAAAGTGGTTTTGGGTTTGTATTCACGTAAGTACCTGGACATAAATAAAGTTGATTATGTTAAGAAATGTAAAAGCCTTGAAAGCCTTTCCTGTTCCCAGATCCCAGATCCGGTGTTCCCTTACCAAACAGTTAACTTTAATTTTGTCCAGGTACTTAGCGGCATAGATTTATCCTTTTAGGCAAATTTTTGTGTAATAAATTGGGGATTTTAATGCTCAAAAATTTAACGACCTAATAATTACCCCAATAAAACTAAGTAACCCAATCATTAGCAAAGCCACCGCAATAATTTCCGCACTATTAGAGGATTCGTAAGTATAGCAATTGCTCTGAATTTGTTTGAGTAAGCGACGATGTTCTCTCAATCCTAAAGCCATCCCCAGCATTCCCGTAGCAATAAAAGACAGTCCCACGATGACCGAAAATCTGACTGGGTTAAGGTTATGACCAAGATGGGTATTTTCAATCGCCTTGACGATAGTGGGAATACCAAAGCCAAAAGCAATCAAGGATAGAGAGGTGCGTATCCAAGCCATTAAAGTGCGGTCTGCTGCTGCCCGGCTGCGATATTTAGCCAGTTCGGTGCGGTCTGCTGCTAATTCATTGGTAGAACGCTGTTTAGGGGTTTCTGAGTTGATAGGCGGCTGGCTCATAATGGATTAGTTTTGGTCTAATGCGGCTAATTTGCGCTTATTCCAGATAGATAGAGAACACCCAGAACGGCTCCCAAAATCAAATAAAGCTAAACCAATATTGTCAGCAATAACCAGGATAGACTGCTCATTATTGGGACTCGCTGTAACTTGTAACGGCTCCGGGTGATCACCATGATCATAATAACAACATCGATAATCGCCAAGCTTTGAAAAACACTGCAAGTCTCAAAACACATACTAAAGCAACCTGCACCAAAAACCGATCTTTAGTCATAAAAGTTAAGGATTAGGCGAGGATTGCGGCTAATTTAATGAATCAATATATATTTCACTTCATAAGAGCATTAAGTAATTCATCAATATCTTTCAACCCTTGTACACCTGGCTCTCCATAAACAATTTTTTTAATATTATCTAACTCATCTTTAGGGTTGATAGGTTGTGTAGTTTTATAGGATGATGCTGAGGTATGAGCAATAATTCCCCTGTTCTCACCAAAGGAGTTCATAGAAGTAAGCCAGAATTCCTCTAGATAATCACAGTTGATCCCGATAGGTAAAAGCAGAGTCAAAAGATTTTTTTCTTTAATACCATGATTATCATTTACACAAGAGATAAAACAGCTAAGAGCTTTATCTATTTTCTGATCTAATTGTAACTTTTCCTTATGTTTTTGCTTGGAACTCGTTTGTTTAGGCGTAAGCGAATCTGGAGGTGCTTCTAATTCCATTCCCGAAAAAGCAAGTAAACAGATTAATGTGCGTCGAATTTCTGCATTTTTCTTCCAAGCTTTAACGGCTGACAATGCTATTTCTTTCATTCGATCTTCAAGATAAGCTTCAATTTCAGCATGAGCTAATACTCGATAAGAACTTGCATGAACTAACTGTCTTTCAGAATATAAGCCAGATGGATCAAATTTTCTAGGTAGAAAATATTTTCTAAGTATATTTAGCTCCTTTTCTAGCGCTCTAAATCTTGGAGAACGAGGCATATCTAATCTTTTCTACCTTATCTAAATCCTGAAAAAAAAATCCGATTATCAATTAATTCAGGAATGTTAAAATCTATTTTCAAAACTTCTCGTAAAGCCTTCCCCCAAAGGGCCAATCTTGTGTAAGTTTTAGCAATAGTATTTGTAGTGCTTTTGAGGGAATTGATAAAATCTTGTGATGAAGAACAAAGAGTCTTAAATGCTTGTTCAATTTTTGTTGGATCTACCTCGTTTACTCTTTCTCTAATGACTGGATCTGAAAAATAAAATAATATTGCTTCTAGTAAAGAATAACTCCGATTTTTTTCATATTTTTCTTTATTTTTTAACCAAATTCTTCCAAAATTATCTTGGCCAAATATCTTGATAGTAAGCATCATAGCATCTTCAAATTGTTGAAGAGTTTTCTCTATATTATCTTGATCTTTTTCCCAAGCTTTATTAAGTTTTTTACAGGTTTCATCTAGAAAAGCTTTTAAACTCCCTCTATATGCAGGCAAAAAATACTGAAATGCAACGTATTTTAAGAGTAATTGATTATCACGCATCCTAAAATCTGGTTGTTTAGGGAAAATATATTTTAACCCTTGACTTTTATTTGACCAATCATCTATATAATCAGTAAACTTGCCGGGATTTAAAGCTTGTCTGAGTTCTTGAGGAGATAAAGGAGTATTTTCAACATTTAATCTCAAAAAGACTTTATATAGAAAATCTTCACTTTGCCAATTTCGTATGATTGTTGTCCTAATTGTTTGATTGTCTAAAGCATCTAAAGTGTCACGATGTAAAGGATCAAAGTTTTCCCATTTCAATCCATTAAGCTCGGAGAGAAATTCTAAACCTTTTAACTTAAAATTATTATTAACTGATTTACTTTGATTATAAAATTGCAAAATGGTGAGTAAACGCTGCTTACCATCTAGCACTAAATATTTACCTTTTTCTCTTTCTACTAAAACTATTTGTGGTACAGGAAGCCCTAAAATCAAAGATTCTATAAAACGACTCTTGCGTATAATATTCCAAGCATCTCGGCGCTGAAAACTAGGATTTAAGTTAATATTCTCACGGGTCAGTTGATTTAAGATAGTTTCTGTTGTCCAATCAGTTCCATAAACAACAATTTTAGAAATCTGTTTGATATCAAAGTGAGAAGTATCTGACTCATCCTGTTCATCATCATCGCCAAGTTCTTCTTCCCACTCTTCTCTTTCGTCCTCTAGCTCTAATATCTGGCTCATCTTATATCTTTTTTACTAGGCGGCTTGAAAATAACTCTTAATCCTCAATTATAACATAAATTTTTTTTCTTAATCAAACAAAGCATTTAACAAAAACTAGCGATATAAAGCGTAATCCCATCAGGGTCAAATTCTTCACATTTTTTCGCCAGATTAATAATAGACTTTTCAGCGAGCTTCCATTGCTGTTGCCATCCCGGCGGACTAGCCGCCTCAGTAGCCGCCTTTTTGGCCAGAATAATTGTATAGTCTCGTTTTTGTAAAAGATGCTCTGACATTTTTAGGTTTTAATTACCAAAGGGGATCAGAATATAAATTAATCGTGATAGACTTTGTCCCGGCTGGCACAGCACTAATACAAGCACAGATAGGTGTTCCATCATCTAACTCGACTTCACAGGCATGACAAGACCCCATCAAACAACCTGTAGGAATAAGAACACCGGCCCTTTGTGCTACCTCTAACATGGGTTCTCCCGCAGTAGCATCAATGGTGATATCATCAGGTAAAAATCGAATTTGAACGGTCATTTTTTCTTTCCTTTTAGGCGTTACCTAGATCAGATCTCTTTAGAGTTTTGATAAAATCGGCGTTAAGTCTAAATGAGATTCCACTAAATCCGCGATCACATTTAAAGTCGCTTCCCGTTGCTCTCGATAGTTAGCAATACCGGTAGGTAAAGCAGACAGTCCTCGCCGATGTCGTAAAAAATTTAACCACGCCCGTCGCCAAGCCCCATTATCAAATAGTCCATGCAAATAACAACCCCAAATTAAATGGGAACTGTTGACTAAACCTAATTTTTCGTCATTAAACAAAGCTTGACAACCCAGCTTTTCAGGTTGCTTGACCCCATTAACTAAGCGAGTAACGCCCTGATGAATTTCATAGCCGCTAATGGGCAAACCCGACTGAGGATAATTGGAAAAAACTTGTCGCTGAGAGGCGATTTTGTCAGGAATAATCACCGTTTCTATGGGCAATAAATTTAATCCGTTAAACTCCTGTTGCTCACTTTCTAATTTTTCTGGGTCTAAGACTCGTTCTCCCAACATTTGAAACCCGCCACAAATGCCAAGTATCACCCCTCCGGCTGCGGCATAGTCTTGTAACTTTTGAGCCATGCCGCTTTTATATATAGCCATTAAGTCTTCTATAGTCGTTTTTGAGCCAGGAATGATCACAGCATCAGGGTATCCTAATTCTTGGTGTAAATCCACATAATTGAGAGAAACGCTCACCTCAGAATCTAACGGATCAAAATCTGTGAAATTGGCAATACGGGGAAGACGAAGCACGCTAATATTAATCTCAGCATTAGGTTTAATACGTCTTTCAAACAAATCTAGGGAATCTTCTGCTGGGATTAAAACATCACTCCAAGGAATTACCCCCAATACAGGAATGCCGGTGTATTCTTCTAACCATTTAATGCCAGAATCTAATAAAGAGCGCTGTCCTCGAAATTTATTGATGATAATTCCTTTAATGAGAGTGCGTTCTTCGGGTTCTAATAAAGCGAGAGTTCCCACGATATGAGCAAAAGCCCCACCTCGGTCAATATCCACCACTAACAAAGTCGCCGCCCCTAAATGCTTGGCTACTCTCATGTTAGTTAAATCTCGATGTTTAAGATTGATTTCAGCCGGACTTCCTGCCCCTTCACAAACCACTAAATCAAATTCTAGAGATAAGCGTTCTAAACAAGAGGTGATAGCCTCCCAACCGGTCTCAAAAAACTGATCATAATAGTCTGAAGCCGTAATTTTCCCAAACACTTTGCCCTTGAGAATGACTTGAGAGGTCATATCGCCTTGGGGTTTGAGTAAAATGGGATTCATCTCCACTCTGGGCGTAGTCCCTGCGGCCCAAGCTTGTACCGCTTGAGCAAAGCCTATTTCGCCACCGGCGGGGGTAACATAAGCATTAAGAGCCATGTTTTGTCCCTTAAAGGGAGCGACATGCCAACCTCGTCGGGCAAGTATACGACACAATGCTGCTGTTAAAAAAGATTTTCCTGCGTGGGAGGTTGTCCCCACCACCATAATTCCTTTCATTGCTTAAATCTACTTTCTGACTTTCTCTATCATAATTTCTCTAACTCAAGGTTAGAACGAAATTGAAAACCAGCGAGTTAAAAAATTCACTAGCCGCTCCCAGAGTGAAGGAGTCGGAACAGGAAAGTTTTGAGCTTCCCATTTTTCGACGATTTGTCGTCCTAGGGGGGTCAAACGAAAGCTATCGGTGATTCCTTGTCCATCTACTTCTCGTCGCAATAACCCCACCTGAATGAGCCACATTAATTCCCTTTCTGCTCGTCCTTCACTCAGCAGCTTTTTAGTATATTGTTGTTCGAGTCCTCTTACTCCTGAGATGAGTGGCAAAGGCACACTTTGATGGCGCATGGTTTTAAACAAGATTAGCTGGAAAGGAGAGCAAAATAGCGCCTGTTCGGCTCGGGTTAGGGTTCGTGTCGAGTATTGAAGTAATGACTGTTTTGGGCTTGAAGATGCTGTCATAGGAAATATAGGGACTAGAGGAAAGGGAAAAGGCAACTAATGACCAATGACTAATGACTAATTTGTCTTCCTATTAGCATTGTAAAGTTTTATGATGGAATAGGATGAAATTTATTTAAGGAAGGAAACTATATGGCTTTAGCAGTTGGCACAGAAGCCCCTAACTTTACCACTGTGGATGACGAGGGCAATACTGTTTCCTTGTCAGATTTTCAGGGTAAGATAGTTGTTTTGTACTTTTATCCTAAAGATGATACTCCAGGCTGCACCAAACAGGCGCAAAGTTTTCGTGATAATTATCAGGAGTATCAAGATAAGGACATGGTGGTCCTCGGTGTCAGCATGGATGATGAAGCTTCCCATAAAAAGTTTAAAGAGAAGTATGGTTTACCTTTTAAATTGTTAGTTGACACCGATGGCAAAATTACTAATGCTTATGATGTTTCTGGGGGAGGATATGCCAAGCGCGTAACCTATATTATCGATGCCCAAGGAACCATTATTGCTGTTGATGATAAAGTGAAAACTGAAACGCACGCCCAAGATATCTTAACTACCATTAGCTAGTTATTATCAGTGGTTGTGGTGGTGGGCATTGCCCACCCACTTTTGATGAAGAGAGCTAAATTTAAGTCAAGGTTTTATTTAGACCAACACAAAACTATAAGTCAACCGGAAGGGCTGACCTAAGCTTTGGGGACGAGAATCACCATAGGATCACAGGGACCTTTAGACGGCGGCTACATCAGTATCTAGGCTCAACTGTTCACTGCTGGGTAACTCCAAGCAATAACCCGCCCCATAGACGGTCTTGATGTAACGAGGGTGTCTCGGATCTGGCTCGAGTTTGGTTCGCAGATGGCGAATATGAACTCGAATGGTTTCTATATCGTCATCAGGATCATATCCCCAAACTTCTTTGAGAATATCGCTAGGGGAGACAGTTTGACCATGACGTTGCAATAAACAATGGAGTAACTCAAACTCCAAATGAGTCAATTTCACAGTTTTGTTAAACCAAATGGCCTCAAACCTTTCAGGCACAAGGGTTAAGGGCCCATAATTGAGAATCTCAGAATGTTTAGCCGCTTGGGGAATTCGGTCCGTTCGCCGCAGCAGGGCCCGCACTCTAGCCAGCATTTCTTCTACTTCAAAGGGCTTAGTGAGATAATCATCAGCCCCCGCGTTGAAGCCTTCCACTTTGTCCTGTGTTTGACCTAGGGCGGTTAACATCAGAACCGGAATATCGGATGTGCGCTCATCCCGGCGCAGTCGCTGACACACGGTAAAACCATCAACTTTTGGTAGCATTAAATCAAGCATGATCAGATCTGGCTGTAATTGGACAGCCAAAGCTTGACCTTTTATGCCGTCTTCTGCTTGGTTAACGTCATAACCAGCCATCTCTAAGTTGATGGAGACTAATTCGGAGATTGCGGGATCGTCATCTATTACGAGTATTCGGGGCATCACCAGAGAGTTATGACTATAGGGATAATTGTAACTTTTGACTAAGAAATGTGATCACAAAATAAAATTCCTGTACCGATTATAAGCATGATTGCAAATTTCATCTTAATTTTGTTAAATTTTAGCTATAAAATCTTACCTCATTTCTTTTTTATGTCAAGAGTTGTTAATATTTTTGACTAAATTGTAACTAATAAAGGATAAATTTGCCTTAGATAAGCGGGTGGGACTGTCTCGACTAACCATACTCCATTCTCAGAAACGAAAAATTGATAACCAGCTTGGTACATCGCAGCCGCATCCAGTTCAAACACTACAGGTTTGCCTTGGCGCTGACCAACCTTTCTGGCCGCTTCTATGGTAGTGGATAAATGAACATGATGGCGAGCCATTTTCAGTAAACCCTGACTTAAAATTGACGGGACTGCCTTTGTGGATGTGCCGTGATATAAAATCTCTGGGGGAGCAAGCGATGTTAATTGTAGGTCAACCGGGACGCTATGACCTTGATTGGCTCTGATGAGGGTTTTTGTCTGATCAAAAGAAAAACGCTGTTTATCATTGTTTGTCACCACTTCCTCTAATTCTTCACGTGTCAGAGGAAATTGAGCTTCAAGGCAGGCGGCTAAAAGTTTCTCGACCTCAACCCAGCCCCCAGGTGCAAGTTCAAGCCCTAATTCTTCAGGGTGATGTCGCAGATGGTAACTGAGATATTTACTGATTTTCAAGCAGCGATTAGATTTCATTTTTAACAGGCAACAGCGAATAGGCAACAGCGAATAGGCAACGGGCAACAGGAAATAGGGGGAAAGGGGAAGAGTAAGGGCAAGGCTAATATTATCTAAATTTAACTTACTTTTGTCTTTGTCTGTTCCCTATAGCCTTTTGCCTTTCTTTGTAAGAATTCTTAATAAAAAGTCTCATCAATTCAGTTTAACCTACTCAATTAGGCAGTTTTTTAAGCTTTTGTAAAACTCATTCATAAAGCGTTAACCTTAGAAAACCGGAAGTATAGCATGAGCGTTAATTTATCCACCTTATTACGTGAAGGGACCAAAAAATCCCATAGCGCAGCAGAAAACGTTGGTTTTGTCAAGTGCTTTTTAAGAGGCGTGGTTGAAAAAACTTCTTATCGGAAGTTAGTGACTAATTTTTATTTCGTCTACACAGCGATGGAAGAGGAAATGGAAAAACTTCGCGAACACCCCATTGTCTCTAAAATCTACTTCCCTGAGTTAAATCGTAAATCGTCTCTAGAACAAGATTTATACTTCTACTACGGGGCCAACTGGCGCTCTGAAGTAGCTCCCTCAGAAGCCGGTAAAGCTTATGTAGCAAGAATTCACGAAGTAGCTGCCACTCAACCTGAATTATTAGTCGCTCATTCCTATACCCGTTATTTAGGCGATTTATCAGGCGGACAAATTCTCAAAAAAATTGCTCAACGGGCGATGAATTTGGAAGAAGGCGGCACCGCTTTCTATGAGTTTGAAGACATTTCCGATGAGAAAGCCTTTAAAAATCGATACCGTCAATCCTTAGACGAAATGCCTATCGATCAAGAAACGGCTAATCGCATTGTCGCTGAAGCTAATGATGCTTTCCGTCTCAATATGAAGATGTTCAACGAATTAGAAGGCAATTTAATCAAGGCCATCGGTATAATGCTATTTAATACCCTTACTCGTCGTCGCACTACTGGCAGCACGGAAACTGAATTGGCTACGGCTGATTAAGGAAATTGATCACCACTCCGGTTTCAATAAGTTCCACTGAAGATCGATAAAGCTATACAATCCTGATATCTGGGTTGCGGTTGATGTAATCGTTATCTAGATATCGGGATTGTCTGGCATTTAAGAAATATTTTGCAGTTTAGCTACCATTTGAGCGCGAGAGCGCACATCGAGCTTACGAAATATTCGTTTTAACGCTTGTTTAACCGAGTTTTGAGTAATCCAAAGTTCTTGACCAATTTCTGTGTTAGTGAGTCCTTGAGCCACTAAGGAGATAATCTGTAATTCACGGGAAGTTAGTTTTTTAGCCCAATCCGAAGTTAATTGAGGATCGGGTGAGTTGATACGGGCTAAATTAGCAGAAAAATGAGTACAGATAGCACTTAAAAACATTAAATCATCTATATTAAAAGCAGAGGTTTCCCGAATACGCGCAAAGTGAACTGTACCGATTAATTGCCCCTGTCCGACGATCGGGCCTGTCATAATATGCTCATGGTCAAAACTCGAACAGCAATTTTGATAAAGTAAGCTTTGTTTCCACTGCTCTTGAGTGAGTAATAATTGTTCGTGGGCAGGCGCATGACGTTCTATCACATATTTTAAAACTGGATCGACTTGACGACCTATTTTTTCATAACGATCAACAAAACTATCGGGTAAACCTTTGACATCAACCTGAGCAACTTGAGACAAATTATCGAGTAAATAAATTCCCCAACGTTGAGCTATAAAGAGTTCTCCAGCAGTATCCATGAAATGCGATCGCATTTGCTGTTGATTAGAAGCAGTAGCGAGTGATGCGATCAGAGAGTGTAAAACATTTGTTTGCATAATGATTTATAAACTACCCAGTTGGGGACTAGGCTTTTTAATCAAGTCAAGAATATGATAGCAGCGAGCTTAGGCATAATTCCTTCTGTACTCTATTAATTGACCATCAGCAAAGCCATGAATCAAGACATTAAACATCGGATCGGATTAGTGATTTTTCCAGGGATGACCCAACTGGATATTAACGGCCCTTTAACGGTTTTGCATCGTACACCTAATAGTCAAATTTATATACTGTGGAAGAATTTAGACCCTGTTACCAGCGATGAAGGGTTAAAAATTTTGCCGAATCAAACCTTTGCTGAGTGTCCGCCTTTAGATGTGGTGTGTGTCCCTGGAGGGCCTGGACATCTGGAGATGATCAAAGACAAGGAAATGTTAGAATTTTTGCAAAAGCAAAGTCAACAAGCGAAGTATGTTACCTCGGTTTGTACAGGAGCATTAATTTTAGGGGCGGCTGGACTGTTGCAAGGTTATCGCGCCACTTGTCATTGGGCGTTTTTGGAACAATTAGGCTACTTAGGGGCGCAAGTTTGCCGAGAAAGAGTTGTCATAGACCGCGATCGTATTACAGGGGGTGGTGTTACGGCCGGGATTGATTTTGGATTGATCTTGGTTAAAGTTTTATGTGGGGAACAAACGGCTAAATTTATTGAATTACTCTTGGAATATAATCCCGATCCTCCGTTTGGGGTTGGTTCTCCGGAAAAAGCGGGTAAGGAATTAGTCGCTTTAGTTCAGCAAATGGGGAAGGAGTATATCGAGACTTCTCGACAAGAAATTCAACAGATAGCCAAGAAATTGAACCCAACGTCTGTATAGTATAAAAGCGATCGTAGGGTAGGGTGGGCAAAAGTAGTTTAAAATCTATTTCGACCTTGCCCACCTGTTCAGCAGACACTAGCTAAAATGCCAATAATTTTGGGAAGGTCTCAGAGATAATATTCATTAAAATCAATTTTAATTGCCTTACCTTCAAGTTGTAAAAATTTCCAAATGTTACCCGATGTCACCGCCCCTAAAATAATCGGAATATTATTACCTTCTCGCTCATTAAAAATTTGTGCCGCTACCATTTGGGCCACACATTGACCTAATCCTCCTACAATATTTTCTTTTTTCGCTTCTACTAGGCTGATCACGGGAGAGGTAATAAATAGCTGTTCAGGAGAAGCACTAATTAAAAAGTCACAAGTGCCATTTAAGCCTTGTTCTAGATCAACATTGAACTCTACTCCTGAAAAAAGACTTATTTTTAAATAAGCTTGTTTTCTTAAATCTAATAAAATTGGAGCAATAATCATTTCAGAGCGAGCTTTTTCTGTGTTTATTTTTAGTGCAAGTTGGGAATTTTCTCTCAAGAAGCTATCAAGTAATTGACTAGGAGCAAGTTCAGTCGTTTGAGCAAAAAGGTCTAAGTCTTCAATGATTTTTAAGTCAAAAGATTTTTTGACCTTGGCCAAAGTGAAATCGCTGTAAGACATTTTGAGTCAATTTAAGCAGAGTCTTTTGTTGTCTATTATAGTAATGCGGGCTAATTTTGGCCTTAAAAGAAGCCGCTAAATATACTTAGAGTTAACTGATGAGTTACTCTGGAGATTAGACACAGAAAATACCACTGGAACAACCAACGATGACAAACTGGTTTACTCGCCGACAATTAATTAATCATGGTAGTAATGCTTTATTAGGGTTAGCTACCTTTAGTGCCATTAGCTTACTCAGTAAAATAGGAGCGGCTGATCCTTCAGAAGACCCAACCATCACCACTCTTAAACAACGTATTCCGATTTTAATGCGTCAAGCCCTTGTGCCGGGTATCTCTTTAGCGATAATCAACAATGGACAATTATATTGGAATGCGACTTTTGGAGTCAAAAATTATAAAAGTAAACAACCAATCGACAATAACAGCATATTTGCGGCGGCTTCTTTAACTAAACCCTTGTTTGCTTATAGTGTCCTCAAACTCTGCGAACAAGGACAATTAAATCTCAATACTCCTTTAACTGAATATACAGCTAAACCCTATATTAAAGACCCTAGAATTAAACAAATTACAGCCCGAATGGTTTTATCTCATACCACCGGTTTTCCTAACTGGAGTGGTAATCGTCCAGTATGGATACAAAGAACACCCGGAACAAAATTTAGCTATTCCGGAGAAGGATATATATACTTACAAAAAGTCGTAGAAGAAATTACGAATCAATCGTTAGACAATTATATCAAAAATAATTTTCTTGATCCTTGGGGAATGACGAGCAGTAGTTTAATCTGGGAGCCACAGTATGAAATCAGCGCAACTTTTGGACATGATCGCTTTGGCAATCCGAAAACCATGAGTAAACCCACAAAAGCCATTTCAGCAGGAAGTTTACGCACCACAGCTACAGATTATGCTCAATTTCTGATGGCGATGATGAACCCAGGAACACCAGACAGTTCCAACCTAACTCAAGAGAGTCTCGACGAAATGTTGCGTCCTCAAATTAAAATTACGCCCTCTCTAGATTGGGGTTTAGGATGGGGAATAGAACATAGTGCTAATCAGGATTACTTTTGGCATTGGGGAGATGTAGGAAGCTTTAAAAGCTTTACTGTTTCCAACAAAAAACAAAAAAACGGCATTGTTATTTTAACCAATAGTGAAAACGGGCTGAAAATTTGCTCCGAAATAGTCGGTTTATCCCTAGGTGGGCAACATCCAGCTTTTCGTTTTAGCATGATTCGTTATTAATTTTGAGGAGGCTAAAAATTATGGTTTCTCAACTACCCCATCCCGCAACCGAACAAGACATTATCTATCCCGATAGCGACGGTCAACCAATGGCAAATAATACAATACAATATCGTTGGCTGGTAACAATTCAGCAAAACTTAGACTGGCTTTATGCTGATGAGCAGAATATTTTCGTCGCGGGTGACTTATTTTGGTATCCTCTGGAGGGAATTAATACGGTTGTTAATGCACCAGATATTATGGTGGTATTTGGACGACCCAAAGGAGATAGATTATCTTATAAACAATGGCAAGAAGATAATATTCCTCCTCAAGTAGTTTTTGAAATCTTATCTCCAAGTAACACCTCAGTAGAGATGGCAAAAAAATTACTGTTTTATGAACGTTACGGCGTAGAAGAGTATTATATTTACGACCCTCAAAACAATCAATTACAAGGTTGGATTAAAGGAGAATATGGACTCGAGGTGATTGAAGCCATCGAAAATTGGGCGAGTCCCCGTTTAGGCATTCGCTTTGAACTATCCGCCGAAGAATTATTGCTGTATCGTCCTGATGGCTCAAAATTCTTTTCTTATCAAGAGATTAGCCACCAGTTAGAAGAAACCCAAAACAAATTAGAACAAACTGAACAACAATTAGAACAAACTGAACAACAATTAGAACAAGAACGACAACGAACTCAAGAAATGAGCGAGTTATTAAAACAATACCAAGAGCGTTTTGGCGAGTTGAGCTAGGCCTATCTACAGAGGTACCCTACCACCTCTGTAAACTAAAATCTTCATTTTTTACCCCCCCCTAACATCTAAGCCATAATCAACGTACAATAGAGCCAAGGCCATCTAAAAAAGTGTCTATCTAATTTGACAAAAATTCTGAGTGAATAGTAAAGCCGCCAACTCAACGTTAAACCTAGAAACCCTATTTCCTTTTGAACTGGATCAATTCCAGAAAAAGGCGATCACCGCCCTAGAACAAGGTAAATCAGTAGTAGTGTGTGCCCCCACCGGCTCGGGGAAAACCCTTGTGGGTGAATATGCCATTTATCGCGCCCTAGCTCGAGGAAAACGAGTTTTTTACACCACTCCCCTTAAAGCCCTATCTAACCAGAAATGTCGAGATTTCCAAGAAAAATTTGGACAAACACCATTTTTAGCTCATCGGGTTGATGTTGGCTTGATTACAGGAGATATCGTGATCAATCCTGATGCACCAATCATAGTGATGACAACGGAAATTTTCCGCAATATGCTCTATGAAACCCCCATTGGTGAAGTAGGAACATCTTTAGAAAATGTAGAAACAGTGGTTTTAGACGAATGTCACTACATTAGTGATAGTGGACGGGGGACAGTGTGGGAAGAATCAATCATTTATTGTCCGCCCACCATTCAATTAGTAGCCTTATCAGCCACCATTGGCAACCCAGAAGAACTAACTGACTGGATTAATAAAGTTCGCCAAAAAAGGGAAAATAAGCAATTTTTAGAGCAAAAAATCTCGACGTGTGAATTAATTAATTCAGATTTCCGTCCGGTTCCCTTAAGCTTTTACTTTAGCACTAAGCAAGGGCTTTTTCCTCTGCTCAACAGCAAAAACACAGCCATCAATCCCCGTCTCCTCCCCAAAAAAAACCAGAAAAAACAGCGCCGCATCAGACGAGAAGAATGTCCTACCATTCTAGAAATTGTAGAACAATTGCAATTCGGTCAAATGCTGCCGGCGATTTACGTCATATTTAGTCGCCGGGGATGTGATCAAGCTATTCAATCCTTGGGTTCATTAAACTTAGTTAATAGAGAGGAAGAAAAAGAACTTTGTTGGCGTTTGTTAGTTTTCTTTTTAGCGGAAAATGCCAGTTTACAAGAGCAACTCCTCAACTATTTTGCTAAAAATAATCCGGATTTACGCGATAAAATCTACTCGTTTTTAGCCAATAATCCTGATGCAACCGAGCAACTCCTAGAAATTTTACAAACCCAACCCGAAATAAAAAGTCAGCTATTCCAATATTTAGCCAGCGAGTCCAAATTTATCCGCTTAGATCACCTTGAACCCCTCACCCGAGGAATTGCCGCACACCATGCCGGCATTTTACCGGCTTGGAAAGAATTAGTGGAAAAGTTATTTGAATTAGGGTTAATTAAAGTGGTTTTTGCCACCGCCACCCTATCAGCCGGGATTAATATGCCAGCGAGAACCACCGTAATTTCCGCCCTTTCTAAACGAACCGATGAGGGACACAGTATGTTAACGCCCTCAGAATTCCTACAAATCGCGGGCCGGGCCGGACGTAGAGGAATGGATCAATTAGGTCATGTGGTGACCGTACAAACGCCTTTTGAAGGAGCAAAAGAAGCGGCTTATTTAGCCACAGCGCAACCCGAACCCCTAAAAAGCTGTTTTACTCCCTCTTATGGAATGGTCTTAAATTTACTGCAAAAACATAGCCTTGAACAAGCCAAGGATTTATTAGAATGCAGTTTTGCCGAATATTTAGCTCGCTTAAAACTCGCACCCGAAAAACAGGCGATTATTGAATTGACCACAGAACTAACCAAGCTAAATATAGAATTAGCCGGAATTAGTGAGGGACAAATTAATAGTTATAAAAAAATTAATGAAACCCTCAGAGAAGAAAAGCGGCTTTTAAAAATCCTAAGACATCAAGCTCAAACTAACAGAAAAAATGAAATTGTAACGCGGCTTGAGCAATTGCAAGCGGGAAAAATTGTTCATCTCAAAGGTAAGCACATCAAGGTATCTGAACCGGTGACAGCCGTCTTGATAGGGAGTATCCCAGGTTCAGGAAAATCGCCGGATTTTGTCTGTTTAGGAGAAGATAACCGTTGGTATATCGCCGCTATTGCTGACCTATTAGATATTAATCCGGGTTCAATTCCTTTATCAGAAATAGCAGAGATTCCTTTACCCAATTTAGAAAAAGTTCAACTTGGGCCGTGGCGAAAAGGAGATGAAAAAACCGCAAAATTGAGCCAACAAATTAAAGGTTATGCCCAAGAACTTGTGGAAGAATCCTATCTAATTGAGCAACAGCAACAAGTGGAGATCCTCGAAGCGAAACTGAACAATCATCCTTTACAACAATACAAAAATCCCGGTCAGATACTAGAAAAATTTGAAGACCGTCAACAACTCCAAGAGGAACTGCACGCCATTCAAATCCGATACCAAAGACATCAATCGAAAAAATCCTATTATTGGGAAGAATTTCTGCATTTGATTGAAATTTTACAACAATTCAATGCCTTAGATGGTTATACCCCCACTCTGCTCGGAGAAGCCGCCGCTACCATTCGCGGTGATAATGAATTATGGGTCGGGTTAGTATTGATGTCTGGAGAATTAGAGCAACTTGAACCGCCTCATTTAGCGGCGGCGGTGAGTGCTTTAATTACTGAAACGCTACGCCCTGATACCATGAGTTATTATCCTCCCTCACTACAAGTAATAGAGGTGTTTCAAAGGCAACCTAAAGGAGAGGAAACTTTAGAAATATTAATTTTACGCGCTCATTTGGCAAAAGAGGCTTACTGGCTCTGGTTTTTTGCCGTATTATACCGCCTGGTTAAAGGAGGTCCAGTTAGCCTGCAAGAAACACGCCGTCAGTTATTCCAGTCACAACGTCAAAAAATGATTACCATCCCAGTGTGGTTAGAGGATGAATTGATGGGGTTAGTAGAAGCTTGGGCCAGAGGCACAGAATGGCAAGACCTCTGTGATGCAACCAGTCTTGATGAGGGGGACTTGGTGCGGCTTTTAAGGCGAACAGTGGATTTACTCTGGCAAATTCCCTACATTCCTGGAGTCTCGGCAATGTTAAGACAAAATGCCAAAGAAGCGATCATAGCCATGAAGCGTTTTCCAGTTTGAGAGACGGTTTTTGACAATATTAAAGAATACGCCCCTACCAAGGAATTTTCCGATAATGTGGGTAGCGCTTGTTGGCGGCTAAAGTTGACCAAGAAGGAAGGGCACTGTTATTATTCTTGAGAACATCAAAAGGAACAAAAACCGGCTCATAGACTATCTTACAAATATAAGGAGGAGTGTTGTGTTGAGAATTGCTTTGAGAGTCAATCGGGCAGCCAAAGACCAGTTAATGATCAGCCTCCTAACAAAAAAACAACTCACTGCACTACTCTCCTCATTATTGCCATTAATCCTTTCAATATTACCGGCTACAGCCTCCCCTCGGCAGATAGGAGTAGTCAAAAGCCCAGAAAACTCTCAGCAATGGGTAGAAATAACCAATCGATTACAAGCACTCGGCCTAAATTACTGTATTTTAGAACAATCCCAATGGCAAGAAGCCTCAGACTTAAGCAACGTCAACATCTTGCTGTTACCTAATGTAGAAAATATTAACGGCTCTCAAGCCGAAGCCTTAGAGCAATGGATGAACGTAGGCGGAAAAGTCATTGTCAGTGGACCCACAGCAATATCCTCTCAACCCGAGATAAAAACTCAATTACGCTCTTTATTTGGGGCATACTGGGGCTTTATTAACTCAAGAGCCGCCACTTTAAAAATAGCCAATAATCCCTCATCCGGTTGGGCCAAAGGACTAAACTCTTTTTCGAGTACCTTTATTGGGGGTGTGATCATTCCCACGAGCGTCAATAGTCAAACGTCGGCAATTTGGAAAACCCAAGGTTCACCGCCGGCTGTCGTCGTGACCGATCAATCTACCTATTTTGGCTGGCGTTGGGGACAGGACCAAGTAGCCTCAGCTAAGTTTGATGTGGCTTGGTTGAGCGCCGCTTTGAGCCGCTATGGAATCAACCGCAACAATGTAGTGGCTCTAAAGGGTTCAGACAGCCCTACTTCCTGTAACGCGACAAAAACCGTTAATCAGCCCTCGGTTCCCGTTTTACCAAAGCCGCAACCCCAAAGTGCTAAGCCGGCCAAACCCCAAAATCAACCGGTAAGTTCATCCCCTACCAACAATTCTAATCAGCAGACTTTATCCATTTCCCCAGATGCTCCCATCAATCAATCGGTACTTTCAGGCCAAGATATCCAACAGATGAGGCAAGAATTACAAGCCTTAATAGCTCGGGTAGAAAGCACCCTTCTCGCCGCCGAAGCAACCCATAGTCAAATTGATAATTCCACCCATAATGTGGTCGAAGAATCTCTCAAGCAAGGGGATAGCCTCCAAGCGAGTTTAGTGACGGTTTCTAAAAATAATCCTTCCTATAAAGCCCTCATAGAAGCTAGAGAAGCCTTACAAACGTTTCAACAACTGGCCGAACGTGGTTCATATAATGAGGCCCGCCAATTGTGGTTAAAAGCTAGACGCAATCTTTGGGATAATTATCCGACGGATCGCCCCTTTGCTCAGTCAGAAATTCGCGCCATGTGGCTTGATCGAGGAACCATTGTACAGGCTAAATCTGAGCAAGAATTAGCGAAAATTTTTGATCGCATGGCCCAAGCGGGAATTAATGTGGTGTTTTTTGAAACCATTAACGCCAGTTACCCCATTTATCCTAGTAAAATCGCTCCTCAGCAAAATCCCCTAACTCGAGGTTGGGACCCCCTCAAAGCGGCAATAAAATTAGCCCATGAGCGCAAAATGGAACTGCACGCTTGGACGTGGATTTTTGCGGCGGCTAACCAACGCCACAATGAAGTGATGAATCAACCCCTCGACTATCTCGGACCGGTTTTAACCCTTCATCCGGATTGGGCAAACGTGAACAAACAAGGGGGGATTTTTGACTATTCTCAGGGGTATAAAAAAGCTTTCTTTGATCCGGCTAATCCAGAAGTGCAGGCTTATTTATTATCCCTACTCGAAGAAATAGTCATGAATTATGATGTGGATGGGATTCAATTTGACTATATTCGTTATCCTTTCCAATCTCCTAATCAACAACAAATTTTTGGCTATAGTAACTCCTCTCGTTGGTTGTTTAAAGAAATGACCGGCGTAGATCCGATGGATGTTGAACCCGGCTCGCCGCTTTGGAGTCAATGGAACGCTTTTCGCATACGACAAGTAGATAGTTTCGTTGCCACTGCCTCCGCACGCCTCAAACAACGTCGCCCTTCTTTAATTGTCTCGGTGGCAGTTTTTCCCCTAGAACGGCAAGACCGCCTCTCGCGTTTACAACAAAATTGGGAAGAATGGGGCAAAAATAATTGGGTAGATTTAATTTGCTTGATGACTTATGCTCTGGATACAGGGACTTTTGAAGATAAGATTAAACCGTTAAATGAGCCGGGTAGTGCTGGAGCGAGTTTAATTATTCCGGGTTTGCGGCTGCTAAAAGTGCCTGATCCGGTAACGGTTGACCAGATGCAGCTAGTCCGCAATATGCCGACAAGCGGCTTTGCTCTGTTTGCGGCAGAAAATTTAACTCCCTCTCTAGAAATGATTTTTAATCGAACCCAAGGGTCTATCGCAGCTAATGGTGGAGAACCTTTACCGCACCGTCAACCCTTTAAAACAGTGGTGGCCCGCTATCAAGCATTACAACGGGAGTGGAGTTTTTTAGTGGCGAATAATCAATTGGCGATGGAGCAGGGAACCATGAAGCAATGGGGCAGGCAAGTTGATGCTTTAGCCAATAGTTTCAATCAGTTAGCCGCGCAACCCTCTCGAGAAAATTTGTCTTCAGCTAGAACGGCTCTTTCACGGTTTCGCTCGTCTTTTGGGGCATGGATGCGTCAGCAACAACAAGTGGAGCCTTATCAGGTTCAGGTGTGGCAAAATCGTTTAGATACTTTAGATAAATTATTAGTTTATGGGGAGCGCATGATGACTGAGCAACAAGCCAGAAGCCGGAGAAATTAGTAAATTTATTTGATATTAGATTTAATTCAGTTAGAATAGTTTGTTCCCCCTTACCTTGTTGGAGAGGGGGTTAAGACATGAGGTCATGATTATTTTTTTGAACTCAACCTAGTATTAAATAGCCGCTCCTAACAGTTGAAGATTTGCGCCGTATAAATCAATAAACCGTTTAAATAACCACTGAGTTTCATGACTTAAGACCGAATTTAAACAGACTAAACGCTCTAAATTTCTTTTCGCTAGAGTTTGTAAATAGGGCAAATCTTCAAAAAGGGTCAAACAAGAAGCCGCGTGCAAAATTATTTGTAAAATCGGTTTATACCACGTTAAGTTGCTATAAATATCAATAAACAACTTATGTTGATTTTTACTTAAAGGAACCACATTAAAGATGACAATGATTTTTTTGTCATTGTATAGGGGAATACTCAGTTCAATGGTAAAGGGTGTATGCAAAGTTAACTCAACTTCTACACCCGATTGCCGCCAAAGTCTTAGGATATTCACTGGTGCGGATAACATGGTTTTAAATTTGATCACCCCCCCAGTCAGAGTGGGTTGACAATCCAGCACACCCGTTACTCTTAAATTATTTAAGCTAAAGCTATGAATGCTTTCTAAATGTTTTAAATTCAAAAGATGATAAATTTGGCAAAGATAAGGAAAAGGCAGAGTATAGGCTTGACTAATCAAGTGCTGATCTTCCAATTCTATCATCCTAGATTGTACAACATTTAAATGATCTTCATCGGGAGAAAAATGTTGTAAAGCTTCTTCATGGTTTTCAAAGATAGCATCATTTTCACCAGTCAAAATGATCTCGGGCTTTAAGCAAAGCCAACTCATACAGAAGAAACAGATGATCGATAGATGGGTAAATTCAATCCCAGATAAATAACCATCAGCAAAAGTTGAAAAAACTCGGTCAGCAATTCCCAAGCCTAAAAAGAGAACGCCAATAAGCCAAAGATTGTTTTTAAGGTTAGCTAAAAGTCGAAAAATTTCTAGAGGTTGTTTTTTTTCTAAAGCCTTCATCATCATCAGTTAATAAAATAATCAAGAATCACAAGTCAATTAAGGTAGTCTTATTGAAAAAATTAAACTCAAAACTAGATTTTTCAACTAATTTTTAAGCTTAAAGATGAATGCTCAATAAAAGTCTTATTTGCCATTGTTGTAGGAATTAAAGTCCAACCAGCTTTTAAAAGTTTTTGATAAGTTGCCCAACCTTTTGAGCCTCTAGGGATAGGATAGTCAGCAACTTTAAGACCTGGAAAAGCTGTATAGGGTTTCCAAGGTTGGTGAGATTCTAATCGCAGATGTAGAATCATTTCTGTATCGCTTTCAAACTGGAAAAGCCAGCATAGTTGACCAGCCATTTTTTATTTCCTCTTATTTAACTTTCTTCCAATGTAATTCCCAAAAAAAATAGTTAACTCTATCTAAGGGCAAACTTTGGGCCAAAAGGGATCATGCTATAGAGTGAGAAAATTGCAAAGATTTTTATAGTAATTTATACAGACAGCTTATCAAAAGCGAAAATGGTATTTTATTTTACAGAAAATTTTAAGATTTTTATGACTAAAGATAGATGATTAATCGTTAAACTGAAAATTTATTTATATCTTGACATCAGTAGACGGGTCAAGGGTTTAAAAGCTATTCAAGCCGGCTTTGGGATTAAATTTTTGCAATAACCTGTGATTTTTTTGAATAATTTGCCCCCATTAAAATTGGCTGAAAGGGAATGTAAAAAATTAATTCTACCGATAGAGTTTTTAGCAAATACAATTAATTAAATTTGGACTAGAAGAAAAAAGCTTGCTCATACCCTTTTTTCTTAATCATCAACAAATGGGAAATGAGGATCAAAGCGGGACATCAATTATAGCAGAAGTCCGCAAGGGTGAAGTCAGAAGTTAGAAGTAGAACCCTCATAGAATCGTGGGGGGTGAACCTCATACACTGTACTTCATGAGTCTTGTCAAGGCTATAATACTTATGTATTAAGCTAAGACGCTTTTAAATTTCCGATCATTAATGGTGGCTTCTCGAGACTCGCCTCTTAACCTAGCATTCATGCTTGACAGACTGTTAGGAGGAGATGAAGACTGACTTTTTTCTTTTTCCCCTGTCTGTACCTTATGCCGGACCACAAGACCCCCTTCTCGCCCATGAAGTATAAAATTTTATAATACAAATTAAGTTTTTCTATTAGAAAAACCTTGCGATTAGGCCAAAGTCTTGTTAAATTCAAAGTATAAACACAAAGCACATTTACTTAAGGACGATTAAAACCATGAATACAGCCAAACTAAAATTACCTCCCAATACAGTTATTGATTTAATTAAAACTTGGCTAGATAATGTCAAAATAGATAATCCTAATATAGCTGACTTGATCTGCCGATTAATTCCCTCTCAGTGTCCTTTTGAACGAGAAATTTATTGCTTTGGACGAAAAATACTACATATTCCGCCTCTTTGTAAACTTAATCCATTATATGAAGAATTTGTGGGCTTAAGATTCCGAGCTTTATGTTATCTTGCTGATGAATGCGGAAAAGATATTACCGGCTTGATCTAATGGTTAAAAAATATCCGATGGATCAGCATCTCTTAACTTACCCATAGCGATCATTCCTGCAAGAAAACACATCACAAGCGTTAAAGAAAAAACAAACCAAGAGCGGTTTTGAGTCATGGCAATCGGTAAAAGAGTCATTTTTCTAGCTAAATTATACACCCCAGAAGAAATTAAAAAGCCGGGTATATAGCCTAAAATAGCAAGAATAATGGATTCTTGTAAGACCACAGATAAAAAATATCTGTCTTTATATCCCATAGCATTGAGAGTTGCATATTCTTTCAGATGATCGGAAACATCCGTATAAAGAATTTGATAAACCACCACAATTCCCACAATTAACCCCATGCCGACTCCTAAAGTAAAAATAAATCCGATGGCGGTACTACTCATCCAATAGTTTTTTTCAAACTCAATCCATTCTTGTTTAGTAAAAACCCGAACATCAGGGGGTAATTTCTTACGGATAGCCGCTTGAACTCGGTTAACCTCAATCCCTGACTCGAGTTGAATTAAGCCAACATCAATTAACCCTTTATTGCGTTGAGAAAAAATCCGTAAAAAATTTACATGACTCGTGAGTAAATTGCCATCGATGCCAAAAGATGTCCCTAATTGAAATAATCCACCAATCCTAATTTTACGAGTGCTGGCCACTATATTATCAATTTCTGTAGTCAAAATTTTTCCCTCTTCAAACCCATCAGCGATCGCTCCATATTCAAACCTCGATGCTCGATCAAATAGAACGACATCTTGCTGTTTAAGTTGGGTCAGATTCTTTTGAATTTCTATCGGTTTAAAAATTGGGTATTGAATCTCAAAACCAATGACATGAATATTGCGCCAATAACTCGGATTAAAAGGATTTTGAAATTGAGCAAAGCCTAAATAAATGGGGGTAACAAATTCTACCTCCGGCAAAGCTAATGCTTGATATAATCTGCGCTCTGAAAAGCTTTTCATGCCAATTAAGGAAGTAGAACGAGTGCTGAGTAAAAAGATATCTCCTCGTAAACTGTTGTGTAAATGAACAGCACTATCAAATAAAGCGGCTTGAAAACCCAGTTGCATAAAAATTAACACAACCGCAAAACTAATTCCCGCGATCGCTACCAACAAGCGGATTTTTTCATGTTTGAGTTGTAACCAAGCCAAGGGAAGTTTAAGAATGATCATTTGTTTAAAGGGGTTTTGAGGATGAGGTATCAATGACCACATTGATCTGTAAATTAGTTAATCCTTTCACTTGTTGACTCGAGGCCGGATCAAGGCGAATTTTTACTTCTACCACTCGCGCATCGGCATCAGCCGCCGGATCAGTTCCTAAGACATCTTTTTTCCCAATTTGTAAGCCCACTTCATCCACTGTTCCTAACAATTTTCCTTTAAACCCTGCGCCTGTAATTTGGCTGCGTTGTCCAATATGAACTTGGCTAATATCGGTTTCATAAACTTCTGCTATAGCATACATCTGAGCGGTATTTCCCAGTTCGACAATGCCTTTGTCTCCTACCCTTTCTCCTGCATAAGTATGAATTTTGAGGACCTGTCCGGCTTGAGGACTACGCACATAAGCTAAGTCTAAGTTAGCTTGTGCTTCTTTTTCGGCGGCTATGGCATCTTCTAATTGAGCTTGTGCTATGGCTACATCCACCGGTCGAACTTCTGCGATTTCTGCTAAACTGGCTTTAGCTTCGGCTAACTGTTGGTTGAGAGTGGCTTTTGTGCGATCACGGTTGGCTTGGGCACTGGCTAACTGTTCTTGCAAAGATGCTTCTTTAACACACATATTATCCCGATCTGAGGCCGAGATAGCCCCATCTCCATAAAGACTTTGATAACGTCCGCATTCGGTTTGAGCATTGTTGAGTTCTGCCGCTATCTGTTCTACAGTGGCCTGTTGGCTATTCATTTGTCCTTCTAGTTCGGCTTGGATGCGTTCTATGGTGGCTTTTTGGGCGTTAATAGCTCCTATTTTGGCTCCGGCTTTAATTTTAGCTAGATTGGCTTGGGCAACCTTCACCTGACTTTTAGCTTTCCTTAGAGCCGCTTCTAGGCGATCTCGGTTATCGAGTATGGCAATAATTTGTTTGGCTTTTACCTGATCCCCCATTTTTACTAACAGTTGGTCCACTCTAGTGCCTTCATTAAAAGCCGGGGCCGACAAATTAATCACTTCTCCTTGAGGTTCTAAACGTCCTAAAGCCGCCACGGCCTGATCTGGGGTGGCCAGTTTTATCTCTGTGGCGGTTGAGGGGACTGGCTTTGAGGTGCCCAGCAATGACCGATGGTAGACAATGGCAAGGGTAATGGCTGATGAAGCTACGACCGCTACTATACTTATCCTGAATACTCTTGAGCGAGATATCTTTGTTTTGACAAATGATGTTTCCACCATATTCTTTTTTAGATTTTTAATAACTGTGAAATAAAATTTTGCTTGTTTGAGAAATGGTCAGGGCAAACACAACTTTCTGCTTTCTTTTTATCCATATCAAAAGCATTGAGAAAAAGCAAGCGGCTTGAAATTGAAGTTTTGTAACGTTTTCAAAAATATTAACTTCTACATACATAAACATCACACAAGTATGATTGGTTCGGCATAATTTTAAAACGATGTAACAAATATCGCTGCCTGTACAGAATTTTGCTAAGAAAAATTACAATTTGAGCAAAAGCTTGCCTTTTTAGAGTAAATTATTGATAATTTTCTGCAAAAATTGAAAAAATAGTTAAATTTTTCGCCGAGATTTTTATGTTTTTATATTGCTCGAGGTTAAAGAAAAGGTAAAGAAATATTACAATATTCAAGTTGAACAATAAAGCTTACAGTAAATCTAACATGGATAATTTATGCTAGTCGGTAATCAAAAACCTGATGAGCAGCCCTAAAAAAATCTGGAAAAAAGAGCTTAAAAAATATTTCAATTTTAGTATAAACTATAGCGAGTGAAAAATGCTAATCAAACCCAGAAATAGGGGTCGGTTAAATCTTTTCAGTTTTAGAAATGCCGACTCTAAAAGATTAATTGAAACAACTCTCAGGCATCCTTGGGAGTGGTTAAGGAAACAGTTATTTAGTCTCTCCCCAGAAGAAGCAACCTTTAAGCGGCGCGGATTTTACGCCAGTGTTGCCGAAATTCAAGAGCATTTAGAAACAATTGGCTGTACTTTTGTAGAGGGATATCAAGCGGTTATCAACGATGAAAATCCTGAAATTTTTCTGGGCAAACTAAAAGCGAGCGAAGCTGAATTAGCAGGATTTGCCTTTGAAGGGGCGGCAATGGCATTATTCCTACTCGATCAATTAACACCTTGGAGGGGGGATCGCTTTCTTGAGTTTGTCGGCGGCCCAGGAAACCCTTATATTTACATGAGCTATGTCGGGGCAGGGTGGGGGTTAGCAAGACTGCAATGGAGATTAAAACCCTATTTGCATCAACTCTCTTGTGGTGCATCAGTCGGGCAATTTCCGGATCCCCTATTGGGTTGGTTAGCTATTGATGGATATGGCTTTCATCAGGGATACTTCCAAGGGCGCAAGTATATTGAAACTCTTGCCTTTCCCTCAGAACTATCGGCTTGGAGTTATGCCTTAAAGGTTTTCGATCAAGGGTTAGGGCGCAGTTTATGGTTTGTCCAAGGAGCAGATGTTGCCCGTATAGCCCAAAAAATCCAGCAATTTCCGCCTTATAGACGGGCCGATCTCTGGAGTGGTGTGGGGTTAGCTTGCACTTATGCCGGGGGAGTAGATCGCGCTTCCATAGAACAGTTAAGAAGACTAGCGGCAGCCTATTTACCTCAAATCGCTCAAGGGGCAGCCTTTGCGGCTAAAACTCGCATCAGAGCCGGCAACATGACAGAAAATACCGAAATGTGTTGTCAGGTATTATGTGGAATGTCTGCCGAACCAGCCGCAACCATTACAGACTTATCCTTAATTGGGTTATCGAGTCAAGCAACCACTCCCGCCTACGAAATTTGGCGGCAACGCATCCAAAATCATTTTGCAATAACATAGGTGTTTTGATGAGTATTTTAGTAAGTATCTGGAGACAGTCCCTAAAAAAATTAGTCGCTATCACTATTATCATCAGTTTATTTTTCTTGAGTCGGATGCCGAGTCTATCGGCCACAGAAACCGAAGCGATCGCGGCTCGATTTCAATTTACCCGTCTTCGCTTGCCAGAATTGACGGGATATTCTTATCAGAGAGAACGCTCAGTTCATCCGAGTTTAGAGCGTCACTCAGGCTGGATTTCAGCCGTCGGAGCTTCCATTGCCTTAAATGATCTTGATGGCGATGGATTGCCTAATGATAGCTGTTATGTGGATACTCGCATTGATCGGGTTATTGTTGCTCCGGTACCGGGTACCGCTAAGCGTTATCAAGCCTTTCCCTTAGAAGTCCATAGTCTGCCTTATGATCCTAATACAATGGCTCCTATGGGCTGTTTACCTGGGGATTTAAACGAAGATGGAGCAATGGATCTGTTGGTGTATTACTGGGGACGCACTCCGGTCGCCTTTTTACAGTCGAAAACGGGTAAAATCGGCGATTATATTGCACAGGAAATCGTTGACACTGGGGAAAAGTGGTACACGGATGCGGCGACTTTTGCGGACTTAGATGGAGATGGACATCACGATCTGATTGTGGGCAATTATTTTCAAGACAACGCCGCCATTTTAAACGTCAATGGCACTGGAATAGAGCAAATGCAGGATTCTATGACTCGGGCGTTTAATGGGGGAACAAATCGCCTTTTCCTCTGGAGTGGAGCCACATCTGGAGATAAGCCAACGGTACAGTATCAGGAGGCAAAAGGAGTCTTAGAGGATAAAATTGCTCAGGGGTGGACCTTGGCAGTAGGAGCGGCTGATCTCGATGGGGATCTATTGCCTGAGATTTATTTTGCCAATGATTTTGGACCTGATCGCCTATTACATAATCGTTCAACTGCCGGAAAGCTTCAATTTGCTCTGTTAGAGGGGCAAAAAGGCTTAACGACTCCGAATTCTAAGGTATTGGGGCATGATTCTTTTAAAGGCATGGGGGTAGACTTCGGCGATGTGAATCATGATGGGTTGCTGGATATCTATGTCAGTAACATAGCGGCTGAGTATGCCTTAGAAGAGAGTCATTTTCTCTTTACCAGTACCGGTAAGGTGGAACTGATGCAAAAAGGAATTGCTCCTTATGTTGACCGTAGTGAGCCTTTAGGGGTTTCTCGCAGTGGTTGGGGATGGGAGACTAAGTTTGGCGATTTTGATAATGATGGGGAATTAGAAGCCCTACAGGCGACCGGTTTTCGTCAAGGAACGGTGAACCGATGGCCCGAGTTGCATGAATTGGCCCTAGGAAATGACCAATTGTTGAAATGGCCTGGGAGTTGGTTTGAGTTTAAAGACGGAGATGATTTAAGCGGACACCAGCATAATCCTTTCTTTGTGCGGGGGAAAGATGGGCGCTATTATGATTTTGCTGTGGCCCTAGGGTTAGATGATCCTTTTGTCACTCGCGGCATTGCTACAGCCGATGTCGATGGCGATGGAGATTTAGATTTTGCCATTGCTAATCAATGGGATAGCTCCTATTTTTATCGCAATGATAGTCAGAATGCGGGAGCCTTTTTAGGGTTAAAGCTTTTACGAACGGTGTCTCCTGCTATTGGTGCGACGGCGACAGTTTATTTGCCGGATGGACGACAATTAGTCGCTCAAGTTGATGGGGGAAATGGACATTCTGGTGCGAGAAGTCCTGAGTTGCATTTTGGCTTAGGGAAGCTGAGTAAAAATACTCAATTAACAGTGAAAGTGCAGTGGCGCGATCACTCAGGAAATCTTCATACCTCAAGTTTGTTGTTATCACCGGGATGGCATACGCTGCAACTGGGTGAGATGGCAAAAACCGCTTCTAGTCTCGGCTAGAAAAAAAGCCCCCAAAAGGGAGCTTACAAATTGTATGTTGTTAACTATTTAGGAGTATAAACCATGATTTCTTTAATGCCCACTAGGTGTTTTAGCCGCTCTCGGATTGAGTGGTACCTCGCTTAGGAGTGGGGAAAATGTAGCCGCTCCGTTTTAGGGGGGGTTTGCCTCGTTCGGAAACGGGAAATAAAGCGGCTCTTTCAAAAGAGTAATTAGCTGATTAAGCAGTGGTATTAGCCCCTTTTCTTAAGTGGGTTAATTCTTGTACAAAAATCGGTCTTAAATATCATTAATTAAAGATCAGTTTCAGGAAAATATTAATAATGTTAAAAAATAATAAAAAACAATTCAAATTTAGTAATTTGTTGTATAGTATTTAGTAATGTCTCTAGTCATAACTTTAAAAAAAAGTGCAAGCTAGTGAGCTTTTATACTTTGTATGTTGTTAACTATTTAGGAGCAAAAAAAATGAATTATTTAATGCCCAATAAGTTAGGCATTTTAAGCGCTCTCGGATTAAGTGCTATAGCATTTTTAGGAATTCCCAATTCTGCCAAAGCCGCCAATATTAATAAAGGGACTGATTATCTTCATACTTTCAGTGGCGGGACTAAATACGATTTCGGTACGGTTGAGGTAGATGGGAAGTCATACAAGATTGGTTTAGTAGACTTGATAGGTAACACTGTCGGGCCAGGTAAGACAGATACCAAAATCAAGCGTGTAGAGGATGCTATTTTTGATGATAATAACGATGGAATTTTAGAAAGAACATCTGTGACAATTCCCCTCGAAATAACCCTGCTCTCTCTCAAAAGCGAAAAATCAGTAAAGATTGATGGTCAATTGTTTAATGTCTTTATTAATCTCTCAAAAGATAAAGTGTCAGCAGGAACAATGACTATTACTCATAACGCTATCTCATGGTATGGCCATCAAACTTTTGATGATAGTCAGGATAATGATGGAAGATTTACCTCTGATTTTACAGTTAATTTTGATGCGGTCTTCAAGGCGGTAAATAGCAATTTAGAATTGACCGTTTCCAATTCTCTTCGACTTATCAATTCGGGGGCAGATTGGTCTCATAATGTCTCTCGTGATGATCAAGTAGTACGGGGCGAACTTGGAAATGGAGAAGTCAATTGTCATATTCCTAAAGGTCAATTCTGTCATCCTGGTGATTTCTTCCCTGGACCTGCTGGACACACTAAAGCAGACGGGAGTCCTTATGGTCATTCCACCAGAGTAGCCGCTACCCCCGAACCCTTGACAATTCTCGGTTCAGCCGCCGCTTTAGGGTTTGGGACTTTCTTCAAACGCAAAGGTTCTAAGCTTAAATAATTCATTTCCCAACCTAGTTCCTACTTTATAGGTTGGATTAAGACGAACTATCCATTCTTAGCTCAACATAACCTTAATCCAGCCTATTCTTTAAAGCTAATTTCTTAATATCCTCTACAGTTTGTTATACCCTTTCCATCGTTATGACACAATCTACTTCCTATCAAGCAACTCGCTTGGCTGGACTTCGCCGCTTTGCTATTGCTATTACCTGTCTTAATATCCTCGGTCATACTGTATTAGGATTTGAGCAATCTTGGGCACAACCGTTAGTCGCCTTAGCAACCGGTTACTCTGTCGAACTTCTCCTAGAAACTGTTGATGCTTGGGTCAATAAACGTCAACCTCTTTTCTGGGGAAATTTTGGGCAATTTGTGGATTTTATTCTCTCGGCTCATATTACTTCTTTAGCTATTGCTATGTTACTTTATGCCAATGAACAACTATTACCCATTGCTTTTGCGGTTGCGGTTGCCATTGGTTCAAAAGCCCTTTTTCGCGTTACTATGGGTCAAGGAAAACGCCACTTTTTAAATCCTTCTAATTTTGGAATTTCAGTTACCTTATTGTTATTTCCTTGGGTAGGAATTGCTCCCCCTTATCAATTTACTGAAAATCTTTCGGGTTGGGCAGATTGGATTTTACCAGCAATTATTGTTATATCTGGAACCTTTCTTAATGCTAAATTTACTCAAAAATTACCTTTAATTGCTGGTTGGGTAGGAGGTTTCTTTATTCAAGCTCTCTTCAGAAGTTCTATTTTTCACACTCCTTTAATAGCCGCTTTATTACCGATGACTGGTGTGGCTTTTGTGCTGTTTACTTTCTATATGGTGACTGATCCCGGCACCACCCCCGCTAAACCACTTGATCAATTTATTTTTGGGGTTTCTGTTGCGGCAGCTTATGGATTATTGATGTATTTTCATATCGTTTTTGGGATGTTTTTTGGCTTAACAATCATTTGTGTTTTAAGAGGGGTTATTTTAGCACTTCAAGGGGTAATGAGTCGAGTTAGTCAATCCGTTTTAATGCCGGCTCCGAGCAAAATTTAATGGTTATTGTCCGCAGATAAACGCAGATGAGATAAGGGGATGATCAATGATGTTAGTTAATACTTCCCAAGCTTCTACTGTTATTGCTATTGTGGGGATGGCTTGTTTGTATCCTGATGCGCGCTCCCCTCAAGAGTTATGGGAAAATGTTCTGTCTCAACGTCGCGCTTTTAGACAAATTCCTAAGATTAGATTATCGTTAGAGGATTATTTTAATAGTGATCGTTCTAGTGCTGATACCATTTATTCGAGCCAAGCGGCTGTCCTTGAAGGCTATGAATTTGATCGGCTTAAATTTAAGGTAGTGGGTGAGACTTTTCGGGCGGCTGATCTGGTTCATTGGTTAGCTTTAGATATAGCCGATCGCGCTTTAGCTGATGCGGGTTTTGTCGAGGGAAAAAATTTACCCAAAGAAACCACAGGGGTTTTATTAGGGAATACCTTAACGGGAGAATTTTCTCGGGCTAATACTCTCCGTCTGCGTTGGCCTTATGTCCGTCGTGTCGTAGAAGCACAACTGCTCAAACAGGGTTTATCCGCTCAAGAACGTCAGGATTTTTTGAGAGATTTAGAAATTAAATATAAAGAGCCTTTTTCAGAAATTGGTGCAGAATCTTTGGCGGGAAATTTATCTAATACCATTGCTGGACGGATCTGTAATTATTTTGATTTAAAAGGCGGCGGTTATGTGCTTGATGGGGCCTGTAGTTCTTCTTTATTAGCAGTGGCTAATGCTTGTTCTGCCCTGAGTGTTGGGGACCTGGATGTCGCTTTAGCCGGAGGAGTAGACCTCAGTTTAGATCCCTTTGAATTAGTGGGGTTTGCTAAAGCCGGGGCCTTAGCCCAACAAGAAATGCGGGTTTATGATGCTAAGTCTGAAGGGTTTATCCCGGGTGAAGGCTGCGGCTTTATGGTATTGATGAGATATGAGGATGCTTTAGCCCAAAATTGCCGCATTTATAGTTTAATTCGAGGTTGGGGCATCTCTTCCGATGGTCACGGGGGTATTACTCGACCTGAAGTCGACGGACAATTATTAGCCCTGCAACGCGCTTACCATAAAGCCGGTTTTGGGGCAGATACCGTTGCCTATTTTGAAGGACATGGTACGGGAACTGCCGTAGGAGACGCGACAGAATTACAAGTTCTCAGCCAAATTCGCAAGAGGAATGCTGTTTTACCGGCGGTAGTCGGTTCAATTAAAGCAAACATCGGACATACTAAAGCCGCCGCCGGTATCGCCGGACTCATTAAAGCCACTTTGGCATTGCACAGTCAAATGATCCCCCCAACAAGCGGCTCTCAAATTCCACATCCGTTATTAACTGAAAATCCTGCTGTAAAAACGCTTCAGGAAGGTCAACTGTGGCCAAGTTCTCAACCCTTACGGGCGGGAGTCAGTGCTATGGGGTTTGGCGGCATTAACACTCATATTGTTTTAGAAGGGTTAGCCAGTGTGCCCCGAACTCGAGTCACGCCTAGGGAAAGTCAACTGATAGCGGCTCCTCAAGATGCAGAATTGCTCTTGTTATCAGCACAAACCCTTGAGCAACTTCAAGAACAAGTTAGACACTTATTAACCATTGCGCCTCAATTATCTCATGCCGAAGTGGGAGACTTAGCGGCACAATTGGCCAAAACCCTTGATCCGAGTTTACCCTTACGAGCGGCAATGATCGCCAGTAACCCGCAGGAATTAACCGATCACTTAGAAAAAATAAGCTCACTTGAGCAATTGCCCCCCTTATCAAGAGGGGTTGGGGGGATCAATTTATGTCCTGACTTGAGAGTTAATTGTTGCGATGTTTTTCTCGGTACTGCCCATAAAACTCCTCGAGTGGGTTTCCTGTTTCCTGGACAAGCCGCCCCAGTGTACCTCAATGGTGGAGCATGGGAACGTCGTTTTCCCTGGCTAAAAGAGATCTACACTCAAGCGAACTTGCCTCGAGAAAAAGACCTAAAATCCACTGTAATTGCCCAACCTGCTATTATTACCTCGGCGGTGGTGGGGTTGCAAGTGTTAGAACATTTGGGAATCACTGCCTCAATAGCGGTCGGTCATAGTTTAGGGGAACTGAGCGCGTTACACTGGGCAGGGGCACTCAATGCAACTTCTGTGATTAATTTGGCTCGAGTTCGGGGTCAAGCGATGGCAGAAAACCCCACAGGGATGATGGCCAGCATAGCCGCCCCAGAACAGGCCGTCAGACAGTTGCTCAATGGCCGGGTTGTGGTGATAGCTAGTTTAAATTCTCCTTCTCAAACGGTTATCTCAGGAGAGGTATTAGGGGTTAATGATGTGCTTGAGAAAGCCAAGGTTAAAGGGATTAAAACAGTTAAATTGCCTGTCTCTCATGCTTTCCATTCTCCCTTAGTTTCTGGGGCTATTCAACCCCTGAAGGAGTATTTAGCCACAATAGAAATTTCTCCTCTGCAAAAACCGGTTATCTCTACGGTTACCGCTTCTTTTCTCTCCACTCATCAAGATTTGCGTTCGCTGTTGGTTGAACAAATTACCGCGCCAGTGCGTTTTATTGATGCCGCTACCTTAGCCGCCAAAGAGGTAGATTTATTCATTGAAGTGGGTTCCGGAGAGATTTTAAGCGGCTTGATCGGGGATTTTCTTTCTGTTCCCGTCATGGCCCTAGATGCCGGCGCTAAGTCTCTTAAAGGCTTATTAAAAGCGGTGGCGGCGGCTTTTGTGATGGGAATTCCCATTAATCATCGTGCCCTGTTTGAGGACCGTTTTACCCGTCCGTTTAACCTCCACTGGCAGCCGAAATTTTTGCTCAATCCTTGTGAGTTAGCCCCCTCTTTGAGCGAAAAGACCGTTGTTTCTCCCAACCCCTCTCCTGAGCAAACAGAGAAGCAAAAGATTTCTGCAACTGTGTCACCCCTTGAGTGCATACGTCAGTTAGTAGCAGACAAAACCGAACTCCCTCTAGAAGCCATTAGAGACGATCACCGGCTCCTGAGTGATTTACACTTGAATTCTATTACAGTAGGTCAATTAGTTGCTCAAGCGGCTCGTCATTTAGGGCTATCTCCGCCGGTTTCTCCTACTGACTATGCCGATGCAACCCTCGCTGAAATTGCTCAAGCCTTAGAAAATCTCGCCAGTATCGGGGATGTCTCCAAGGTTGAAGAGATTCCCACAGGGGTTGAGGCTTGGATTAGAATCTTTAGCGTTGAATGGGTGGATACTCCTCTCAATCATCAGCTAAAAGATCATTCTCTCTCCTCTAATTGGCAAATTATCGCTCCCACTGACGACCCTTTAATTGCATCCTTGCAACAAGCCTTTAATCTCTGCGAAGGTTCTGGGGTTGTGGTTTGTCTTGGGCCTAAGCGGAACTTTTCTGACATGGATCTGTTATTAGAAGGATGCAAAAAGCTGCTGCACTCATCAAATCTCGAGGGCAAATTGGTTTTGGTACAACATGGCGGTGGGGCTGCCTCTTTTGCGAAAACTTTCTTTTTAGAAAATCCTCAAATAACCACTTGTGTGGTGGATGTGCCGGTGGAGGTGGACCCTCGTCAAGCGGCTCAATGGATCACCTCGGAAGCGGCTTTAGGGCGTGGCTACTGTGAAGCTTATTATGATCCACAAGGCAACAGACGATCACCGGTTTTGCGGTTATTATCCCTCGAGGACCATCCTGAGACTATCTCCCTTGACTGCAAAGATGTTTTATTAGTCACTGGTGGGGGGAAAGGCATTGCCGCCGAATGTGCTTTATCCCTGGCTAGTGATCGCGGGGTTCGTTTAGCGTTACTGGGACGTTCCCAACCCGACACTGATCCAGAACTTGAGCAAAATCTTTCTCGGATCAAGGCTTTGGGTATTCCCGTGATGTATCTTTCTGTGGATGTTACCGATCCTCAAGGGATTAAGGCGGCTGTTAGTCAAATAGAATCCCAGTTGGGAACCATTACCGCCCTGATTCACGCTGCCGGGGTCAATCATCCTAAATTGATCAAACATCTTGACAAAAATGATGTTTTATGCACGGTAGCCCCCAAGGTAGTCGGACTGCAAAACCTACTCGCCGCGATTAATGCTGATCATCTGAAAGTATTAATTACCTTTGGGTCGATCATTGCACGGACGGGACTCCCTGGAGAAGCCGATTATGCTTTAGCCAATGAATGGCTAGGTCGTGATTTAGAAGAATTTCAGCATCACTATCCCCATTGTCGCTGTTTAAATCTGGATTGGTCGGTGTGGTCAGGAGTCGGGATGGGACAGCGTTTGGGACGTATAGAGAGCCTCATACAGCAGGGAATTACGCCGATTCCCCCTGATACGGGGATTTCTATCTTACGCCGCTTACTCAATCATCGCTTACCGACTCCTTCAGTGGTGGTAACCGGACGTTTTGGCACTCCTCCAACCCTAAAAATAGAACAGCCGCCATTACCCTTGCTGCGGTTCTTAGAACAGCCAAAAGTCTATTATCCAGGGATAGAATTAATCGTCGATGTAGAACTTTCTCCCCAGACAGACCCCTATCTCAACGATCATATCTATCAAGGAGAACGGATCTTTCCGGGAGTGATGGGACTAGAAGCAATGGCGCAAGTCGCTACAGCTTTAATATCCTCCTGGCCGGGGGATAGCGGGGATCAAATCACCTTTGAAAAAGTTCGATTTAACCGTCCCATCATCTGTGAGGACCAACCTTTAAAAATCCGCATTGCGGCACAACGAACCGAAAACGGACAAATTGAAATGGCCCTCCGTAGCGAACAAACTCAATTTAGCATCGATCACTTCCGGGCTATCTATCATGTATCCTCTCACCATGTCCGACAAAAACCGACAAATCATCTATCTGCTACAGAGTGCCGACAAAACTCAACCCCACTCAACCCCCAACAACACCTCTACGGACAAATCCTCTTTCATCAAGGCCGTTTTCAACGACTACAACAATACCAGCATTTACGCGCCACCGAATGTATCGCCACTCTTAGCCGCCACCAAGAGAGTTGGTTTAGCCGCTATCTTCCCCAAGACCTAATTTTAGGCGATCCAGGGGCAAAAGATGCAGTTATTCATGCTTTACAAGCTTGTGTTCCCCATGCCACCCTTTTACCTGTGGGGATTGAAAAATTAATCATTTATGCTTTCCCAAGCGTTGAGACACTGATCGTAGCCGCCCAGGAAAGACAGCGCATCGGAGATAGATTTATCTATGATCTCGATGTGCTTACCCCTGATGGTATGGTCTTAGAACACTGGGAAGGGTTAACCCTAGAAATTGTGCAGCATCGAGACTCTCAAATTGCCTGGGTTGCTAATTTACTCTCTCCCTATCTAGAACGTAAGATTAAGGAGGTTTTACCCTCTGCTGATCTGCGTATACTTGTGGATCAAGATGAAACCGTAGATCGACGCATCAGGAGTGATCGTTCTCTTCAAGCTTTAACCTCAAAAGGAGTGATTATTACCCGTCGTCCTGATGGAAAACCGGAAGTTAATCAAAAAACCTCAGTTTCGGTCGCCCATGCCGGCAATCTCACCTTGGCGGTGGCGGGTTCAGGTGCGGTGGCCTGTGATGTAGAAACGGTGATCTCTAGAACTACAGAGACTTGGAGTGATTTGTTGGGTACCTCTAAATTTGCTCTGGCCTCGGCCCTTGCGGCTTCTACTGGAGAGAGTTTAGATGTTGCCGCTTTAAGGGTTTGGGCGGCTTATGAGTGTTTAAAAAAAGCCGGGGCAATGCTGAATGCTCCCTTGATGTTGAGTCAAACTCGTGCTGATGGGGTGTGGTTGGAGTCGGGGGAAATGATGATCGCTACTTTTGTGATTTCGGTTCAACAGCAGGAAAACCCCTGTATTTTTGCGATTTTAGTCAACCACCAAGACCGGAAAAATGAGGCTTTTAATCAACTTGAACCGGCATTTTCAACCCCGATAGAACTATCATTAAACTTTTAATTTTTTAATTAAATTAGGAGATTACTAACCATGACTATCTCAAGCAAAAAAAACAGAAAAAATTCATTTTTACCCTGGAGAATTCTTTTATCCTGTTATCATTCTCTGATTTACACCTTAAATGGGCGTTGGTATAAACGGGCCATGCAAGTCTTTATGTTGGTGATTATTCTTCACTTTTCCGAACATATTTGTCAGGCTTTTCAATTGTGGGTTTTAGGATGGAAAAGACCTGACTGTATGGGTTTACTGGGTTTATGGCAACCTTGGCTGATGAAGACCGAATGGCTACATTATGGCCATGCCCTTTTTATGCTGTTGGGTTTAGCGCTGTTACGGCCTTCTATGGTAGGAAATGCCCTTATTTGGTGGGATATTGCTTTCGGACTTCAGTTTTATCATCATTTTGAACACGCTTTATTGTTAGGTCAAGCCATCACTCATCAAAATTTGTTTAATTCTCCTGTGCCTATGAGTATTGGACAAATTTGGTTTCCTCGTTTAGAACTCCATCTGTTTTATAATTTCATGGTTTTAATTCCTATGTTGATTGCTTTGTATTATCATCGTTTTCCCCCAACTAAACCTGAAACTGTTAACAGTTAAATTTTAATTAAGTACCTGGACATAAATAAAGCGCTTTATGTTAAGAAATGTAAAAACAGTGAAAGTCTTACCTGTTCCCTGTTCCCTGTTCCCTGTTCCCTGTTCCCTGTTCCCAGATCCGGTGATCACACAGTTAACTTTAATTTTGTCCAGGTACTTAGACTTGAATTTCGGCTCTTTCGGCATCGTGGGGAAAAATCTTTATATTGATACAAAATCCACAGTGGTGGGTTACGGAGCGGATCAAAAATTATCCGTTTCTTATAAAAATTATCCCCGCACCTAACCCACCCTACAATTCGACAATTTATAAGCTTTTCTTATCATCACAAGTACGGGAGAGCCAATTTTTTCTGGCAAAAAGGGATAATAAAAGCGGTTTTTAGCGGCGTTATGCTTGGCTAACACACCCTACGAAAATATTTTATCTTTATTTAGGTTCATTTATTCATAATTTAAAAAACGATGATGAAAGCCTACGAATACTTACATATTGTTAGCTTTGAAGAAACTAATTTGGTGGGGAATGTTTATTATGCTAATTATGTGCGTTGGCAAGGCCGTTGCCGAGAAATGTTTCTTAAAGATCATGCCCCAGAAATTATTAAAGAACTTTCTCAAGGTCTTGCTTTGGTGACGGTTCGTGTCTCTTGTGAGTATTATTCTGAATTGTTCGCTTTTGATCAAGTGGTTATTCGGATGCGTCTTAAAGAATTGCTTCAAAACCGAATTACGATGTTATTTGAATACTGGCGCATTAGAGACGAAGGGGAAGAGTTAGTGGCTAAAGGAGAACAACAAGCGGCTTGTATGCGGCGAGAAGAAGAAAAAACTGTGCCCACTGCTGTCCCTATTCCTCTTAAAGAAGCCTTGGAATGCTATCGAGCTTAAAAAGGGGCAAAAGCTGATCGGGTGAGCAATAACCACCCGATTTAAGATTTTTTTCTTATAATTGAGCAAAAATTCTGAGTCTTAATCATTTTTGATTTGCACCCACTCGAGAATTGGCGGTCTGAATTTCAGTAAGACTAGCAAACCCAGTAAATGTATTGACCAATGGGCAATCACTAATCCCCAAATTAGACAAACGGCGGCACAAGTTACGGCTAAGGCCCCAAAAATATCATTATCAGTTTTTTGATACCAAACAACGCTTCCTATAGACGTTATTAATAACAAAAGTGGAAATATGGGCAGCATCATAATAGTCACCTTCAGTCTGTGGGAGGAGAGAAATGCACCTTGACTTATTTCCCTTAAATCTTGTGTGCCCTTCTTTAATCTTTACGTTAGCATTATTTTTTCTTTTGTATTGGTAATTACGGGTACAGGAGTAGAGATTGTTAGAAATCTTTGTACAACTTAAAACTTTAAAACAACTTGGTAAAGTAATTATTACTAAGCGATAAGGTTAAGATTAGGTTAATTCAGATGAGAGGGGATTTAATAAAAATTGAACTAACCAGTTTTTGAGATGAAAAGTCGCCCAACAGTCATCTTCATTGTAACGTAAAATTGCATCTAATAAACTGCGATCACCTGTGGTTAACCATTGATCATACCAGCAAACACATTGATCCCCGCTTATCCCGGCATCTCGCCATTGAAACCCTAGCCAGTTAGCTAAGGATTTTAAAGAATAGCTTTCTACAGGGAAGGTCACAGAGTTGATGACTTGTTTATGCAGATCAGTACAACGAGAGAGTAAATTTTCTAGTTGTTTTTGAGGAGTTCCATATAAATTGGCTAATCGCTTGATTGTTTCTACTTCATATTCCGAATAGTGAAAAATAGGGGCTTCTGGATAATGATTCATAAAGGTTACAAAACTTAACCAGATCGATTTTTCCTCTTCGGGTTGTTCGGCTAAAAAGGGATAAAACTGCTGAGTATTTTCTTGACGATTAACGAGCAAAATACCTAATAAATAATCGACATTTAGCTCGGGTTCGGCTTCAATATCAAAATAAAGTTCAATAGAAGCAGTAGGAATAATGATTTGCTTATTGGGAGGAGAATTGGCTCGACGAATGGCTCGATTTTCGAGTATAGATTGAGCTTGTTGTTGTAATTGAGTGGCTACCTCTAAGCCAATTAATTCACCGACATGAAGCACAGAAGTGTTAGCTAGAGAGGCGACTGAGTCTACGCCGAGGGTTTGTAAAGATTCATAGCGGCTAGGAGTCACCCCCGGCACAAGGGATAAATGTTGCTGAGATTGAGCAAGAGTATAACAATGGGTATACCAATGACATAAACTACAGCGTTGACGGGAGATAAAGACTTCAGGTTCTTGACGTTGGTGCAACATTTGTAGGCACTCTGTGATGGCATCAAGCACTTTTGGCATCCAAATTTCCAACTCCACCTCGTAAGTTTTGAGAGGACGTAAAATCAGTTGGGCATTGGGGGGTAAAGTTCCTTGAATAAAGTCTAGTAAATAAGCATAATAGGCGGCTAAAATTTTATATTCGGGTTTAGGGCGACGGCCTAATTGAATACTAATGGGGATATACATCCAATTGCCAAATTTTGACTGTCCGATGCTCTTAACGAGTAAATGCGGCTTTCCCACCAGCGTGATAGTTTCTTGTGTGAGAAAATCTTGGGTTTCGTGAAATAACACTCCCTTGTGTATGCACTCAACCCCTTGTGCCATCAATGTTTCTGTCGCTTCGGCTCTTTCTTTCCAGGGAAAGATATCTGGAAGCCGTTGAGCATGGGGGTACAATTCGGATAAAACCTTGGCGATGTGATTTTGACTTTCTTGTCGGAGTTTGATAAAAAAATCTCGCTCAGGGTCTTGTTGACTTGGGTCTCCATAACGATTGAGAAATGCACGACGTTGACAGCGTTTGTAATCTAGCAGCAGAGCATCAGTAAGGAGCATTCTTTAATTAAATGGATTAGCTTACTACATCTTAAGATAAAACCACTTGGGTTTTTAGGGAGTAGGAGACGAGGTCGCAGTGCGGAACGAGTTCCGCACCCCAATCTAGCTAAAGTTTTCCCCTAACCAGACGCGAGTAATATTTTCGGACTGAAAAAAGGGCTTATCCTTTCCAGACCCTTAAAATACATCCATAATAATAAAATAACATCAATAATCATTAACTGATCACCAGCTTAAACGCTCAGATTAGGCAAAAGCCAGGACACTTAAGGAGGTTTTTACATTTCAAAACACATAGAGGTGCTTTATTGATGTCCAGGTACTTAACAATACCCTTATTGATTGCTAAGTTTCCAATCTTTAATATTCCAAGTATTTCTATCCCAAGGGGTTAATTCAAATCCTTGTAACTTATTACTAATCGCCGCCACATCAGCCCGATGAATCAGAGGAATAAGGATGTTATTATTAATCAAAATATCATTCATTTTAATAAATAACTCTTTTCGTTTTTCGGGATTTAATTCCTGATTAGATTGTTGCCAGAGCTTATCATATTCTGGATTACAATAACGAGAGTAATTATTGCCTGACCAATTATTCGCCTTTTGAGGAATATTTTTGCCGCCATCACAGATATAATCTTTCATATAAGTCCCGGGGTCGGGGCTAGTATTGCCGGTGGCTAACATTTGCATATCTGCATAAAAATGTTCTAGGGTATCATTATTACTTGGGTCGCTAGAAAAATAAATCCCTGCATCCACATTTTTTAACTCTACTCCTACCCCAATAGATTGTAGTCCCTGCTTGACAATTTGTTGGGTTTTCTGACGCACAGGATTCACCGTCGTTTGAAAAACCACCTGCATTTCTACCCCATTTTTATCGCGGATTCCATTACCATTCGTATCTTTCCATCCCGCCTGATCTAATAAAGTTTTTGCTTTTTCTAAATTAAACTCATATTTAGTATTAGCCGAATTATACTGTTGGGGTAAGAGTAAAAAATTGCTGGTAGGCTTTCCTGTAATTCCATAAAGTTGTTGAGCAATAGTATCTCGATCAATGGCTAAAGCAAAAGCTTGACGGACTTTTTCGTCGGAAAAGAAGGGATGAGGATTTTTCCAATTGGATTTTTCTCCGTCGGCTGTGGCTTTATTAGGATCAGATTGATTGAGTAAAATTTGCTCACTTAACGAGCCAAAATTTGAGGCTAATTTTCCTTTTCCTCCTGCTTCAAGTCCTTTTAAAACGGGGGCTTCTACCTGAACATTATAGGCATAATCGGCTTCACCAGTTTGTAAAACTGCCCGAGTCGCAGAAGTAGAATCTCCGCCGCCTTTGAGTTCAATTCGTTTAAAGGCTAACTTATCGGCTTCTCTAAAATTCGGATTAAGTTCATAAATCACCACATCCCCAGGCTTAAATTCGACGACTTTATAAGGACCTGTGCCGATGGGCAGTAAATTAGCCGGGGCTTGTCGTGCTTTTTCTGCTAAAAAATCTTTATAAACATGAGCGGGTAAAATCATGCCTTCAGACCCTACAAAGGGAAGCGACCAAGCCGGATTGACGGTTTTAAAGGTCACTTTGACGGTATGATCATCTAGGGCTTCTACTTTTTTTACTAAGTCATAAGTTCCGCCATTGGTTGAGCCAACTTTCGGGTCACTAATAAACTGATAGGTAAAGACCACATCCTCTGCGGTAAAAGGCGTTCCATCTGACCATTTAATACCTTGTTTGAGTTTCCAAGTTACCGACTTACCATCTTTTGCTATTCCCCCATTGGCTACGCTGGGAATTTCTGCGGCTAAAAAGGGGATTAACTCGCCTTTTTGGTTGTAGCTGGCTAAGGGTTCTAGGGTAATTCGACTGGCTTCTGCATCCTTAAATCCTGTGGATAAATGAGGATTGAGGATGGTGGGTGCTTGCCAAAACAGTAGTTTAAGAACCTCGCCGTTAGCTTGTCCGCTTGTGGGTTGTGTTGTGGTAGTGGTCTGCTGTTTACCACAATTGGACAGCAGAAGCGTTAAACCCAACGAGAGAACCAGAAGAGGCACAAAGACAGTGCGTCGTAGAAATTTGTTCAAGGTTAATGAGTTTGTTTATAATGGTCAACCAGTTTCTTATTTTAATCGCAACCGGTTACTCATCGCCGTCGGGTCCTTCTGTAAACCGTTGCCGAAAATTTTCTCGCCGTTGTTCCATTAATTGACCTAATTTGCTTCGTTGTTCTGGTGTTAAGATTTCTCGCATTTCTAACATACTCTCAAAACGAATGTTTTCCATTTTTTGACGGGATGCGACTAATTGTTGATGTTTAGCGCGAATTTCTTGATTAGAGGCTGTTCCTGTCATTAGAGTTCCTAAGTCTTCCCGCAGGGTTTTCATGTTTTCCCGCAGGGGTTGAAGTTGTCCTTGATATTTTTGTTTAATGGCTTCAAGTTTTTGCTGTTGTTGATCGCTTAGTCCGAGTTGTTGTAATAGTCTACCCGGCCCAAAATTTCCCCGTTGACCTCTTCGGTTACCTGGACCTCTTTGGGGAGTATCTTGCGGGGTGGTGTCGGGGTTTTGGGCGACAAGTTGCTCAGAGTTAGTGGTGGGTTGGGAGCTATTTTTAAAGAGGGGTTCGGCTAAAACGACGCTTGTGCCAATAAAAAGTGCGAATAAACCTACGACTATTGAGGTTTGGCGAATAGACATAGTGAACATCTCCGTTTAATTAATAAGTCATTAAATGTGATGATTGAGTCTCGGGTTGGGAATCCGCAAAATTGAGCCAATAGAGATTAGAGTTGTTTGTCCCCGAGAGGTAAGAACTGTCTTCGGTTGCTCCATCCCAACTATCGATAACAAAGGTTTCTAGGGTTTGATATCTAGTGGGTATACTTTCAGGTTGCTTTGCTAAGTCGGGAGAGGCACGAAACCAACGGTAACTCACCCCCACCATTAACAAAAGTGCTGTCATCGCACTAGGAAGAACCCAAAACCAATCAAATGAATTGGCTGAGTCCATCGGTTCTTTTTCAATGCGTTTGATTAACCTCTCTTCTAGTTGAACGCTTGCCGGTGGAGGAACGGGTCGATATTGGCTTAAAAACTGAACTAATGAATCATCGTTGTCATCATGAGATAAGCGAGTCATAATAATACCCCTTCTTGCTGCAAAAATTTTTTGATGGCATTGCGAGCATAGTGTAACCGAGATTTAACCGTGCCTACAGGAAGTTCTAAAATTTGGGCGATTTCTTTTTGGGAAATGTCTTCTAAGTCATGTAAGACTAATACGACCCGATGTTCTAAACTGAGGCTTTGAAGCCCCCGTTCCACTAAATCTTCGTAGTGCAACTGCATTAAATCTGGAGTATCTTGAACACGAAAGAGGTTTTCGCATGGAGATGAGTTAGACTCATCTGTGGTGGTTTCTATTTTTTCTCTTTTTTGTTTGGCAAATTGTCGCCGTCCATCAACGGCCACATTCCAACAAATGCGATATAACCAGGTGGAAAAGTATGAGGGTTGGCGCAGTTTAGGCAGACCTTTCCATACTCTTAAAAACACTTCTTGGACGAGATCGTCTAACATCTCTCGCCCGCATAGTTGGTACAGAGTTGAGCGAACTTTTTGCTGGTAGCGTTGATACAATTGACGAAAGGCGATCGCATCGCCCCTCTGACATCGAACTACCAATTCTCTCTCGGTGGTGCTAGCCACTTCATCAGCCAACACGTTTGCATTTTCCTCTTTGTTGTAAGTCTGGGGTTTAGACTTGGGAGCGGCTTAAAAGGTTCAGAGCTTTTTTGGGTTTTTTGCTATCCCGTTGCTAAGTAAATTCCTCATTCCGTTCTTAGAAACTTGACGAAAATCTACCTTAATAGATTTAATGTTCTATTCCTGCTTCATCCTAGTAGTGTCGGCACTATCTAGTCCGTCAGGTAGAGACAGTAGAACTTACCGCCTTAGCCAGATTAATACTGGCGTTTAAATCTCGATCTATTTTTAGACCACATTCACAACTAAAAGTTCTTGTCATAAGACTTAAGCTTTCTTTGACTAGGCCACAACCCGAGCAAGTTTTACTAGAGGGAAACCATCTCTCAATAATGACTAATTCCGAGCCATAAAGCTGGGTTTTATATTCTAGTTGACGACGAAACTCATAAAAACCCTGATCCGAGATAGCTTTGGCTAACTTATGATTGGCTAACATTCCAGACACATTTAAGTCTTCAATCCCTATTCGGCTGTGGTTCTTAGCTAAATAAGTCGTAAGTTTATGTAACGTATCTTTGCGGATGTCAGCTATTTTCTTGTGTAAAAGGGCTATTTTAATAGTCGCTTTTCTCCAGTTATTAGAGCCAATCACCTTATGACGATTTAACCATTGTAAGCGCGCTAGTTTCTTTTCAAATCTTCGATAACTTTTAGTTCCTTCAAAAACTTCACCCGTCGAGAGCGTAGCTAAATGAAGTACACCCAAATCAACGCCAACAACCTCATGAATTTTCGCTCTCTGTGTAGATTCAGTTTCAATTTTCAAACTTATAAACCATCTATGGGCTTGACGGCTAATAGTCACCGATTTAGGCAGTATTCCAGTGGGCATTCTTTCATAGGTTTTAAGCCATCCTATAACAGGTACTCTTAGGCGAAAATGTTCTACCTTAATCGACCCATCTAAGCTGAATTTATCTTTTCTTCCTTTCTTTTTAAATCTTGGAGCTTGAGACACCTTATTAAAACATCTTCCCCAAGCATCTCTTAATGCAAGAAGCGCATACTGAGGGGCACACTTTGATACTTCATAATACCAAGGATTATTAGGCTTTACCAAAGCTATTAACCATTTATGTAAATCAATAGCTGTAGGAAACTTGATTTTCTGGTCAGGATTTACCTTATTATGGTCAAGTATCTGCTTGGTTAATCCTAATCCCCAATTATAAGCATGACGGGCTACACCCGCGTGCTTGGCTAACAAAGTTCTTTGCTTATTATTTAGTTTCAGTTCGGTTTTAAATCCTAGTAACAACGCGCTCCTTGCTCACTAGCTTACTCAGATTTTTAGTATAGCACAAGGTTTAGCTAAGTATGAATAAGTTTAGTTAAATATTTTTCAACTGTTCCTTGCCCTATATTGGGAAATTTCGGCCTCATCCTTGCTTTTAAAATTTAGACCTTAGATGGAGTGGCAAGCTCAGAAATCATATCCGGAGTATGTAAAACAACATCCACTGTAGAAATAGAATTATTCAAAACGTGAAAATAAGCGATTTTTTTATTGAGTTCTTCTAGTTCCTGTTTTAATTGTTGGTTTTCGGCTTTCTCTTGAGCCGCTTCTAAACGACCGAGCAAATTTCCTTTAGCAATTTGATAATAAGAGTGTAAATCTCGAAAATAATTATGTAATTCACTTACCACTGAAATTACCGAAATATCTTGATAGGCAAATTCTGGTTTTTTATTTTCCATGTTCTTCGTTTTTACTCCCAAACTCATATAAATAATAATTCATTGACGAAGGTTTTAATATTTTAAACCCTTTGTCTTGTCAATAATTAATAATGTCTTTATACTTGTAGATTATAGCTTTTCTTTTTCTGTTTAAAAATAAGTAGGTAGGTAGAAATTGAGAAAAAACTGGACTATATCTTAGGATAGACAAGACTGTTTTCCGGGTCTAACCAAATCTTAAAGCCATTCAATTTCTCGAGCTTTTTCTGAAAGTAGAGACTCTTTTTGACCTTGACTTCTGGCTTGAAAACCCAGCAAATCTATGGGAGTTTTAAGCAAATGAACCAAACTGGCTTGACCTTGCATCATTTTTAAACTATCTATCGGTATTTCCTTAATAATCCAGCGACTCAAACGATAAATAGCCTCTTTAGCCGTAAAATCTCTCATCAAATCCACACCATATAACTGATGTAGATAGCGGTTAGAACTACCATAACGCCGCCATTGACTGCGAAATTCTTTGAGCGTTGCTCGATGTCGATGACGGACAATGGCCAAAGGTGCAAAATCTATCTTCCAGTCGGTTTGTTGTTGAATTCGCCAGCAAATATCCGCATCTCCCCCAGTGGTTAAATAGGGACGAAATAACCCGACTTTTTCAAAAGCTTGTTTTTTGATCGCCAGATTGGCCGTTTGTCCATAGGGACAAAAAGGATGTTCTAAAAGATATTTTGCTGATAAAGTGCCGCCTAAGTCCGCATATTGTTCTAAGAGACTATTGCCTTCTAACGCCACTAATTCCCCGGCAACGATGCCAATATTAGGATTACTAAAAGGTTTTACCAGTTGTTCTAACCAATCCGATTGCGGGCGACAATCAGCATCAGTAAAGACTAAAATACTATGATGGGAAAAACGTATGGCTCGATTCCGCGCCGCATAGGAACTTTGGATGTCTTTCTCCGTCAAAGGAGTTAGCTTTATTCCTTGGTTAGCGAGTTCAACAGCAGTGGTTTGCAGTATTTCACCTGTTTGATCACTGCTGTTATTATCCACTAATAAATATTCGACTTGTTCTTTGGGATAGGTTTGTGAACGTAAACACTCGATTAAATCGGGTAAATCTGCCTCTCCATTATAAATCGGGATAATTACTGACAAGGCTGGATTATTCATTGTTTTAAAGGTTTAAACGTTGACGCAAAATAAATTCAGCAATGGCGAGATCTACGGGGGTTGTTACTTTGAGATTCGTTTCCTCTCCTTCGACAATTTTGACAGGTAGTTGACATCTTTCAAACAAGGCGGCATCATCAGTTACTTCCCAGTTCAAGGTTCGTCCTTGCTGATGACAATGCTTTAATAATTCTACCTCAAATCCTTGGGGAGTCTGAGCCGCCCACAGTTGACGGCGATCTGGGGTATCTTGAATATAGCCGCTCTCATCGACAATTTTAATAGTATCTTTAACGGCGATGGCTGCAATTAACCCCTGACAAGTCTGCAAGGCTTTTGCACAACGATCAAATAATAGGGGGGTTGCCAAACATCTAGCCCCATCATGAATTAATACCTGTTGGGCATGGGAGGGTAAGGCTTGTAAGCCATTGTACACGGATTCCTGACGAGTTTCTCCGCCTTGAATCAATTCAACAGGTTTACTCCCAGACACTTCAGCCATAATTGTTTTAAAATCAGGAAAGTCATAGGATTGTCCTATAATGCCTATCCAGGTTATTTCTTGGGAAGCGTGGGCGGCTTGTAATGTCCAAGTTAGTAAGGGTTTACCCATCAGGGTGAGTAATAGTTTATTGCGATCGCTTCCCATCCGTTTTCCCATGCCGGCGGCGGGAATTAATAAGTACATAGTTAGTTAGGTTACTCCATTCACTGGATCTTAGATTATCACTAATAGGTCAATTTATTTGAAATCATGAATGATAAAAACTCAAGGCTCGATATTATTATTATTGGTAGTGGGATTGGTGGATTGTGTGCCGGTGCATTATTAGCTAGATACGGAAAAAAAGTCTTAATCTGTGAAAGTCATTCCCTGCCCGGAGGAGCCGCTCATAGTTTTTCTCGGGATGGTTTTAAGTTTGATTCGGGTCCCTCTTTTTATTGTGGTTTAGGTAGCCAAAAACCTAGTCTTAATCCTCTTAAACAGGTTCTAGATTTGTTAGGAGAATCTCTCGAGGTTGTGCCTTATGATCCTTTGGGACATTATCATTTTCCGGAATTTACTTTACCTATTTATAGTGATTTAAATGCCTATCGTCAAGCCATCTCCCAAATTACTCCAGCCGGAGCTATGCAGTTAGAAAGATTTGAGAAGCGGCTTTTATCTCTTTATGATTGTCTTAAAGATATTCCCACGATCGCGTTGCGTTCTGATTGGCAAGTGATCCCTACTTTAATTTTAAAATATGGTCAGAGTTTAATCAAGTTTTTGCCGCAATTACAGGTCATTAATGCTTCAGTGGGGCAAATCATGGATCAATACATAAGCGATCCTTGGGTGAGGCGATTAATTGATTTAGAATGTTTTTTATTATCGGGATTAAAAGCCGAGGGAACCATCGCGCCTGAAGTGGCTTTTATGTTAGGAGAACGCACTCGCGCCGGGGTAGAATATCCAAAAGGAGGGAGTGAAGCAATTGTCAATGCTTTGGTTAGAGGGTTGAAGCGCTGGGGAGGAGAGTTAAGAGTAAAAAGCCATGTGCAAAAAATTTTAGTAGAAAAGGGAAAAGTTAGCGGCATTAAATTACAAAACGGTGAAGTCATTCGAGCGAATATTGTTATTTCTAATGCGAGTATTTGGGATACTTATGAAAAATTATTATCTCCCGAAGACTTGCCGAAAGCTTATTTAAAGAAGAGTTTAGAAACGCCAGCCATTCCGAGTTTTATGCACCTGCATTTAGGGATTAAAGCGGATGGTTTAGAAGGATTAACCGGTCATCATGTGGTGGTTCATGATAGTCAAAAAGATCTTACTGAACCGGGTAATACTTGTATGATTTCTATTCCTTCTGTCTGGGATCAAACCCTAGCTCCTAATGGACATCATCTCATTCATACTTATACCTTAGAACTTTGGGAAGGATGGGAAAAAAATGCCGATTATCCCGAGAAGAAAAAACAGCGAGCGCAGTCTTTATATCAAGCTTTAGAAAAAGTTATTCCGGATATTCGCCAACGAGTGGTTTTAGAATTAATAGGAACCCCGTTAACCCATGCTCATTACTTACGCCGATATCGAGGCACTTATGGACCGGCAATTTCAGCAGAACAAGGGTTATTTCCCCATTGTTATACTCCCATTACCGGATTATATCGTGTGGGAGATAGTACCTTACCGGGCATTGGTGTTCCTGCCGTTGCCGCTTCAGCAATTTTATGTGCAAATACCTTAGTTTCGGCGGCTCAAATTTCGGAATTAATCAATTAAGTCAGCAATCAAATCAAAACCCTGAAACTCCTGCCGAGGTTGCTACTTACTCACTACGACGACTCCCAAATAATTGAGCATAAATGAAAGTAAACTCACTGCCTAAAAAGAAAATTTCACAGGTTAGGTAAATCCAAAGCAATAAAACCATGACTCCGCCAATCACACCATAATATTGAAATCTTGTCCCGATTCTGATGACACTATTACTCGCTAATTGTTGTAGAAAAAAAAGACTTGTTGCTGTTAATAATGAGCCGAGCCAAATATCTCTCCATTTAATTTTAGTTGAGGGTAAAATTTTGAATAAAATCATCACCACTAGCAACAGAAGAAAAAAAGTCGTTCCGAGTTGAATTTTGGCTACTAAAAAAGCTTTATCGATTTTGATAAAATTGACAGTAGCGGCAACGTTTTCTAAAAGGAACAGTAAAAGTTTAGTCAGAATATTGAAAATTAAAGAAAGTAAAATTATTCCCGCCGTTCCAAGCACAAGAGTAAAAGCAAATATTCGAGCTTGAATAAAGTTTAGCAGTGCCGTAATTATCTTTCTTTTGCTATGATATTTTTGGGGAACTTGCCAAATTTTATTGATGGAGCGGCTCAGAACATCAAAAGCCTGACTCGCGCTAAAAAATAAGATGGAAAAGCCAACTATTCCGGCACCCACACTACTTTGATTCATGTGAATTAAAGTTTCTTCAATAATCTGAAATGCCTCCGAGGGTAATCCTTCTTTAGCTAAATGCAAAATTTGATTATATGCCTCAGTATTCGGCCCGAGAAAAAAGCTAAAAATACTTAGAATGACTAACAAAGTTGGAAAAAGGGAAAACAGCGAATAATAAGATAAAGCCGCTCCCATTTCTAAACATTGATCTTGCTGCCATTTTAAAACTGTGCGAATTAATAACTGAACAATCTTTGATGGAATAATTTTTGTTCTCAAAAACTGAATCATAACAAATTGTACAGGAGTTTTAGGTCAGTTATGCTTTTAATGTATCATTGAAGACCTTAAAGAGTCGATTTTTTCGTTTAAGACTGAGCTAACGAATGGTTATCAGTAGCATCGACAACAGAAGTTAACTGTAAAATTAGGCACTCTTGAAAGAGTTTCCGGCGTAAAACATTTTCAGAGTGAGCATGAGTCTGATTTATTTCCAGGTACTTAGATGTTCTAAGAAGCTGTATCTACGGTGGCAGATAGGGAAAAGAGTCTAAGGTATAATCATAAAATATAATGCTGAGTTAGGGTTTTCTCGTTTTGAGCAATAATCTATGTCTAAGCAATCTCCAACTATTTTAGCTTTAGATTTCGACGGGGTTATCTGTGATGGAATGTTAGAATATTTCCAAAGCAGTAAGCGAACTTACCAAAAAATTTGGGGTTCTGAAACTTGTAATATTGATGATTTAGCTTCGAGTTTTTACCGCCTCCGTCCGGTGATAGAAATCGGTTGGGAAATGCCAATTTTAATCCGAGCATTAGTTTTAGAAACTCCTGAAACAGAAATGTTTAATAATTGGTCAAATATTTGTCAAAAAATTATTAGTTCAGAAAATTTAAATCCCAAAGAAATTACTGAAACTTTAGATGCTGTGCGAGATGAATGGATTCGTACTGATTTACAAGGATGGTTAAAACTTCATCAATTTTATCCGGGGATCATTGACAAATTATCTAAGGTTCTTCACTCTTCTACACAGTTGTATATTATCACCACTAAAGAGGGGCGTTTTGTCAAACAACTTTTAGAGCAACAGGGAATAAATTTATCAGAAAATGCCATTTTTGGCAAAGAAGTTAAACGCCCAAAATATGAAACATTACGCTATATATTAGAAATTAAATCAGAAATTCCGAAAAATATTTGGTTTGTTGAAGATTTATTAAAACCGCTTCAATTAGTGCAAAAAGCAGCCGATTTAGAAGGCATCAGTTTATACTTAGCCGCTTGGGGATATAACACTGAGGCAATTAGAGATTCTCTGGCCCATGAGCCGAAGATTAAACTGTTATCTTTAGAAGAATTTACCGAAGAGTTTGCTAAGTGGCCCTAATCAAGAGCTTTGAAGTAACCGATTATTCTTCGTAATCAGTATCAATTTCTACCTCTAGGGTATCTTCATCAATGCGTATATAGAGAATATTGGGACGGCAACAGACTTGACAATCTTCAATATAGGATTGTTCAAAGCCGCCACTGTAATCAATAAAGGTTGTGTTTGCTTCGCCGCAAAAAGCACAATAATACTCAGCCGTTGTTTGCATAAACCTCCAGAAAATCGTCTTCTCAGATATAGTACAATTATTTTTTTACTTTGAGTTAATTTTTTTGTCTTTAGTGGGAATCATATTAATAATTATGCTCTCTGTTGAGAGATAAAGGGATGTAGAATTGGCTCTTATCTACTTTTTAGCAATAAGAAGCAGATAAGAGATTTTATAATTAGACTTCTTGCACAATTGACAAGTTTTGCTTAAGAAAGAGAACAGGGCACAAGCAAAGGGCTACCCACAGCCGCTATCTTTTGCCTGACAGATTTTAAGAATAATAGCTCCCCCATGGCCTACGGTGGACGAAAACTGTAGATAATGAATAATGGATAGTTAAAATGGTCGGAAGATGCTCAACCTGCCCACGTTTAAAAATCAACAACTTTGGTTATGTGCCCTTACCCATCGCTCATATATCAACGAACACTCGGGGATCAATGAACATAACGAACGCTTAGAATTTCTCGGCGATGCAATATTGGCCTTTGTGGCGGGTGAATTTCTCTATCAGCGCTATCCTCATTTAAGTGAAGCCCAATTGACTCGTCTGCGAGCGAAATTAGTGGATGAGACACAACTAGCAAGATTTGCGGTTCAACTGGGAATTGGAGAGTTAATGCGGCTAGGAAAAGGGGCTATTAAAGATGGAGGACGAGAAAACCCGGCTCTGTTAAGTGATACCTTTGAAGCCATTATCGGTGCTTATTATCTCGATGCTGGTGTTGATGCTGTCAGAAATTTTGTCCATCCCTTATTTCAATCTGTGGCTGATATTTTAATGGTTTCTCAATCTGAAGTAGCAACCACAAAAAACCTTCTAGATGCCAAAAACCGCTTTCAGCAATGGGCCTTAGCTGAGTTCTCTCAAAATCCTGAATATATCATCATCGAAGAATCAGGACCTGATCATGCTAAAGAATTTACTGCTCAAGTTAAAGTACAAGGGATAGTCTATGGCGTTGGTCGGGGTCGTCGCAAACAAGAAGCAACCAAAGCGGCAGCAGAGGAAGCTTTGAAAAAGGTCGGTTTAGGCTGAAGAGAGACTATTTTCCTTTATTTCATCTGAGAAAAGAACCAGGACCGTCGTCCTTTAGCAGTTTTTTGAGAAGATTTTGCCTTAGTGAAAGGGGAATCACTAGCCTGTTCAGGAAACAAATGCTCGACAAAAAAATCGACTGTACTTTGTTTGAGCCATCCTTTAAGAGCGGCTGATGCTCCTAAGCGTACCCAAAGTTTACCTTGGTCTTGTTCACTAATAATTGTGTTAATTTGCTCATCATCCAACAAGCCCGCTTCTTTGAGATAATGCCCTAAAGGCTGTTTTAGGGGTTTTTCAGTTTCATTAACTAGATTTGCCCAATGTGTAGCAAAAAAATCGGCGGTTTCTCGCTTAACCCAACCCCGTCTTACTAAAATATCTCCTATACGGTTATGAGTTTGAGATTGTTCTGAGAGTGCTTCTTCAAGTTGGCTAGATGAAACAAGGTTTGCTTGTCGTAAAATTTCCCCAAGGCGTTTGTTGGTAGGTTTTTTGGTAATCATGATTTTCTCCAGCAGCAATTGACAAGGTTCTTAGCGTACTTTTAACACAATCTTACGGTTATTATTCCCAATGAAAGAGTAATTTATATCACCCACCATAAATACGGGGGACGGGGGAAGGGGGAAAGGGAAGGGGGAAAGGGCAATGGGTAAGAGTTGGGAGAGTTTTACCGGAGCGCGGGGACAGAGAAGCTCTCTAGAGTGTCCAGGTACTTACACCCAACAAGGAAACCCTATAGGTAAAATTGTAAACTTTTTTTATCTATCTTAGGATAGATGTAAAATTTATTTAATAGTGATATGTAATTGCCCGAAAAACTCCCACCATACCTTAGTTATTTAATCTGCCAATTAAACGGTAAATAAGCATAAGCTCCCCGAGGGTCATTAAACATTTGAAACACGGTTAACTCTTTTTTTAACTTCAAGGTTTCAGCCGTTAAAACATCCGGCGGGGGTGTCAAAGAGTCTTGTATTTTAGTTTGAAAAAGCTTTTCTAGGATAACCGATTCAAAAGTGCGGCGACTGGGATATTCTTGAATAGTCCAATTCTTGCCTAAATTAGCCTGTTTAGCCGCATAGTCAATGGCAGCCTCTAAGCCGCCGAGTTCATCCACTAAGCCAATTTTTTTCGCATCTTGTCCGGACCAAACTCTGCCCTGAGCAATTTCGCGAACTTTTTCTGGGGATAAATTGCGCGATTGGGAAACTTTCTCAATAAATAAATTATAAACTTGTCCCACAGACCGCTTATAAATCGCTAACTCTTGTTCGGTTTTCGGGCGGGTTGAGGTATTTATATCCGCTAATTTTGCTGTTTTAATGACATCCCAACTAACCCCATTATCATTAGCAATCTTTTGGATATTAAATAACAATCCAAATACGCCGATCGACCCAGTAATGGTACTAGGTTCAGCAAAAATATGACTCGCCCCGGCTGAAATCCAATAGCCGCCACTGGCCGCCACATTTCCCATAGAGACAACGATGGGTTTTTGCTGACTAATCAAATGAATCTCGCGCCCAATAATTTCTGAAGCGGTGGCACTTCCTCCAGGACTATTAACCCGTAAAACCACTGCTTTAATATTGGGGTCTTGCCTAATCTTGCGTAACTCTTTGGCAAAACGTTCACCGCCAATATTATTAACTGTCCCTTCTCCATCGACAATTTCCCCATCGGCATAAACCACCGCAATTTGATTAGTAGAAGCTTGATTCTCGTTGAGCAAACCTTCAGCATAGGTAGACAGAGAAATTTGAGCAAAAGTTTTGTCATCTGCGCTGGTTTGTCCGGTTTGCTTTTTGAGGTCCGCTAACACTTCATCAAAATAAGCCACTCGATCCACTAATCCCAGTTTTTCCGCTTCTTTTGGCATTAAAACCCCTTGATTATCAGCGATATCTTGTAACTTCGTCGCGCTAATCTTGCGGCTACTGGACACCGTTGTTAAAAAATTAGCCCAAAGATCATTTAAAAGAACTTGTGTTTGAAGACGGTTTGCCGGACTTAAATCTTGACGAATATAGGGTTCAACAGCCGATTTATATTCACCCACTCGCACCACTTGCACACCAATGCCATATTTTTTTAATGCGCCTGCTAAAAACATCGGTTGAACGCCTATACCATTGAGTTCCATCATTCCCATCGGATTGAGAACCACTTGATCGGCCACTGATGCCAAAAAATATTTTTTTTCATCTAAATCTACATCATAAAAAACGATTTTCTTACCCGCCGCCCGAAAATCTTCTAAAGCCTTACGAACTTCGCTTAAAGTCGCATATCCATTATCGGCTTCTACCCCTCTACCATCAATAAATATCCCCATAATTCGTGAATCTTTGCTGGCTTTTTCGACGACATTGAGCAAAGAACGCAGAGTCATAGTTACCGTCTCGTCATTTTGCAAAGCTTGACTGAGGGTTGAGGGGGGTTTTGTGTCCTTAATCTGCATCGATAGGTCAAATACTAGGAAAGATTTATCTTTGACGGTGGGGACATTTTCCTGCATAGCGGCAGATACCAATAATAGAACCAAGCCGCTTGCTCCTACTGCCAAAAATAGCATTAGTCCAGCCACAGTTCCAATTAAACTGGCAAAGATTTGTTTGATAAATTGACCCATCTGATTTATGAGGATGAATGTTAAGTTAAAGACTTATCCTATGGTAGCTTTGATCAAGCCGCTCTGGCTAATGATCCCTAAGAAATAAGGCGGGCAAAAAGCCCGCGCAGAGGAGCAAAGATTGAAAAAACCGTTAATTTTTAGGCAAATAGCCGCTCTACTGACACGGATGATAAGGGTTTAAACTTAGCTTTCCCCTTGTTTTCTGTTGGAGAGTCCGATGGTTCGGTTATGTTCTCAGCATTAACAGTCACTTGTTCTTCCATCACATCTCGCAGATCGTAAAATTCCTTACCGAGGTCTCGTGCTTTTTGATAACTGTCGATATCCCCTTGTTCAAAGTACAATTTAGAAGCTGTACGTAGATCATCCACCGCTAATTTACGCTTACCTAATTCGGCATAGAGAATACCTCGACTATGATAGGCTTGAGCATATTTAGAATCAAGGCGTATCGCATCCGAATAATCCTCGATCGCTCCGAGTTTATCCCCAAGACGTTGATGGCTAACTCCTCGTTGATAATGGACTTCTGCTGCACTAGGTTCAGCACGCAAAGCTTGAGAGTAGTTTTCTAGCTGTCTTAGTTCTTCTACTACTGCGGTTAACTGTTGTTCTTTAGACTCTATAGATTGAGTAAATTCCTCTAAAGTTGAAGTCTGTTTTTGCAGTTGATTAATTTCTTCAGATAACTCTTGATTAGCCTTGTTGTGGTCTTGCTGCTGTACCTCTAAAGCCAGCCAAGTTTCTTGTTTAAATTGTCCTAATGTTTGCTCTAATGCTAGTAATTTTTCTTCGGTTTTAACAATATGGAGGTTTTGTGCTAAAACCCTATTTTCAAAATGCTGTTGTAGAGCATTGATAGACTGTCTACGATTCAAGACATGAACTCCCACTGATAGGGCTAAAGGAAAAGCCACCACAGCCACTTGTTGAGTGACCAGAGAAGCCACAGCGCCGCCAATAGCCGCTACCACAGAAACCGCATCGAAAATATTAGCATTTGAAGCCGTTTTAGAGACGCTATCATTCTCGTTTGTTGGTTCAATTGGATTAGTAATCGGTTGTTCTTCCATAGTCTGAAAATTCCTTATAGTCTCAATCTTTTCGGTTTTTTTTAGCCGCTATTTAACCTTAGTCTTCTCCAAATAATTCCTCTACTTGGTGAGTTTGGATCACACAATCCGAACGAGGAGAAGCCGCGCACAGAAGAATATAACCGGCTTTTAGCTCATCGGGTTTTAGGAATTCGAGAGCTTTTTCAGTTTGTTCTACTTTGCCGCTAATGACTTTACCTAAACAGTCAAAACAAGCACCAGCCCGGCAAGAATAAGGTAACTTAATCTCTTTTTGTTCTGCCACGTCGAGAATAAATTCATCTTCTCTGACGAGAATTTTTTTATTAATTTCTTTTTTGTCGTTAATTAATGTAACGGTGAAAGTTTCTTCGCTTTTAGTAATACTGCTCATGATCCGTTGCCTCGTTAAGGATTAAAAATTATTTTTTAGCTACCTATCACCACTTGATCAAGTTGAATAATCGGCAAAATTAAATCGGCTTCTTGGGGAGTTAGATAGGGTTTAATCACATCTTGAAGTAAGTAAAACGTAATACCAGCTTGTTTTTGAAAGGCAAAAGAGCGGGCAATAGTTTGAAACCAAATTAACATCGCTTCCCGAATTCGATCTAAGTCACCCATCAACATAGATGCCGCCGAATGGCGTAGCTGCATAATCATATCGTTGTGAATTCTGGTGGTAATATCTCGGGTGCCAACGAAACAAGCTTCCTTATGTTCTAGTAAGGTTTTATCTAATGCCTCGAGAATTTCATTTTCCTGATCTCGTATTTTTTCATAACCACTAATACGCACTTCCACAGAGTCTAAATAGTCTTTCAAAAACTGTAACTCTCCAGCAGTGGCATAACGCCCGTCACTTTCTAAACATAAATTAGCAATTTGCTTTAACATTTGCTTACATCCTTAATAGTGCAGTAGGAAAGTTTAAGCATCTCGGGTTTGAGCAAAAAATTCCGAGACTTCCACTTTGGTACTTTCAAGTTGACTAATCATCGAACGGGTAATCAATTTTCCCTTTTCCACTAATACTTTGCCATTGAGAGGATGGAGGATATCTTGTTCGGCTCGACGACCAATTAAATCTTCAATATTTTCAATTTCATCGAGATACATCCCTTCTGGAACTTCCACCACCACCCCAGGACCGATAACCCTCGCCTGACAAGCTAAACGAGAATATTGATTGGCGGTTGTGATCACTTCTAGGGTTCGCATTTCTCGGCGGTTGAGGGGAGATAAACTGTCCATACCTCCCTTAATATAAATATGACAAGTGGAACACATTCCCCGTCCACCACATTCTTGTAAAACGTGCAATTCCCCCTTTAACAGAGCCGACATGACGTTATCATTGGTTTGAATGGATACTTCTTGATCGAGGGGGTCAAGCTTGACAATTTTGGCCACTTGTTAATCCTCCTTATCCTGAAAATTTGGGTTTTATAGCTCGATGGAAGGTTGGTTGCGACAGAGCAATTCCATAATTGTGGCATGGTCATGACCTTCTTCTAACCATGCTAAAACGATTTTGAGCCGCTCCTCTAAACCGAGGACAAAACAATTTGCCTCTGCTCCCATTGACTCACAGGCGGTTTGAGTGCAATGTAAGGCCTGTCCGGTCAATTGACTGAAAAAGGCACTCAAGACTCCGGCTTCTATAAAACAGGCCGGACGGTTATTAGCCATAGCGGTTTCGGCAAAAGGAGAGTTTCCAATCTTGATGACTAAAAATCCCTGCTGATAATATTTGAGGTCTATATCGAGAATGCCCCATCCATGAGCTTTCCAGCATTCTTTCAAGCATTGCAGGAATTCAATCATTTCCATTTGAGCAAGCGGTTTGCCATAATAGGCTTCTAGTTCTTCCGACAAACGTCTATAAAAACTTTTTCCCCACCAGCGACCGCAACTGTAGAGAACCACTTGAGAACCGATGCCTATTTCTTCATCTAAGGCGGCATGGAGTCCCTCTAATAAGGTTTCCGGAATGGCCAACAGACGAGAACCACTACGGTTTTCAATCACGCCAAACTCTATATCTCCTTGTAAATAGGCATCGGGAGAGAAATAGTTACCGCGCGAATCGTCTGCAAGTAATTGACTAACGTCTATCATGGTAATCTCCTATATCATCGCGTCTGCTGTAGACTTGAGAAGGGTATCTTTTGCCAGTTCTAAATAAGGATTGAGCAAGGCGAGTTGCTCTAGGGTTAAAATTTCTGCCAGTCTGAATTTTAAAAACTCATAGAGATAGGTTTCTATTTCTTGCAAGGAGTGCGCGGAGATGATGTCGGTTAGCCACTCTAGGAGACGATGTTGTAAATATTCAGGATTGTTGAGTAGTGTGGCCATGGCACTATAACGCATCACAGCTATCCAATGTTTTAGCGCTAGTTCAAGAGTTTTAGGATTTTCTTGACTAAAGGCTTCAGAAAGTTGATTGGCGACGGGTTGAAAGATTTCTAGTTCTCGGTCTCGTAAGCATTCGTAAATTTCTACGCGCCGCCGTAAAATCTCGACTTGTTCTTTAAAGGTTGTCACTTCGCCCTCAGACAGATAATGATCTTGGGCGGCATAAAATAGATTGGCTAAATCTGTTTGCATGGCGGTTTTTTTAGAATAAATCTGATAGGTCGTTTAAGTTATATTTGTGCGAGTTGGAAATAGATGTTTGTGATTTAGAGGGAGGTTTCGATACCACAGCCGCTTCTTTTAGACCTTTCCATGTCCCCCATTGGAAAAATTGCCCCACAGGCATTAGTAATGATTGAGAGACGTTGGTTGCCGGGTAACAGGCCACTGTATTCTGCTTGCCTACACCTGACCAGTTATTTTGTTGGAAAAATTTCTCTACCGTAAGAGAGAACCAAGTTTCTACTGTTCCCAATGCTGTCTCAGTTGATGGGGCATTTACCGGCTGACCAGACCAATTGTAATTGTTAAAGAATTCATCAACTTTCAAAGATCCCCAAACAGTGACACTCATCATTTGAGATATTCTCCATTAACCAACCGTTTTTCTATATCTTTTGCTGTGGCACCTTCGTTTTGCCAGAAGGTCGCAGCATCAATGCGGTCTTTTTTCCCCAAAAGAAACTTACAGAAAGTTTCTCCCATAGAATAGCACTGAATTTCGATACAACTGAGTTCTTTTTGAATTAGGCTGCTAAAAAATCCTGCCATTAGACCTGCGTAAATATGACAAACCGGTTTTCCCACATCTCCTAATGTTCGAGCCACTGCGGAATCATAAATATTGACGAACATGAAACCATTTTTTTGCTCACTTAAGTCAATATCCCAGTTGCCCCATCCTTGGGTTGTAAAAGGCCACCACCAAGCTTCTAAAACATAAGAAATGTTCATGTCGCTCAGGGGCATATCATATTCATATTCTTCGTCAAACCAGCCTTTGAAAAACTCAGCGTCTCTCAATCCCCATTGCTTACCAATTTGGTACATGACAACCCCTGAAGCGTTGCCAACTTCTTCTTCTAATCCTTCTATTAAACCAATAATAAAGTCTTCACTGGTTAAAATATTACGGCATCTGTTCCAGTCGGTAATTGAACCGGACTCAGTATTAAAATAGAAAAATTCATCTAAGCCGAAGTGATCGTGCTTTTTAGGATATTTCTTTTTTAAAGGCGGTTCGATTCTGTTGAACTTTTGAATTTGCTGGATACCCGGTTTTTTGGAAATAAAAACCATAGAATGATAACCCTCATCTCATGGTATTCTTTGATCATTATTTTAGATTTTTTTGATAAAAAATAAACATGGTAAAATTACTGAGATCATTTCCTCAGTCCCCTGAATTAAGTAAAAATTTCCGTATTTTTTGGGAGGGTTTTTTTGAGTAAAAATGGTTAGAGATATGTGTTTTTCTGAAAACTCCCCCACAAGGGGCTAAATTGTTACGGTTTTCAATTAAAATTTATAAAAATTAATATTAATCATTAGCGCGAAATCTTGATGATCATTATAATTTTTTTTCGAGCTTATTCGCCAAATTTTTAGTTTTTAACTGAGTAGGGTAAGATCTTTGCTAACTGACTCATGAGTTACTAGCAGAAAAAAATGAAAATAGCAATCATTGGCTGCGGCTATGTAGGAAGTGTGATCGCCTCTATTTGGACTGCTTGCGGACACGAAGTTACAGCCACCACTACAACCCCCGAAAAAATCCCCGATTTAGAGAACCTCGGCTTACGAGTGGTCCTCTTTAAGGGAGATAACCCAGACACTCTAGCGCAAGTTACTGCCGATACTGAGGTAATTTTACTCAGTGTAGCGGCTAGAAACCGCAGTGCTGAGGGTTATCGAGAGACTTATCTAAAAACCGCTAAAAATTTAGTCATGGCCTTAAAAGAAAATCAAACGGTTAAACAAGTTATTTATACGGCGAGTTATGCGGTATTGGGAAATAAACAGGGCGCATGGATCGATGAAACGACAGCCGTAGCACCCATTAATGAAAATGGCGAGGCGTTACTAGAAACGGAACAAGCCTTATTATCCGGGCTTCAAGAGCCATTAAAACTCTGTATTTTGCGTCTAGCAGGAATCTATGGCCCGAAAAGAGAATTAATTAATATTTTTCGTTCTTGGGCAGGAACGACTCGTCCGGGTAATGGCGAAGATTATACTAATTGGGTTCACTTAGATGATATTGTTGGGGCGATCAAATTAATTCAAGAGAAACAATTAGAGGGGATTTACCATTTAGCCGATGATACGCCGATGATTAGACGTGAATTTTATCGGCGCTTGTTTGATGCTCATGGACTTCCTTTGATTAATTGGGATAGTTCACAATCTTATACACGCGCCTATAATCTCCGTTTATCTAATAAAAAACTTAAAGCGGCAGGGTTAGAGTTAATTCATCCTGAAACCGAGTTTTAATCGTTCACGCTCAAAGACTGACCATTATTTTGACTATTGAGGCTTAAAATAAAAGGGACAGCGTTCTTAGCCCATTGTTCAGGAGTGGGATAATGAACAGCCTCTTGTCCCCAACAACTTTGTAGCATTTGAGTATTAATAATTCCTGGATTTAAGGCAATAACGCCTATGCCCGCCGGCACTTCTTGAGATAAGGTTTGAGACAAACCTTCTATGGCCCATTTTGAGGCACAATAAGGAGCCACCTCGGGAGAGGTAGAACGTCCCCACTCTGAAGAAAAATTAATGATCATTCCTGCTTTTTTATCGAGCATAGCTGGAAGAAAAGCCCGAATGGTATTGGCTACCCCTTTAATATTAATATCAATTAATTGGGAGAATTCGGCCTCAGAAATATCCCATAAAGCGGCTGTACGATTAATAATAGCGGCATTATTAATTAAATAGTCCGGTGTGCCTAAATTTTTGATCACTTGATTAGCCCATTGTTGGACTTCGGTACCCTGGGTTACATCCACAACGGCAAAGTGATGAGAAGGATAAAGTTCACAAAGATTCTTAATTTCTGCTTTAGAGCGTCCACAGCCAATGACAGTATGTCCTAATGCTATAAATTGATCAAGCATGGCTCGCCCGAGTCCTTTAGTGACACCGGTGATAACAATTAGTTGATTTGTGAGTTTTTTATTCATAAATAAGTCACAGTTACCTTTATTTAATAGTTTAAGGTTTTTTTGCCTTGTCCACAGTAGTCAATCTGTTTGATTTTCTTCATGCCAAGGCAGAAAAAAGATACTGGCTATTCCTAATAAACCCAGTCCACAAACTAAGGTAAAAAAGAGGGGATAACCTATCGCTTGTTGAATATAACCACTGATTAAACCCGGGAGCATCATACCTAAAGCCATAATACCGGTTGAAATGGCATAATGGGAAGTTTGATAATGATTAGCGGCAATTTTCATTAAATAGATCATAAAAGCCGTAAATCCCATTCCATAACCTAATTGCTCTAGGGCAACTAATAAATAAATAACCGGTAAAGGCGGATGATTTACTGCCATATAGACATAGAAAAGGTTGGGGGCATTAAGGGAAATTGCTAAAGGTAAAATTGTCTTTTTTAAGCCATATTTAGCTACAATTATTCCTCCGAAAATTCCTCCGATAATTAAAGCTAAAACGCCAAAAGTTCCATAGATCAAGCCGACATCGCTTGTACTTAAACCTAATCCTCCTTGGGCTGGCTTATCTAAAAAAAATGGAGCGGCTAATTTAAGCAACATAGCTTCGCCAAAGCGATATAATAAAATAAACCCAATAATGGCTCCTATTTTAGGTTGACGAAAGTAAGAAGTTATAATCTCTAAAAAAGCATTTTTTGATAAGCGTTTGGAGGAAGAGACAAAACTATCTTGTGGGGGATAGGGCAAACTGAATTGATGATAAATAAAAATTAGGGCAAAAACCATAGCCGAGACTCCGAGAGATACTGTCCAACTTAAGCGGATATTCCCGGATTTTTCAGCTAAATAACCGGTTAAAAACACTAAAAATCCTGAGCCAAAAATAACGGCTCCTCGATAAAAAATCGAGCGAATACCAGCAAATACGGCTTGTTGCTGAGGATTCAAAGCAAGTAGATAAAAGCCGTCGGCAGCAATATCATGAGTGGCTGAAACGAAGGCCCCTAGGGTTAAAATCAACAGAGACACCCCAAAAAAATCGTTTAGATGCAAAGAGAAAGCTAATAGTGCTAAACAACCCGTCATTGTTAACTGAGTCAATAAAATCCAATTTCTTTTTGTCGAGTAGCACTCAACCCAGGGACTCCAAAACATTTTTAAAACCCAAGGCAAATAGAGAAGACTTGTCCAAAAGGCAATTTTTCCGTTATCGATGCCGAGATTTTTATAAATAATTACTGATACAGTATTAATAATAATATAAGGAAGTCCTTCAGCAAAATAGAGACTAGGAATAAAAAAAGAAGGCTGCTTTATAATTATTTTGTCTTCAATTTTAAACATATTTCCTGCCTGAGAATCCAACGATAATTGAGGTAGAGACGTTGGAGGCAACATCTCTACAATACTTGTAATTGTTAAAGTTTTAACTCAGACTTTTACGCAAATGCTCGCTAATTTTTTGTTTGCGTTTTTCTGAACCAAAGGAAAAATCTCCAAAATCTCCACTGCTGTTTTTTACATGATCAATCACCTGTCTTTTCCGACTCTTGGGAGATAGAGGAGGGGGTACAACAGGTTGAGGGATGGGCGGTGGAGGCGGCAATTCTACCGATGGAGTCGAATCACTCACCGAACTGGTTTTGGAAGTTCCATACTTGATCCCATCTGTACTTTTTGCCAGATGAGCTAAAATACGCTTTTTACGATCATCAGTGCCCATGAATAATTACCTACAAGTACCCTATGGGTTGAAAATTGCACAACTTTTATATGTTAACGTGGCAATTTAGCAATAGGTACGGCAATCAGTGTGATCTTTAGCCGCCGATTCCCAAACGCCCTGCTAAAGCGGGACTTAAAGGAATTAAGGTGGCCAACATCAAAAACAGTACCAACAAACCCCAAGCGGCGCGGGTATCATCGGGTTCGCTTAATTCATTGAGGGTTGGGCGTTCTAAATCTCGTTGTAAAAACAGGATTAAAATTGCCCAATACAAAGGAACTGGATTAGCCGGATTGACTAAAGCCACAATTCCCAAAATCACTAGGGTAGCGATGGTGGCGCGTCTGGCGGTTTTACGACCATAGATAGCTTGAACAATGCGTCCCCCATCTAATTGTCCAGCCGGCAGTAAATTTAAAGCATTAATAATCAAACCTAACCAACCAATAATGGTTAAAGGATGAACATCAATTAAGGAGTTTTGTAGGGCATCACCTAAAACCACTCGCGCCAAAGATCCCACTAAAATTGACCCTTGGAAAAAGCGTGTGGGAACTTGAAACAGACTCCCCTGATGAGATAACACTAAACCAATCACGAGAAATATTAAAGATACCAGTCCCCCTAAAGCCGGTCCGGCAAAAGTAATATCAAAAAGAACATTACGGTTAGGCACTAAAGACTCAAAGCGAGTAATAGCCCCAAAAGAGCCAATTTGCCAGGTGGGCAGAAAAAAGGGAATACTCAGGCGAATATTATAGCGTTTAGCGATTAGTCGATGACCGATTTCATGAGCGGCTAATATGCCCCATATTCCCAGACTGAGGGGAATAGCTTCTTGATAGCGACCTAAATTATTAAATAAATCAAATCCGAGTAAAATACTAGAGGCTTCTAAACTGGTGGCAATGGTAGCAATCAACAGAACTAAAGCTAAATTTTTCTGAGCTAGGGTTGAGGGTTGGGGGTCATCACTGCTAGGAAGAATAATCACCACCGGTTTACCTTCAGAACCCTCCACAAGGAACAATCTATATTTGTCTTGGAAATGAGATTCTAGTTTTTCTGAAAGACGAGCGTGAACGAGGTCCGGCTCTCCTCGTAAATTCCCTTTAAAAATAGCTCCTTCTTGATAAGAAATCGTCTCCGTGACAAAAAAAGTATCAATGCCAAAAATTCCTTGCATGACCTTAAGGTCTTCTTCAGGAATGGGTAAAACTTCGGCGATGATCGTTAAAGGTAATTCTGCTGAAGGTAACTTGTTTTCTAAAGATTGATTGGGGTGGGAAACTGGTTCGCCACTGGCTTGAATTGCTTGTTCTTGTTGTTCTTTGAGCCGTTGGGCTGCTCGTTCTCGTAGAATAGTATCTTGGCCCTCAGCCCTAAGACGTTTGCCCAGATAAATATAAACTATAACTGAGCCGACTAAAAGCGAAAGAATGCCCACCAAATTTAAGTATATCCCTGCTGCAAATAGACCGAAAAACACTAGCCAAGGACCCATGAGAACAACAGATTGTAACCAGGCTAATACTCCTAGTTTACCGAAGGTTTTTGCTCTCATATAGCCCCAAGCGAGAATTCCTACAGCAGCTAGGAGAATAACAATAATGGCAGTCGTCTCAGAAGCATTAAACATTGTGATCTTAAAGTTGAGTTATTAACTGTTAACTGTTGATGATGGTGCTATTGAGAGCGGCTCTTAGATTGCCTTGGTGTTCTTCTAGGAGGCGATCGCCGGTTTCGGGTTCCACTCCGGTCCAGTGCATCAACAAAGCTAGTTTAACTCGTCTGCCACTTCTCTCCAACAGATATCCGGCCTCAGTACGATTTAAATCGGTTAAGTCTTGTATAATGCGTAGAGCGCGGTCATGGAGTTTGCGGTTAGTCACTGCTACGTCTACCATCCGATTTCCATAGACTTTTCCTAAGCGTACCATTACCCCTGTAGAGATAATATTTAAAGCCATTTTCGTGACGGTACCGGCTTTGAGTCGAGTTGAGCCGGCCACGATTTCTGGACCACTCAGAAGACGAATATCGACATCAGCATAGATTTCTACTTGTTCATAAGGAACACAACTAATACAAATGGTGGTTGCTCCCCGTCCTTTAGCCGCATCTATTGCGCCGTGAACAAAAGGCGTTGTTCCCCCGGCAGTGATTCCCACTACTACATCTAATTCTGTTATTTGTCGTTGGGCTATGGCTTGCGCCCCATCTTCTAATTTATCTTCTAAGTCTTCGGAACTGCGAAGTAAGGCGGCGGCTCCTCCGGCAATAATTCCCTGTACCATCTCGGGGGGAGTACAGAAAGTTGGGGGACATTCTGCCGCATCGAGTACCCCTAATCTTCCACTGGTGCCGGCACCGATATAAAATAATCTTCCTCCTTTACGTAAGGCCGCCGTTGTCAAATCAATGGTTTTTGCTAACTCATTTTTGGCCATGGCGATGGCTTTTAAGGTTTGAGCATCTTCGGCATTAAATAACTCTACCAATTCTAATGAGCTTAACTGGTCCAGATTTTGGCTATTGGGGTTAATCTGCTCAGTTAATAAATGTCCCCTTTCTTCTAAATTGTTCATTTTAGTTTTTTTTTTTACAAAAGTCCTTCAAGCTGACGACGAATGCGCTCTAGCTCATCTTGGGACATTCCCGAAACCGTTTCTGTTTCTTTTTGAGCCGGTTCTATTTTCTCTTTTGATTGTTCTTCTTCGCTCCATTGAGGTTTATCTACATTTTTTTCCGGAGGAATTGCTAACATTCCTTCTTTGATTAGTTCACAATCATAATCGGCACTGCGGCAGAATTCTTCAACTTCAATAGATTCTATCGACTCTACAGATGGGGCGGGAAAATCTTGAGCTTCTAATAATAAAGCGTACCGAGTGGCATCATCTTCTGACTCAAACATTAACACTTTATTGCGGTTTCCCATTTGAACCGTATGAATCCCTTCATTTTCCGTGCCTACATTAAACAATAGTACATATACACGCATGGGTTTAACTTGCTCAGAATTACTACTACTGATAGACAACCATACAGAATTCCCGAAAAAGAACTAATAATTAAGTACCTGGACAATCATTCAAGTTAATTGATTGATGTCGGGGGTACTTATCTTAGATAAAAGTTCTTAACTTTTAATCTTTGATGGTTTGAATTTTTAGTTTTTTGTCAACCACTTTTGACCATTCAGGCGTTGCAATGTATATAACACCATTAAATCTAAGTTGACCTTTCGTTCATCAATCATAAAAGATTCAATGATACTCGGTTTTTTCCCTCCATTGGAGCAGGAAAAAGCTTTTTTACCACTGATATCTTCATCGAGGAAATAGAGGTTAAATTGTCTCCCTCCTTGGGGCAAAGAGCCGTTTACTTGCCAGTATTCCTCACTAGAAGAACTGCCAGCCAAGGGAAGTTTATCCTTTTTAAAGGTTAATTCTACATCTTTTAGCCCCTGACCTAAAAGAGCTTTTTTTAAGGCAGGGGTAAAATCTTGTTCGATGAACTCAGTGAAGGGTTTGTCTTCGATAGCAGGTTCTTTTTCCTTCTTTTTGGCTTCGGCTTTAGCTGGTGCGGCATCAGCTTCGGCTTGGGCTGTGGCTTTTGGGTTAGATGCGGTTTCTTCTGACATAAGATTTATTACGCTCGCTGTTTAATTCTAATTGTATCGACAATATATCTTTAGAATATCAGTAGATCGCCTCGCTTAAGGTAGTATTGGGCTGATGAAGAGATATGCTTGACAGGCGAGCGGCTTTGGACTGTAATATTGTCGCTCTAGCTCAATACCAATATTTGTTTCTCAGTTTCTCATGGGTCTTGCCATTTGTGTACTGCATAGGCTGAAAATGGCAAGAATATTCACCTTTTTTCGGCTTTAAGCGGCTTTGATCGTTTTCAAGATTTGGACAAAAATCCCGTTATCATCAAAAAACTGTTTCTGAATTTTAGCCCAGCCGCCATAATCTTTAACCGTTGCTAGACTTTTAATTGGAGGGTATTGCTTAGTTAAGGCTTGGTCTTGCCATAGACTAGAAGCAATGGGTCGATAGCCGAGAAGGGCGAACTCTTTTTGAGCTTCGACACTGTACAAATACTCGACAAAAGCTGCCGCTACTTCACGAGTACCGTGTCGATCTACGTTTTTATCCACCACAGCAACCGGATTATCAATGGAAAAATTGACATCAGGAATAACGTAGGGCGGTTTTTTCCCCTGGAGAGCATCATTAATTAACTCACTTTCATAGGTGAGCAACACATCTCCTTGAGCTTTGATAAATGTATTGGTCGCTTCTCTGGCACTTTCAGGCAAAATAGGGGCATTTTTATAAATTTTTGCGAGAAAGTCTCGGGTTTGCTTTTCATCCGCTCCTCCTTGCTTGGCTGCATTCCACAAAGCTAAAAAATTCCAGCGTCCTAAACCGGATGTGGTGGGGTTAGGGGTGATCAGAGTTAGTCCGGCTTGGGTTAGATCGTTCCAAGTGTTAATGTTTTTGGGATTGCCTTCGCGAGTCACTAAGGCTACTACTGATTGGCTCACAATCCCATTGTTAGGAAATTCTGTTTCCCAATCTGGGTTAATTAATCCTGCTCTTTCAAGCTTTTGAATATCGAGAGCAAGTGACAAGTGTACTACATCGGCTTCTTCTTTGCCTTGAGCCACCAAAAGAGCTTGAGAGCTAGAGCCGCCATAACTCTGCTTAAAGATGACTTTTTGATTATGCTCCTGTTGCCACTTTTCGACAAACTTGGGAATAATTTTTTCGTAGGCGGCCCCGGTGACAGAGAAAGAAACAAGGTTCAGTTCAACCTCATTGGGTTGACTGGTGGTCAAAGATGTATCTCTATTGGTAGAAGTACAGGCGGCGATCACGACAGTTAAACTTAACCCGATCACAAAAAGCTGAACAAAGCTTTTAAAAGAACTGCTCTTTAGCCGCCGGTTTGACATAGATAAGTTAAGCCAAGACAGCACGCCCTTCAGCCAGGACAGTCTGCCTTTCCTAGATTTACTCATGGTTAAAGTCTTTTGAAGCTAGTTTTAGATAAATAGTACAGTATGGCACTCAAATATATTTTATTTATAAAACAATCTTAATTTATTTTTAATCTAATCTCAAATTAATTTTAGTGCCTCATTGACTGCCCAGGAGACTCTTGCCTACTCCTTGCCCCCGGTTTGTGTAACAGAATTTAAAGTTCTGCAACCTTTTCGATAAGTAAATTGTACCTGTGCGGTAAACTAGCCGATAATCTACAAAAGATTACCTCAGGAGAACCTTTCGGTAAGGAGCCGATATTCAATGTCTCATAGCGTTAAAATCTACGACACTTGCATTGGCTGCACTCAGTGCGTTCGCGCTTGTCCTACAGATGTGTTGGAAATGGTGCCTTGGGATGGCTGTAAAGCCGCTCAAATCGCCTCTTCTCCTCGCACTCAAGACTGTGTTGGTTGTAAGCGTTGTGAAACCGCTTGCCCAACCGATTTCTTGAGCATCCGCGTCTATCTGGGAGCAGAAACTACCCGAAGCATGGGTCTAGCTTACTAATTCTGACCAATTTCATTCATAAGACAAGCAATTCTATTCTTTAACCTTTTTTAACAATGTCATTTTAGAGGGAGTATATTACTCTCTTTTTTTATCTTTTTGGCAGAAGATGGGATCATTACTCGTTTTGAAGCGCGGCGACTTGGGGAGTACGTTGACTGGACATCTTTGGCGGCGAGCAGTGGGCACGGCTTGAGAAGTCATATAATTAGGGGTAAAATGACGCAATTCATTGGCCTTTCTCGTTGTTGAATTTTACTTGCTTGGCCGTTAAAGACCTCTATGAAAAAAGTGCTGTTTCTCTTTGGAGAATTGAACGATGATGACCTCGACTGGATCATTGCCCGAGGACAACTTGAAAAGATCTCCCCAAATACCATTCTTATTGAGCAAGACCAACCGATTGATAAGCTATACATTCTTCTCAAAGGACAGGTAGAGGTGTTGAGAACTGATCAAGATAGCACACAAGTGATCGCCAAAGGGGGAAGCGGCGAAGTTTTTGGAGAAATGTCCTTTATTGATAACCTTCTTCCTTCTGCTACCGTAAAAGCCACTGAAAACTCCGTCGTTTTATCCATTCCTTGTCTTCAGTTAGCTGACCGGCTTAATCAAGATATTGGCTTTTCTTCTCGGTTTTACCGGGCGATCACCTTATTTCTCTCTAGTCGTCTTCGCCATACACTTAAAAATTTAGCTTATAACCCCAAAGAGGAAGAAAAAGAGGACATTGAACCTCAAAATCTGCCGCCGGCTTTTTTAGATGTCCTTCCTTTTGCTGAGGCTCGTTTTGATTGGTTACTGCGCCGTGTCAATAACCACATCTAGCTTTTGACAAGCTGGTGAAGAAATGTAACAAATCTACTCAGAGTTGTCAAGAAATACTGAAAGATAGAAGTTTAAGGTAGACCTGAGAATCGTGGCTCAAGTGTTGGGAAACAGCAACTGATAAGCCGCTCTGAGCATCAACCTTGATCTTTTTAATCCAGCAGAAAAATAATTTCTGTTGCTTTCTTGCACTAAAATGAAAAGATACTTATCGTATCAATCTTGATGTTGTTATTGTTGCATCGTAGGCAACAAAATATAAAATAAATCCTTAAGTTTAGTTGGACGGTTTGGCTGTGGTTTCATCAATTCCTAAAACGACTCTACCCTTGACCATTTTGCCCCAACGACAAACCGGGGCTTACGCACTAATGGATAGTCTCAAACGTCACGGGGTAAAGCATATTTTCGGCTATCCGGGCGGCGCAATTTTGCCGATTTATGACGAACTCTATCGCTCAGAAGCTAGAGGAGATATCCAGCATATTTTAGTCAGACACGAACAAGGCGCAGCCCATGCGGCCGATGGATACGCGCGGGCGACCGGAAAAGTCGGTGTCTGTTTCGGAACTTCAGGTCCAGGGGCGACGAACCTAGTTACAGGAATTGCCACCGCCCACATGGATTCGATCCCCTTGGTGATCATCACCGGTCAAGTGTCTCGCCCGGCCATCGGAAGTGATGCTTTCCAAGAAACCGATATTTTTGGCATAACTCTGCCGATCGTTAAACATTCCTATGTGGTTCGCAATGCCAGTGATATGGCTCAAATCGTGGCCGAAGCCTTTCATATTGCCAGCACCGGCAGACCCGGACCGGTTTTGATTGATATCCCTAAAGATGTGGGACTCGAAGTCTGTGATTATATTCCCGTTGAACCGGGAGATGTCAAACTGCCTGGCTACCGTCCTACCGTAAAAGGAAACCCTCGCCAAATTAATGCGGCTTTACAGTTACTCGATGCCGCCGAACGTCCTCTACTTTATGTGGGGGGTGGAGCGATCGCCGCTAATGCCCATGCCCAAGTTCATGAACTGGCAGAACGTTTTCAAATGCCTGTCACCACAACGCTGATGGGACTGGGCGCGTTTGATGAACATCATCCTCTATCGCTGGGAATGTTGGGGATGCACGGGACAGCTTATGCCAACTTTGCGGTCACTGAATGCGATTTATTAATTGCTGTGGGAGCCAGATTTGATGATCGCGTCACCGGTAAGTTAGAAGAGTTTGCCCGCAACGCGAAAGTCATTCATATTGATATTGATCCGGCAGAAGTGGGTAAAGTTCGGGGCCCTGATGTGCCTATTGTGGGAGATGTGCGCCAAGTTCTTGAACAAATTCTACAACGGGTCAGAGAAATTGATTATCCGACTAATTCTACAAGAACTAAAGCCTGGTTAGACCGGATTAATCGTTGGCGTGAAGACTATCCTCTCATGGTTCCGAGTTATCCGGATAGTATTGCCCCTCAACAAGTGATTGTGGAGTTAGACCGCCAAGCACCCAAAGCCTACTATACAACTGATGTGGGACAACATCAAATGTGGGCGGCTCAATTCCTCAAAAATGGCCCTCGTCGCTGGATTTCTAGTGCGGGTTTAGGAACAATGGGTTTTGGTATGCCTGCGGCCATGGGGGCTAAAGTGGCCCTTCCCGAGGAACAAGTGATTTGTGTCAGTGGTGATGCGAGTTTTCAAATGAATTCTCAAGAATTGGCAACCCTGGCTCAGTACAATATTCAGGTGAAAACCGTCATCATTAATAACGGTTGGCAAGGGATGGTGCGTCAATGGCAGCAAACCTTCTATGGCGAGCGTTATAGTTCTTCTAATATGCAGCCGGGTATGCCCAATTTTGAGTTATTGGCTCAAGCTTATGGGGTGAAAGGAATCACGGTAACTGATCCGGCTCAACTGTCTGATGCGATCGCCCAAATGTTAGCTCATGATGGCCCGGTTTTGGTGGATGTTCATGTCAGAAGAGAGGAAAACTGTTATCCGATGGTGGCTCCGGGTAAGAGTAATGCTCAAATGATCGGATTACCTGAACGTCAAACAGGCAATGGCGAAATTGCCCAGGTTCAGTGTAGCAACTGCGGAGCCGACAATCCACAAACGAATACTTTTTGTCCTCATTGCGGCACGAAATTATAGACAAAGGCATTTCCCTAGAGAAATCCTTGCTATAACTAGATTTTCGCCTATATAAGTAAATGCAGACCTCGCCCTTGAAGGGTGGGGTTTAAAATTCAAATGGAAATTCCCTGTTAGGCCCTGATGGAAACAGGGTTTTTTTCGCTAAAATGTAGATTAATTTCTCTAAGACTACTTAGATATTGATTATGGATAAATTTCTCGAGTTTTTTGAGCATTGCCTTGGCAGTTGGGCAACAGAACGCACTTATCATTATTTAAGTCATCATGAAGTAGAACGCTCCCGAACAGAGTTTAACATTAAGCCGCTAACCTCTGAAATCAAAACTAAAGTTTTACTAGATAATCAATATCCGTCTCCAGATTTATTAAAATTAGAACAAATTCCCGGATTTAATTTAGGGTTTTATACCATTTCTGAAAAAGGGGAAGAAGTCTCACAAAATTTGAATTTATTATTTGTGGTAAAAGAAGAAAAAAACGGATTTTTAGAAGGCGATTATCTCCGAGACCGCGCTTATGAAGAAGCTAAACCTATTATTTCTCATTTCCGTTTTGATCTGGGGACTAGAGAATTATTAATGACGACGAACTATACCCGTGTGGTATCAGTAGATTCCATTACCTTAGTGAACCCAAAACTGAGAATTAGGAAAATTGTTAATTATCAACGACCTGCCGACGGAGAACCTCTAGAAAATGTGGTGTTAGTTGGGTTTGGCGTAGAGGAAAAAGTCGCTTAAGTCAAGGTTTTTATTGATATGCGGCAACTGAAAAAAAATCCGCCCAGATGACTCTAAAAATAGGTGATTCTACGTAACCTATCGGCCTTTTTAATTGGGGATGGCTGATGAGTATTATTGCCTGTTTTTGATCACTCTAAAAATACTCGTCCCTAGCGGCAAAAATTCTGACTCCTCTATCCCAAATTAAAACAGAAAATCTTATTTAACTTGTCTTTGAAAGATGAGTTCATTTCTAATTAATTTAATCAAAACGGCTAATTAAACTCATTTTTTCCGAGGATGATATAAACAACAGTATTCCTTGCTATCCGAGCTAAGTGAGGAAATTTACACACTATTTAGAGGACTGCTTTAATGAGTGCGGGCTTCTTTTCACCTGATGATTTACCCTCGGCACCAACGCCGCTAGATAGACAGTTACGTTTAGGATTAGAAGAGGCTGTAGGCAAATATTTTTATGCTTACTGCGATGCCATTACTCAAGTCTTATTATCAAAGTCTGACTGGCATTTTAGCATTACTGAGGAAGCTCTGAGACTAATTATTAATTGTCAAAATCGAGAAGTTTATTGGCAAATTTTGGGAGTAATTGAACAATTAGGTCTTTGCATTCAGGAAATTGCCAGTGAGCAAGCCATTATTCGTGTTTGTCCTTCAGATCAAAAGAAGCACCCCTTAGAAATTCAGGTGGGTGAGATCACCGCTTATTGGGATTGGTATGAGAAACGTGATTCGTGAACTAAGTAGTCGGACACCCATTAAAGTTAACTGTGAGGTTAGGGCGTCGGGTGTCGGGTGTGGGGGAATTGTGGGCGTTTTACAATTCGCGGGTACAGAGAAGCTCTATAGAGTGTCCAGGTACTTACCCGAGGTTAGACTCAATTAGATCAACTATACTTTTAAGGAGTAATTGCGGTTCAACCGGTTTAGTAATATGCCGTTGAAATCCTGCCAAAAATGCTTGCTGTCGGTCTAATTCGCCGGCATAGGCAGTCAGGGCGATCGCCGCAATTTGAGCATTTCCTCTCAAAGCTTCCCATTTTCGTAACTCTCGCAGCAGAGTATAACCATTAATGTTGGGCATACCAATGTCACAGACTAAGAGATCAAACCGGTATTGGGTGACGATTTCTAAAGCTTCCTTGGCCGAAGCCGCCACTGTAACGGTTGCACCCGCATCAGATAGGACAAACTGCAAAAACTCGCGGGTGTCTGCTTCATCGTCCACCACCAAAATATGAAGACTTGCTAGGGTTAAAGTGGGGGTTTTGTTTTCACTCACCGGCGTAACACTCATGAGCGTATCGTTGGGGAATTCTTGAGGAAGTAAGGGCAAATTGACGATAAAAGTGGCTCCTTGATTTTCTCCGAGACTTTCGGCCCAAATTTTGCCGCCGTGCAATTCTACCAAGTGACGAGCGATGGCTAAACCTAACCCCAGTCCGCCAAATTTTCGAGTGGTGCTACTATCAGCCTGACGGAAGTAGTCAAAGATATAAGGTAAAAACTCTGGTGTAATTCCCTTACCGGTATCTTTTACCCGAATTTCAACACCGCCATGAATTTGCTCTAATTCTATCTCGACTTGTCCCCCGCTTGGGGTGAATTTAACCGCATTAGAGAGCAGATTCCAGACCACTTGTTGTAAACGGGCGGCATCACCTAAAACTCTGCCCACAGGGGTTTCTAACTGGGTTCTAAGCTCAATACTTTTCGCCTGTGCTGCCAAACGCACCGTTTCTAGGGCTGCCTCAATCACCACCACGAGACTGACTGAAGTGGTATTGAGATTGAGTTTGCCTCGCAGAATGCGGGAGACATCTAAAAGGTCCTCGATTAATTCAGCTTGTAGGCGGGCATTGCGCTCAATAATACAGAGGGCTTTTTGAGTGGTGGGCTGATCAAGCTCATAGTTTTTTAACATCTGCGCCCAACCTAAAATCGGATTCAGGGGTGAGCGCAATTCATGAGACAGTACGGCTAAGAATTCATCTTTGATGCGATTGGCTGATTCTGCCGCTTCTCGGGCGGCTTGTTCGCGGATCAGCAGTTGTTCGCGTTCTTGCTCTATCTGCTTGCGTTCAGTGATATCTCGACAAATGGCTTGCACCGTTGGTAAACCATTGAGGGTAAATAAGGTAGCACTGACCTCAACAGGAATCTCTTGACCCTCTTTAGTGATGTGAACCGATTCTACGACAATATGTTTTGCTGATTGTAATTTTTTCAGACTGGCTTCGGGATTAACTGAGGCGGGATTGATGATATCCTTGACCGACATGGACAGCAATTCTTCGCGGCTATAGCCAAGCTTTTTCGAGGCTTGTTCGTTAACTTCAATTAATTTACCGGGTTGGTCCTCCTCTGTGAGGTGATAGACTAAAACCCAATCTTCCATGCCATTAAACAGGTTACTAAAGCGTTGTTCTCGTTGCTGTAAAGCTTCTTCAGCTTGTTTGCGCTCGGTGATGTCGAGCTTACAGCCTAGATAACCCACAAAGGAGTCGCCCTCAAATCTGGGTAAGCCGATCACTTCAAACCATCGATAAACCCCATCATGTCGCCGCAAACGAACAACGGCCCGGTATTCGGACTTATGGGCAATGGCTTGTTTATACTTCAATAAATACTGCTGTGCATCTTCAGGATGAAGTAAGTCAGTCCACCCCTGCACAAGCATTTCAGGAGAGATGCCGGCAAACTGAAGATAACGTGCGTTGACAAAGCGGCGATGTTGAAATTCGTCATCCATCCAAATCAGCACAGGAACGTTATCGGCTAATAATTTAAAACGTTGCTCAGATTCTCGCAAGGCTTCAGAGGCTTCTTTGATTTCGGAAATGTCTGAGCTACTACCAATATAACCGAGGAATTGGCCTGTAGAACTGAATTGAGGAGTGGCTCTTGAGTCTAGCCATCGATACTGACCATCTGCACGCTTAATCCTCGCTTGGGCCCGGAAGGGTTTTTGCTCGTTGAATGCTTGTTCATAAGCCGACAAATAGGGCTGCGCGTCGTCTGGATGTAAATGAATACTCCAACCAAATCCTTGTATTTCTTCCAAGCTTTCGCCAAAAAATTTGAGATAGGCTTTGTTGACAAATTCGCAGCCGCCTTCAGCATTATTCATCCAGATTAACACAGGGGCGCTATCTGCAAGATTTCTCAATTGGGCTTCACTTTCTCGTAATTTGGCTTCGGTTTGCTTGAGACTACTAATATCGAGGTTAATGCCGGCCCACCAGAGAAGTTCTCCCTTTTCATCCCTAACTGGAACACCCCGAGCGAGAATGGGATGCCAGTTACCATCTATACCGCGAAAGCGATGTTCTCTGTCCCAAAAATTGCCGCTTTGAGAGCATTCTTGCCAGGCGACGATGGTTGCTTCGGCATCGTCCGGATGTAAGACCTCTCCCCAACCAAAATTAGAACACTGTTCTTGAGTCATTCCCACTAGATTGAGGAACGAGTCACTGGCATAAATGTTTCGTCCATCGGGTTCGCAAATCCAAATCCCATAATCAATGGTTTCGCCGATGGCTCGATAGAGGCGTTCATTAAGACGTAAAGCCGCTTCTGAGCGCTTCCATTGGCTGATATTGCGAATAATCGCCAGTAAGTTATCTGATTCTTTAAGCGGCACAAGTCGCGCTTCATAAAATTCTTCTATCTGGTTGATTAATAGAGAATATTCAATCGTTACTAGATTTTTTCTTCTATTTAAAGCGGCCAAGGCTTGTTTCCATTGCTCGCTTATCTGGGGGGGTAATATTTCTGCTAAGGTTTTTTGTTGTAGCTGTGTTGGCAGTGCGGAACGAGTTCCGCACCCCAGTCCATAGTCTTCTATGCTGTTTGTGCCGCTATAATCTAAAATTTTGCCCTGTTGGTCTATGGTGAGGATTAAATCTGGAAAAGCCTCTAGCATCGCTGCCTTCTCCTCAGTTTTAACTTTTCTGGTTTCTTGTTTTTGTTTAATTTTCTCGGCGATGGCTTCTCGGATGAATTCTTGCCAATTTTCTGTTGATTTAATCTCTTCTAGCATAGAGTCAGTAACCCGTAGTGATAGCTTGGCGGTTAGCGGCTCATCTCTATCAGTCGTAAAATGATAACGAGCTATATGGGGATTTCCTTTTGGTCGCACCATTGTATCCCACCATCGACAAATATGTTTCTACATTAACACGTCCCCTCGTAAATTAGGGGTTTTTGATGATTTTTGTTACACCGAGAATCCGGACTATAGGGATTTTACATTTAACTTTTCGAGCGATTAATTGCAGAAGCTTCAAAGCTTGCTTTTATTAGGTTTTGGGTTTGAAAAATGTCCTAATGGCTTTAGCGGCTGCTATAGTTGTCCAAATACTTATTTTAACTTTTTTTGACCAGCGATTCACTTATTTTTTGAAAATTTTTTTCACTTTTCTGCCTCATTTAATACTCCTCAATATCGACTATATCGGCTAAATTTAGAAATTTTTCGCTATTTTTTCCAGGCAAGTCTTCCTCTAAACTTAGTGGCAATTGTTCCGCAGAAGATTGGACTTTTTCTGCCTCTGTAGGTAAGCTAGAATTGAGGGCCTTTTGTGCAGACTTTTCTGCTTGTATATTAAATAGGGCTTTCTCAATATTAGACACAGCTAGATCATAATACTCTTTTTTTATTTCAATCCCTAGATAATGTCTTCCTAACTCTTTAGCCGCTATACAAGTGGTTCCAGAACCCACAAAAGGATCTAGCACGAGATCCGACGTTTCTGTAAATAAGTTAATAAACCATGAGGGCAGAGATTTAGGAAAAGCCGCACTATGATTTTTATTATTACATTCGGTAGCTAGATGTAAAACATTGGTAGGATAAGCCATTGAACGCCCTAACCAATTAGATATATTTTTTCCAAATCCACTTTCTACTTTTGAAGGGTCACGAATTTTATCAGTATCACTCAATTTTTTCAGGCGAGAATTGGCCCAGTCTCCCATCGGAACCATGACCCTTTCTTGATACATTTTAAATTTTTTTTGCCGATTAAATTGAAGACAGCGTTCCCAAGCATCTCGGAAACGATTGGGCCATTTACCGGGGTAGCAATTTTTTTTATGCCAAATATATTCTTCTGTCCATAACCAACCTTGCTGTTGCATGGCCAGAATTAATTTAATGACATAATTATGTCTTTCTCCCTTGACGACTTTTTCTTTGATATTAAGAATAAATGTTCCTTCGGGTTTTAAAATTCTTTTCAATTCTTGAGCAATGGGTAAAAACCAATCTATATAATCATTAGGACTAATGCCGCCATAAGTTTTTTTACGACTATCAGCATAGGGAGGTGAAGTGACAATTAAATCCACGAGATTAGAAGGCATTTCCCTCAAAACAGGCAAACAATCGCTGAGAATCATTCGGTTTTGCCACTCTTGTAAACTTTTTATTTGTTGCTGTTCTACATCGGTTAAAGAGTTAGTAATCAAGTCTAAATCTTTCATTATTTAAAATTTTGATCTAAATTATTTTCTTTAGACAAATTTCTTTTTGCACTGGGTTTAGTGGGTAAACTGGCAATCAATAGGCAAAATATACCGACATTAATAAACACATCAGCCAAATTAAAGATCGGGAAATTAATTAAGCGAAAATCCAAAAAATCTACGACATATCCCATTACAAAGCGATCAATTCCATTGCCTAAAGCTCCTGCTAAAATAAAGCCATAGCCTAACTGTTCTATCAGTCTCATTCTTGGGGCATACCATGCCAAAAAAATCAATCCTAGACTAACAATTAAAGAGAGCCACCGTAGCCATCCTGCGCCACCTTTAAAGAAACTAAAAGCGGCTCCTGTATTAATCACATAAGTAAAATGAAAAACCCCTGACCAAATGGGTACAGTATCTCCTGTGGTGTCAAAGCTTTGGACAACCCAATACTTAGTCAGTCGGTCTAAAATTAAACCGATAATAGCCACCAGCCAAAACCATTGATTTTTTTTCATTTTTTTGGGTTATTTAGGATTGTTTGTTATTGGCCAGCCACAAGCAATTTAATAAAACAAGATTAAACGCAAAAAATAAGCAATCGCCACAATAACACAAATAATAACTAACTGACCTGGTATAGGCAACAGAGAATAATTGACGATAAAAGAAGGTAAGCTGGTGGGGGATAGGGTTTGACTAGGACTCAGGAAGGATAAAGCAATTAAATAAACTAAACCACAAAGATGAATCACTAATAAACCACAAATTGCACTAAAGGCCAACGTTTCCATTTTAGCCCTTGTGCGAAAAGCCATTAAGCCGCACACCCAAGCACCCGGAATAAACCCAAGAATATAACCAAAACTGGGTTCTTTGAGATATTCCCAATCGCCTCCATGAGCAAAAACGGGTAACCAGGTTAATCCTAGGATAACATAGGCAATTTGTGCCAAGGCTCCGGCATTTTTTCCTCCCATACAACCGGTTAGCAGAACTGCCCCTATTTGATAAGTGACACCTAAAGATTCAGGTAAAACGCCATCATGGGACCAATTCCAGGGTAAATTAGTGATTGAGGCGGGTAAAAAGGTGGTAAAAATGGTTAAAAGTAAACCAATTAACCCCCAGAGAAATTCATTGGCAGGATTCACCGTTGATTGAGGTTTTTTATAGTTAGCAAGAGATGGTCGGGTTTTGCGCTTGCGATGGGTATTCACCGGGAATAGGGGCTTCACCGCCCTGTAAACCTAACGATTCCAACATTAAATGATCTTGTTCTGGGGGTTGTCCCAGGGTTGTCAAATAATGCCCAATTAGCATAGCATTAATTCCCGCTTTTAAGCCTAAATTTTGTAATTTTCCCATGACAGCCTCTCTTCCTCCAGCATAGCGGAGGATTTGAGCGGGGAGAATAAATCGGAAGATAGCGATGGCTTTGAGGGCTTCAAAAGCATCGAGTTTAGGAAGATGCCCTAGGGGGGTTCCTTCTCTTGGGTTGAGGAGGTTAATGGGAACGGATTCTACTTCTAATTCTCGCAGGGATAGGGCTAAATCTATTCTATCTTCCCAGGTTTCTCCCATGCCAATGATGCCACCGGTACAGGCTTGTATGCCGGCTGATTTGAGGTTTTTAACGGTTTCTACGCGATCCCGCCAGCTATGAGTGGTAACGATTTGGGGGTAAAAGTTTTCTGAGGCTTCTAAGTTATGGTTATAGCGGGTAACGCCGGCTTCGGCGAGTGCTTGTGCTTGTTCTTGGGTGACTTCTCCTAAAGCACAGCAGGGTTTAATCTGCGCTTCTGTGATGATGCGTTTGACGGTTTCTAAGATTTGCTCGAATTCTTTGGATTTTGGGCTATTGTATTTTAAGCCGCGTCCTTGACTGACTAAGCAAAAGCGTTTTGCTCCGGCGGCTTTGGCGGATTTTGCTTGTTCTACAATTTCATCAGGGGATTTAAGCCCATAGATGGGGGATTCTTGTCCGGGATGATGCACAGATTGAGAACAAAAGCGACAATTTTCGGAACAGTTGCCGGATTTTACGTTGATGATGCTGCATAAGTCCACTTGGTTGCCGCAACAACTTTGACGAATGCGATCAGCCGCTTCACAGAGTAATAGGATGTTTTCCTGGCCTTCTATTTGGGTTAGGGCGAGGGCTACTGATTTGCTGATGGCTTCACCTGCGATAATGCGATCTGCTAGTTGATTGAGCCATTGTTGTAATTGTTGTGTATCTTCAGGAAGGGTTATGGCTGACGATAGAGATGCTTGAACCACTTTCTACCTATGTTTTTGCCTACAGAGTATTTGCAAATTGTACCATCTAGTTGATTTTCTGGAAAATGTTGATCTCCCAAATACTCAAGAAGATGATTGCGACTTGCTTTAGACATTTTTCGAAAAGCCATAGCACAGTACCCTGATCACCAATCCGCTTTTCCTGACCTCAGAAATTTCTAGAGCGATTATAAAGTCAACCATTGAAACATATCATTAGCCGATAACTGCCAATCTTCTAATACTTTTAAAACCGGTAAAATTTCCTCATCAGATTTAATCTCAGGTAATTGATCGGGTTTAAAAATCATTACCGATTCATCTTCTGTATCAATTAACCATCCTAGCTGAGTTCCTTGTTTCAGAGAAAAAATAATTTTTTTCATAACTTTATTAGCGGATTGTTCAGGTGATAAAATTTCAATGATCCAATCCGGATAAATTTCAAATTTATTGAGTATTCTACCTTCAGAATTTTTCGGGATTCTTTCCCAAGTAAATACGGCAATATCTGGCACAATTGAACGTCCTCCAAAAGTACACCGCAATTCGGGTAAAGCATAAACTAATTTTTTCGATTTCCCTCGCCCATTAATAGCCGCTACTAACTCACCTTGTAAGCTACTGTGTTCTCCTTGAGGCATAGGTTTTTGATAAATTTCTCCGTCAAAATATTCACTAGCTGGTTTAGTTTCTGGAAGGGTTAAAAATTCGGCTAAAGTTAATTTTTGTGTCAAGTGATTGACAATCGTCATAATTACCTCTATTTAAAAACCTTATTTATTTTCGTTTAACCAATCCTGCTCAAACTGCCGCAAGGCTAGACTAGAACGATTATTCCAAGCCAGTTCTACATATTTAGGCAAAAGATTTTTGACATCAATATTATTAAAGATTAAACTTGCTTGACTATTTTGATATCGATCACCCTCCAAAAGATAAATTAATAATTCTCCACGACGATAAATCCACAACTCAGGGATCGCTATCGGTAAATAATCTTCCACTCGAGTTTTTGAAGTTAAGTCTACTTCTATCGCTAAATCTGGAGGAGGATCGACAGTCAAATCAATCCTATCTTTACCTAAAATAGCTTGATAATTATTAATATAAAAACAAGTATCTGGTTCAACTCCGGCTTGCTCAAATTTTTTAAGCGTAATAGGATCGAAACAATCCCAATCTTGATTTTGATAGCGTAAAAGAATTTTCACTAAATCTCTTAAAGCGTCGATTCTTTTTCCATGATTCTGTAGAGGTGACATCAGTAAAATAACACCAGTTTTAGCATTAAAATAAATTTTCGGAAAAGTTTTATCCTGACGAATTTTCAGGAGTTGTTCATAATCTTCCCAGGTTTGATCATGTAAAATGACTTCAGTTCCCGGAGACAGACTAAGGGTATTCGGGCTAACGGTTACAAACATAATGGCTGTGATGAGGGAACTACTCCAGTTTTAACACGACGGGCGGGCGCGGAGCCTTTATCTTCTCCAAGAAGCATCCATAAGGCTTGAACAATGTCTTAAAATAGACAAAAGTAAAAGTAAGATAAATTACAGAGTATCTTTATTATGTCAGTTCTGGCAGCTATCGCCGTTTTAGCCCTATTAATTGTCATACACGAGTTAGGTCACTTTGCCGCCGCCCGCCTACAAGGGATTCATGTTAACCGTTTCTCCATCGGTTTTGGTCCGGCTTTAGCCAAATATCAAGGCCCCGAGACGGAATACGCCATCCGCGCCATTCCCCTTGGCGGTTACGTCGGTTTTCCGGATGATGAACCTGAAAGCAGTAATATTTCTCCAGATGACCCCAATTTACTACGTAACCGCCCTATCTTAGACCGGGCTATCGTCATCAGTGCTGGAGTCATTGCTAATTTAATCTTTGCTTATTTTCTCTTAGTGGGTCAAGCCGCTACTGTTGGCTTCCAAGATATGAACTATCAAGCCGGTGTGGTAGTGCCTGAAATTCTCCCCGGAGAAAAAAGTGCGGCGGTAGTGGCGGGAATTCAATCAGGAGATGTGATCCTGGGTGTGGGTAGCAAAACCCTCGAGGCCTCTCCAGAAGCGATTATGGATTTAAGGCAAATTATTCAAAGTTCGCCCAATAAACCCTTAGATTTTACCATCAAACGCGGAGAAAAAACCCTTAAACTTTCGATTACTCCTCAAGAAACTCCCGAAGGAAAAGGCAAAATCGGCGTTATGCTCACGCCAAATGGGGAAATTGTCCATCGCCAAGCTAAAAATTTTATCGATGCTTTTACGGTAGGAGCTAATGAATATCAACGCATAGCCAATCTGACAGCTAAAGGATTTTGGTTATTGATTAGCAATTTTCAAGAAAATGCGGCTCAAGTAGCTGGTCCGGTTAAAATTGTTGAGTATGGGGCAGCCATCGCCCAAAATGATGCCGGGAATCTGTTTCAATTTGCGGCACTCATTAGCATCAACTTAGCCATTATTAATATTCTGCCTTTGCCTGCTCTAGATGGAGGTCAATTGGTGTTTTTGGGCATTGAAGCTCTACGAGGAAAACCCTTACCTTTAAAAGTACAAGAAAATATTATGCAAACGGGTTTAGTGCTTTTATTGGGGTTAGGGGTGTTCCTAATTGTACGGGATACCGTGAATTTAGCAATTTTTCAAAAACTTTTTCAGTAAATCAATTTGGCACCAGTGAGCATCACCCGCAAGTGGGCAACAAAACAACAACGGGCATTAGAAATTTTGGTCATTCTTGAGCGGACTTATCCGGATGCCACTTGCAGTTTGACCTATCAAACGCCTGTGCAACTTCTAGTGGCAACCATTCTCTCTGCTCAATGTACCGATGAACGGGTTAATAAAGTGACTCCTGCCTTATTTGCCCGTTTTCCTGATGCCCCGTCTTTAGCCAACGCATCAATAGAAGAGTTAGAAACTTTAATTCGTTCTACGGGTTTTTATCGCAATAAAGCCAAAAATATTCAAGGCGCTTGTCAGAAAATTGTCTCCCAATTTGGGGGAGAAGTCCCTCAACAGATGGAACAGTTACTCAGTTTGCCCGGAGTCGCTCGCAAAACGGCTAATGTGGTCTTAGCTCATGGGTTTGGTATTATTCAAGGGGTTACCGTCGATACTCATGTTAAGCGGCTTAGTGGGCGGCTCGGATTAACTGAACAAACAGATCCGATTAAAATAGAACGGGATTTAATGCGGCTGCTACCTCAACCGCAATGGGAAAATTTTTCAATTCGCATTATTTATCATGGTCGAGCCGTCTGTAAAGCTCGAAAACCCGATTGTGGCGTTTGTCAGTTAGCTCATGTCTGTCCTGCGGCTATTACCCCTGAGTAAGATTATTGAAAATGGTAACAAATTATGTAAAGTTATACTAACATTAAACTTTTCGAGGATAGGGGACTAATGAGGATTCTGGTACTAGCTTGGGAATTCCCCCCCAGAATAGTTGGGGGTATAGCGCGTCACGTCGCGGAACTTTATCCTGAACTGGTAAAACTGGGACATGAGATTCATTTACTAACTGTAGAATTCGGTAGAGCGCCGGCTTATGAAATCGTTGAAGGGGTTCACATTCATCGAGTTCCCGTAGCTCCTGGACACGACTTTTTTCACTGGGTTGTGAATATGAATGAAAGCATGGGGGCTTATGGCGGTAAACTGCTCAATGAAAGACCTTATGATCTTATTCATGCTCATGATTGGTTAGTCGCTGATGCGGCGATCGCCCTCAAACATCTCTTTAAAATTCCTCTGGTGGCTACCATCCACGCTACAGAATATGGACGCTACAACGGGCTTTATAATGATACTCACCGTTATATCTCCTCAAAAGAAGGCACTTTAGGTTACAATGCTTGGCGAGTCATTGTTTGTAGCGGCTATATGCGCTATGAAATCGAGCGAGCTTTAGGTGTGCCTTGGGATAAAATTGATGTGATCTATAATGGCATTCGACCTGAGAAAAAACATCGCCATCCGAATTTTGATAGCCAAAATTTTCGCCGTTGCTTTGCTGAGGATCAAGAAAAAATTGTTTATTATGTCGGTCGTATGAGTTTTGAAAAAGGGGTTTCGGTATTACTTAATGCCGCACCGAAAGTCCTTTGGGAAATGGGAGGTCATGTAAAATTTGTGATTATTGGCGGCGGCAATATCGATAAGCTTAAAGAACAAGCGTGGAATTTAGGAATTTGGCATAAATGTTTTTTTACCGGTTTTATGTCGGATGAAAATTTAGATAAATTTCAAACTATTGCTGACTGTGCTGTTTTTCCGAGTCTGTATGAACCTTTTGGTATTGTAGCACTAGAAAGTTTTGCGGCTCGTGTTCCGGTGGTGGTGTCAGATACTGGAGGGTTGCCGGAAGTTGTCCAACATGGTAAGACGGGAATTGTCACTTATACAAATAATCCTGATTCTTTGGCTTGGGGAGTTTTAGAAATTTTAAAAAATCAAGATTATGCTCAATGGTTAGTGGAGAATGCTTATGAATCTTTAGAAAAACGTTTTAGTTGGCCGAAACTGGCTAAACAAACTGAGGCCGTTTATGGATTAGTATTACAAGAACGTCAGAAAATTCCTTGGAATTAAGTACAAGCAAACATCTCCCCAACCCCCCAAACTCACGGGGGGCTAAAGAAGTTTAGCTATGATATTAGTTTTTCTGGATGACATAACACAATTTTCCTACTCGTGTTTGTTTTGATTCCATAGCTTTAAGCATTACAGCTTTTAACTCTGACAAAAAATTTTTTAATTTATTAGTTTTAGACCCGTCTTGATTACTTGCTTCAGTGTTCCAAGTTGTCCACCAATTAGGCTCTTGAAATTGATAAGGAATTAAATTGGCTTGAATAAAATATGTGCCAGATTCTAGTTTTTTGGCATCAATTTCTGAGGTCATATTCATCATATTAGCTTCTTTATTTAATATTGTAATAGCAAAAATATCGGCTGTTAAATTAACAGATTTAACAGGAGTAAAATCATTTTGACTTTTATCAAAAATTTCAACAATGGGATCTAGGGTAAATATATTTCCTTCAGAAGCAAGTGGTAGAGTGTAAGGCAGAGGATAGTAAGAAGCTTGGTTATCGATACTATTTTTATTACTATTTTCTAGGCGTTCGTCAACTCCCAATAGTTCGACGGTTTCGGGATCGACCTTGATTCTGTTCTTTCTCTGATTTCCTGTCACCCACATGGTCTTTTGTCGCAGGAGTCCATTGCCTCGCCTAGGAGAATTTGAGCTAATAGAGAGTAATGAAGGTTGGCTAACAATCTGGTGATAGAAAATCATGAACTGTTCCTCTGTAAATAGGTTTTTGTCTAGATTTTTGAGTTGTTCAAAATAATTAACTACGTCAGGATATTTCCCCAGAATAATGAGATAAAAAGGACGATATTGCTCGGGTTTAACCTTAGTTGTATCATACCGAAATTTGCCGCCAGCTATTCCGACATCATAAATCCAGCCTTGAAACTGACTTCTAATGGCTAAAATTCCTACGGCATAATCTCCTTCTAAATATTGTTTTAATTGGTCTGTAACCTTCGCAATATCAGACTCTTGTTGATACAAATCGGTAATTAAAATCGAGATTTTGTCCTTATTTTTCTGTCCAGTAATAGCAGCATTAATAGCCGTATCAATGCGAGTGTCTTCAAAATTTTTATCCGTCAGTTGATAAAAGCCGGGCAATTGTGCTTTCAAAAAATTTGATCGGTCATTAAGGGGCCTCGGTTCTATGCCAAAGCTGTAATAATTTCTATTTTTGAGTGCAGTCATGGCGTTAGCCGCACTATCAACCAATTGTATAGTCTGAACATAGTTACTGTTGGGAACAGTGACATACCCCTCCATTGAGGGTGTCGTATCAACGTAAATATCAATAGTGGGTGACTTTGACTTCTGGTTATCAATGTTAATTTTTGGAGGTTCGCAGTTAAGGGAGATAGGCGACTGGGAAGGACATCCTGTAGCTGTCAGTGCGATAAAAATAGTAATAGCCGCTAAGGGTTTGTATGTCATTATTTTCAACTTTCCTGGGAAAAAGTTACAGATCGCGTTAAAAATAGATTATCGCTTTTCGAGACTGCAAATGACTATTATTCGCCTGTTATTTGTCTTGTTAATTGGGTTTGCTTTTATGTTTGTTGTTCAGCCTTCCTTTTTTACCGGTGGTACGATCACACTAGAGGATGTTACTCCTGAAGATTGGGTTGGGGGTCAATACAGATTCGGTGCAGGGATTGTATTTGTGGCTTCGAGTCTAGGGAGTTTGATCTGGTATGGACTGGCAAGCTACTATAATGACCGAGATAACAGACTCTCAGTTCAAGGGTTCAGAATAATTTGGGCTAGTTTATCCCTGCTTCCTTTTGCTAGTATTCTATTATCTCTTTTTCTCTTTCAGGAAAGCCGTCAGGCTATTCCCTATTTAGCCTTTTTCTATGTGCTAGATGCTTTGTGGCTATTTTGGGTGGCTACCGCTATAAGTACACCAGAATCACTAAAATATGGGGTTGTTCCTGGCTCTTATTTCCTGCGTCACCTACCGTTTTTAAAGTAATGGCACTGTATCTGATTGCAATTGGCGGAACCGGAGCAAAATGTGTGGAAGCCCTCGTGCATCTGGCCGGTGCAGGGTTGTGTGGAGAAGATTTCATCTGGATTGTTTTTGTTGATCAAGATGAAGCTAATGGCAATGTCACTCGTGCTAGGACAGTGATCGAAGTTTACCGGCAGTGCCGCGCATTAGTCCAAAATACTTGGATGACGACTCAGATTGAGGTAATCGGGGATGTGTGGGCCCCGGTAAGCGGAGCAAACCCAACCCTGAGTGATTTTTTTAATTACCATACCTACAGGCAAAGCAATCCTAAACTGGGACATCTTTTTGAAGTTCTCTATGGAGAAGCCGAACGGGAAATTTCCCTAGAGGACGGATTTCGAGGTCGGCCTGCGATTGGTTCAGCCGTGATGAGTCATTTGCAATTAGCTGCCCAAGAACCTTGGCGATCACTGATAGAGAAGATTGAGAAAGATCCACAAGCTAAGGTATTTCTGTGCGGTTCGGTTTTTGGCGGGACGGGGGCTTCCGGATTGCCGACGATCGCCCGCTTAATTGCTAACCAGTTTGAGGGCTTGCCCATCGGCGGTTTGTTGATGCTTCCTTATTTTGAATTTCCGGTGGAGCGAAGTCTCGACGAAGAAGTCTATGCTAAACCCGAGGAGTTTTTGCTTACGGCAGAAGTCGCTCTGCGCTACTATAGAACTCAAGCGCACAATTCCTCAGATAATAGGGAAATAACGAATTATCTGGGATTTAGTAGTATTTACCTTTTGGGAACCCCCAAATTATCCCCAGTCAGCGATCGCTTTAAGTTAGGGAGAGCAATGCAGGAAAACCGACAGCACTTTCTGGAATTGTTTGGTGCTTTGGCCATTCGTCATTTTCAGGTTCATACCCCAACCAATCAAGTCCTCCTCCTCAAGGCTAATGATCCGTTAGAAGTGACTTGGAATGATCTCCCAGAAAGCTCACAGGTACAAGAAAATCTGATTGGTGCAACGCGCTTTGCTTTTGCCTGGACAGCTAAAATTGTTCCCGAACTCAGAGAGGGACTCCTGGACCAAGAAAACATGGCTAGATCTTCTCCTTGGGTAGAACATTTTTATAAAGTCCCTAAGTTTTTTGCTAACCCTAATCTGCCTGAACTATCGAATAGTGGACAACAGCAGGCACTCTCAGCAATTACGACTTGGTGTAAGACTTATTTGCAATGGCTGAAAGCTTTACACGAAGATGAGGTCTATAAGATTCGACTGTTTAATACTCAAGCTTTTGGAGATTTTGAAAATCATGCTAATGGGCAAAACGGAAATTTTGCCGCTTTAGTCGATGAATCCAGTAGAATTGAGAGAAAGCGGCTAGATACGGTGCAGAGGTTGGTTAATCGACTTGATCGTAGAGGAATAGAAGAACCGAATCAAGGCACGGTGGGACTAGCAAAGGCTCTGTACAGACTTTGCCAAAAATAAACAGGTAGCTCATGAGCAATTTTTTCTTTCTGCCCCAGTTAAAAGATGATTCTCAGGTTAAACCGGGTAATCCTGGGGAGTGGAGTGCCCAATCTTTCGATACCTTACAGCAAGTGGCGGCTAGTTTGAATACGGAAAATCCCAGGCAGAAAAACCGTGTTAGTTCTATCCCCCACATCTGGGCGCGTCCTCTGTTAGTGGAAATGGCCTTACATGATACCCAGCATCCCCTGCGCCAAGAAATTACAGAACAATGGCAGGGAATGTTAGCGGCGATCGCTTTTGCTGAGATGCGGGGGTTTCCCTTAACAGCAGAGTTGATTGAACTCGAACAAGAACAAGATCCCTTTGCTCGCTCCCTGCGCCAACTCCTCCCTTCGGATGCTAACGCGGTGTACCAGCTAGAGGGAAAAAATCCTTGGTACGATGTTTATATTTTGCTCTGGCAGAACAATCCGGTTGGAATGAGTTCTCCAAGTACCCTAGTTTGTCCCTCTGAAGGGGGAATCTGGGCCGGACTTCCTTGGTTTGTGGACGGCAAGCTACAATCTCCTCTGGCTCGCCCTTTTTTGGCGACCGAGGAAAAAGAATTATTATGGTATTGGTTAGAAAAACTGGATCAGAGCTTGCCTCAGTATGGGGGCACTCGACAAGGAATTAATAAGATTTCTCTATTGCTGCAAGAGTTCAAAAACCGCCTGCAATTATATTCATTTCAGAAGGTAGATTTTCAGTTGAGTAAGAAGTCGAAATCTTTGGGGCAAGTGCTAAACCAAGGCGCGTTACAATCTCTCAAACCGATTCGGTTGGCAGAACAACCTCCTAGCGTGCGCTTAATTCCCAGTCCCGAAAAAGCCGACACAAAGGAGTTGCTGATTATTCCTGATTCGGCTGAGTTACTAACTAGGCGTAATATAGCCAAGATTGCAGAGCAATGGGGGGTCAAAGAACAGCAAATCCGCATCTGTAAAGATGTTCACTTAGCTATTCTCAATGGGTTGAATCATAAGCAACGGAAGAACCGTTTTGAAAGTTGGGAAAATGAATATAAGTTGATCGAGGCAAAAGATTTATTTTTACCTGAATTCTATTTTATAACTCAGGAACGGGCACTGCCAGGAAGCTTGCTTCCCGTCGGTAGTAATGGGCTGATTTATCAAAATAATGAGAAAAAAATTACGCCTTTGCTACCGATTAATCCTATTCTTCTCGATTACCTTACTTCTGAAGAGTTAGCTAATCGGATTGATTTTGAATCTATTGATAGCGGAAGTGTTCGGGTAAGTCTGCGCTTACCTCTTTCTGGGTTGACTATGGGAAATCCCCCTCAAGATTACGAAATCCAGAAAGATTATGCTCTTAAGCCCCAAAATGCCTTAGTTGATGTTCCAATTCTAGAGATTTGGCCGAATTTTCAAGCTCAGGGATGGCAAGAGTATTATGCCTTTTATTATGATCGCAATTGTCCTACTTTTAGGGTTCAGTTTCCCAGTCAAATTGTAGAAGTTTCAGAAAGATTTTCTGATTCTAGCTTTCTAGGTTCCTTTCAAACTGTCCAGTTAAACCAATTTCCTAGTTTTATTTTTTGCCAAGATGAACAAGCAAAAAATTTAGGTTTAATTTTATTGTCTAGTTCTCCTCAAGTGAGTAAAATAGATCCCGTTAACTGGATAGTGGGTGTTGATTTTGGGACTTCATTTACTAATGTTTACATTTATTGCAAAATTGATCGGGATAGAGGCTTTTCTGAAAAATTGATAGTTATGAGTCCTCCCTTAAATCTTCAGGTTACTAAAGACGCAGGAGAGGGTTTTATTCCATTAATTGAGTATTTCATTACAGACAGCCCAAAAATCGTTCAGCTACCTTTGGCTAGTATTTTGACCACAAGGGGAAGCTCTAAAGAAGACCGCGAAAAAAACCGAAAAATTTTTGATGGTCGTATATATAGAACGGATACTGATATATTTAAAATTTCAACGGAAACAACTTGGTATAAGACCTCTTTAAAGTGGTCAACAAGTCATCCTAACTTTACAACGCTTTTTTTAAAGCAATTAGCTTTACATATTACAGCTAAAGCTGTTCTAAAAAATGTTAGAAGTATTGACTGGTGTATTTCCTATCCCTCAGCATTCTCTGATGATGATAAAGGCAATTATGCAGGGATATGGGAAACCATCATCTCAGATTTAAATCAGTCCAAGATGGTAATTCAACATAACTTTCTCCGTCAAGATGAAAATATAGGAGATTATCTGACTGAAAGTTTAGCTGTGGCTCAATATTTTGTGGATAACCAAGGTCAACAAGGTCAACTCATTAATAGTGTAATTATTGATATCGGGGGTGGCACTTCAGATATTTCAATATGGGAAGATTATCGACTGGTTTATCAATGTTCAGTTCAGTTAGCTGGCAATCACTTATTCACCAGGTTTTTATCTCAGCGTTCAGATGTGTTACAGCTACTATTTGAGGAAGAAATATCTTCAACAAACTTAAATTCTTCAACAAACTTAAATTATTTAGATTTACTATTAGCTCAAGAAGGAGATAGTGCCTTATCTGAACGACGAGTTTTACCTGAAATTATCAAAAATGAACAATTCCAAAAAGTTATCCAGCTAACGGCTTTAGGAATTGGCGGCTTGTATTATTATGTAGGGATTTTACTTAAAGTTCTTAGCGAAAGAGAAATAAAGAAAAGCCAGGAAATTCCTACTATCTATCTAGGGGGAAATGGCTCTCGTCTATTCAATTGGCTAGAGGATTCAGGGAAATTTAACAGAGAGTCTTTAATTAACAAAATACTGCTCGAAATTTTACAACAATCTACAAATTTTACTGGAGGATTGGGAAATATACACTTGAGCAATAATCCTAAAGATGAGGTTGCTCTGGGATTAGTTTTGGCTTATGATAAGCCTTTGCGAGGACTGAAAAATGCGGAAAAATATCCATACATTGCTGGAGAAGCTTACAAAATAAATGATGCTGAGTATAACTGGAATTCTGATTTTCCACCAGACAATAAAATTGAAAGCTGTGACCTTCCTGATTTAGAAAAATTACCCGAATTTCTCTTAAATTTTTATAATATTTGGACAAAATTAACTAAAAAAGAACCTTTAATTTTTAACAGGATTGATATTAACTCTAATTCTGAGTTTTGGAAAAATATCAGAAGGTTTATGCGAAATGAATTATTAGCAATTGTTAACCGAAGGCGAGAATCTATTCGGTTTGAGCCTCCATTTATTTTGGGTTTAAAAGTCCTATTGCGTGTGCTAAGTGAAAGATAAAAATGATGAAAAATAAAGAGATTAGGAATTTTTTTATTTATCTAGTTTTAGACATGATTACAGTCAGTAGCCTAGTCTATAATCCTTCAATAATTTTAGCTAAATCTTCCCCTTCAATGCCTTCACCAGAAATGTCTAAACCAGGAGTTAGTTCTCCAAATCTATCGACCAACTGGAAAATTTTTAAGGACGATGAGAATGGGCCTTATAAAACATTTAAAAAATCCCTAAAAAAATTGATAAATACTATTGAGCAAGAGAAGACTAAACCTCCAGAAATAAAGTTGTTTGAAGATGCTTTTGATGCTACAAAAAAATTGCAAGAAGAATATAAAAATTTGGTCAATACTAGAAATAGTAATAATGAATTAAAGCAAATAATTACCAATGAAGAAATACCAATTATTAACCAACGATTAAAGGAAATTAACCAAGTGCTTGAGCCAATAAGTTCAGTTGAAAAATTAAGCACTAAGACATCCAATGCAAAGCTTCAAAATATACAGTCTAATATTTTTAAACTTGAAAAAAAGGAATCAGACGGCAAATGGGGTACTGATACCAGTAATGCTTACATTATATATTTATTCAAAAAGATGGATTATATTTCTGAAACTCTTTTTCAAGGAAGTAGTTCTTTAGCGACGATAACCGTTGAGCATCAATCTTCAACAACCCGGCCACCCGAAAAAGCAAATCCACTATTTATATATATCCTTATAGGCATCCCTATAGGCATCCCTATAGGCATCTTTATAGGTAGATTTATTAGTAAAACAAAACCTAAAAATGGGGAGCATACCATTTTTGTAAAAGCATCACCCAAAGTAACCATAATCCCAGGTTTTCAGCACCTCTTAAAAAAGATAACGTGCAAAATTGGGATGCTCTCTAAAAACAATGGTGAAGAAACCAAAGATATAAGTATTGGTAGTAATGAAACTGTTATTATAAAAAATCAATCTTTACCTGAAAAAATAGAACCTTTAAAGTATAAAGTAGAAACTATACAAAGCTCTTTACCTGAAAAAATAGAACCTTTAGAGGGGAAATTAAAATTTAGACAAAATTCATTATCAACAAGGAGGAAACCTGTAAATAAGAAAAGAGAATATATGCTATCTAAAAATATAAAATCTGTACAAGCTAGACAACATTTAGACTCTCAAAAAATAGAAGCTTTAGAGGAGCAATTAAAATCTGTACAAGCTAGACAACATTTAGACTCTCAAAAAATAGAAGCTTTAGAGGAGCAATTAAAATCTGTACAAGCTAGACAACATTTAGACTCTCAAAAAATAGAAGCTTTAGAGGAGCAATTAAAATCTGTACAAGCTAGACAACATTTAGACTCTCAAAAAATAGAAGCTTTAGAGGGCAAAGTCGACTCGAATTTTGAGGGAAAAGATTTTACTAAAACGTTTGAGACACTTCTTCCTCCTCCTCCTGAGATTAAAATCTCTCCTTCTGCTGACTTGCTTTCTAAATATCAGCAACAAAATTTATCTAACTCTGAATATACAACCGTTACACTAACAACAGAAAGTCGTGAAGAATCTTATGGAAAAGCGGGGAAGGGGAAACAGTTTATTTTTGAAAGGAATAATGAAGGGAAATTTTGGATTGTTACTGATCAGCAGGGACAAAATACTTATTACTGGTTGTTTTTATCATACGATTTAGATATAGAACTTTATAAAGATATAATTAATGCCTCGTTTACAAAAACAATAAAGTCGTTATCGGGTAATAAAAATAAATGGACGCTGAAAACACCTGCTAGAGTAAAACCTTATGAAGAGGGGGAGCAGAAGTGGGAATTAGATACCAAAAACAAAGGCGAAATTGAGTATATACGATTTTATTGAAGCCAAGCACAATATCCAGTAAATTGAGTTAAACTAATAAACTTATCAGCTAGGTATCAGTATTTTGTAGGTTTTCTTCCTTATCTCTTGGAGTAACAAGATTCTCTTTTGCAAGAGCTAACTCCAAAGACCGGTAGTGATCTAACTTTCGATTTATGATACCAATCTGGTTAGATAAGTCGATTTCTCTCTGAACATTGTTTTCTAATTGTTTTCCTTTTGGTATTAACTGTAATACATATTTAGTAATTAGCAATATTATTACAATAAATATTATCCCAAGTCCAATCTTAATCCCTAATGTTTTATTTATACTCAAAATTAGAACACAAATAAGAATCCAAATTATCAAAAATGCACTTGCTAGGATGATATTTCGTACACTCTTATTTCTTATTAAAAGTTTTCTTGTTTTAATGTCAACTTGCTGTTGCTCTAATTGTTTTTTTTCTTTTTCAAGATCTTTTACTTCTTTTTGGTACTTTTCAAAAAGAATATTTACTTTATTTAATTCATAATCCTCTATAGTTTTTCTAATTTCTGGAAAAATGTGTTTTAGTGTTCTAACAAGTGCAAAAAGCAACACTGACGGTTTTTGAACATCAATTGGCAGCCTTTTATTAGCAAAGGCATTTCTAACTTGAGGATCGAAGGAAAGCGGAGGAAGCAAATCCTGCCATTCAAGAACGGTTTCTCGTTTCTGCATATCAACATACATTTCTAATTCACTTATAGTTAACTTGTTAACTAATCTAAGCTCTGGCGGGAAATTGAAGCCGCTTTTTCTAAAACTGTTAGATAATTGATTTATCGTATTCTTAGCCGCATCTTTTGTAATTGCATCAGGTTCAACGACTATCACTAATTTATCTGCATCTAAGTTTGTGATAGCAACCTGCATAGTATATGAATATCCGGCTTGGCAATCCAATAAAATATAGTTAATATTTTGTTCAGATGCCCATTCTTTTAATCCCTTAAAAACTTCGCTTATTCTTTCTAGTTTTTGTGATAAAGATTCATAAGTTGGTAGTTCTTTATTTTGATATACTTTCCGTGATGCAGCAAAATAAAACTTATCTGTAATCCCAATCGGTAGCTCTTTCGCTTGTGCAGCAACTGCATCAGATTCTTTTAATTGCAATTCCAAAATTTCCCAAATTCCATTCGCTGCTTTTTCCTTTAATTTTTCTTGAAAAAAATACGAACATCCATTAGTAGTTAAATCACAATCTACTAAAAGACAAGATTGCTGTATGTCCGTAAGAAGTTGAGTAGTAGCAATAGTGATGGTGGTTTTTCCTGAACCTCCCTTGCCGCTAATAAATGCTATAACTTTAGGTTCTGAGTTGTTCATGATAATAATTGTTATTAATTATTAAGTTTTATTTATACAATTTAGTGATATTTATGCCTTGAGCCTGAGTAAAAGTTTTTCGATTTTTGCGATCGTATCTAAATTTTGTTTTTTTGGGAAAATCTCTCATCATAAATTGGATTTCATCAAGATATTCTTTAAGTTGATCACGGCGTTCGTTTTCCAATTGCTGCCACCTAAGTTGAGATTTTATAAAAATTATTACGCTGACTATCCTTTCAGATAATCGCTCAATAATCCTATCTAGATTTCTTTGTTTATGGTAAATAATTTTTTCTCTTTCTATAGCTTCATCAAAAATTATAATCAAATGATCTTCTAGAGCTTGAATATAATTTGTTGTATCATGTTGGTTGCTCAATTCTCTTATTTTATTTAAAAAATCTTCAATGATTGTTTCTATCAATTTAACATCTTTTATCGTGAGCAAAAAATTATCTTGAAAAATTAATTTAAAATAAAACTGTAGTAAACTCTTTCGTGTTTCTAAAAAGGGCTGTTCACTAGCTATTAAATCATAAGCAATATCAAAAAATAAAGGGTGTGGGTATTGATGATTTCTTCTTATTTTATCAATATTTATGTTATATATTTCATCTAATATTTGTTGGTTTTCAGGATGGTGATTTGATTGTGTTAGCATAATTTATTTTTTCCTTACTACGCAATTAAATTGTTTACTTTTTTGATTTCTTTCTATTTTTATTCTCTCGATTGGTTTTCTATTAATTTCTCATATTGTCTTTGAAGCTCATCAATTTCATTTTTGAAAGACTCGACATAGTTTTTAATTTCTTCTTTTTTAGTATCAATGAATTTGTTATTTTCTGAGAGTTTATTTTTCAGTTCTCTCATATCTTGGCCGATTTCTTTAAAAACTTCGTTAAAAACGTATTTTTTTATAGATTCCTTCAAGAAAAACATATAAACTGAAAGTACAATACCAATACCAGTAAATACTGTTACTAAAACACTAAGAACAGTAGCAAAAGTTCCTAGGTTGCCAATCAACTTTCCTACCATATCTTTAGCTTCTTGTTCTCCCTCTTCACGAGCTATTTTTTGTAGTTCATTTTCAGCTATAACCATATTTTTAGCTTCTTCATGGGCTATTTTTTGTAGTTCCTTTTTATTTTCAGGCTGTTGAAAATATTTCTTAATTTCCAATTGAAATAAGTCTTTTTTGCCGTCAAAGTATTTTGTAACTATGCGCTCAATAGTAATTTGAATTTTCTCTTCAGATATGGATGATAAAGTAGCAGGATTCTGAGACTGAGCGTCAGTAACCCACACAAATAGAATCAATAGCAAAGGAACAATCATCACCATCCCCTGCCAACGCCAAAACCTTTTATTTCCATGACAAAGCTTCATTGGAAGTCTCCAATTAAAAAATTTATTTGCTAACAGACACTTGGTTAGGGGGAACAGCTATATAAAACAGGGTCGGTTGATTGAACAGGCAAAATAGAAAAAACGAGTAGCCTAGAGAAAATTATAGAACAGATTGTCAAAATTTCACCCTAAAAATAGATTTTTTTCAGACTTATGACCCTAGATTGCTCATTCTAACCAAGTTTCCAGTTATCGCAAGAGCCAAGAAAGTTAACAATTCTTGACATAACAGCCCTTAATTTAAATTCCACTTAAAGGCATTATCCCAAACATAGTCAATAACTTGTTTAGCTTCATCTAAGGAAAGTGCATAACAAAACCCTTGACTATCAAAACTAATTAAAGGGATTTCTTCTTGATGAGCTAATTTTCCTCGAATTGCTTGTAAATTTTCTAAGGTTTTGTCAATATTGAAATTAATAGATTTATTGTTTTTTGTCCTCATCCATTCCTCAATCTGTTGATCTAACTGCTGAGGAGTTAAGGGAATAGCGCTAGTTAATAAGTGATAATAAACTAAAATCATCTCTTTACATTCTTCTTCTTCTGCCGCATCAATTAAATACTGAAATACACCCGCTTGACTGGCCATCTTTCTAAAAAATAATGTCTCAGCCACTTTTTTTTGAAATTTTATTTGCTTATTTTTATAATCAGAATACTGTTTAAAAGCAAAGCCGCCACAAGTTAATACTAAAGAAAACATAGCGATTAAAATCGGCATTATTTCTTTAGTTTGTTCGGGAGTAATTTTAATTTGTTTAATGGGAGATGAACCCATTGTAACTACAAAAAATACTCCGATAATCAATAATACTTGAGGGATAATTTTATAAATCATTGAAATCGATGCCCCAATAGCCGGAACACCAAATAATAACCGATCTTTCCAGGTCATACTCATTTTGATATTAGGAAAGATGAATTCTAAATCATACTTAGAAAGATGCTTGTAAAGATAGACATATATTTTATTAAAATCTAATTCAAAATATTTTTCTAAAAACTTTTTTCTTTTTTGGGTAATTCTATCTTCTCTAAATTTAATTAATAAAACTACGGTATCAAAAGCCGCTACTTGTTTTTTTACCTTTTTAAATAGCTTTTTGACCGTCAATATTTTATAGACATCTCCGCGACCATAACAAACTAGATGTTCAAACTCATTAAAATCTACTTCGGTTTTAAGTTCAATTAAGGTTTGTTCTTTCAAAGCTTCCTCTAACCTTTCTTGACTAATAGGAATATAATTGGCTTGTTCTAGAATCTGTTGAAAATCTTCGATTAATTGTCTCTCCATTTGGTTTTTTTGAAGCGTCGACAGATCCCAGATAGAGTCCGGTTCATTCTCAGGGTTAAAGGGAGCAAAATTATTTTTTAGTCTTTCTAAAATATGATGCAGCTTAAAATGATAATAAGCTGAAAGAATTTCACAGAATTCTCGAAATTGAGCCGCCTCATTGTCAGTTAAATGGCCATCAGATAGACATAAATGAATAAGTTCTGTGCGGCTATAGGGAATAAATGCCTCTGTTTGGTGATAGTTGGTCATCTTTAAGGAAGTAGGAGGTAGAGAACTAATGACCAATGACTAATGACTAATAACTAATGACTAAATCATCAAATTTGTGGTTCGATTCGATTTTCGGGTATCTCGGGAGAATGTTCAATTTTTTTGAAGGAGTAGCCTTGTTTTTCTAGATTTTTGACAAATTGATCGGGAGCAAAATCGGCTTTATTTTGATTGTCCGGTAACGGCTCTTTACGAATTTTTTTGAGTTTGGCTTTTTTTCCCATAGTTAATTGGCTCTGACTCAATTTTAACGGTTAAGATTTGTTGAGAAACTCTCGGATATACTGATTGACTAATTGAGGTTGTTCCTGTTGTACCCAGTGACTACAATTAGGAATATATTTGAGCGTCAAATCTTTGACATAAATTTCGGTTCCATAAGTAAGTTCTTTGCCTAAAGCGATATCATTTTCTCCCCAAATCATTAAGGTTGGGATTTCTAAAATTCCCCAATCTTTAAGGGGGCGATTGAACAAGCCAGACAAAGTGCTACGATAATAATTAATCATCGCTGTCAAAGCTCCCCGTTTAGCCGCCGCATCTTTATAAGCGTTGATATCTTCTTGGCTAAAGGCATTTTTATTAATGGCCATCATTTTAAAACTAGACTCAATGACTTGGTAATCATTAGCTTGCAAAAGCCACTCAGGTAATAAGGGAGTTTGAAAGAAAAATATATACCAACTTTTGAGCAGTTGTTGAGGGGTGCGGATGCCTTCCACAAATTTAGCTGGATGAGGAAGGTTAAGGACAATTAACTTTTCCACCATTTCTGGATGAGTATAGGCAAATTGCCAAGCGATCGCTCCTCCCCAATCATGGCCCACTAGGATACAATTTTCATAGCCTAAGCCTTGTATTACCCCTTTGATATCTTCGACTAATTCACTCAGTTTATAGGCATCTGGTGATGAGGGTTTATCGCTATCATTGTAACCCCGTAAGTCTAAGGCCACGACTTTATGATCGGTGGAAAATTCTGTGATTTGATGTCGCCAAGAATACCAAAATTCAGGAAAGCCATGTAAAAATAAGATCAACTTTCCTTGTCCGGCGCTAACATAATGGAGATTAACGCCGTTAGTTTTGATCAAATCTTCTTGCCAATCTTTCTGTAAGATAACCATTGTTTTACTCTTGGGTAAATGTCCTCTCAGATTCTAAAGCAGCAACAGCTATTTTTTCTCCCTCAAGAGAATGAGTAGAGTTAACTAAGGTGGCGTTTTGTGATAAAGTTACAGTTTTTTGCGAAGAGCGACCGAATAAAGACCCTATTCCCCGCTCCGAATTAGAAGCGATCGCCAAAAATGCTCCCGCTAAAATGTAAATGGGTAGAGGGAGAATAAAACCGATCACCCACTGATACAATTGAACTAAAATAAAGAGAACAATACAGGTAACTAACCAAACACCCATTGTCGTTTTCCTAAGTTTATTTCTATGTTAATAAGGATAAAAATATATTTGCTCAGATTTTCTCAATGCCGCGTCACTAAAATAAACTCGCAAGAGCCAAGTTCATTCTCTCACGAGCCGCCAATTGTTTAATATTAAGCTGAAAACTTACACAACTTGAGTAGCCACTTTAGGCTCAACAGCCGTTAAGATTTCATAAGTCTCTCTCATTTTTAGACCGACTAAAACTTGGAATAACCCGGTTCCATTATTAGAACCTGGATAATCTTTGTGCTGTTGTAACAGGTGAGTCATTTCACCGTAATATTTAGTTCCTGTCCGGCTCAGATGTTGTTCAATATAAATCATTTCTTCGAGATTATCGAACTGACCATCAATTTCTAGGATAGAAACTTCATTGCCAAAGATATTATCGGGTCCATAGTACATTTTCAGTCCTGGATAAGCACAAGTGAGCTTGCGACCACAAGGTCTCCAGTCAATGGTTGAACCCTCGTCAAACAGATAAGCGGGTTTAAAGTTTTCTAACCCTTCTTTTTGAATTAAGCGCACCCGCAGGATTTTGCTTTCAGTGTCGTTTTCAATCAGTTTTGTTGGTAAAACTTGAATAACAACATCAGCGTATTCTCTTTGTGGCTCAATATAAGCACTAAAATCGGGTTTTCTAGCGTTGATCGAGGCAATCACATCATCATAAGAGTGTCCTCTTTCTGCCATATCCCGTTGAATCTTCCAGTTAATTTTTACCTCATCAGAAATATCAAGGTAAACGCTGAAGTCAACCAAAGAGCGGACGCGCTCATCATACAGGGGGTGAAGTCCCTCAATCACGACCACTTTGTTAGGTTCTACCCGTTCGGGAGGATCAATCATCCCTGTTTCATGGTTGTAGATGGGTTTCATGATCGGCTGACCGCTCTTGAGTGCCTTGATCTGCTCGGCCATCAGATCAAAGTTATTCGCTTTGGGATCTAAAGCCGTTACCCCTGCTTTTTTTCTTCCTTGACGATCAAGGCTATGATAGTCATCTAAACAGATAACCGTCATGAATTCTTCACCGAATAAATCGGTTAAACGACGTAAAAAAGTTGATTTTCCACAACCGGAGTCTCCGGCAACTCCAATGAGAACCACGCGATCTGACTGAGTGGTCATAGTTTCCCTCTAATGCAAAACTGATTGTTAACCCGTTATTTTTTCTTTCAATGGCTCTCTCCTTGGTGGGGAGAGTTTACCTTGAGCCTGCGGGTCACTTTTTATAAGGATTATAGTCATTGCTCTATGAAATACCGCTTTTTGAGCGTTTACATAGGTCAAGACTATCCCGATAGCACCCGGCCCTTGCCTAAGTCATCTAAGCGATTTATAGTTAGTCATTCTATAGCCAAACATTTCATTTGACTATAAAATTAAGTTTGTACCCTAGTAAGTGTACGGAGTCAACCACGACACCCTAAAAATGGATGAGGTGTAAAACCCTTTCCAACTCTTGGTTGCTCTATCAGCATTAATACTAGATAGTGTGTTATGGATCATACCAGATGGGTATTCACCACACAAGGCACAGTTCGATTAGAATGAGCTAATATAGGATCTAGGCTACGGTAAATCGAACACTTTTGATAAAGAAAAAATTAAACTGCTGCCATTGTAACAGTTTTTAACATAGAAACTGAATTATTCTCACAGATGAACTGTTAATGCAAGCGGGGGAACTGAAGCTCAATAGCTCTTAGCTAAGTTTAAACGTAGCCTTGTAGCCTTCCAATGGTAGGCTATTTAAAGCACGAGATGGATTTATAGCTAAAGATTGGGAGCTATTGAAATTATGTACAGTCCAAGTGTAGTGGCAAGTTCTACTGATTCAAGTAATAATGATAACCGTCTGTTTGTTTATGAAGTGGTCGGTTTAAGTCAGAACGGAAACACTGACAAAATCAACTACCCCCTTCGCCGTAGCGGCAATTTGTTTATTACAGTTCCTTACGGGCGAATGAATCAAGAAATGCGACGTATTGCTCGCCTGGGTGGGAAAATTGTCAGTATTAAGCCTCTCAATGGAGAGATCCCCTTGCAAATGACAGCCACCAGTCAGCCCACACAACAGGCATCCAAGGAGATAGAGAAAGGTAAGTCTATGACTCAAGCACAAGTGAAAGCCAAAGACGATGTTCCCGTTAACATTTACCGTCCCAGCAATCCGTATTTGGGTAAATGTGTCGAAAATTATTCATTAGTTCGTGAGGGAGGACAGGGAATCGTTCAACACCTGACTTTTGATATTTCTGGTGGTGATTTACGCTATGTAGAAGGGCAAAGTATCGGTATTATTCCTCCCGGAACCGATGATAAAGGTAAACCCCATAAGCTTAGATTATATTCGATTGCTTCCACCCGTCATGGTGATAAGCTCGATGACAAGACCGTTTCTCTGTGTGTTCGTCAGCTAGAGTATGAGCATCCTGAAACCAAAGAGACTGTTTATGGCGTTTGCTCAACCTATTTGTGTCATTTAGAAGTGGGTGCAGATGTAGCGATTACCGGACCTGTCGGTAAAGAAATGCTACTGCCAAAGGATGAAGATGCGACCATCATTATGTTGGCAACAGGAACCGGTATTGCGCCTTTCCGGGCTTTCCTGTGGCGGATGTTCAAAGAACAACATGAAGATTATAAGTTTAAGGGCTTGGCTTGGTTAATCTTCGGTGTTCCTTATACTGGCAATATTCTCTACAAACAAGAGTTAGAAGAATTGGCAGAAACTTACAAAGATCATTTCCGCCTGACTTATGCCATCAGCCGCGAACAAAAGAATGCTGAAGGCGGACGGATGTATATTCAGCACCGAGTAGCCGAACACTCCGCCGAATTGTGGGACTTGATCCAAAAACCCAATACTCATACTTATATGTGTGGTTTGAAGGGAATGGAAGACGGAATTGACGCGGCTTTAAGCGCTCAAGCGGCGGCAAGTGGTACTGACTGGGCTACATACCAAAAGCAGTTGAAGAAAGACCACCGTTGGCACGTTGAAACTTACTAATCTCAATTAATTCCTTTCAAGAGAGTTTCTCAGGTGGGCAGTGCCCACCTTAATTTTTATCTAAATTTACAATAATTTTCCTGTTCAGAACGCTTTGATTTTTACAAATCTTCATATTTTCATTGATCTAGATCACCTAGGAATTTGGTAAAGAGGATAAATTATATATTAGACAAAAAGGAATAAGTGAAGCTGATTATAAGTCATTATACTCAAGTGGGGTTGACTTACTGAAAAGGCTTGCTATTTTAGTCAATTTCCTGGGAGCGAAAGTAATGAGCAATGTTATTCATAAATATATCAATGTGATGGAAGAATTGGTAGAAATTGAAGTCAACAAACAGTTAAAAAATTTACCTCCAATGTTTCTCAAGTACCGAGATTGTCTTAACCCGGTGGAAATTCAGACTTATGCCCTTAATCATTTACCCTGTTTGTATGCCAGCAGTACCGCCGGAAAATTTTATCAACTTGAAAAAGGAAAAACCCAATTATCAGAGCAAATTCAAACCACAGTAACCCGAGCAATAGCATCAGTTTTAAGAGACCCCATTAGACAATCAGAACCTTTATTAGAATCAATCAATCCTGACTGTATTTCAAGCGTTGAGCAAGAAAAATTAGAACAGCTTGAAAAAGCCGTTATTCATTTACAAGCTTATTTACAGGAACATAATTTAATTGAAGATGACGACGAGATCAGGGCTGATAATTTATTAAAAATTATTCGGAATAGTCTGCGAGAAGTAACAAGGCCTGTCGATCAAGTTTTACTTGAGTTACAGGAATATTTATTTCAAAAACAATTAATTGGCATTAACTGTCAAATCCACTTAGGGAATTTAGTAGAAGTTATTCGCTTGGTTCTCAAACAGAGAATAACTCATCATGCCGCCAAAATTGCTAGTCAACAAGCTTTGGAAAAAATGTCGGATTTGGAATATTACTTATCGATGAAAGATGAACTAGAACAAGAACAAGAAACTGAGTATGGCAACAATTTTATCAGTGAATTTGGACAGTTAATTCGAGATAATTATTCAGGCCAAGTCATGGGGGATGAAAAAGCCAGTTTAAAAAGAAGAAGATAACCCATACAATTTTCAACGCTCCCGCTAATCATTTGCCCATCCTAATAAAAAACCAACGTCCGAAGCTCAATGCTTTCTCTGGGCGGCGCATCGGCTGAACTGGTGGGGTCATCGAACGCTGTATGAGCCGTAAACCTTGTCTGACAATTAGAGTCTGAGTCAAAACACTTGAGAAGCAAGACTTCATCGCGTCGCATTTGGGGAAAATAATACCATCGCTGGGCCGGATTATACGAAACTAAATAGGTTTCACCGACGCGCTCACGATACACAAGGTCAGCCGCCATAAAATCTGTTAAGGCTATGGTTTGGCCATCACATACGGCAATAGGAGATTCTTGAACCGGTTCAGCCAGAGGTCGCCAAAGATTAACGATACTAAATCTTTTTTGCAACAGTTCCTCGATATTATCGACCCCAAGGGCGGCTAATTCGTCTCGCGCACGTTGATAGCCAGAAAGGAGAGTAAAGTCATTATGGACCACCTTGACTGGCTCTTTTGCCGTTTTTTCTCCTAGTTTAGCTCGCCGAGCATTGCGAACATTGTGATCGAATACTACCACTTTAGCCGCATCTAATACCTTACTCAGAAACTGTGTGGCGTGAGGATAATAAATTGAGCGCACTTGATGGTCATCGTAGAAGTTAAGGTCTGGACTTGGGCTTTCCAGTAGTACAAACCCTTGTTTGTCAAGAGATAGATTTGTGGCAATTAATCGACCATTGAGGATGGGAAGCTTACGAGTTTCATAGGTTCCACTCCGTTGAGGAACACCTGGCGGGGGATCATAGGTATAGTTAACGGGTTTTTCTTTCATGGGAATGAGGTAATTGAGACTCGCCTCAACGAAAGGCAAATTCTCAACAACTGGACTAATTACGGAAGCTTCCATGATTTAAAATACACTTTGTTGGTCAACTTAATGTATTTTAACAGAAAAAAAAAGCCGCGACGGTGTGATAGATCACTTGATATTGCTCAACATCCTCGATGGTTATAATCTAAAAAAACGCCGCCACACCACCATAAATCCCATCGGCTGTAGCCGCACCCAACCGGTGAAACCAAACCCGTCGCGGTTCCTTGGGCTAAAGTTCTATTAATACAAAGTATCCCGATGGGGCCCACTGGCGCAGCAATGGACAGCCCTATAATTAACCCTTGAATAAAAAAACCGGCATTCATCTGTATCATCTCTATCAATTTCATTGCGAGAAATCTGAGAATTACGTTAAATTTAGTTAAGAACGATCTGCTTTTTATATAAATTTGGCAAACTTTATGCTAGATATCTTGACAAAAGCAGCAAAATAGAATAATAGAAATACTTTCTTGACCATCTAAGAGAAACATTAAAACATGAAAATTTCTTGGAGAACCGTTTTACTCTGGACAATACCCCTGCTAGTGGTAGGGTTTTTCCTTTGGCAAGGGACATTCACGCCGGCCACCAGCATGGTAGGCAATAATACCGCCAGTACCCGCATGACCTACGGACGCTTTCTCGAATATGTAGAAGCCGGACGGGTTCTATCGGTTGACCTCTATGAAGGAGGACGCACAGCCATAGTCCAAGCAGTTGATCCGCTAATTGAAAATCAAGTGCAAAGGTTACGGGTGGATTTACCCTCTAATTCTCCAGAATTGATCTCTAAGCTAACCGATAAAGGAGTCAGCTTAGATGTACATCCTCTGCGTAATGATGGGGCGCTGTGGGGATTTTTGGGCAATTTACTCTTTCCCATTCTCTTAATTGCGGCTCTATTTTTCCTCTTCCGCCGTTCTAGCAATATTCCCGGCGGTCCAGGCCAAGCCATGAATTTTGGCAAATCTCGCGCGCGCTTTCAAATGGAAGCCAAAACCGGCATTATGTTTGATGATGTAGCCGGTATTGACGAAGCCAAAGAAGAATTACAAGAAATCGTTACCTTCCTCAAACAGCCTGAAAAATTTACCGCAGTAGGGGCAAGAATCCCCAAAGGAGTCTTATTAGTCGGGCCTCCCGGAACCGGTAAAACCCTACTGGCTAAAGCCATTGCCGGAGAAGCCGGCGTGCCTTTCTTTAGCATTTCGGGGTCCGAATTTGTGGAAATGTTCGTCGGGGTTGGGGCCTCCCGAGTCCGTGATTTATTTAAGAAAGCCAAAGAAAACGCACCCTGTTTAATCTTCATCGATGAAATTGACGCAGTAGGTCGTCAACGGGGGGCTGGTATCGGTGGTGGGAATGATGAACGCGAACAAACCTTAAACCAACTGTTAACCGAAATGGACGGGTTTGAAGGCAATACCGGCATTATTATTATTGCGGCTACCAACCGCCCTGATGTGTTAGACTCCGCCTTGATGCGTCCGGGACGTTTTGACCGTCAGGTAATCGTCGATGCGCCCGATGTAAAAGGACGTTTAGCGATTTTAGAAGTTCACGCCCGCAATAAAAAATTAGCCTCAGAAATTTCCTTAGATGCGATCGCCCGTCGGACTCCTGGGTTTAGTGGGGCAGATTTAGCCAACTTACTGAACGAAGCCGCTATTCTCACGGCCCGTCGTCGTAAAGAGGCGATTACCATGTTAGAGATAGACGATGCGATTGACCGGGTAATTGCCGGTATGGAAGGCACTCCCTTAGTAGATAGTAAGAGTAAGCGGCTAATTGCTTATCATGAAGTGGGTCACGCCATCGTGGGGACTTTAATCAAAGATCACGACCCTGTACAGAAAGTTACCCTAATTCCTAGAGGACAAGCACAAGGGTTAACTTGGTTCACTCCTAATGAAGAACAAGGGTTAACCACCAAAGCGCAAATCATGGCCCGCATTGCCGGTGCGATGGGAGGCCGAGCCGCCGAAGAGGAAATCTTTGGTTATGATGAGGTTACCACCGGTGCCGGGGGAGACTTACAACAAGTTTCAGAAATGGCCCGTCAAATGGTGACACGTTTCGGGATGAGTGATTTAGGTCCTTTGTCTTTAGAGAGTCAAAGCGGAGAAGTATTTTTAGGGGCGGGTTTAATGACTCGCGCTGAATATTCTGAAAAGGTAGCCACGAGAATTGACGATCAAGTGCGGGCCATTGTCGAACATGGTCATCAAATGGCTAAACAGATTATTCGGGATAATCGAGAAGTGATTGACCGTTTGGTTGATTTGTTAATCGAGAAAGAAACCATTGACGGCAAAGAGTTCCGTCAGATTGTGGCTGAATATACCCATGTTCCTGACAAAGAAGAGTTAATTCCTCAGCTTTAAGGGATTTATCATAATTTGCTAACAATAGGGGACGGTGTGTAACCGTCCTTTCAATATTTTGTCAATTGTTGTAGGATTAGACTTTTTGTTCAGTTTTGTTTATCTAGTTAAAAATCTATATCGATTAATATTGGCATTGACTTATTTCTATGGATGAGGGTAAGATAATAGGCGATATATACAATAGATAGGGAGACAGGCTCTTGATACAGGCAACTCTACATCAGTTAAGAGTTTTCGAGGCAACGGCCCGTCACGGAAGCTTCACCAAAGCGGCAGAGGAATTATACATTACTCAACCTACTGTTTCGAGTCAGGTTAAGCAACTGACGAAGGCCATCGGTTTACCTCTATTTGAACAAATCGGTAAACGCCTCTATCTGACTGAAGCCGGTAATGAATTATTAAAGACTTGTCAAGATGTGTTTGACAGACTCGATAACTTTGATATGAAAATTGCCGACTTGAAGGGGACGAAACAGGGTAGCCTCCGTTTGGGGGTAATTACCACGACAAAATACTTTGTTCCTAGATTGTTAGGAGCTTTTTGTGAACAGTATCCGGGAATCGATATATCCTTACAAGTCACCAATCATCAGCAGCTACATCAGCGAATGCTCAATAATGAAGATGATTTGTATATTTTAAGTCAAATTCCCGAGGATGTTGACCTTAACAGCCAAGCTTTTTTAGATAATCCTTTAGTTGTCGTAGCCAGAAAAGGTCATCCTTTAGCTAAAAAGTCAAGAATTCCCATTAGCGAACTCAATGGAGAACCTTTTATCATGCGTGAAACGGGTTCAGGAACTCGTCAAGCCGCACTCAAACTGTTTAATCAACATAGGGTTTCTGTGAAAGTGCGTTTGGAACTCGGCAGTAATGAAGCGATTAAACAAGCCATTGCCGGGGGTTTAGGGATCTCAGTGCTGTCTAAGCATACCCTACTGTCTACGAGTGAAGACCTTACGATTTTAGATGTTCAGCACTTTCCCATTGAAAGATCTTGGTATGTGGGTTACTTAGCCGGTAAACAATTATCAGTGATTGCGAGAACTTTTTTACAGTTTCTCATTGATGAAACTAAAAGTATGGAGATCTATGACTTTTCTAAAAATGGCAATGGTTACTCTATAGCTGTATGAGTTTGAGCTTTTTATTTTTAATAAAAAAAAACTTAAAATAACTCCACTTCCACGAATTAAGCCTGCCTACGCAGGCTCTTTTTTTATGCTATCCCCTGATGAATTAAGAGTCTTTTATTAAGATATATGTACTAAAAGATCGGTTTTGTTGATGGTATTTTTTTAGGAACTATAATTACGGCTAGAAATTACATGATCGCAGAAAAACTAAACAATGAAGACGAGACGCAAATTTTTGGCTGTTGCTGCACTGATGGCCACGGTGGCTTCTCTAACTTATAGCCTGTCCTCAACAAGGGCTGAAGACAACAAGGTTCAATTGATGTTTGTGCAGACTGCTGAAGATTTCAAGGTCGAGGGGAAAACCTTGCGCCTAGTCAATGTCAATCAGCAGACGTTGTATTTCTCGGATCGCCCAGTGCGGATCGCCGGGCACCTCACCATGCCCGCCTATTTCGATGAATGGAAAGCCAGGGAAGGTCCCGACAATTTTGGCAATGATCCACCCAACGCCACCCTTTCGGTCTATGAGTCAGGTCGTCAAGAGAACACCCTTACTGTAGTTGAGATCACTCATCCCGTCATTGATGGGAAGGATTTAGTCTACAACTACAAGCTGATCAATGGTACGATGCCCAAATCTGGAGGAGCAACCGCGTTGTTCATTGATTGGATCGGTGTGGGCGGTGGAGTCGGCCCGGGTTTTCACGGCGTAGGGGCTGGCGCTCGCGGGGTGGGCATCTACTAAACTTCTAATTTTCTTCCTTTAACAACCAAAATCCTGCAAAAGATTCTGACTCCGGGCTAGATTGAACTGCTAAAAAATGGACATTATTAGCTCTTTTTTTCGTTTCTTCAAACCCTTTAGCTTCAGACAAAATTTGAGGATTAGTAACATTAATGACAATCCAGCTATCACTAACGCCAGTTTCTAGCCGCACGATGGGGCGATCACTCTCTTCAAATTTTAAATAACCCATCTCTAACCCTGACATCCAACCCGCTAAAGGAAGGGCGCGAGAAGAATAAATAATTAAGCCAGGAATTTTGTTTTTGGGGTTAATTCCCAGCATTGAGAGGGGAAAAGCTTCGCCAAAAGCGATATCCCATTCTTTGAGTTGAGCAAAAGCTTCGGCCTCTAAACTGACAAAAGCATATTTATCGCCTTTATCTCCTCTGATAGCATCCGGAAGGGGAATAGCATTTAAACCGGGATATTGTACAGAAGTGGATAGAGCCGCTTTTTGATCATATCCTTCTTGTTGAGGATAAAACTCTTTCATTCTCTGTTCAATCCACTGATTTAAAGCATAAGTTCGGCGGCTCGGAGCCGCATCTATACCGGCTTCCTCACAAGCTTTAGTGATCATATTATTCATTTGCCGCCGAAAGAAGCGAATTTTTTTGGGAGCTTTTCCGGCTTGGGCGATGGCTTTTTTAAGGGTTTCTGCTAACCAAAGAGAATTAACCGTTTTACTAGAGCAAAATTCCGAATATTGAAACAAAGAATCCGGCGATAAATCCGGCTCGGTGGGGGCTTCACAAATTAAAACTTCCCATAATTTTTTTTCGTCTTCATCTAAAATTGGACGAGAATAAAAATCAAGTTCCCAAATCGTTCCCATAGTTAATCGTTCAGTTGTAAGTGGTTAGCCAAAGGCACTGGCAAATTCCTGCTGTAACTAGGTTTTCACCTTTAAGGCTATGAATAGCCTTTCCTTGGACTGGGGTGCGGAACGAGTTCCGCACTGCTATATAATTAATCTTAAGAGTTTTGGCCAATAATTTCTCTAACTCGGTATATGGGGCGTTTTTGAGATTCATGATAAGTCCGCATTACTAACTCAGCTAATAATCCAAAACTCAACAATTGTATGCCGGTTAAAAATAGCAGCACCGCTAAAATTAGTAAAGGACGATGACCAATACTTGTCCCATAAAACAGTTTAATAACAGTTAAATAAATTCCAAAACCTGTTCCTAATAACATTGAGATTAAACCAAATAGCCCAAAGACGTGCATCGGGCGAGTCAGAAACTTTTTGATAAAAAAGACAGTAAATAAGTCTAGTATTACCCGAGAAGTTCTGCCTAAGCCATATTTACTTTTACCATAACGCCGGGCATGATGACCCACTGGGATCTCTGTAATTCTCGCTCCCTCAATGTAAGCTAAAGCCGGCAGAAAGCGATGTAATTCGCCATACAGATTCATATCAGCCAATACCTCGGCTCGGTAAGCTTTTAGAGAACACCCATAATCATGTAATTCTACACCTGTGGCTCGCCCAATTAACCAGTTAGCTATTTTAGAAGGAAGTAAGCGGGTTAATTGATCATCTTGTCGGTTTTTACGCCAACCACTCACAAGGTCATATCCTTCATTTAATTTAGCTAATAATTTGGGGATATCAGCCGGATCATTTTGTAAGTCCCCGTCAAGAGTAACGATAATTTTACCTTGAGCATATCTAAAACCTGCTGCCATTGCCGGGGTTTGACCATAATTACGGCGTAAAATAACGGCTTTTAAGTCACTCCTCAAAGCGGCTAATTCCCGCAGCACTTCAGTGGAACCATCTCTAGAACCATCATCAACGCAGATAATTTCATAATCTAACCCAGTTTCTCTCAATGTGCTGGCAATTGTCTCCACCAATGAGGTAATGCTTTCTACTTCATTATAGATAGGCACAACCACAGACACTTGTGGGAAAAGGGAAGTGATCGGTTTTGATGTGACTGTCGCCTTGTTGCTCCCAGACTCATTGATCATTGACTGACTCCTCAAACCATTCTTGAACTTTATGATAGCTTTTTAATTGCCAATGCCCAATCTATTATTGAGCCAATGGGGAAACTCCCTATCAGCAGGTTTTACTCCCAAGCCAGACGTAATCATGGATGATAAAGTTCAAGTATTAGCTAAAACTTAGCCTAAATTAACAATAGCTTAACAAGAGCGCTATAAAGCACCCGATAATTTAAGCTAGACTAAGAATAAATCTTTCTATGATTCCCTAAGAATATATATGTTTACTGGACTTGAATTGATGTCACTCAGTCTAGTCAATGAGGTAGAAGTTCAAGAAGAATCATCTCATCAGGCAGCCGAAGCATTAGGTGATCCCATTGAACTGAAAAATAATAATTTGGTTGAACAAAAAAGAGAATTCAAGAAAATTGATCCTCTCGAATTACAATCAAACCCTTCTAATGATCCATCTTTACCTTTAGTGGTGACTACTCCCCAGGTCAATCAGCAAAAACCTGAAGAAATTAATGGGGTTTTTAGCCAACTAAAATTTGATAACTTTCAATCTTCTTTAACGCTTAATTCGGGGAGTCTTAAGAGTTCTTTTGCTTTACCGTTAGGCTTGACATGGTATCTAGAACTTAGGGGAAGTCAGAATAATTTAACTGAGCAGCCTAACTGGACAAGCACCTCAAGTTTTTCTCTCAAAAAATTTATAGACTGGTTTCATAACGAGTTGTCTAATGCTCAAGAAACCTCTCAAAGTTCCTCTCCTCATGGGCTTAAAGTAATCGTCCCTAATGACCTAAAATTTTCTCAGACAACTTGGCTCAACTTGAACAACTTTACCCCGAATGAAATTGATCAAACTCCGGACTATTTACGCAATTTAAATACCTCAGCAAAAGCCTTATCTAATCGTCGTATTAGCCAAGAATTTAATTTTTCGTGGGATGCCAATTTAAATAATGTCTCTCTAGGCTTTACTTCTCCGTTACCTGGGTTTTTGAATGATGAATTGGAAGTAAGAAATAATAGTAATATTTCCGAAATTATTATTAATCATTTTCCAGCTAATGAGCCGCTTCAAGGAACGGTTAGCTTAAAATATAGAATAGCTATTGATAAAAATATGAAACTGGAATTACATCATGATCATAATTTAAATAACAATAGTAATACGACATTTGTTAGATGGGTAGAAAAATATTAAATTCAATCATTTGGCAACCATGAGTAAACGATGGCTCGGACTAGATCCCGGATTAGCACGAATTGGGTGGGCTGTATTAGAAATTGATGAACCCCTACCAGCCCAATTGCTTGATTATGGTACAATTGAAACCTCTAAACGTTGTCCTACTCCTGAAAGATTATTAGAAATTGAAAAGGATATTTCCGAAATTTTACAAGAGTTTCAACCTCAAGCAGTGGCCATAGAAATGCCGTTTTTTGGTCGCCAAATTAAAGCCGCAGGGGGGGTTATACAAGCGCTTGGGGTATTAAATTTGGTCATTTATCGTGAGCTTAAAATTCTTCCGATTTTGCTACACCAATCTTCTTGGAAATGTTATTTAGATCATGGACGAGCGACTAAACAAGAAGTTGCCGAAATTATCCAAAATATTTTTAACCTAGATAGTCTTCCTATTGATGATACTGTGGATGCAATTGGTATTGCTTACGCCGCGTTGTCTGGTGTTAGAAATCAGATCGATTAAGTACGAAGTGATTTTTATTAGGCTTCTTGCAAAATAAACGATTTTGAACTAAAAAAACCACATAAAAGAGTAAATATTCTAAAAAATTACTAAAAAATTAATTATACAAGAGGTCTATTTATGTCTAGGTAATTGCCGGCTCAAAAAAATTTTTGCCTTCTTAAAAAAAATTTTTGTCCACTCAAAAAAAATTTTTGCCTTCTTAAAAAAAATTTTTGTCCACTCAAAAAAATTTTTGCCGGCTCAAAAAAAATTTTTGCCGGCTCAACAAAAAATTTGCCTTCTCAAAAAAAATTTTTGCCTTCTTAAAAAAAAATTTGTCTTCTCAAAAAAAATTTTTGCCCACTCAAAAAAAATTTTTGCCCACTCAAAAAAAATTTTTGCCCACTCAAAAAAAAATTTGCCCACTCAAAAAAAATTTTTGTCCACTCAAAAAAAATTTTTGCTTTTTCCTATCTCAAGATTAGAGGAGAGATTGAGGGCTTAAGAGGGTGCTAGGGGGTGATAGCAATTCTTTTTGCCCTAAAATCAAACATACCAACTGGTAGGTTGAAATAACTCATCATCTATATTCTCTAAAAAGGCTTTAGCTTGCTTTTGTCCATCTTCAATTAACTGATGGATATGAGAGGGGTGGCGGTCTAGTTTTGAGGCATAATCTAAAAGGGCGACTAATTCAGAATTAATAGCAATCAGACGAATTTGAATTTTTTTGACGGGATTTTTCGCCAAAAAATCTTCTGTAAAAGCCCCTTGCTCCAACCAATTATTAATCATGGTAATTAACTCAATTTCTGCCCCTAATAAAATATTACCAGCTAATTCATTGTGACGCTCTAAAATATCCACTTCTGTTTTGGGTTCACTGTCTCGTGCTTTGGGATTAATTTTAATGATCCAAACTTCATCAGGTCGATTGTCTCGCTTCAAAATTCGACTTAGGGGTGGATTTTCAGCAAATAAACCATCCCAATATAATTCTCCCTCAATGGGAACCGCTTTAAAATAAGGCGGTACAGCACAAGAAGCCAGGATAGAATCTACAGTTATTTCTCCCTTAGTAGAATCAAATACTTTAAAAGTCCCTGAAATAATATTCACCGCTCCCACTAATAACTGAGGACTACTCGGTTTAACTAATTGTTGAAGAGAGTCAAAATCAACGTGCTTTTCTAAAAGAATTTTTAGGTCTAAAAATTCCTTCCTTGGTGTAAAATTTAACCAAAATTTTTGCCAAGCTTCTAAATTGTCAGGATTAACACTAAAGGTAGGAATTAACCCACTATCGGCTAATCGACGCGCTTGAAGTAACCAATTATTAAAAGACACTTCCCAAAGATTTGTCGCGGTGTTATCCTGCCAAAAATCCAAAAGGGGCTGAAATACCGGTTCAGTTGAGCCAAAAGCGGCTTTGAGGAGTCCATACCAAGTCAGCAAGGCACAAATTCCGCCGCCAGATGTTCCACTCAAGCTGACAATGTCATATTGCTGATGAACGCCTGCCGCCAGAAGTTCTTGTAACACGCCCGCAGTAAATGCTGTATGACTGCCTCCTCCCTGACAAGCAATCGCAATTTTTTTTCTATGTCTCATATTGTCGCTCTGTGAAAGCTAAGTAAGTTTGTGGTCACTCATTAAAGTTAACTGTCAGACTAGGCAATAGACAAGGGGCAATAGAAAAAGGTTATGAGGATTTAAATATTGCAAGAGCAAGCTTGACAATCTTTAGCATTAAGATTTGTATCATTAAAACAACAAAAATGTTGTTTATATCGCTTTCAAACCCTTGGTAGCTCAAGATTTGGGCTATCAATCCCTTATGTAACGTTGTTTTAGCATTCCCCCTCAAAAGAGGACAACTCTGAGACAATTCATATACAGTTCAAAACCAAGTCATTATTTTTGCTCAAGTCAGCTTATAGGGAGAACTCTATGAAATTAGCTTACTGGATGTATGCCGGCCCCGCTCATATCGGCACTCTACGGATCGCCAGTTCTTTTAAAAATGTCCATGCAATTATGCACGCTCCTTTGGGAGATGATTATTTTAACGTGATGCGCTCGATGTTAGAACGAGAACGCGATTTTACCCCAGTAACCGCTAGTGTTGTGGATCGCCATGTTTTAGCCCGGGGTTCTCAAGAAAAGGTGGTAGATAATATCGTCCGTAAAGATACTGAAGAAACCCCGGACCTGATTGTTTTAACGCCTACCTGTACCTCCAGCATTCTACAAGAAGATTTACAAAACTTTGTAGATCGGGCCCAAATGGATGCTAAAGGCGATGTGATGCTGGCCGATGTTAACCATTATCGAGTCAATGAATTACAAGCCGCCGATCGAACCCTTCAGCAAATTGTGCAGTTTTATCTCGAAAAAGCGAAAAAGAAAGACTTATTACCGTCAGGAAAGAGCGAAAAGCCCTCGGTTAATATTATTGGGGTTACTACTCTGGGTTTTCATAACCAGCACGACTGCACCGAATTAAAACGGTTAATGGCAGATTTGGGAATTGAAGTCAATGAAGTCATTCCCGAGGGCGCATCCGTGCAAAATTTAAAGAGATTGCCTCGCGCTTGGTTTAATCTGGTTCCTTATCGGGAAGTGGGGTTAATGGCGGCTCGTTATCTAGAGCAAGAGTTTGGAATGCCTTATGTGGATATTACCCCGATGGGTGTGGTAGAGACTGCCCGTTGCATCCGTAAGATTCAACAATTGCTCAATGAACAGGGGGCGGCGGTTGATTATGAAAACTTTATCGAAGAACAAACTCTTTTTGTTTCTCAAGCGGCTTGGTTTTCTCGTTCCATTGACTGTCAAAATTTAACGGGTAAGAAAGCGGTAGTTTTTGGGGATAGTACCCATGCGGCGGCGATGACGAAGATTTTGTCCCGAGAAATGGGAATTCATGTGGTTTTAGCGGGTACTTACTGTAAGTATGATGCTGATTGGTTTAAGGAGCAAGTGAAGGAGTATTGTGATGAAATCCTCATCAGTGAAGATAATGCACAAATTGCTGATGCTATCGCTCGGATTGAACCTGCGGCTATTTTTGGCACTCAAATGGAACGTCATGTCGGTAAGCGTTTAGATATTCCTTGTGGGGTAATTGCCGCACCGATTCATATTCAAAATTTCCCTCTCGGTTATAAGCCTTTCTTGGGGTATGAAGGCACAAATCAAGTGGCAGATTTGGTTTATAATTCTTTCACTTTGGGGATGGAAGATCACCTGTTAGAAATTTTTGGCGGTCATGATACTAAGGAAGTGATTACTAAGTCGGTTTCGGCTGATTCTGATTTGAATTGGAATAAGGAAGCACAGGCGGAATTGAATAAAGTTCCGGGTTTTGTGAGAGGTAAAGTTAAGCGTAATACTGAAAAGTTTGCCCGAGAACGTGGGTTAAATGAAATTACCCTTGAGGTGATGTATGCGGCTAAAGAAGCTGTAGGCGCTTAGTTGATTTTCGGGTGGGTGTGAAAGCCCACCTTTAATAATTCAAAATTAATAAGTGATGAATAAGTTACCCGATACAAAAACTCTATTAGAGTTGCTAAAAATTGCTAAAGAAGCGGAACAAAAAACTAGAGAATTATTCGAGAAAGGAGAAACGTTTGCTCAGAAGTGGGAAAGCCGGTTAGAGGTAAAACGTAAAATCGTAGAATAGACAGAGATAATCAATATGCTATTAACTAAAGAAGATTTAACAATTTTATCTCAAAATGGATGGCTTTATAAACAAAATAATACAGCATTTAATATTCTAGATATAGGACAACAGCTAGGACAGCCAATTCCTGCAAAAAAAGGTAGAAATTTAATAGATATTATTACTCCTAAAACTAGAGAAAATGCAAAGCCAGGATCATTATCTTCAATTTATGGATTAGACGAAATACCTTTTCACACCGATGGTGTCTATCATAAAATTCCACCTCACTATGTAATATTTAGCTTTTCTCATGACTTACCTTATTCTTCTGCTATTAAAATACTAGATTTTGAAAGTATTAAATTTACAGAAGATGAAATTAAAACTTTATTTTATGAAGTTTGGATCGTTGAAGATGGGTATAATAAATTTTATGCTTCAGTCTTAAGTAAATTTGCGGATAAAAATACTATTTTTTTAAGATACAATGAGGCTTGCATGAAACCTTGTCAGAGTATGGCTAAGGATTCAGCTATGCTCCTAAAAGACAACTTGAATACATCGACTCCTAAAAATATCAATTTTCAACCGTTTTCAATACTTATCCTCAACAACTGGCGGATTTTACATGGACGTGATAAAGTAGAAAATAGCCAGTATGTTAATTTTGCCTTACAAAGATTGTTTATTGTTTAAAAAAACAGATAAATAAAATGAGTGATTGGGATTATGAAGGGTTTTGGCACAAAGCTAAAATATATATAAAATATGGAAATGAGGCAACTGAAGATAGTCCTTTATTTCCTTTTTGGTATTTTTTGGCATTAGAATTATTAGCTAAAGCAACATTAGCTAAGATACATCCAGTATTACTAGCTGATACTAATAATAATAATAAAGAAGAGAGTATTTTATATGCTTTTGAACGTCCAATTAAAATTAAAAATAAAAAACCTACTACAATATCAGTAAGTACAGTGTTTTCAAGATGTGAATCTTTTGTCGACAATTTTACTAACAAAGAATCGCAGAGTTGTAATAATTGGATGGAACTGAGGAATATAGAATTACATACAGGAAGACCAGCTTTTGAAGGGTTAAAAACTGATACATGGTTACCTGAATATTATAGAATTTGCCAAATTTTCCTTGCTCATCAGCATAAAGATTTGGAGGATCTATTTGGAAATGGGAGAGGAGAAGCCGCAAAAACAGCAATTCAATCAGTTGAAAATGATCTTGTATCGATGGTCAAAGAAAAAACAAACAAAGCGAAAATTTATCATGAACAATTGACTCCTGATGAAATTGAAATAAGAATATTAGAAAAAGACCAGAAATATAATAATCTAAACGATGAAACAAAAAAAATGATTGAATGTCCAGCTTGTAAATCTGACTCAATTATTCAAGGAAAAATTATAGACTACAGTGAGCATAAAATTAAATTGATAGATGGGACTTTTGTTACAAATATATCTGTATTGCCAACAAAATTTGAATGTTTAGTTTGCCGACTCTCTTTAAATGAACACGTAGCATTAAATGCGGCTAAGATCGGAGGACAATATACAGTTCCTTATGAAGAAGATCCCGAAGCTTTTTTCTGGGAGCCAGATGAATATATGGATGAATAAAATAAATCCTTTTATTTACTAATTTTAAAAATAAACTTTACCAACTTAAAAACATCAAGATGCGATATCAAGTTAAACTAAAAAAAACAGAAGAAGGTTATGCCGTATGGTGTCCAACTTGGCCGGGATGTTGGTCACAAGGAGACACCGAAGAAGAAGCTTTAGAAAATATCAAAGATGCCATTCAAGCTTATTTAGAAACACTTGAAGAATTAAACCAAGATGCTGAATCTTATTATGTGGAAGTCGGTTAAATAGGGTTATACAATGGCTGGAATTATCAGAGATGCTGGTTTAACTATTGAAGAGTTTCAAGAATTATTATAAATATTGTTCTAACAAAAGTTCTTCTCACTAAGAAAACTTCAGAATAATTTCAGATTTGTTTTACCCGATTTATACTAAGAGACAAAATCTAAAATAATCATTAATAAATTGTTCAATCATTATAACAACTAAGAGAGAAAAACTCCCCATAGACTAACCTTAAGAAAGATACCTGATACAATAACCGTTTAGTCATTTTAAAGGTGAAAACTGTATGGGTCGTGCCAATAAAGTTGTGTTAGCCTATTCGGGTGGTGTAGACACCTCAGTCTGTATTCCTTACCTAATCAAAGAATGGGGAGTACAAGAAGTGATCGCCCTAGCGGCTGACTTAGGACAAGGTGATGAACTTGGCCCTATTCAACAAAAAGCCCTCAAATGTGGGGCAGTAGAATCATTAGTCGCCGACGCTAAAGAAGAATTTGCCAAAGAGTACGCTTTCGCTGCTATAAAAGCTAATGCTTTGTACGAAAATCGCTACCCTCTCTCCACCGCTTTAGCCCGTCCGCTAATCGCTAAACTGTTAGTAGAAGCCGCCGAAAAATATGGGGCGGATGCGGTTGCACACGGATGTACGGCAAAAGGAAACGATCAAGTGCGCTTTGATTTAGGGATCTTAGCTCTTAATCCTAACCTTAAAGTCCTCGGCCCCGCCAGAGAATGGGGCATGACTAGAGAAGAAACCATCGCTTATGGGGAAAGATATGGGGTTGAATCTCCCGTTAAAAAATCTTCTCCGTTTAGTATCGATCGCAACCTTCTCGGACGCAGTATCGAAGCGGGGCCGCTAGAAGACCCCATGACGGAACCCCCCGAAGAAGTTTTTCTGATGACCAAAGCGATCGCCGATACTCCTAATGAACCGGAGTATATTGAGATCGGTTTTGAAAAGGGAATTCCTGTCTCGATCAACGGTAACTATCTCGATCCCGTCACTCTCATTACCCAACTGAATGAAACAGTGGGTAAACATGGGATAGGCCGCCTTGATATGATCGAAAACCGAGTGGTAGGCATTAAATCGCGGGAAGTGTATGAAGCGCCGGCTTTATTAGTGTTAATTGATGCTCACCGGGATTTAGAAAGTCTGACCTTAACCGGAGACGTTACCCACTACAAGCGGGGAATTGAGGAAACCTATAGTCACTTGATTTATCAAGGTCTGTGGTATAGTCCTCTCAAAGAAGCCTTAGATGCTTTCATCGATAAAACTCAAGAAAGAGTGACCGGTACAGTACGGGTGAAATTATTTAAAGGCAAAGCCACTATAGTCGGTCGTAAGTCAGATTATTCTATTTATACCCCAAGTTTAGCCACTTATGGCGCTGATGATAAATTCGATCATAAAGCGGCTGAAGGCTTTATCTATATTTGGGGACTCCCGACAAGGGTTTGGGCCCAAAAGGCTAAAGGCTAGTTTTTAAAGTGGGTTGAGGGTTTTGATTTCAACCCACTCTTTTACAAAGGCGCTATGTGTCAAAATTATTAAAGTTTTTCAATCCAAAAGCACAATCTCAAAAGGTAAAATTTAGTTACACCTGGTAAGTGCCTATTGCCTTTTGCCATACTGACATCTAACATGACCAACTACGACATCATCGTTATCGGTGGCGGAATTACCGGTTCTGCACTCAGTTATGAACTCGCCCTCAAAGGACTTAAAGTTCTCCTACTAGAAAAAGATGCTATTTCTCATAATGCCACCCGATATAGTTATGGGGGGTTAGCCTATTGGTGCGGAACAACCAAATTAAACCGACAACTCTGTCAAGAAGGAATTGATCTTCATCGCAACCTTTCAGCAGAATTAGACGAAAATACAGAATTTAGAGAGATAGATTTAGTTTTAACCATTGACCCAACTGATGACCCTCAAACTGTCTTTGAAAGTTACTCTATTTTTGCGATTCCTCCTCAACTCTTGACGGTAGAAGAAGCTTGTCAACTCGAACCTCTCCTTAATCCTAATGCTATTTCAGGAGTATTAAAACTGCCGCATGGTCATATTAATGCCCAAAAAACCCGAGACGCTTATCAACAGGCCTTTCTGCGTTTAGGGGGAGACATTAAAATAGAATCCGTTGTTAAACTTTTAGCTAACAAAAATCGGATAGAAGGAGTTGTTACTCCACAACAAAAAATTACTGCTAACTCGACAATTGTTTGTGCAGGAGCATTGAGTCGTTCTCTTTTACAAGCCGCAGGTATTCCGGTTAAACTTTATTTTACTCATTCACTTTCCCTTGAAACGCCGCCCATAGAAGACCTTAAACTCCGTACCTTGGTTATGCCAGCCATACAAAAACGGTTAATCATGGAGTCTCAATGGACTACCTCCTCTCAACAACTCTATTGGGATAATCCAACGCCAGATTTAAGGGAGGGAATTATTGAACCTGGGGCGATCCAATTTAAAGACAAAAGTTTTGTTTTAGGCCAAATGAGTCAAGTGCGGACTGATTATTTTGCTGACATTGATTTCGTTATCTCTGAGGCGGAAATACGCGCAGAAGTAGGCAGAATACTACCTCTATTATCTAATATACCAGGAAAGTTACACAGTTGTCTAGTGGCTTTTGCCAATAACTCTCAACCTTTAGTGGGAGAAATTAATAATTATTCGGGGGTTTATTTGTTTTCTGGTTTCACCAGTCCTTTAATTTTTGCTCCTCCTTTAGCGAGGCATTTTGCCAGTTGGATAGTAGGAGAAGATGATCAGGTTATTCCTCAGTTATCACCAGTAAGTTAGCAATTAAGAGGGATCATAAGTAAAGCCGCCACAGAGTTTGGAAATCAATTTGAGATTAGAGCTTATAATTATGGATAAGCTCAATTAATTATTATTTTCCTAGCTTTAATGAGTCCAAACACTTATCAAGAGTGGCTAAATGTTGCTCTAGAACGTATTGCTGATGCAGAAGCTATACATAAACATAATCCGAACGCAATAGGTGCAGTTTATATGGCAGGCTATGCTATTGAATGTAGTTTAAAAGCTTTGTTACAAAAGAAGGCTATTCCTTAAACCGAGGCCAATTGGATGAATCAGAACGAAATAAAAGAGCAAATCCGTCAAAATTTAAGCGATGAGTCCCTCGACTGTCAAGACTTGCGGGTTCAACCCGATCCCTTTTCAGGTTGGCGTATTGTGGTTGTTTGTGAGGGGTTTGCTGGTAAACCTTATCAAAAAAGAAGAGAAATTACCCTTAAAAAATTAGATAAATTAACCATTGAATCTTTAGATCTTTTGACACCTGATGAACTTGAATGGGCAGGAACTTTACCTATAGATTCTACATTAGAAGATCTTCCTTTATGGCCTGAAGCATTAGCTAGAAGTAGCAATTTTCCCGAAGAAATTATTTTTCCCTCAGATTTAGATGAAGATTTAAACCCCCCTATTATCACTACTTTTTATTCTTTAAGAGGAGGAGTAGGACGCTCCACAGCATTAGCCTATACTGCTAGAATTTTAGCTCGTCGAGGGCGCACTGTACTTTGTGTGGATATGGACTTAGAAGCACCTGGGTTAGCCGCTTTATTTGGCAAAGAAGCAGAAGTCAGAGATGATCAAGGATTATTATCTCTATTGATTGCTCTTGATCAAGGAAATCAACCTAATATTCAAGAACATATTCTGCGAATATCTGAAACGGAAGAATTATATTGTTTACCGGCGGGTATTCCTAACGCTAATTATGCCCGTTTACTAAATTTAATTAACCCTGAAGCTTGGTATCGAGAAGAAGAAAACCCTTTACGAAAGTTAATGGATTTGCTCAGTAATCATCTTTCATTTAAACCTGATGTAATTCTTCTGGATGCTCGTACAGGAATTACCCCTTTAAATGCTCCTTTATTATTTGATCTAGCAGATATAGCAATTATTGTCTTTTTTCCCCATCCTCAAGCCAAAAAAGGAACAGAGGCATTAGTTCGCGCTATGTTAACATCAAAGACAAAACGAAATCAAAAATTAACCCCAGAACCTCGGTTTTTAGTATCACCTATTCCCGCTAGTAAAGCACCAGAAGTAGTAGAAAGATATCAAACTAGGGCGTTAGATTGGATTAGCACTTGGTTATCCAAATTAAAAGAACAACAGTCTGAAAGTAATAAAATTATTGAATCTGAAATTACTCAATTTATTCCTTACCGTGAAGTGATCGCTACTTCAGATCAAACGTTATCAGATCGAGAAATTTGGGAAGATTTTGAACCCGTATCGGAATGGATAGAATTATTTTTACCAACTCGCACTGAACAGAGTCTTTTAAATAGAAGTAATTTATCTGAATCGAAACCCGATGTTTTAGCAGAATTAGAATTTTCGGCAGGAACAGCAGAATATCAGAATAATTTTCTAGAGACTTTTGTCGCTACTGAATTAGTTAATAAAGCTTTACAACCGAGAACTCCGTTAGTGCTAGGTAGAAAAGGGACAGGAAAAACTGCTATTTTTCGTCGTATTATGGAAGGTACTCAACGCCCTTCAGTAGTGGTAATGTCTCCCAGTCCTCTTAAAAAAGAAAGTTTTTGGGTGATTAGTTCTGATGGATTTAAAGAAATTGAAAAAACGCTAACAGATACAGGAGGAAGTTGGCGCGAGTTTTGGATGTTACAAACTTGTTTAGCTTGTTATTTATCTACTCCTGAAAATAACATATTACCTGATGAGTCTTTAGCGCAGTTATTAAATAAACGTACCTTAACTGAATTCCAAGTTATCCAGTGTCTCGAACAGATGTTATCTGTTAATAAGGTAGGACTTTTAGCTAGAGATTGGTTACAACGTCTAGATCAAGCAACCCAAACGGAAACTATTCTTTTATTTGATGGTTTAGATACGGGCTTTGGAAATACTCAATCTGATAGACAACGACGAACTAAAGCTATTGAAGGATTGCTAACTTTAATTACAGACATAGGGGATAATTTATCTAACTTAAAATTTAAGCTTTTGCTTAGAGATGATATTTGGCGGAAACTGAGTTTTGAAAATAAAAGTCATTTTTTTGGGCGTTCTGTTACCCTAAGTTGGGAAGAAAAAGCTGACTTTTTTACAGTTGTTATTAAACAAGCACTTCTTTCTCCAGCTTTTAAAAAAATTACGGCTTCATTTCTTGGTCAAGGGCTACTAGATAATTATGATTATTGGATGGAATCTCAAGTTTTTGAGGTCTGGAATTTATTGGTTGGTGAAAGAATGAGAGGCGCAAAATCGGCTTTTACCCGCAACTGGGTTTGGAATCGTTTAGCTGATGGAAGTGATAACCATAATCCCCGCGCTTTATTACAGCTTTTTGTAGCGGCTAAAGATTGGGAAGTAAAAGAACAAAAAAGAAATAATTATGAAAAAAGTATCATTCGACCTAAAGCCTTAATTTCCTCCTTAGAACGAGTATCTAAAGAAGCTTTAGATGCCTTAATTAAAGAGGAATTCCCCGAGTTACAAGAGCTTGTAGATCATTTAAAAACTTTAGGAAGAACCCCATTTAAAGCTGAAGAAGTTAAAGGCTTTGACGAATTTTTAAAACTAGGTCTAGAGGTAGGATTATTAGCGATATATGAAGGGACTGAGGACGAAGTTCAGCGTTATAAAGTTCCCGATATCTATCGTTTAGGGATAGGAATGACTCGTCAAGGACAAGCTTAATTATTCAACTAGATTAAAATATGATTACACTTACTTTAGAACAACTTCAAACAATTTATATACAGGCTGAAAAAATTTATCCCGAAGAATGCTGCGGTTTACTTCTCGGTAAAATTGAAGGAGAAAATAATCTTGTCAGTGAAGTTAGAGAAACGGAAAATAGTTGGAATGCTGAGGATTTTGAATTTTTATCCCTAACCGAAAGAACGAAACGCACTAATTTTAGTATTGCTCCGGAAGTAATTTTAAAAGTCCAAAAAGAAGCCCGCGATCGCAATTTAGCCATTATCGGCATTTATCATTCCCATCCCGATCACGCGGCTATCCCTTCAGAATTTGATCGCCTGATTGCTTGGCCGCAATATTCTTATGTCATTGCTTCTGTCCGACAAGGAAAAGTGATCGATGTTCGTTGCTGGAAACTCGACAAAGATCATCAATTTCAATCAGAAGAAATCTTAGTTGAGTAACTGACCCACGCACTTCGCTTAACGTGAGTGCGGGACTTGCGAAATTACACAAAGTTTTAATAAGTTCTTGTAACTGTGATTACAGCGCAGTTTTAGCCGCAATTCGGGTAAACTAGCCGATTAGTTCGGGAACCCGTACCGTCAAAGGTGTTGCAAAGGCCTCGGTTGTTTCGCTACATTAGCACTCGTAAGGTGAGAGTGCTAACTCAAACCACGAACTCAGACAAAGTAAGTAATCCGGAGGACATTTCATGGCAGCTATTAGCATTAACGTATCGACAGTAAAACCACTAGGTGATCGCGTTTTTGTCAAAGTTAGCCCATCCGAAGAAAAGACCGCAGGGGGAATTCTCCTACCTGATACCGCTAAAGAAAAACCCCAAGTTGGTGAAGTTGTAGCCGTTGGGCCAGGTAAGCGCAATGACGATGGTAGTCGTTCTCCCATAGAAGTCAAAGTCGGTGACAAAGTTTTATATTCCAAATATGCTGGAACCGACATCAAACTGGGTGGAGAAGATTACGTCCTTCTATCTGAAAAAGATATCTTAGCTGCTGTTGCCTAATTTCTTATCGATCATTGGCTGTGTGTTGTTGGTTTTATCCACAACCCCACAACGAGAAACCCTTTAAGTTTCATTGATCTTTTATTCGCTGTTCACAACTGTTAGCATCAACTGAGCAATCATATACACCTATGGCTAAATCTATCATTTACAACGACGAAGCACGCCGCGCACTAGAACGAGGAATGGATATCCTCGCTGAATCTGTAGCCGTTACTCTCGGTCCAAAAGGACGTAACGTAGTATTAGAAAAGAAATTTGGTGCCCCGCAGATTGTTAACGACGGGATCACCATTGCTAAAGAAATTGAATTAGAAGATCACATTGAGAATACCGGCGTTTCTTTAATTCGTCAAGCCGCTTCTAAAACCAATGATGTCGCTGGAGACGGGACCACCACCGCTACCGTACTCGCTCACGCAATGGTTAAAGAAGGGTTACGCAACGTTGCTGCTGGTGCTAACCCCATTTCTATCAAGCGTGGGATCGACAAAGCGACCGAGTATTTAGTCGGCAAGATTGCAGAACACGCTAAACCGGTTGAAGACTCCAAAGCGATCTCTCAAGTGGGTGCCATCTCTGCGGGTAACGATGAAGAAGTCGGCAGCATGATCGCTCAAGCGATGGATAAAGTCGGTAAGGAAGGGGTTATCTCCCTCGAAGAAGGGAAGTCCATGACGACCGAACTCGAAATTACCGAAGGGATGCGCTTTGATAAGGGTTATATCTCTCCCTACTTCGTGACTGATACAGAGCGCATGGAGTGCGTTTTCGATGACCCCGCCATCCTGCTCACCGATAAGAAAATCGCGCTAGTACAAGATTTAGTGCCTGTATTAGAACAGGTTGCTCGTGCTGGCAAACCGTTATTAATTCTCGCTGAAGATATCGAAAAAGAAGCGCTTGCTACTCTAGTCGTTAACCGTCTGCGCGGTGTATTAAATGTCGCTGCGGTTAAAGCACCGGGTTTTGGCGATCGCCGTAAGCAAATGCTCGAAGATATCGCGGTTCTGACTGGTGGTCAAGTGATCAGCGAAGATGCTGGACTCAAGCTAGAAAATACCAAGCTTGATATGCTCGGTAAAGCTCGCCGTATTACCATCACCAAAGATAACACCACCATTGTTGCTGAAGGTAACGAAGCGGGTGTTAAAGCGCGTTGCGAACAAATTCGCCGTCAAATCGAAGAAACCGAGTCTTCTTACGACAAAGAAAAATTACAAGAACGTCTTGCTAAGTTATCCGGTGGGGTTGCAGTCATTAAAGTGGGTGCTGCTACCGAAACCGAAATGAAAGACCGCAAACTCCGCTTAGAAGACGCGATCAACGCAACTAAAGCGGCTGTGGAAGAAGGGATCGTTCCTGGTGGCGGTACTACCTTAGCTCATTTAACTCCTACCCTCGAAGAGTGGGCAAAAGCTAACCTCAAGACTGAAGAGTTAACCGGTGCGCTAATTGTTGCTCGTGCGTTAACGGCTCCCTTAAAGCGTATTGCTGAAAATGCCGGACAAAATGGTGCTGTTGTCGCTGAACGGGTAAAAGAGAAGGAATTCAACGTCGGTTATAATGCCGCTAATGATACCTTCACCAATATGCTAGAAGCGGGTATCGTTGACCCTGCTAAGGTAACTCGTTCTGCTCTGCAAAATGCGGCTTCTATTGCAGGTATGGTTCTCACCACTGAGTGTATTGTGGTTGACAAACCTGAAAAAGAAAAATCTGCTGCGGGTGCTGGCGCTGGCGGCGGTGATTTTGATTACTAATCTTTAATTGAATTCCGTGAACTGATGATAGGGTGGGTAGTAGGCCCACCTTATTTGTTTTTAACACCAATGTCTAAAAAAGTCCCCACCTATCAATTATCTAAAAAATACCCACATTGAACGGTGGATTATTTATTTTTCGGCTGATTTTTGGCTTGTTCTATAGCAATTTCGCGGATAGCATCATAAGAACTCCGATTAGATGAGCCTTCTATCGCTTTAACCGCTAAGTCTTGTACTTGTTTCAGTGCGGCTTCGAGTTGTTGACTTAAGTTGCGAATTCTTCCTTCTTGGGTTTGAATGGTTTGTTGTAAAGAAGACAGTCTTAATTCATAATTTTTTCTTTCTCCTTCTATTTCTTTATTGCGTAAATCGGCTTTAATTTTTGCCTGATAATTACCAATTCCTTTGCCTTCTTCTTTACCTTGTTTAATTTTGGCTTCGAGTTCTTTCTCAAAGTCTTCTACTTTAGCTTTAGCTTCTGCTTGTTCTTTTTCTCGTTTAGCAATGCTTTCTTCTCGCTCTTTCCATTGTTTTTCTTGGGTTTGACGAGCTTCAGATAACTCTTGATATTGAGTTTTCTTTTGCTGTTCGTACTGTTCTAAATCCAAACTTCTTTCTAAGTTTAAATTGTACCAATATTCTTCTTCTTCTCGTTCTAGATTTTTTTGATAGTCATCATTGCGGGTTTTAATTTCTCGATTGTGATTTTCTTGTTCTTTTCTCCAAGCTGTTCGTAAATCTTGAATTTCTTGTAATAAGGTTTCTCGCTGCTGATTTATTTCTTCTCCAAAGGTCTTAGAATTTTCCTCATAAGATTGAATTAAGGTATCTAGAGTATTTTCTTCAACGGTTTCTACTTGATGCAATTGTTGTAATTGTTCGAGTTCTTCCGCTAACTCTTCTCTTAAGTCTTCAAGGGTGGAAGCTTCGGCAATCAGTTTTTCTGATAAATTGCTGACGGAACTTCCAAAACCCACTTGTAAGTTTTCTAGATTTTGCAGAATTTGAGAAATATTAGCTTGAAGAATTTGAGGCGCTTTTACGGCTGTATTGTTTGTGGTAGTATTGGGCATGGTTTGGCTCGCTTCAGTTGCTTTCAGTTTACTAAGTTTTTTCAGTTGGGCTTCGATTTCTACTTTTTCTTTTTCTAATTCTTCAAAAGCTTGTAAAATTTCGGTCTTGGTGCTTTTAGAATTGATTTTAGCCATGAATTAACTCCTAAATAAAATTCAAGTTTTTTTCAAAATACTAGGCGGTTTTAGTTGCTGTGCCATTGGTTTGAAAGGCTCTCATGGCTAAGTTTTGCGCTTGAGTGGTAGCCGCTTGTAATTGAGCCGTGAGTTCCGCTATCTGTTCATTATTCCGAGTAATTGCCGCTTCTAGAGATTGAAGGCTTAACTCATATCCTTGCTTAGAAAGTTCCCAATCTTTCTCAAATAGGTCTGTTCTAACTTTTGCGTCTCTTTCTGCTTCTTTAATTGCTTCTCCTTTAGCTTTGTTGTATTCTTCTTTCAGTTTTTCTTCAAAACCGCTTATCTTCTTCAGATTCTCTTGGAATTCTTTTTCATGCTCGGTTAAGACTTTTTCTCGTTCTTTCCACCCTTTTTCTTTTTCTTTATTCACTTGTTGTAACTCTCGTTGTTGTTGTCGTTTTTTCTCCTCATATTCATCGGTTTCTATTTTGCGGTCGCGCTCAAGATGGTATTGATAATCTGCCGCTTCTTCCTGCCGTTTATTCGCGGTTAATTCGGCAGTTTCAGTCACTTTTATTTCAAAGTCTTGTTGTTCTTTTTCCCAAGTTTTGCGAGTTTGGGCCATGTCTTTTTCTATGGTTTCTCGTTGCTCGGCGGTCTGTTCTTGCAAAATTCTTAACTGTTCTTGATGTTCCTGTCTTAAAATATGAAGGGCATCAGCAACTAAGCGGACTTTCCGCAATTCTTCTAATTGTTCTTTTTGCACGCCGATGGCTTTTCGTAGTTCATCTAATTTAGATGATTCTGAGGTTAATCTTTCGGATAATTCATTAATAATTTTACTAAAATCTAATTGTAGAGAAGCCATGCTGTTAACGATATTATCCACCGTATATTGAGCCGCTTCTTCTAATAATTGTTGATTCTTTTGCTTTTCAAATTCTTCCTCTTTGGTGGCTACTCGGGATTCCCCTTTTTTTAGCTCTGCCATCAGTTTAGAAAAAGCCTGTAAAATTTGCTCTTTACTCAGAGGTGATGTGAATTGACTCATAATTTTAATACTCCAAAAATTAACAGTGCGTCAAAATTAGCCCCATCTTTTCATCAAGAAGGGTGCGACGAAGCCTGAAAATAGCTTTGTCTATATAGTTCCCCAATTCGGACTCGGAATTATCAACTCCTGTCCATTAGGAATCTTTCGGGTGAGATTGCAAACTTGATTTTTTCTTCAACACTGCTATAATAAACTTATGTTGATTTTTTCGTCAAGTAGTTACAAGGAAAAATTAAACGGACGTGGAAGAGAATTTTGGTCAAATCATTCGGAAAGCTAGGAAAGACAAGGGATTGAGCCAACGCGAGTTAGCGGAGTCACTCGGTCTTGACTTCACCTATTTGTCTAAATTAGAGAATAATCGGGCAGATTATGCGCCAAAAGAAGATATTATTCGGGCTTTAGCCGAAAATTTAGGGTTAGATGCTGAGGAATTAATCTTTTTAGCCGGGCGCATTCCCCAAGGCGATGAAGACTTTCTCAAGCAAAACTATAAAACGATGCCTACTTTATTTCGCCGCTTGAGGGAAAATCCGGAATTCGCCCAACGGGTATTCCAAGAAGCGATTAAAGCAGAAAAACAGCAAAAATAATGCATCTGTGGGGGGAGATTTATGCCTAAGTCTTTAACATTACCGATTTTTAAACCCTATCGTTTTATTAGCAAAGCAGAAATAGAAGCCAAAGCTACCGCTATTCTCCAACAGATGCAGCAAGTGCCTAATTATCGCCCTAAATGGCCCCTAGATGCCAGCCGCGTTGCGGAATTTTTGGGCTTAGATGTCGTTTGGGATAGCATTGTCTCGGATGAAAAAGGACAAATTGCGGCGAGAATTTTGCCTTTAGAGCATCTGATTGAAATTAATGAGGATATCCCTACCCTGAGAAGCGGCTTTGGGGAGTCTACCATTGCTCATGAAATTGGTCATTGGGTGTTACATATTAATCCAGAGGCAGTCAAGCAAGCGTTACATCTAGAAAGATTAGGTCGCAAAATTCAGGTAGAACCTTTACTCTGTCGTAGTCAGAATAATTTAGAAGGCATCGAATGGCAAGCTCAGTATTTTGCGAGTTGTTTATTGATGCCAGAGTATAAATTAAAAGAAGTTAGTCAAGGGCGAAATTTGAGCCGATGGCGGCATCTATATGAAATGGCGGCGGAGTTGGGGGTGACAATTTCTAATTTGATTTATCGTCTTAAAGATATGGGTTGGATTGATCTGTCTGAGCATTCTTACAACAATCAATTACCCACCATTAAGCGGCTTGTCTAAAAAATTCTCACCTCTAATTGCTGTAGAGGCGTTACCTGCAACGTCTCTACCTACAAAATTTAACCTTTTAATTCTAAAATGTATTCCCCATGCTCGGGTATCCAACTTATCCATTGATGTTTACTGAGTTGGCAGATTAACAGCGCTTCATCATGGGCAAAAGGACTAGGTAATTCTTCTAGGGGTATCCACATCCCGGGTTGAGGTGTTCTTAAGAAGGGCACTGAAGAAACTGATGTTTTGTATATTTCTCTTGCTTGCATAGCTATCACCCTCTTTAATTTAAGACTATATTGTATCAAAATATACTAAAAATTATATCAGTAACAAAAGTTACAAAATTTTTTAATAAAAAGTAATTTTTAATACAGAAATATTTACTAATCTTAACTTCAATCCTAAATAAGCAAGCTCAACAAAAAAATAGAGGGTTCTGTTCAACCCCCTACCATAACAAATGCTTTTCCTGATATAATTCTTATCCTAAAAGGTTCCAGCCAAAATCAGTCCGGTGAGTACAGTAAAGAGGATGATACCACCAAAAATCCAGGCAATTATCGTATCGCCGGGCTTGGCTACTTTATCAGGTTTGGGTTGCTGTGTCATTTTTATCTCCTTTTATTAAAAATCCTTCTGCGTCGATCCTATGGAGAGGATTGTCTGTGACAGGAAATCTTAAGATTTGCTTAAGATTTATGACTTTCCCGTTCCTGTGGCGCTTAAGAAAAGATTATCTAATATTTATAAGTAGGTGGGCATAATTAAACGTAAAACGGAGAGAGGGAACACCGGATCTGGGAACAGGGAACAGGCAGGGCTATTTCATTCTTTTGAAACGCTCACAGGCTAAAGCCGCTAGCTCTGCGTACCAAGCCTGCCTACGCAGGCTAAAAGGCTCATAATTCGTCAGATAGCCCGCGCAGGCGGGCTTTGTTCGTGAGCAACTACCCTTCAGGGTTAGGGTGTTTGAGAGAATGAAATAGCCCTGGGGAACAGGGAACAGGCAACAAATAAGGAATTGGGCATTTTTAAGAGTTAATAAGAGTGTTCATTTATTTTTGCCCACCTACTTATTTAAACGTTAATATAAGGTGCGCTACTGTCTGGTTATAACGCACCCAAATTGATTATCTATAATTTTTCTAGAAAATACCAACGAGAACAATAAAGGTAAATAAACACAATAAGGCCATCAGACCGAGGATAAAGCCAATTATGGTATCATCATGTTTTACTTCTGTAGGATGTTCCATTTTTATCACCCTCTTTTAAAAAAATCTAATGCGTTGATTCTAATCAAGTTATTCTCTAAACTTCTGGTTTATTATTATTATTTAATAATTAAAAAATATTTTTTAAACTTAATTAATGTGATTACTTACAGGAATATTAAAATTACTAAATACAGCCAGGTTTAAGTATTTTTACTAAACAAATAGTAGTTAACAATACTCATCATTATTGCTGAAAAAAACGCTAGTTGTCAATTTTGGGAAAAGGTCTAGCCAGAGGTTCTCCAATAAAAATCCCTTGTCCGGGCATAGCGACACTCTTCCAATAAGCCTCTAAGAGAGTATCGCCTTTTAAATAATGTTTCATCAAAACCCCTGGATTAGAAAATTTTTCAGGAAAATTGCAAGGTTCAACCACTGTACCATAACTGCCAGTTGCGCCGCTTTGTAGCCAACGAAGACTACTCATTTGAGAACTATTGGTTAATTGTCCACCATAAGAGGTTAAATGATCAGCAATTGCACCCGGCAAAAAAACATTACTATCGAGTTTATTAACCTTGGGAACGCCAGTAAAATAAAACATCACATCAGACTTATTCTCTAGAGCATCGGCATAAATAATCTTAATCAGAAATCGCTGTCCCAATTCCTTGAGAATATTCAGATAGTCTAACCCCCGAACATTACGAGCTTTATCGTTGGTACTGACAAGATAAGCCGTTCCTTTAGGATTTTTTCCATCAGCCGCGATCCCTTTATCAATTAACTTTTTCGCCTCGCTAACTTTAGTAGCGGCAATAGCGACAGTAGGGCGAAATTTAAAAGTTTGATAGGGTTGAGAAGTATCACTATCAAAATAAGCACTGATGTGGGTAGGAAAACAGCCACTAGCACAATAACTGCTATCATACCCAAAAGCAAAAGCACTGGTAATAGACATACAACCAACACGATAAGGACTCGCCCAGGTTAAAGCATAAGCTTGAATATGAGCGGGCGTTTGAGCATCCACTTGTGTTTTAAGTTCCTGGAACTCTAGAGGTGATAAAGCAACACGATTCGGCTTAAATTTAATATAGATAAGATTTTGCGGCGGAATTTTGCGTTTCTGTTGATAATATTGTCCAATTTCTACACTCGTTGGGTCAGATTGATTGATAATAATCCCTAGCTGATCAGAAGTCAGTTTCTTGTGCTTGTTGAAGGGAAAAGCTTCCTTGATCCAACTACAGCCTGATAGACTGAGGAATACCCATACAACGAGAAAAAAGCGGCGACTCAACAAACCAAAGCGAATCACGGTAGCCAATAAACTATACTTACCTTATTCATTTTAAGAACAAATCCACGAATAAGTCAGTCAAAGTGAGACAATAACTAAGGGCAAGAAACAGGAAGAGCAATTCACCAACCCCGCCGGTCAAGGGACGGGGATTGAGAACCCCAAAGTTCTCGACGTTAAGCGGTGAATAGTCCAGTAAGCCTAGTTTCAGTCAAACACTTCCAAGTTCTTCCCTAGCTTGGATTATCTGTAAACTCTTTTGGGAGAGTGTTGTTAAAGACAAGACATCTGGAACTGGGTGGACGAAGGGACTTAAACTTAACTCTTTAAGGATTATCTCCAATGGAAAGAGTACCTGTTATCTCAAAAGAAGGAAAACCGTTAATGCCCACCAAATCTAGCCGGGCAAGAAAATGGATAAAAGACGGTAAAGCTGTTGGTAAATTCAATGACTTAAACCAATTTTATGTTCAACTAGCTGTCGAGCCATCTGACAGTAAAATTCAACTTATATCTATAGGGATTGACCCAGGTAAGCTGTTTTCAGGTATAGGTGTTCAGTCTTCGTCATATTCTTTATGGACTGGACATTTAGAATTACCTTTTAAAACAGTTAAAAAGCGTATGGAAGATCGCCGAATGATGCGTCGTGCAAGACGAGGAAGGCGGATTAATCGAAATCTACCTTTTGAATTAAGAGCGCACCGTGAAAAACGTTTTAACAACCGCAAACAAGGTAAACTACCTCCATCAATTCGCGCTAACCGACAACTTGAATTGAGAGTCATCAAAGAACTGTGTAAAGTCTTTCCGATAACCGACATTTACTTTGAATATGTAAAAGTCGATGTCGACTTAACTTCGGGTAGGAAAAAAGCACGTTCAGGAAAAGGGTTTTCTCCTGTGATGGTTGGTCAAAAATGGATGTTAGAGCAACTAAGACAGTTGGCCAATGTTCATACCCGTTATGGATGGCAGACCTCTAACTTAAGACAACATTTAGGATTAGAAAAGTCTAAAGACAAGGCAAAGCAATCTAAAGAAAGTCATGCCAATGATGGTTTAACCTTAGCTTGTTTTCAGTTTTTGGATTATAAATCTTTTCAGACTGTTAATAGTCAAGGTCATCACTGGGTAGGTTCAGTAGCAATAACAAGTTGTCCATTTGCTGTTATCAAAAGACCGCCATTTAGCCGTCGTCAACTTCATCTTATGCTCCCAAGCCAAGGAGGGTTAAGACGTAAATATGGTGGGACAACAACTGATTTTGATTTAATAAAAGGCGATTTAGTTGATTCTCCCAAAGGAATTGGCTATGTCTCAGGTCAAACTAAAAAACAAATATCTGTCAGCGATGCTAACTGGAAACGGTTAGGACAGATAGCCTTTAGTAAAGTAACGTTAATTCGCCGTTCTACTGGCTTAATTGTTAGTTACTAAAGTTTTATAAAGCCCTCCTTCGCTTCGCTAAAGGAGGGGGTTTCAAACCCAAAATTTTCGATGAGTAGTAAACCGAAAATTATCGTTTTAGACGACGATCCCACCGGTTCGCAAACCGTTCACAGTTGCTTATTATTGATGAATTGGGATGTGGACACCTTGCGCTTAGGACTAAAAGACGAAGCCGCTATTTTTTTTGTTCTCACCAATACTAGAGCCTTACCTCCCTTCAAAGCGGCAGAGGTAACTCGCGAAGTATGTCATAACCTCAAAATCGCCATAGAAGCAGAAGGAATTGAAGAATATTTAGTGGTTAGTCGTTCGGATTCCACCTTACGAGGACATTATCCCATTGAAACAGATGTAATTGCCGAAGAATTAGGCCCATTTGATGCTCATTTTCTCATTCCGGCCTTTTTTGAAGGCGGACGCATCACCAAAGACAGTATTCATTATTTAATCATTGATGGTGTTCCCACCCCCGTTGCTCAAACAGAATTTGCCAAAGATTCCGTTTTCGCCTATCATCACAGTTACCTCCCCGACTATGTAGAAGAAAAAACCCGAGGACGCATTAAAGCCGCACAAGTAGAACGATTTTTACTCTCAGATCTTCGTACAGGAAGCCTCGAGCGACTGATGAAATTACAGGGAAATCAATGCGTGGTGGTGGATGGAGAAAACCAAGCCGACTTAGATCGATTAGCATCAGAGATTATAAAAGCGGCACAAGCCGGAAAACGCTTCTTATTTCGCAGTGCCGCCAGTATTTTAACCTCTTTAGCCCAACTGGGTAAACAACCCATTGCGGCCCAAGAAATGGCAAAATATAAACCCACCGATCAACCCGGTGTGGTGTTAGTCGGTTCTCATGTCAAAAAAACCAGCCAACAGCTAGAACAATTACTCACTGAACCCACCGTAGAAGGAATTATTGTAGAAGTAGAGCAATTACGCGATGAACCCAGTCAACGCGATCAGATCCTCGAAGAAATTTTGCAAAAAGTTAAAACCGTGCATCAATCAGGGAAAACCCCTGTAATTTATACCTCTCGGCAAGAATTAACCTTTGAAACTGTACAAAAGCGGCTAGACTTTGGCATTGCTGTCTCTTCTTTATTAATGGATGTGGTGAAAGGTTTACCCAAAGAGATTAGTTTTCTCATCAGCAAAGGCGGAATTACCTCTAATGATGTATTAAGTACCGGATTAAGTTTAAGATCGGCTCGTTTGTTAGGTCAAATTTTAGCCGGTTGCTCAATGGTTAGAACCCCAGAAAATCATCCGTTATTTCCTAATTTGCCCGTTGTTCTCTTTCCGGGCAATGTGGGAGATGCTCAAGGATTAGCGACCGTTTATCGTCGTTTAAGATAAAGCTATTATATTAATCATCCCCTAGAAAATGGATTCTTCCCCGCCAACCGCCAACCCGACTCAAACCCCTTCCCCTCCTTTAACAGAACTTTATTCACAAGTTCATCTAAAAACCGAGGGAGAAAAACTCTTAATTATTCTTCCCAAACCCGGACAACGAGAACCCATCAACGAATGGATGGAACTCGAACAAGGACTAAAACATTGTCTAAAACGAAGTGAACCCTTTTGGAGTGCGGATACCCCTGTACATCTGATTGTAGAGGATAGACTTTTAGATACCCGACAATTACAAATTCTGGCCCAAATCTTACAAGAATCTCAACTCCAACTCAAAACCATTCAAACCAGCCGCCGTCAAACCGCCGTCGCTGCGGCTACCTCGGGTTATTCCGTCGAACAACAACCCATTACCCAAACCTATGCCGCTCACTCGATGCAGAAACAAATTCTCCCAGCCGAACCTCTTTATCTAAAAATGACGGTTCGATCTGGTGTAGAAATACGTCATCCTGGTACAGTAATCATCCAAGGAGATGTTAACCCAGGAGGTACAATTATCGCAGACGGAGACATTTTAATTTGGGGGTGTTTACGGGGAGTCGCTCATGCCGGTGCCACAGGAAACTCTGAATGTACCATTATGGCTTTGCGAATGGAACCGACTCAGCTTAGAATTGCCGATGTCGTCGCTAGAGCGCCTTCGATCTCGCCGGCACAATTTGAGCCGGAAGTGGCTTTTATTACTCCAGAAGGCATCCGCATTGATCAGGCGTATAATTTTCCCAAAACCCATTCTTTTAACTCAGAAATGGGCGGCTGGAAATAAGTTATTAAACGCTTGTATCATGCCTGATCACCGATTAAATTTTGAATAAATGAATCCGCACATGAGTGAATCAACTATGGGTCGTATAATGGTCGTTACCTCTGGTAAGGGGGGAGTCGGAAAAACAACTGTGACTGCTAATTTAGGCACAGGATTAGCCAAATTAGGTGCTAGAGTTGCCTTAGTGGATGCAGATTTTGGTTTAAGAAATTTAGACTTACTGCTAGGACTAGAACAAAGAGTCGTTTATACAGCCATCGATGTTTTGGCCGGAGAGTGTACTCTAGAAAAAGCCCTCGTTAAAGATAAACGTCAAGAAGGGTTAGTGCTATTGCCAGCCGCTCAAAATCGCACTAAAGAAGCGGTTAACCCCGAGCAAATGCAAGAGCTAACCGATAAACTGGCTAAGAGTTATGATTATGTCATCATCGATTGTCCTGCTGGCATAGAAATGGGATTTCGCAATGCTGTCGCTCCGGCTCAAGAGGCGATCATTGTCACCACTCCAGAAATGGCGGCTTTACGAGATGCTGATCGCGTCGTAGGGTTACTCGAAAATGAGGATATTAAAAGTATCCGCTTAATTGTCAACCGCGTTAGACCAGAAATGATCCAACTCAATCAGATGATTAGTGTCGAGGATATTTTAGATTTGCTCGTTATTCCTCTGATTGGAATTGTCCCTGATGATGAGCGAATTATTACCTCCACTAACCGAGGTGAACCTGTTGTCGGAGAAGAAAAACCGTCCCTGCCGGCTATGGCTTTTATGAATATTGCTCGCCGTCTTCAAGGAGATGATGTTCCTTTTCTCGATTTGATGACTAATCAAGATAATATTATTACCCGTCTTCTTCGTCGTTTTTTAGGTAAGTAATATTGTGTTTTTATCTACCCGAGTCAAATTAAACCAATGATTATTGAATTGCTAGAAAAAATTTTTTCTTGGTCAGGTTCAAATAAAAGTGGCAAGGAAGCCAAACGTCGTCTAAAACTCATCATTGCTCATGATCGTTTAGGCATCAATCCCGAAGCCCTTGAAGCCATGCGAAAAGAACTTTTAGAAGTGGTGAGTCGTTATGTAGAAATTGATCCAGAAGAAACCGAGTTATCCATAGAAAGTGACCAAAGAATGACAGTTTTAATCGCTAATTTGCCGATTAGAAAAGTGAAACGCTTCCCGAAAATGTCTAGCCCTGAGTCATAATTTGTTGATCACTAAATTGGGCAGCAATTCTCAAGCGATGGGTCAGAAAACTCTCAAGGGATTTTAACTCTGCTCTAGGCGAATCCGAAAATTTTTCTATTTTTCTACGTAGAATAAACTTGATTAAGATAAGATAGACAAATTGAGAATCCCACAATAAAGAGGTTCCATGACAATCAAGCGAGTAATTTTAGGGGTGTTAACTGTTGTAGCACTAATCCCCGTCCTGTTCAATTTGATTGGGAGTGTCAATCAGCCGCAGGTTCAAGCTAACTTACAACTCTATCAAACAAATTTAATTTTACAGGCTTCAGAATTATCATTAGATGCCTTTCCTAACTCATCATCAACCGCCGGTGCTGAGGTGGGCGGCTGGCGTGCGGCTATACTGGGAAATGAGCCTTATAAGCTGGCTCAAAATCAATATGAAGAAGCCAAAAAATTAGCCGAAAAAAATCTATCAAAACTCGAAGATAAACTCAATATATTATCGGAAAATCAACCGGAAATTACAGTAGAAAATAAAATTAATTTATCTAAATTACTGTCCAATAATACAGAAAAAAACGAATTAAAACAAAAAATTAATCAAGAAAAAAAATCGATAGCGGCTCTAGAGTTAAAATTAGGATTGATTCAAGCAAAAAGAGGAGAAATACAAGAAGCCAAAGAAATTTGGCAAAGATTAGCGAGTGGAGTGTCTCCCGAACTAACTAAAGATAAAATAGCTACCACAGCCGCAATATTAAAACAATTATGGAGTCAACCCTCAACAATTTCGAAAACCGTAGAACCAACTTTAAAAACCAATCTTCAAGGATGGTTCCGCTATGCGGCATTAAGACAATTATACGAAACAACCCATCAGCAAGAAGCTCTGGCTAACCTGGAAAAACAAGAACAAGCCATAGCCACTCAAGCGGCTAGTAAATTAGCTTTAATTTCAGGCATTCCCATCCTCGCTGGAATTATTGGATTAGGTCTATTAATTTTCCTGTTAATTCAATTATTGATCAATCCAAAAAAAGCACTATTAACTATTACTGATGCACAAGCCTGGGAAACCCCTTGGGGAGGAGAAACCATCTGGCAAGTTTTAATCGTTGGCTTTGTATTTTTCGGACAAATTTTGTTGCCGCTTGTATTTAGCTTGGGATTTGGATTGTTAGAGATAAATCCTAGTAGTTTCAGTTTAAGAGCTAAAGCCATCTATGTGTTTTTGAGCTATATAATAATGGCTTTGGGAGGATTTTCAGTCTTATATTTATCCATAAGACCTTATTTTCCGATTCCTAAAGATTGGTTTCGTTTTCGCTGGCTAAGTAACTGGATAGTTTGGGGATTAGGCGGTTATTTAGTGGCAATTCCTTTAGTGGTTATTGTATCGTTAATTAATCAAAAAATTTGGCAAGGAGAAGGCGGAAGTAATCCATTATTAATGTTAGCTTTAGAGTCTCAAGATACCGTCGCTTTAATCATCTTTTTCGTCACAGCCGCTATAGCCGCTCCTCTGTTTGAAGAAGTGATGTTTAGAGGATTTTTATTGCCTTCCTTAACTCGTTATATACCGGTATGGGCGGCAATTGGGGTGAGTGGATTAATTTTTGCTGTGGCTCACCTGAATGTATCAGAAGTGATGCCTTTAGCGACATTAGGGATTATATTAGGGGTAGTTTATACGCGCTCACGGAATTTGCTATCTTCAATGTTACTTCACAGCCTTTGGAATAGCGGAACTCTCTTAAGTCTATTTCTTCTAGGGAGTGGTGCGGGATGAAAATACGGGATGCTAGAGAAACTGATTTAGCGACTATTGTGGAGATTTATAATGCCAGTATTCCCAGTCGTTTAGCAACGGCAGACCTTAATCCTATCACCGTAGAAAGCCGGCTCAATTGGTTTTATGATCACCCCCCAGAAACTAGACCTGTTTGGGTCATGGAAATTGATAATATTGTGGTGGGATGGCTCAGTTTTCAATCTTTTTTAGGTCGTCCGGCTTATCAGTGTACAGCCGAATTGAGTTTATATGTTGCCCCGAATTATAAACGTCAAGGTATTGGACAGAAACTTTTAGAACAAGCGATTGATAAAAGTCCTAGGCTTGGGCTAAATACGTTAATTGGTTACATTTTTGCTCATAATAAACCGAGTTTACAACTGTTTACTAAATATGATTTTCAGCAATGGGGTTTTCTGCCTAATGTGGCTGTATTAGATGGCGTTGAGAGAGATTTAATTATTGTTGGACGAAGGGTTGGTAACAGGTTAACAACAGTTGATAAGATTTGATCGCCGTAAATCCCCCTTAATAAGAGGGACTTTTCGGACATAAAATCGTTGTTTTTAATCGAGAGGGTGAGGGGGCCTAGTGATCATCCCGAAGCCGCCCATCTTCCATGTAAATAATGCGATCAGCAATATCGAGAATACGGTTATCATGAGTCACTAGCAGAATCGTAGAACCTTGCTCTTTTGCCAATTGTTGCATCATTTCTACCACATCTCGTCCGGATTTTTTGTCGAGTGCCGCCGTCGGTTCATCTGCTAAGATAATTTGAGGCTGACTTACCAAAGCTCGTGCGATAGCTACCCTCTGCTTTTGTCCCCCTGATAAACTCTCGGGATAGTAATTAATACGATGCCCTAAACCCACCGCTTCTAATATACTAATAACCTTGACATCCATCTCTTGAGGCGGCATTGTATCATGTAATTCTAAAGACATTCGTACATTCTCTTTAGCCGTTAAAAATGTCAGTAAATTATGAGCTTGAAAAATATAGCCTAAAGACCGTCTAATTTGTAGTAATTGCTGTTGAGAAGCCTGACAGATTTCTTGCCCTAAAATTTTTAGACTTCCTTCATGAGCAGAACGTAACCCCCCCATCAGAGTTAATAAAGTGGTTTTTCCCGAGCCGGACGGCCCCGTCATAATTACAATTTCTCCTGGATAAATATCTAGATTAATCTCAAAAAGCGCTTGTTTGCGAAGGGTTCCTTCTCCAAAAAAATGATTGAGGTTTTTCGCTGAGATCACCGCCGAATTTTGGGAAGCGGCTAGGTTTTTTTGTTCTTTTAAGGTCTGCATAGTTGAGTTAAATTAATTTAAGTGACTGTTGCTATCTAGAGTTATTCGGGAGTTATTTGCTGAAAATTCTCTGGGAGTAATCGTCGGTTTTTGGTCAAATTTATGTAAAATAATATAGGGAATTGGTAGTAAAAACCAGACCCAATCCCAGAGAGATAAATTGAAAAACGCTACTCCTATCGTCAGTAAAGATAAGAGCGGCTCTACTAGCGTATTACAAGCCATTAATTTAATAGTTTTTAAAGCTAAATTTCGGTCAATTAATTGATGATTATAACTGGCGTAAGTCCAACTCAAAAAAGATAACATACCCAAGCAAAAAATATTGATGCTAAACCAAATTTTTGCCCATAAGCTTTGAGGTAAATAAACCGTTAAAGCGGTAGAGTAGGGAACTAAAAAAAGACATAACAGATAAATAAGATAAAGCCACAGATGTATTTCATTGGTTTTTCGGTAATATTTAAATTGTTGAACATGATCGATCCAATAAAAACCAACAGTAATAAAAGCGATAGCATAATTACTTAAAGAATTAAGCTGATTGAACAAAAAATGATTAGTTTGTTGGTTAGTCATCGGAGACTGGGGTAATTGGCATCCTAAAATCGTCAGTGCCATCGCTAAAGCAAAAATCATATCTGACAACCGGCCTAGGTGGTGCAGCATATTTTGAAGATTTGATTCGTCGTGATGGTTAAGCATACCACTGTCCCAAAAAGTAGAAATTAAACGAAAAAATTAGAAAATATCAGCCGGATCGGCAGATTGTAACTTACGCATCGCAATTAACCCTGAAACAAAACACATGACTACAGTTAAGATAAAAACGTTAATCGCCCGACTGGTAGTCATAACAATGGGAAGCATTGTAGCGGCGTAAGTGAGTTGATATAATCCCATTGAGAGGATAAATCCTGGAATGTAACCGAGAACGGCTAAAAGCAAAGCTTCTTGCATCAAGGTCATGATTAAATAGCCATCACTATATCCCATCGCTTTAAGAGTGGCGTACTCTGGCAAATGATCCGATACATCAGAATAGAGAATTTGATAAACAATGACAATTCCGACGATAAAACCCATCACTACACCCATACCAAAAATAAAGCCGATGGGTGTACCACTTTCCCAATAAGCTTTTTCCACTTGGGCAAATTCTTCTACGGTTAACACTTGAACATCATCCGGTAATCCGGCCTCGAGTTGCGCTTGAGTTGCCTCTAGGTTGGCTCCCGGTTTTAAGGTGATCAACCCCACTTCGATGCGGTCCTTTTGCCGTTCGGGGAAAATAGACAGAAACGTTGAGTCACTGGTAATCACATTCCCATCAGCCGCAAATGAGGCCCCCAAAGTAAACAGACCTTTGACCGATATAGTTTTTCCGTTGATTTCGGTTTCGAGAGTACCGCTTTTGTGCCAACTCTGTGCGATCTCTCCATATTCCGGACGCCCCGCTTGATCATATAACACGTTATTGAGAATTTTTAATTGGTCTAAATTTTGATTGACTTCATTAAAAGTAAAGGTAGGTTGAGCCGGCTCAACGCCCCACACTAAAATCGCCCTCTCTATACGAGTTTCGGGGTTGCGCCATTGAGCGGTGCCAATGTAAACCGGATTGACCGATGCGACTCCTTGATAAGCTAATGATTGATATAGCCTTTCTCTGGAAAAACTCTTGACTGAAAATAAGGTTTGAAATTGAGGATTAATTAAGACTAAATCTCCTTGTAAGCTGCGAAGCGGTTTAATCGCTGAATCATAAAGGGCTTCCTGAAAAGCCAATTGCACGAACATTAAAAGATCCGCAAAGGTAATTCCCGCTATGGCCACTAAAAAGCGCGTTTTTTGCTTGGTTAATTGCCGCCAGGCTAGGGGGGTTTTAGCGAAGAGTTTAGACAACATAGTTTTCTTTATTTATATCAGACGTATGTTATAAAAAAAGCTGTGAGCATTTACAGTTGAATCACCACTTCTACCTGTAGGTTAGTCAAACCCGACACCCGCTTACTATCCAACGGGTTGAGACGCACTTTGACTTCTATCACCCGGCGATCTAAATTTTCTCCGGGTTGGTTGCTAAAGACATTTTGTCGATTAACTTGTAAACCTATCTCAGAGACGGTTCCCTGTAATTGGCCGGCAAAAGCTTGGCTCTTGATGATAGCTCGTTGTCCGAGTCGAATTTTACCAATATCAGTTTGGTAAACCTCGGCGACGGCAACCATTTGGTCAGTCTGAGCCATGTCTAGCAGTCCTAAATCGCCAATTTTTGCGCCAGGGCGCGTATGTATCTTGAGAATTTGTCCGTCCATCGGTGCGCGGATATTGGCTTGTTCTAAGTTCGTTTTTGCCTGTAACTGAGCGGCTATAGCATTATCTACCTCTGTTTGGGCTACCTGCACATCAACCGGTCTTACTTCAGCAATTTCGTTTAAGGTGGCTTGTGCTTGCCGGATTTCTTGGGGTCGAGACGTTTGAATGCGCTCAAAGGCGGCTCTCGCTTCTACGAGTTGTTGCTCTTTTGAGTTTTCGATGCGCTCTTTGGCGGCTTTTGCCTCGGCCAGTTCTTGCTGTACGGTTAAGAAGGCTAAATGCTTGGCATCTCGTACTGAGGCAGAAATCGCCCCCTCTTGGTAGAGCAGTTGATGCCGCCTGTCTTCTATCTCGGCATTGGCGAGTTGGGCTTGCAAGGAAGTAATAATCGCTTGTTGCTCTTGGATTTCTCCCGCTTTTTCCGCTTCTAAGCGAGCGATGTTGGCTTGTTGTTCTTGGATCTCGCTGCGTTTTTGTGCTTCTATACGGGCTAATTGGGCTTGTTGTGCCTGAATTTCGCCGGTTTTGGCTCCGGCTTTGACTTGGGCGAGTTTGGCTTGAGCCATTTTAACTTGTTGAGTGGCTTGTGCTAGGGCATTTTCTAAAGTGGCGCGAGAATCAAGAATGGCAATGATTTGTCCGGCTTTGACGCGATCGCCTTGTTTAACCAGGAGTTGAGCCACCCGATCCCCATCTAAATTTAAGGGAGCGGCAATAGACACCACTTCGGAATAGGGTTCTAAGCGTCCTAAAGCGGCTACTTTTTTAAGAGTTGGAGCGGCTTGTGCTGTTTTAGAGGGCATATTTGCCGAGGGTTTTAATTGGGAGATGGCGTAAAACATGATTGCTCCTGTAAGCGAGGTCGCCGCCACCATTAAGGCTACGAGGCGAGCTTGTGAGGGTTTAGAAATAAATTGAAAAGTCATAAGATCACTCCTTACCCTGTATTGATTAACAACAATTTTCTTTCGTTTGTTGAGATTTATGTTCTAAATAAACAGTCACCATTTCTGCCAGGAAATTACTTTGATTGACAAACGAGATAGTTTTCCCGTCAAAAAGCCTTTCCATTAAGATTCCATACATAACCGAAAAAATTAATTCCACGATAGGAGCAGGAATTTGTAAATAGTTAGTGATGACTTGTTTGACATCGTTGTCCGCCTGTTGAATGATTTCATTACTCAATAGGGCTGTATTATCTTGCTGGCGACAGTAATCAACCCAAATTAAAATTTGCTTGAGAAAATAATCTTCATTTTTTCTCATAAAATCAAACAGCATTTCGATTTTGCCTCCCAGAGGTTGAGTATTATCTGCTGAGGCTAAAAAATTGCTGATATCTTGTTTAGTTAACTGCTCTACTAACTGTAAAAATAAAGCTTCTTTGCCTGAAAAGTAATGATAGAGTGTTCCCGTAGAAACCCCCAAGTCTTGGGCTATTTCCCGCATGGTCACGGAACCATAACCCCTTGCGGCAAAAATATCAAGGCATTTGCCAAGCAGTTCTTGACGATAGCGAACGTGATCAACAATCTTAGGCATTTTTTTAATCGAACATTCGTTATATAAAAAATAACACAAAAATAGCTGGTGGCCAAGAGTCAAATTTTGAAAAAGCGAGGTCTCTGTGTTGCCTAAGTGAGCAACTGTTGAGCGGCAAAGATAATCAACAGACAACCTAAAGCGATGAAAGTCACATTTAAAGCAATATTTATTCTGACATAGAGAGATTGTAGCCGTCCCTGCACCCAACTCTTAAAAGGCTTTGCATAGCAAAGGGCTAATACATTTAAAAGGATAATGGGCAGAGTATACAATAGAGAATAAATAATAAAATAAACGTGAGTGAGTAAAGGATTTACGTTAAATCTTTGAATTTCAACCACAACCAAAACCTGTAAAAATCCCATTGGTGCTTCTGCCAGTGTCGTCATACCGCCCAAAAGCAGGTCTTTAAAATGGGTAGTCAGTTTCAAAGAAGAAGAAGCATCATGGAACGACTTGGTTGGGCACTGCCAATGATCAGACTTAGGGAGTTGAAATTTCTGTCGCAAGCTATAGAAACCATAAACAATTAAAATTCCTCCCAAAAAAATCATGATCAGTTCCCAATGGATAAACTTAGCCCAAGAAAAAATCTTGGCAACTTTTTCTAAGCCCAAATCGAGAACAAAAAATTGAAGTAAAATTGCTAAAAATATTCCCAATATGTAGCCCCAAAGTTTTTCTCGGGACAACAGCAGGAAAAAAGCTATAACAATTAAACTGGGATTGATGCTGTCAATCAAACCTAACCAAATCACGATCAAGGTTAAAGTAAACATTAGCGGATTTTAAAATTATGTCTAAGGGCTTAGAGATTAAGAGTAGAAAGAGAGAAATAAAGATAATAATCTTTCGTTGGTTTTTTCATTAATTTCAAGAGAGTACGGATGTACTTCGAGGCGAGTGCCCTGAAGAATTGCCGCTTTTTCAAGAAGACTAGCAAGCTGAAAAAAACTTTGATAATTTGGTGGACTATAATCTCCGCAAATACTAACTCCGGCAATTTGATAATTAGACAATTGAACAAAGGTAGAAATAATTGTTTCCACATCTTCTACGGATAACTCTCCAGAATCCCAAACCTGAACATTATCTTGAGGGATAAGAACATCTTTATCTATGGCGATAAAAAGGGGTTTAGAGGTAAGCTTATCGTGGTATTTTTCCAGTAAAAATTCCACGCGCTGGCGTAAAACTGTCCATGATGTTTTAACGGGTTGATTAACGGCCTTATCATAGTTAATGTAAGGATTTTTAGCAAAAGTTCTACTAGCCGGCAAGCAGACAATTCTTCCGTTATCAATGTATTTTTGGATTCCTTGTCCATTGCCAAAACATTCAACAGCGTCAAAAATATTCCCAGTAGCATCAAAAGCTTTTTCGCCTCCTCCTATATGAAAAACCATATCCATCTGACTGGCGGTAAAAGCGTGGTATAACCAAGAACCACACATCATATCAGTAAAGAAAAAAGGATTCCAGTCAGCGTGCTGATCAAAAAATAGAAGATTGAAAGCAGTAGGAATGCGGCGAAGAAGCAGCAAGGTTACATGATCGAAATCATTAGACCCTAAAAAAGTGATATAGGGAGATTCATCCCATGACCCTTTAAGTTTATTCACTAATTCAAGTTCCAATTTTCGAAAAGTTGAAAAGGGACATAAAAGTCTGACTTTAGGTCCGCAATTTTCTAAATTAATCATTTCAATAGGGTGATTTTGTAACAGCTTTTTTTGTTCAGTAATGCTATGATCTAGATTTAAAATTCTGATTTTTAATAAATTAAATTTTAGAGAGCTTATCGATCCTCGATTTAAGGTAAAATATTTGGGTTTAAAGATCCATTTTTGAAGCCCAAAATATAGATAATATCCCAACAGAGCAAACCCAACAATGGACTCTATGATCATGGGTTCTGGCAAGTAATAATAAGCCGAAATACTAACGATCAAAGCCGGTATAACAACCCCTATAGGGAGCAAATATAACAAAATAATTACTAAATAAAAAATCGAAAAAGCTTGCCAATATTTTTTCAAATTGTTAAAATCAAAAATTGAAGCATAGCTAACGGTTTTTTTCATTTTAATTAAACTCCTTAAACTCAATAATCGGGTGTTTAGACAAATTATAGGCTTTTATCTTGGTAACGATAAAAACGAAATACCAAATTTTCAACCAAGAAAGATGGCAAAAAATTCTTGATTTTTAAATAAAGAGATTCTTCGCCAATAACATAGCGAATATTCGGGTGTTTTTTTTCAGAAATATTAGCAATTAAACCGGCAACTTTTTGAGGATTATATCGAGAGCTATTGGCTTGTTCTAACGTCAGATCTAATAAAGTTTTTCCCCACTCATAATAAGCCGATGTAGGAACAAAAGCACTCTTAACTAATTCTTGAGGGTCTGATTGGATATTCGTTTTATAAGTTCCGGGTTCTACTAAAGAAACCCAAACATTAAAAGGCAGTAGTTCATACCTCAAAGATTCACTAAATCCTTCAACAGCATACTTACTAGCACAATAAGAAGATAATCCCGGCACACCAATTAAACCAGCAATACTAGAAACATTAATCACATGACCTTGACGGCGTTTTCTCATCTGAGGAATGACCGCCTTAGTCAGAGTTACTAATCCCCAGAAATTGGTTTCAAATTGAGCGCGAAATTCATCAAGAGAAATATCTTCTGCAAAACCCCCTAATCCAGAACCCGCATTATTAACTAAGACATCAATGGCATCAAAAGTATCAAGAACTTTATTAACACAATGAGAGATAGAATCGGGGTTACTCACATCTAAATAACCAATTTTACAGAGAGGATGGGGAGTATTGAGAAAAAAACTATTATCAGATAAATCATTAACAGATTCAGTTTTAGGCATCAGCTTAGACAAAGCCGCTTCAAGGGTCGAGCGCTTAGACAAATTTCGCATAGTAGCAATGACTAAAAACCCACGACGTACCATTTCAACTGCGGTTAATAATCCAAAACCACTAGAACATCCAGAAATTAAAACAACCCGTCTTTTCAATGTATTTCTCCTTTTGATTCCTAGAAACAGAGGGGAGAAGATAAGAACATAATGCTTAAAAAAAGGGTAATGAGGGCTTGATTGTAGCTAAATACTCATTACCATTTGTACACTGCAAAATTTTTAGAATTGATATTTATCTCGGACTTTTTTGAGGTCTTGGATAAACTTCTCAATGTCTGATTCAGTATGCTGATTATTAAGCATGAGTCGAATTACAGCTTGATTTCGTTTGACGGCTGGATAGCGGAATATAGGAATACAATAGCCTAATTCTAGTAACTCCCGACGCACTTGTTCAGCCACTTCATCCTTACCAACGTAAACTGAATTAATGTAAGAAGGAGTGTTATTTAAACAAAAACCTGAATCAAGTAAAATTTGTCGAAATTGTGAACAACGTAACAGATAATTGTCCATAATTTCTGGATGAGCTTGTAAGTAATTAATGATTTCTAGATTAGTAGCGGCTGTTGGCGGTTGCATAGTTGCAGTGAATAATGCCGTTCCCGAAAGAAACTCAAAAGTGGCTACAAATTCGGCTGGGCCGCTAATAGCTCCTCCTTCAATCCCAATCGCTTTAGAGAAAGAAACCATTATAAAAGTTGCTCGAGATAAAGCCAAGTATTCTTCGTAAAAAGGCCGATTTCGCTCTCCGTAAATCATAAATCCATTGGCATCATCTACATAAGATAAAGCCCCGTATTTTTCGCAAACATCCAGTAATTGTCCAATGGGAGCCACACTACCATCACTAGAATATACTGTTTCAAAAACCACAACAACTTTAGGAGAGTTAATTTTTTTTAAAACTTTTTCAAGGTCGTCGGGATCGTTATGTTTAAAGGAAAAAAGTTGCTCTCCATATTTTAATTTAGACGTGGGGTTCCACAAACTCCAGTGGCAATCTCGATCTAATACAAATACGGCATCCCGATTATCGATTTTAATCTGTCCATCTACAGGCAAAGCAGCCGTCATAGCATTGATAAAACCTATATTAGCCAGAGCGCCTGTTCCAAAAGTCAAGGTGTAATTTTTCCCCCAAATTTCGTTCATTTTTTGCTCTAGTAGCCAGTGAGGAACACAAACTCCTTGAGTCAGGCGAGAGCCTCCTGTTGCTAAACCATATTGACGAGTTTTGTCGCAAAAAATCTCGATAAACTCAGGATTTTCCTGAAGTCCTAAAATATTAATTCCTGCTAAGTTAATAAGTTGCCTGCCATTTCGCTCAATTCGAGAGCCGCTCATCCCATCCATAATATTAATTTGATCTAACAGATAACCCGCCGATTGACAACTTTCTAAAAAGGCTGAGTTGGGCCAATTACTATACTTGATAGGTTGAGGAATAAAGTTTTTAGAAGTGGGTTGGATAATTTGAGTTGCTACTACCATTTTTTTGTCCTTAAATTGCTAGTGAATTGAGGATAATACTGAGGAAAATTAGGAAACTTTATTTGTGGGCTTTCAATAGCTCTATTTTTTTAGTTTCTAAGATAAATTTATTTTCTTGTTTAACTAAAAAAGGCATTTGGGTATCAATCAATATGCAAGGATTTATGCTCGGGTGATAAAAATGATGCGAAGCTTGTTTACAAGAATAATTAAAAGCAAAAATTTTTTTAAGCTCTTGCTCAATTTTATGGAGGTTATCCGCCAGTTTTTTAAACTCAAATAATTTAGTCTCTAATTCATTTGAAAGATCATTAATTAAATCAGCCATCGTCTCTAGTTGAGAATTTCTTTCTTGAAACTCTTGTTGCATATTTTGCTGTTTTTTCTCTTGTTCTAGGTCGATTAAATGATAAATATCGTCAACGATAACTTCTATTTGTTTTAAATTTTCATGCGAAATTGAGGGGGAGTTTTTTAGCTCTCCAACTAGGGAATTTTTTAGAAAAATCGTAGTCATGAAATAACCTCTTTTAGCCAGTTGACCACAATATAGAGTTTGGAGTTCTGTATGATTTTATTTTCTTCTAAAACATTCAAAATTTAATACTGCCAAATGGCTATACTTATCATTGACTCTAGAGGGTAACTCGAAGGCAAGATTGATGACCAAATGGATATCCAGTTGGGAGTGGTCAAGCAAAATTTTCTACTTTATTCTAGAAATAGACAATAAAAAATTTACTAGGTCAAATTAAATTTCAAAAACTATTTCCCTAACCAGCTTTTACTATGATAAAAAGTCCAATTATGATTATTGGCAATGATGTTCTGATTGTGCAAAGACTCAGCCGCCATTGTCTACAGCAGGGGGCCGAAGTTTTACCTTACTACGGTCTTCCTAGTTCCGAGGAAATAACCTTATTTGCTCCAAAAGCTTTAGTCTTCAGTTCGTCGCTCCCTGAAGAAATTTTTGAGAATTTAGGTCTTTCTGTGATCTGGTGGTCGGAATTAATGACACTCCAAGATCTCAGTGAACAACTACAAGCGCTTGTTTAATTACCTTTTTAAATTAAACCTTCCCGTACAGCTTTAGCTGCGGCTTGAACTCGGTCATCTACACTCAACTTATTGAGGAGCATCCGTACATAAGACTTGATCGTTCCTGGTGAAAGAAAAAGCTGTTCGGCAATTTTTTTATTAGAGAATCCTTCAGCAATTAATTTAAGAATTAAGCGTTCTCTCTCACTGAGAACGGTAACCGCTTTGGGGGTAGTATTTGTCTCAACAGCAAAAGAGCCGGACTTAAGCAGATGACTCACCTTGTGAGCAATTCGAGGATCTAAATAAACACCTCCATGAGAGATTAAGCGAATGATGACTAATAATTCTTCCCATTCTATATTTTTAAGACAATAACCATCTGCACCGGAGGCTAACATTCCCAACACTTGAGTATCATGATCATAAGCACTTAAAGCCAAAATTTTTGTAGCCGTATCGTCTCTTTTAATTCTTTGTGTCGCTGATATTCCATCCAGAAGCGGCAAATCAATGTCCATTAAGATGATATCTGGCTTTAATTGTTCTTGAAGTTCGATAGCTTGTAGGCCATCGGTCGCTTCTCCTATTACTTCATAATCAGGATTAAGCGCAAACAACCCTTTAAGTCCTCGCCGCATTAAATTATGATCATCAACTAACAGAATTCGTATAGGAGTTAACGTCTTATTTTCATCCATAGTTATTAATTTATTTAAGCATTAATTCATGGCTACCAATCGGCAGAGTAAACCAAAATTTACTTCCGTGACCTAGGTTAGTATCTACGTTAATCTTACCGCCGTGAGCTTCAATAATCTGGCGACAAAGATAAAGCCCTAAACCGCAGCGTCCCTGGCGGCTTTGTCCTTGAATGAAACGATAGAATATTCGCTCTTTTTCTAGAGGAGAAATTCCTGGGCCGCTATCTTCTATAGATACTTGTATTTGCTCAACACCTGAAGAAACTACCATCAACTTTATGGGCTGATGGGGTTTGGATACTCTTACAGCATTGTCGAGTAAATTTTGTATCACCCGTTGAATCCCTAATTCTTCTCCGTAAACCATAGGGAGTGAGGGGGCAATGTGATATTTAATTTCACCATTATACTCAGTAATAGATTGAATTCTAACAGTAGCTTGTTCAAAAATATTCTTCCAATTGAGAGGCTCATAAGAGAAATTTTTCTGGCCATTAGCTTCATAACGAGAGATATCTAAAAGCGTTTCTACTAGCTGAAGAATATTTTGATTATCTTGGTAAAATTCCTGAAAAATTTCTTTCCAAGTTTCATTCACGGGACCATAAGCTCCCTGTAGCAAAGCACGTAAGGCGTTACGAGCCGCTAATAAAGGAGTTCTCATATCATGAGATAGAGTTGCCATCAAATTTTCAAGCTGTTGATTACGTAAAAGAATTTTCTGCTGATTTAACTCAATTTCAGCCGCCATCCTGTTGAGAACTTCAACTAAATAACCAATTTCATCAGAGGAAGAATAGTTAATTCGAGCTTTTATTTCACCCTTGCCCCAAATCTGACTGATCTTGATGATTTGGCATAGGGGAAGCTTTAAGCGTTTATGTAAGAGCCAGATTAGCCAGCTTACTGCTACAAGAATTGCTACTGAACTAAAGAGATTCACAAAAAAGAGGCAATTATTGATGTGCTGAAAACTTGCTCGTCTTGAAAAGAGTTCCAGAAAAATTAGCCAACTTTGCTGCACCACCACCAATATACCTACTATTAAAGTCTCAATATACAAAGACCCTAATAATTCATTTGTTTTAGCCATAGAAAATTATTCAATTTAGCTTGAGTCTTAAGTTAAGAAAAGAACAACTCAAATAAGTAGATAGATACTCATTAAAGTTAACAGTGTGGTTAGGGAGCAGGGGAGCTAGTGCGGTGAAGCAGTCCTGTGGGAGGTTCCCCGGTTTTGAGCGGAACTGCCGAACCTGTCAGAGTCTTGGGGTTTACCTGCCTAGAGCAAGTGCCGTTGACAGCACTCAACAGGCCTAGTAGTAAAGGGAGGGGGCCAGTTGACCTTTCGCGCAGGCAGTGGTTTTTCTTGATGCCCAAGCCCTTAAACATTGCAGATAAATTTAAGAAAATCGAGTAAATTCGTCGATTATGATGTAATTATTACTTAATTTTGATTGAGTAGCTGTGATCACGATCACATCTGAGCCGCCAGACCAGAAAGCAGCAACAAAATTCTCAGTGTGATCACTGAACGCTTAGGATAAATTGATGGGGAACACAGTTAACCCAATCTTAAATCATAATAGATGAAGTGATCTTGCTTGCGGCTTCCATGACCTCAAAACCTCCCCAACAACCTAAAACCCAATTAAGTCAAATGTTAACTTTAGCGGTTCAGAACCTTCATGCTAAAGTTAGCTTTGGCGGAATGTCCCTCAAAAAAGGGTCTAGGGTTCCCGAACTGCGGATATTTGACGGGGAAGTCAAACAACCAGAAACTTATTCATTGTTGGGAGATAAATATGTTGTCGGGCGCAGTTCAAGGTCTTGTGATATTGTGGTGAGAAATCCTGTGGTCAGTCACGTTCACTTTTCTCTAGAACGAGACGCGAAAAATCCCAATCTTTTCCTCCTCAAAGACGAAAACTCCACCAATGGAGTCTATTTCGGGAAACATCGCCTAACCACCTTGGCTCTGCGTCATGGAGACGAGATTACCCTAGGACCGCCAGAACTCGCTAATGGGGTTAAAATTAGCTTTTATAATCCTCCTCCCTTGTGGGTACGCTTAATGCGCTACTCTTTTTATGGAACCGGGGGAGTGATGGGATTATTGGCCTTGTGGATGGGCATGGAATGGTCAAAGTATCCGGTTCATCCCCTACCCCCAAGCGTGGGAAAGCCAGTGGTGGTTTATGCTAGAGATGGACAAACTCCCCTCAGTCCCATCCGAGAAGATACCCATCAAGAATTAAAACGCCTATCGGATTTTTCTCCCTATTTACCTAAAGCCGTTATGGCTTCAGAAGATAGCCGCTTTCTTTGGCATTTTGGCGTTGATCCTTACGGGATTTTGCGAGCAGTAGTGATCAATTATAAAGGTAATGATATTCGTCAGGGGGCGAGTACCCTCACTCAACAATTAGCCCGTAGTTTATTTCCGGAAGTAGGACGAGAAAATACTGCCGGGCGCAAATTGCGAGAAATGCTCGTTGCCTTAAAATTAGAAGCCTTCTACAGCAAAGATAAATTATTAAATCTGTATCTTAATCGCATTTATCTAGGGGCAGGAAATTATGGCTTTGAAGATGCTGCCCAGTTTTATTTTGATAAGTCAGCGAGAAAGTTAACCCTAAATGAAGCCGCTACTTTAGTGGCCATGTTACCCGCCCCCAATCTTTATAACCCGGTACAAGATTATAATACTGCCGTACAAATGCGGAATCGAGTGATTAACCGTATGGCTAACTTGGGGATGATTTCTGAACAAGAAGCTGATCGGGCAAGGCGATCGCGCATAGAGGTCAGCCCGAAAGCCAAAGAAGCCCTCAGTAGTGCCATTGCTCCCTATTTTTATAGCTATGTTTTTGAAGAATTGCGGGACTTATTAGGAAACGAAGTGGCTAAAGAAGGAAATTTTATTGTGGAGACAGGCTTAGATCCGCAAATGCAAAAAAAGGCAGAAGCCGCCCTCAAGCAAACCGTTAGCACCTATGGCCCCTCTTATCGCTATTCCAATGGGGCAATGGTTACTCTTGATACCCGCACCGGCCAAATTTTAGCGATGGTGGGAGGGACAGACTATAAACAGAGTCAATTTAACCGCGTTACTCAGGCAAAAAGACAGCCAGGATCGACATTTAAGGTATTTGCTTATGCCGCAGCCATTGAAAAAGGGATTTCTGCGGGCAAAATTTACTCCTGTGCGGGGCTGTTTTGGATGGGGCAAAATTATAAACCCTGTGAACGAACTGGCGGCGCGACAGATATGTATGGTGGCATAGCGCAGTCGGAAAATGCCATTGCTTTGCGAGTGGCTCAGGATGCCGGCTTAGATAATATCGTCAAAATGGCTAGAAAACTCGGTGTTAAATCTGATTTAAACCCGGTACCCGGCTTAGTTTTAGGGCAAAGTGAGGTCAATGTATTGGAAATGGCCGGGGCTTATGCGACTTTTGCTAATGGGGGAGTTTGGAACCGTCCTCACGCCATTAAACGTATTCTCGATGGAGAAGAATGTATTGACCCCAAAAATCCTCAAACTTGTCGGGTGATTTATTCGTTTGAAGAGGATAAAAATAATACTGTTCAAGCAATTTCTGGAGGGGTTGCTCAAACCATGACTTCTCTATTACGGGGTGTGGTGCAACATGGTACGGGTAGAGGAGCAAGTATCGGTTTAGGAGAGGCCGGCAAAACGGGGACAACCAATAATGCTGTGGATTTATGGTTTATTGGCTATATTCCGGGTCGTAATTTAGTCACCGGTATTTGGCTCGGTAATGATGATAATACCCCTACCAATGGAAGTAGTGGACAAGCGGCTCTGTTATGGGGAAAATATATGCGCGAAGTGACACAGTAATTAAGCTGTCACGCATTTAATTTGTTCTTTGTGGCGGGGTGTAGGGGGTAGGGTGTGGGGGAAGAGTTTTAGGGTTTGTTTCCTAAGATCATAATATCCAGTTTAAATGCACAACAGCTTACTGATCACTTAACAGTTATTACTTAATAGTTATTATTTAATAGTTATCAAGCAACTGACACGGTTTTTTTGAGCGCATCCGTAAAAAATATGTGCGCGTTGTTACATTTATTGATATTACGCCAGTAAAGTTTTTTTGACATAATCAAAATTTTATGTAAATCTATAAATAAAGCAGTCTTTGTAAATTAATGAGCAGTTACTAAGTATATTCCCTCTAAACCTCTCCGAATTAGGAGAACTTTATTAAGCAATTACCTCAAATTGCTATAGTTTTTCTAGCGGGTTTAAAGATAGGATTTATGGAAAACCTACAACCTTATCAAACAAAATAATACAAGATAAGTAAAATGAAAGCTTTACTAATTTATCCTCTATTTCCTAAAACTTTTTGGTCTTTTGAAAAATATGTAAATTTATTTGGTCATAAAGCACTACTGCCGCCCTTGGGACTGGTAACAGTAGCGGCTATCTTACCGCAAGAGTGGGAATTCAGGTTGGTTGACCGAAATGTTAGCACCATTACTGAAGAAATGTGGTCTTGGGCTGAGATTGTGATTATTTCGGCAATGATTGTGCAAAAAGAAGACTTTAAACTTCAAATTCAGGAGGCAAAAAGACGAGGTAAAAAAGTCGCTGTTGGGGGTCCCTATCCTACCTCTTTACCTGAAGAAGCAAAAATATATGGGGCAGATTATTTAATTTTAGATGAAGGCGAAATAACTCTGCCTCTGTTTGTTGAAGCCCTTAAAAAAGGAGAAACCTCTGGAGTTTTCCGCAGTGAAGGCCATAAACCGGATGTAACCACCACCCCAATTCCTCGTTTTGATTTATTGGACCTTGATGCTTATGTACAAATGTCAGTTCAATTTTCCCGAGGATGTCCTTTTCAATGTGAATTTTGCGACATTATTACACTTTATGGCCGTAAGCCGCGTACTAAAACACCACAGCAGTTATTAGCGGAATTAGACTATCTCTATGAATTAGGCTGGCGGCGTGGCGTTTTTATGGTAGATGATAACTTCATCGGCAATAAGCGGAATGTCAAATTATTACTTCAAGAATTAAAAGTTTGGCAAGAAGAACGCCATTATCCTTTTGGTTTTCTTACAGAAGCTTCTGTGAACTTAGCCGAAGATGAAGAACTTATGAATTTGATGGTGGATTGTAATTTTGTCTCAGTGTTCTTAGGAATTGAAACACCCGACGAAGACAGTTTAGAACTCACCAAAAAATTTCAAAATACGCGCCATCCTTTAGACGATGCCATAGATAAAATTACTCGGGCAGGATTAGTCCCGATGGCGGGTTTTATTGTCGGATTTGACGGTGAAAAGAAAGGAGCCGGCCAGCGCATTGCCGAGTTTGTAGAAAGAGTTGCCATTCCCCGTGCTTTTTTTACCATGTTGCAAGCACTACCCAATACGGCACTCTGGACTAGATTAGAAAATGAACAACGGTTATTAAAAGATAATGTAGATATCAATCAAACGAGCTTAATCAATTTTACTCCTACTCGTCCGATCGAAGAAATAGTAGACGAATATATCCAAGGTTTTTGGAATTTGTATGAACCCGAGGCATTTTTAGAACGTACTCATCGATGTTTTTTAAAATTTGCGACATCTCGAGGTAAAACGACTTTTACCAAACGCAGGGCCACCCAATTGACTTGGAAAGAAATTAAAGTTCTTTTGATTCTTTTTTGGCGGCAAGGTTTGAAGTCTAAAACACGATGGTTGTTTTGGTCTTACTTATTTAGTATTATCAAAAACAATCCACAAGCCTTATTTGGTTATGTTTATCATTGTGCTAGTCTTGAACATTTTGTAGAATACCGCCAAATTGTCCGAAATCAAGTAGAGACATCCTTAAAGCAATTTTTATCAAGAAAAGAACAAGTGCTTATTGCCACCCGTTAATGAGCCGGAAGTACGCGAAAAGCTCCCTATAGACCCTACTATTTTGTCTTAAGGGGGCAATTTATCTATTTTCTGTAGGGTAAGCCCTGCGTGCCCCCAACCCCATAAACATTAAGTGCGACTTGATTAAAAAATGGTCTTGTTGGAGCGGCAGACATTAAAATGAGGTTGAATACTATTTTTATTTAAGGCTGTGAATTTTAGTCGTTGCCTAGGTTTCATCTGTTTCATCATCTCTATTTATATCTTATGGCAAATACAGCAATTGCTGTTGCTCATCTTCACGGCCATCGTTTTTGCCACTGCGCTTAACCGTCTGATCCGTTGGCTAGAACAACATCAAATCAAACGTAATTATGCTATTACGCTTACCTTCACGGGAATTTTAATTTTAATCACCCTGTTTTTTGTCCTAATTATACCGCCGTTTCTCGAACAATTTAAAAATTTATTAGAGTTATCACCTCAGATATGGCAGCAAATTCGTCATCTTTTAATTACCCTTCGAGATGCTAATTTAGGATGGCTTCCTCAGCCTCCAACTACTTTAAGTGACCTCGTTAAGCAACTTCAACCGATCTTTGAAGATACCCAATTTTGGAAACGGTTTTTTGCCATTTTTTCTAATTCTTTTTTTGCCATTTTACAATTATTATTTATACTAATATTAATTTTTGTAATGTTACTTAATCCTCATCCCTATCGTCAAGGATTTTTAAGATTGTTTCCTTCTTTTTATCGTCGTCGAGGAGAGGAAATTCTCGATAAAACTGAACTCGCTTTAGTGAATTGGTTTACGGGAATTGTTATTAGTTCTACTTTTATCGGTGTTTTTAGTGCGATTGGACTTTTCGCTTTACATATTAATTTAGTATTATTTAATGCTTTATTAGCCGGGTTACTCAATTTTATTCCTAATATAGGCCCGACCACCAGTGTGGTTTTTCCGATCATGCTGGCTCTATTGGATGCTCCTTGGAAAGTGGGTGCTGTTTTAATCTTATATTTTATTATTCAAAATATTGAAAGTTATTTATTAACGCCAACGGTGATGGCTAAACAAGTCTCTCTTTTACCGGCAGTCACCCTGATGGCTCAATTATTTTTTGCCAAACTTTTTGGGGTTTTAGGCTTATTACTCGCTTTGCCTCTAACAGTTGTTGCTAAAACCTGGATCGAAGAAGTATTATTTAAAGACATTTTAGATCAATGGCACATAACGACTCCCTGCGATGTTGAGTAAATTAAAGTCCATAAAAATGAATTTAGCTAAACTGATAAGACATTTAATTTCGCTTAAAAAGCTCCTGAGCCTCTTTTTGATCAGTTTATTATTTTTCAATTTTTCAAGTTTTCTTCAGGCACAAGAAACCAGCGTTTTAGACAATATTCAAAAAACCGGACTGTTAAGAGTTGCCATGAGAGAAGACGCTGTTCCTTTTGGCTATAAAGACCTGGATAATAATTTAAATGGTATTTGTTTAGATGTTATTAATTTAATTAGGCAACAAATCCAAGAAGAATTAAATAAACAAATTATTACGGTTAAACTATTTCAATCAACTTTGTACAATCGATTTGATCTAGTCAAAGATGGATTAGTAGACCTTGAATGTGGACCTAATACCATTAGACAAGCTTCTGACTTAGCCATAGCCTTTTCCGACCCATTTTTTATCACCGGAACCCAATTTATTATTAAAACTGACCAAGAAAATAAGTTTAATACAGATGGATCATTAGCTGACCTCACTTTAGGCGTTCTTCGCAATACAACCACCCAGGAATTTATCCGCAACCGCTATCCTCAAGCCAAAATTCAAGTATTTCAAGGCATAACTGGCCGTTTAAGAGGTATTCAAGCAGTACAGTCCGGAAAAATCGATGCTTTTGCCAGTGATGGAATTTTGTTACTGGGCGAAGCGACCCTTCAAGGCTTATCGATTCCAGAACAATATCAGTTAGTTCCTCAACGTCCTTTAGACTGTCAGTATTATGGCTTAATTTTACCGAAAAATGATCCTCGCTGGCGTGAGTTGGTTAATTCTGTCATTAGCAATGTGGAATTGAGGCAAATTTTAAGAAAATGGTTGACAGTCGTCGGCCCTTATGTTAGAGAAACTCTTAATACCTGTTACAGAAAATCTAATCCGTAGTTGAATTCGGCCCAAAAAGCTAAAAAAACAGTATTATTACTGGCTTTTTTCCCAGTTTCAAGCTATACTGAAAAGTCATATTCTAGAAATTACCTAGATTTTTCAAAAAACTTAAACAAAAGCCAGATATGGATAGAACTTTACATCAATTAACCGTATTAGCCGCTAGTGGTGTTATCATGCTGATTGCTTTATCAGCCGGGTTGTCTTCTACCCACAGCAATTATGGAAGTCAAGTCACTCAACCCACCACAGCCATTGCAGAAAATCTAAACCGTTAACCGCTCCCACGCCCCAAGAGTGAGCTTCGATAGCGTTTGTTAGAGGCTTGATTTTGTTAAAATTTAACTTTAGAGCGAAATTCTAACATCATGCCTAACCAAGTTGTCGAAATTTTATCGGCTGAAGAAATTCGTCGCACTCTTACCCGTTTAGCTTCTCAAGTGATAGAAAAATCCGGAGATCTCTCTCAACTGGTGCTAGTGGGAATCTACACTAGAGGCGTTCCTCTAGCTCATCTGTTAGCCAGTCAAATCGAAATGTTAGAAAAGATCAAGGTGGCGGTGGGAGCTATCGATGTCACCTTTTATCGGGACGACTTAGACCGCATTAAAACCAGAACCCCCGCTAAAACGAAAATTCCTTTTGATTTAACCGGTAAAACCGTCGTTTTAGTCGATGATGTCATTTATAAAGGACGAACCATTAGAGCGGCTTTAAATGCTGTAACCGAATATGGAAGACCCTCAGTGATTCGACTCTTAGCGCTGGTAGACCGAGGACATCGGGAATTACCGATCCACCCTGATTATACCGGCAAAAAACTTCCCACTGCTTCTGAAGAACAGGTAAAGGTTTATCTTCAAGAAGTGGATGGACGAGATCGAGTAGAGTTATTAAAATAATTGACATTGTTGATAATACTCAAGCAATAAATTGCCGGCTTCGGTTAAATTACAGCCAAAGGCCATAACCCCTTCCCAATGACCACTCATCACTAAAATTTTGGCTTCTTTCAAATTTCCTAGTTGACACAGACGGATAATTTCTTGGGCCATTTCAGGCGTTCCATAAGCAATATCTTTAGCCGTTGTGGGAACTTTATCCATTAACGTTTGCCAAAGTTTGAGGTGATGAACATGAATAACTGCATTAATATGAGGGTTAGCTGTATAGACGGCGGCATGGGTTAAAGCTTCTGAAGAGGCTTGAATGGAACCGCGACAAATTAACCAGTTTTTTTCCCAGTCATAATCTATTACTCGGGTATAATGTTGTTCATTTAACTCAGGTATTCCGCCGGTTTTTGTGCCTGAAATAATGAATTGATGCTCCTGATCTAAACAACGAATACTCACATTGCCAAATCCAATCCCGTTATCATATTGACCAATTAAACCCAGTTGAAATAACTTATGCCGCCATTGATTGAGTTCTTCAATTTGTTCAAAAGTGACTGAAGGACTATCAAGCCATTCACAGTGATATTTAACGTAACCTTCATCAATCATTTTTAACCTTGTTATTACATCCATTCCTTAGTCAATCCTAAAATATCTAGGGCGATGCTGCTGGTTTAAATTTTAATAAGGTGGGTAATTAGCCCACCTAACCGACTTAAGGAAAATTTTATCTGAGTAATTTCCGAGTTTTATTTAGCTTTTAGCTTACGCTTGAAGAATGCACCAAAGCCCATAGCACATCCTGCACCAAGGAGGGTTAAAGGTTCTGGAACCGCAGTAGTCAATAACCCTAATTGTCCTCCCTCTACTAGGTTATAGGTGGCAATATTGCCCCCTTTTAGAGTATGAGCTTGAATATCAAAGATCAACACCTTTTCTCCAGGTTTAGTGTCAAATAAATGGGTGACATCTAATACCCCCGAAGATTCCCACTCGGCTAAAGTAGCGGGATCTGGATTAGTTAATTGAGCAACCCGTGTTAATTTGCCTGTAGTAGGGTTAATTTGCCAGATAGAGGGCTGTTGTTGGGAAGTCGCTCCAAATCCTGAAACGGCGGGGTCTTCTTGAACATAGATCAAACCATCATCAGCCCAATCTAGGTTATCTGGACTCCGTAGTCCATAATCAGGACCAGGAAATTGACCTTTACCAGCATCGTCTCCATCATAAAGAATGTTGAGATTGGCTGTAGAGGCGTTTGTATCGAGTTGTCCATTAATATCAAAGACCAACTGGTTGTCTAAGATATAAGTATCTCCCCACAGATCACTCGGGTAAAGACTGTTACCAGTAGCGTTAAAAGCCGCCTGAGTTCCATTATTAGGATTAGTGGTTAAGTCTTCATTGCGAGCAAAGGAAAAGCCGCCTTGATTATCGGCTTGAGTGCGTAAAGTGTTGGCACTAGCATAACCATTAACATAGCCAGTTCCGGACCCTTGGTTAGCGAGTTCTACCCATTGCCCATTGAGGGAGTTACCTGTGCCGTTAAATTGGCTAGGGTCCAATGCTCCTGTGTTGGATTTCCAAGCATAAAGCTTTCCTTGCTTTAGACCATTGCGATCTAAGAAGCTTCCATCACCTGCACCACCTTTTTTACCCACATACAGGTATAGGGGAGCGCCTGTGGTATCATCTCCACCGAGCAAGGCCACAACATCGGTTCGACCAGTATTGAGTTCTGTCCAGTTTTCCCAAGCACCCCGTCCCATTTGCGGAACTGCCCAGAGATTCCCACCAGCAACATCAAGCGCCCATTGAGTACCGTTGGAGGTTTCTTCGCCGGCAAAGTAAATCGTGTCTTCAAATCCTATTCCATTGCCAAAGCTATATCTTCCAAAAGCACTCCCTGAACAAAAGCGATCTAAACTGGTACGAGACGATAAAATACCATCCTTAAATTGGGAGGTGTTGGTAATCAGGTTGTAATTGCGATCGTAGATAGCATTATAAGCTAGACCCGCATTGACAATTTGGCGCGTGGTTTTGTCAATATCAAAGTAGCTAATTCTGGCACCACCATTAATGGTGAGTCCTCCGTTATTTACCTTGTAGGATGCACCTGTACCTGCTGAGAGTTCATGGTTAACTAAAACCCGAACTAAATTAGAATTTAGTCCGATGGTTGTTCCATCAACGGCCCCAATTCCATCGAGAATCCCTACAGGAGTATATCCATTAACCGTGTCTCCAACGGTGAACAAAGGATCATATTTCCAACCGTTTAATCCTGTCGCTTGAGCAGGGGCACTGGTGGTAAAAGCCGCTCTAGCTATTTCTTGGTGGAGAAATATAGCGGTTATTCCTAAAAAGAGTGCGGTGGCGGGTAGGAAGTGAAAAAGTTTAAAATGTGATGAAGTCATTTAATGAAATTCCTCTAGGCTAATCAGCTTTTTTCAAGCCAACTCTAAAGAGGCTAGAGGTTTTTGGTTAATAATGGGTTATTAAAGCTATAAAAATGATTTAAGATTTAAAAAATGTAATAAAAATTTAACGATTATTTTTTGAATGATTCGCTTGTAACATTTGTAACTCTTCTCCTTGACATTTCGGGCAAAATGGATATTATATAAAACATCATCTAGCCGTCTATTTAATAATTGGTCAAATTGTTCATGAATAAAAAATTAATAAAAAAGTCATTGCCAGAAAACAATTCTAATTTATCAGCCACCTTTTCCCCAGATTTTAATTCTCTTATTGAGCCATTAATTAATCTTGTATCTGAGGCAAATTTAAAAAAGGCTTTAAAGCAAAGTATAATAGACTCTGAGCTTTCCCTTAGAAAAATTGAAAAGTGTTTCAACTATCTATCAAGCTGTCAATGGTCTAAAGAATTCTTGGCGCTGTTTTTCAATTCTTGGAAATCAACCCATTTAAAGATGTTAGCAATTTATGCGCTTTCCTGCCGTTTGCAGAGATTAGCATTAAGTTCAGAAGCGGATAGACAACAACTATTTTTTCTCGCAGCAAGTTACAATGCGGCAACCAGTTACGAAGATTTAGGGTTAGATTTTCAAGGGGTTACCCATGCTCAACTTTATGATCAGTTGGCAGGATTTTTTTTAGGGGATTTTCCTTGGCAATTAGATTACTATTGTCTTCCTGTAGCAAGGGAGTTTAAAAACTGGATATACCAGAATATGGTCTTGGATGATATTGGCACAGGGTTACTTACTAATATCTTTTCAGAGATCTATAATCATTGTGAATATAGTATAGCGCTGCATCATTTTTCTAACTTCATTGATCGCTATTATGTTTGTTCAGAAGCTGAGAAAGATAAACATCTTTGTTATATCAAAGCTCATGTAATCAATGAGACAGAAATTGATCATTTCTTGGTTGTGTTTAAAGCTTTAGAGGCTTATAACCAAGCAACCGATCAGAAAATCAATTATCAACAAGCCAGAGCAATTTTTACCACTTACCTTACCCGTGTGGGAATGATCATGGAATTATTAACTGAAAAGATGAAAAAACAAATAAATGCAGCTACTTAACTGTACCTTGGGTCTTAAACCACAGCCAATTTACAAAATTCATCAACTTTGGACTTGATTTAGTTCCAGTTATTTAGCTTTCATTTAATCATTTTCATCAAAGTAAAGCTTTCATTAAGGCTTGAAATTTCAGTTGTATTTCAGCTAGTTCTTTGTCTGGATCTGAACCTGCAACGATACCAGCACCGGCGTAGAGTCGGGCGTGATTATCCTCAATTAAAGCTGAGCGAATTCCGACAATAAATTCACTATTTCCCTGAGAATCTATCCACCCCAAAGGCGCGGCATAAAGTCCTCGATCAAATGTTTCATAATGACGAATTTGTTCACAGGCAATTTCTGTAGGAACGCCCGCAACCGCAGGAGTAGGGTGAAGTTGAGCAACTATTTGTAAGGGGTGTATATGGGGTTTGAGATGAGCGTAAATAGGAGTCCATAAATGCTGAATATTGGATAATTTTAACAGTTTTAAGGGAGAACAATGAGGTGCTAATCCCAGTTTGAAAAGTCGCTGAGTAATAAATTCACTAACAGCCTGATGTTCCCTTCTTTCTTTTTCATTTCTTAAGAGAGTTTGCGCGATTTTAGCATCTTCTTTAGCCGTTTTTCCTCTCGGGGCTGAACCAGCTAAAGCATCAGTGACTAACTGTTGATTTTGAATACTAATGAGTCGTTCAGGACTCGCGCCAATGAAATGATGACCTTTGCCATTACTGACTGAAAAAGTGTAGCAGTCAGGATAACGCTGACGTAAGTTATTGAGAGAAGAAACGATGGGAAAATTTTCCCTCGAAATTACATTGATCGCATGAGCCAGAACTAACTTACTAAATTGCTGAGATTCAATGGATTTCAACGCCGAAGAAACGGCGGCTTTAAAGTTATAAGACGGATAAAATTCTGCGATTTTTTTCTCATGACTTTTAGCAGGGACTAAACAATTAAATTCGCTAGAATCCTTAATAAATTTACTATGATAATTGATTTGTTCTAACAATAATTTTAAATTTATTTTTGGATTGATTGAACAATTTATGACTAAAATACATTGCTGTTTTTTCTTAATGATTTGAATTTGAGGCAGAAAAATAGTCGCTGAAGGGAAAGGCGTAGTTTCACTTAAATTAGCCTCAAAAAATGTAAAACTGCAAAACCAGTAAGGTTCAGCGTTAAAAATTTCCCCTACTCGTAAAGTATGATTTAAACAATTTTCGATAAACTGTTGGGATTGGCTAAATCGATCAGGAGAATCAAGGGTTAAAGATTTAGTCACTCCATAACCCAAGATCGCCTCTTCTTTACGTCGATTTTCCCAATAAGAATATAACAAATTTGGTTGGATAATTTTCTCCAACACGGCTAAAGGATCTATAGAATTAATTTGTTGGGAAAAACTGACAATTTGTGATTTTCCCTTGCCGGTTGCTTTCTCCTGACAAGCCAAGAGAAACCGATAGAGTGCTTTCTCATCTTGTATAAGATTACCATGATCAGGGACAACTGGCACAGCAGTAGACATCGTAAAGTTATTTATCGTTTTTTCTCTGAGTAGCCACATTAATGCTATGTAAAAAAGAATATCTTATAGGTTTTCAAGGATAAGTATATCCCTTAACAAAGGGACAATGATTAGCCTTCAAATGTTACAACCTCCTGGTTATATTAACTGAGGTGTCGAACAAGTTCGGCACTCCCCTATCTATAGTATCGAAGAAGGGTAAGATAGTCATTAACAACGGTTGAGTAGGTTTTTGCTGTAGGCAATCTCCATCAATAAAATAGAGGGGATTTCATCAGCAATAAAACTTGATTTTCTCCCTTGATATCGACGAGGTTAGACCGTTTGGGTTGTCAGGCTATCAAGTTTTCCAATGGTTGTATTTCTCGGCTCCCAAACACCCTAGCCTATCTCCGGGTTTAGGTAACTTTTGAATGTTAAGTTAACGGTTGTTGCTCTTTGACTGATACAATTTTTGCATTAGAAAAAACTTACATTGTCCATCAGCAGCTTCATGGTGTATTATGACTACAACCCCGATAATTGAACCCTCTAAAAAAAAGTTGTGGCTGGCTGCCATTAAACCCCCAATGTATAGCGTTGCAATTATGCCCATTATCGCTGGAACAGCCATAGCTTTTCGAGAAACTCATCGACTAAATCTCAGCATATTTTTGACCTTTTTAATATCCGCTATTTTAATTTTAGCGTGGGAAAATCTCAGCAATGATGTGTTTGATTCAGAAACCGGCATTGATAAAAATAAAACCCATTCTGTCGTAAATTTAACAGGAAATAAACCCTTAATTTTTGGGTTAAGTAATTTCTGTTTGGGATTAGGAATTTTAGGAATTTTTGCGATTGCTTGGTGGCAGCAAGATTGGACAGTCTTAGAAATTATTCTTCTGTGTTGTGCCTTGGGATATAGCTATCAAGGCCCTCCCTTCCGTCTAGGATACCAGGGTTTGGGCGAGATTATCTGTTTTTTTGCCTTTGGACCATTAGCGATCACGGCGGCTTACTATTCACAGACTCAAAGTTTCTCAGCCACGATGCTAGGAGGTTCAGTGTTTATTGGCATTAGCACTTCGATCATTTTATTTTGTTCGCATTTTCATCAGGTAGAAGATGATATCGCAGCCGGCAAGCGTTCACCTATTGTCCGTCTGGGTACGGCCAGAGGAGCTAAACTGTTAAAGTGGAGTACAGCAAGTCTCTATGTTTTGACAGTTTTGTTGATTGGCTTAGGAATTTACCCCCTCGGAACTTTACTGGTTGTCCTCAGTTTACCCTTTGCGATCGCTTTGACGAGTCATGTTCAGCAATACCACGATCAACCTGAAAAAGTCAGCAATTGCAAGTTTTTAGCCGTAAATCTTCATTTTTTCAGTGGGATATTATTCGCCTTGGGTTTCCTACTTTTTTAGGCAACACAATAACTAACGACTAACGACTAATGACTAATTACGAAAAAGAAAAACAAATAGCGATCACAACAGTCACCGCCGCCGCCCAACTGTGTCAACAAGTCCGCCACCAGCAAAACTGGGCAACTCTAAAAAAAGCCGATGCTAGTCCGGTTACTATAGCTGACTTCGGTTCTCAGGCGATCATTTGTCAAGGGTTATCGGTAGCGTTCCCTGATGATCCCATTATCGCCGAAGAAGATGCTACCTTTTTAGAGCAACCTGAATTAGCAGACTCTTTAAAGACAGTAACTCAGCAAGTTCAAAAGCTTATTCCAGGGACAACACCACCTGATGTGATTGATTGGATCAACCGAGGAAATGGCCAAATTGCCTGGGGCACCGAACGAGTTCCGCACTCTCGTTACTGGACTTTAGATCCTATAGATGGCACTAAAGGTTTTATTCGCGGCGATCAATACGCCATTGCTTTAGCCTTAGTAGAAAAAGGAGAAGTTAAATTAGGAATTTTGGCCTGTCCGGCTTTAGCGGCAGATTTTCGTCAACCTAACCGAGATCAAGGGGTAATTTTTCTCGCCATTAGAGGCCAGTCAACAGAGATGATCTCTATAGGCACTCAAAAATCTCAGTTTATTCGGGTTAATGACAGCGATCAAATCGAAAAAATCCGGCGCATTGAAAGTGTAGAATCAGCCCATAGTGATCGCAGTTTACAAATTATTTTAGATCAAACCCTGGGTTTAAGCGGCGCGGCTCAACAGATGGACTCACAAGCTAAATATGGGGCTGTGGCCCGAGGAGAAGCCGATTTATATTTGCGGATTCCTTTAGCTCGAGCCATGTATCAAGAAAATATTTGGGACCATGCGGCCGGTTCAATTATTGTGGAACAAGCAGGAGGAAAGGTTAGCGACCTAGAGGGTAAACCCTTAGATTTTTCCCTTGGTGCTAAATTGAGTAAAAATCGGGGGATTGTCGTCAGTAACGGCAACATACATCCACAAGTTTTAAAAGCCCTCACTCAGATGACACTCCCCTCAACTTCAGACAACTCAGTCTCGATTTAAGCTGAGAAACTATTTACCAAACTGTTGATCAAAAAAGTCTCCCGCGTTGCCGCCATGACGAGAATTAATTCTTAAAGACTGTCCATCTTTAGAAGGTTCATAAGTTAAAGGTTGAGAGGTTTTAATTCTCGACTCTCCTAATGGGACTAAAGTAGAAGCAGGACGTTCGGTCATTAACTGCTGCATTCTTTCAATACGTTTAGGAACAGCCGGATGGCTGCTATCTACTTCAGACCCAGGCATTCTCCCTAAAACTTCTAACATTCTCACGCATCCTTGAGGATCAAAACCCGCCGTCGTTGCATAAATATATCCCTTTTCATCAGCTTCAAATTCATGGGTTCTGCTTTGTTGAGCGATTTTCTCCTGTAATTCAGCATTTTTTTGGGCGACAATTTCTTCAACTCTTTTTTGCGCCTTAGCCATCCGTTGTTGAGCCGCACTATCCGCCGCCGAACCGGCCACATTACCGGCTACACTACCCCAACCGCCAAAAAAACTACCAATCCCTCTAGCCACAGCACCCCCCACAGAGGCCCCTGTCGCTTCAGAATTAGCCGATTCTATTTCTTGTTTAACTTGTTGTTCGGCCTCTTGTTGGATTTGTGCTTGTAAGGCGGCTTGTTCAGTGGGCCCGATGGCCAGATGGCGTTCTGTGTGATGTCCCATTTCATGACCAATGACACAGGCCAGCGCACTCGCATCACCCCCTAATTGATCTAATAAACCACTATAAACAGCGACTAAATTGGCTTCTGTGGCAAAGGCATTGATGTTATATTCTTGAACAATACCAATACGCCAAGGATGTTCATCAAGTCCGTTGGCTCTGGCAAGACGATCTACAATACGATAAACGATATAAACATCTTGGGGTAATTCTTGTTTAGCTTTTTCATAGATTGTTTCTGTAGTAGATTGGGGTTTTTGATTTTGTGTTGAGGGAGCCGGTTTAGCCGCCAACGGACCCACTGTTCCACTGAGCATCGTACAAACAGAAGTAAGAAGTGCTAAACTTTTAACTTTTTGTAACATAACTGACAGCAACTTATAATTTTAACTCCTAAAATACTCTATTTTTTGGTGATCGTCAGGAGGGAAAAAGAAAAAAAATCGGGTCTTGCTGGCTTTAACGGGGTTTTTAAGGTGGTTAATGAGAATTTGCTTTAAATTTAAGTTAATTTTTTGTCGCCCCATTTTTCCTTGCTCTTGGGATTAATTGCCGCTTTAAGTCGGTACAGATATTGTCAGCAACTTGTTGATGTTTCCAATGGGGGGCCCTGGCCACAAATAACTCTCCTTCTATAATCTCATAGCGATTGCCATTATCAGGCAACAAGTCTAAATCCGCAGTTGTCCAACGAACTTTCTCAGTAATAGGTGTTTGCATATCGTCACGCCACGAGAGAGTTTATTTTATTGTATCTTAAAGTCGGATAAATCTCGGCTTAATTGCTGTTACTTTTTCTTTTGAATCCGATAAATTCTGCCATTAGCTTCTTCGGTAAATAATAAACTTCCATCAGGTAAAACCAATAATCCTACCGGTCTTCCCCAAGTAGACGGAACCGATGGCTCAACCAGAAAGCCGGTTAAAAAATCCTCATAATAGCCTAACGGTTTTCCCTGATTATTAAAGGGAACAAAAACAATTTTATAGCCGGTTCCTTGATGGCGATTCCAAGAACCGCGAAAGGCAACAAATGCACCATTATGATATTTTTCGGGAAAAGTCTTTTGAGTATAAAATTTTAAGCCCAAGGCGGCAGAATGCGCTTGAAATAAAACATCAGGTGTAGAAGTTTTAGCCGCTAACTGAGGATTAACACTTTTTTGATGACGAGGGTCTAGTAATTGAGGAGCCAAATAAGTATAAGGCCAGCCATAAAATTGCCCTTTTTCAAGGCGGGTTAAATAATCAGGCACCAAATCATCCCCTAACCCATCTCGCTCATTAACAGTGGTATATAATTGCTGAGTCAGAGGATGAAAATCTAATCCCACAGGGTTACGCAACCCATCAGCAAAAGTTTGTCGATTTGAACCATCTAAATTCATGATCTGTACAGAGGCACGAGGAAGCGGTTCTACATCGGCATTAGTTTGAGAACCAATAGAAACATATAACTTTTGTCCATCAGGTGAAACAATCACATTGCGAGTCCAATGCTGACGATATCCCCCCCCAGGTAAATCGGTAATTTTTTCTCCTTTTCCTTGCAGTTGTTGTTGTCCTTTTTGATAGGGATATCTGCGAACTTGGTTATGATTACCTAAAAAAAAGTATTGACTAGCGAAAGCTATGCCAAAAGGAATTTCTAACCCATTAGATGCGGTTGCAAAAGTTTTATATTCATCAGCTACACCATCATTATTTGTATCTTTGAGAAGGCGAATGCGATTTTGACGAGTTTCTGTCACTAAAACTTCTCCTGTAGGCGTTAACGCTAACCAGCGAGGTTGCTCTAAATTTTCGGCAAAAATATTGACTTCAAACCCTTGGGGAACTTTTAATGTGGGATGATTAGGAATGGGAATTACTTGAGGCGGCTTAGAGGCACTATTACTGGCGTAAGGTAAGGGTAAATTTTTTACTGTAATGCGAATTGGTTGAGGGGTTAACGGTTGGGTAGCTATCAACTGTTTAGCAGGAATATTGCTGGCACTCACAGAGGTTTGAAGGGAAGGAGTGGATTTAATTTTATCTGAAGGACGCTGACAAGCGCAAATGAATGTCAAAATAGCAAATAATACAATTGATGATGGTTTCATGACTGATAAATTCTACAAGGCTCAAGACGAAGCCGAGAAGACCTCATGCTTAAGTCGATTTTTGCCGCTATTTTTTACATCGTACATCAAGTGATCCACTAACTCGATCATCTCATCGATAGATTCTGGTAGGCTTAAAAAGGTCACTACCCCTATGCTAAAACCTACAGGAAAAGATTTTACAGCCATCGCCGCTAAAAGTTTATCCTGAAGGCGAGTTACAACCACTTGTGCAGACCTATAATCAGTTTCAGGGAGCAGCAAAGCAAATTCATCTCCACCTAAGCGAGCGACAATATCTACGCTACGAATGTTAGTCTTAAGGGTATGGCTAAGGGAGCGTAACAGTTGATCGCCCACACTATGACCATAAGAATCATTAACCGTTTTAAAATTATCTACATCCAGATAAGCTAAAGTAAGAGGACGTTGATGTCGGCGAAATCTCTCTACCTCCCAACTTAACAATTCTAAAAAAAACCATCGGTTAGTGATGCCGGTTAGTCCATCTGTTCTAGCCAAGTGTCTTTCTCGTTGATAGACTTTTTTCAATTCCCACAGAAGATAGGTTATCGTTAAAAAGAAGCCTAGTCTAACAGCCACATTCCAATAGGGTATCCAGGGATAAGGATAGCTTTTGGAGACGATCTCACCAAAAAACCAAAGAAAAGCACAAATGATAGAATATAAAATCCCCATACGTAGCCTAGTAAACCAAGTAACCAGGATAATCGGGATAAGGTAAAAGATGGATAGAGAAATGTCAATGATGATGATATAGTCGATCACAGCAATGAGTGCTATCAAGAATAAGCTAATCAAAACGATCACCCAAGGGGGAAGATCTTCTAACTGTTGAATTATTTTCACGTTTAAAATCAGATCAAAAAACTCTTATGATTTCTATTATCGAACAACTCAAGCAACGTTTTACTCAAGCCTTAAAAATCGCATTTGAGCAAGATTTCACTGAGATAGAGGGGTTGGTTGTACCGGCAACGAATCCTAAGTTTGGAGACTATCAGTCTAATGTAGCCTTGTCTTTAGCTAAACCCTTAAAACAATCTCCAAGAGCCATAGCAGAACAATTAGTCAAGGCGTTAGAGATCAGTGATTTATGCGAACCGCCTCAAATTGCAGGACCTGGTTTTATTAACTTTACCCTGAAACGGAGTTATTTAGAAAATCAAATTAGCATCCTTCAAAAAGATCCGCGCTTAGGTGTAGAAAAAGCCGCTCCTCCTCAAAAAATCGTCATTGATTTTTCTAGTCCAAACATTGCTAAAGAAATGCACGTAGGACATCTACGTTCTACCATTCTAGGCGACTGTCTGGCCAGAATTTTAGAATTTAGAGGTCATGAGGTTTTACGTCTTAATCATGTGGGAGACTGGGGAACTCAATTTGGGATGTTAATTGCTTATTTAAGAGAAGTTTATCCAGACGCTTTAACCACTGCCAATGCTCTCGATTTAGGGGATTTAGTCTCTTTTTATAAAAAAGCTAAAATTCGCTTTGATGAAGATGAAACTTTTAAAGAAGAAGCAAGACAAGAAGTGGTTAAATTACAAGCAGGAGCCAATGATAGCGGCCATGCTTGGCAATTATTATGTGAACAATCTCGACGGGAATTTCAAGGAATTTATGATATTCTTGATATTAAACTGGTAGAGAGAGGGGAATCTTTTTACAATCCTATGCTGTCGGGAATCCTTACCCAGTTAGATGAACAAGGATTATTAACTGAGGATCAAGGTGCTAAATGTGTATTTCTAGAAGGATTTACCAATAAAGAGGGAGAACCCCTACCTTTAATTGTGCAAAAATCCGATGGGGGATATAACTATGCGACGACAGATTTAGCTGCTTTGAAATACCGGGTGGAACAAGACCAAGCCACAAGAATTATTTATGTGACTGATGCCGGGCAGGCTAATCATTTTGCTCAGGTGTTCCAAGTGGCTAAAAAGGCCGGGATTTTGCCGGAGAATGTAGAAGTTGTTCATGTGGCTTTTGGAATTGTTAAAGGAGAAGACGGGAAAAAATTAAAAACCCGTTCAGGAGAAACGATTAAATTAAAAGACTTAATTGATGAAGCCATTGCTCATGCTCGCCGAGATTTAGAAACAAGACTAAGCAGCGATGAACGTACTGAATCCCAGGAATTTATTAATCATGTTGCTCAGGGCGTAGGAATTAGTGCGATTAAATATGCTGATTTAAGTCAAAATAGAGTCAGTGATTATATTTTTAGTTATGATAAAATGCTGGCTTTACAAGGCAATACAGCACCCTATATGCTCTATGCTTATGCTCGTGTACAAAGTATTAGTAGAGAAGGAAATATAGATTTTAACCAGTTAGATGAAGGAGCGAGTGTTCTCCTCACAGAAGAGGCAGAATTAGTTTTGAGTAAATGCCTTTTGCAATTGACAGAAGTTATTCAAGATGTAGAAAGAGATTTACTGCCCAATCGATTGTGTGAGTATCTATATGAACTGAGCAAAAAATTTAATAAGTTTTATGAAACTTGCCCAGTTTTAAAATCAGAAGATCCCATTAAAACATCCCGCTTAATCTTATGTGATTTAACAGCAAAAACCTTAAAATTAGGATTATTTTTGCTAGGAATTTCAGTTTTAGAGCGGATGTAAGTTGGTAAGCCGCCATCAAATGAAAGCCATTAAGTCTTTGATTAAGACTATGTAAGCAAATTTTGACAGAAATTTGAACAATCGAGGGAAAAAGCGATTAGGAATTGAGAATTAACCCCAATTATAACTTCCGATACCTATAAAACTTTCCCCCTTATGCAACAATAAGAAAAGATTAACAAATTTCTGAACTATGCCAAGCAAAAAAGTCCACGTCCAAGAATATACCGTTAGGTCTCATTATCGAACCATTCATACTCGGGTTTTCCGGCTCATCTGTAGTTATTGCCATGATGAAGTAGAGAGAGAAACTTATGCCACAACCTGTCCCAAATATGGCAACAAATGCAATGGAGTCGCTAGTAAATGTCTCCGTTGTGAAAAACCGAAAACCTAACAGGAGCCACTGAACAGCTATGTTAAATTTTCCTCCTCCACCCCCCCCCCCTAAAGTTAATAATCAGGTTTTAAATCAACTAGCAGATTATTATCGCCAGTTAGTAGAATATCATCAGCGAGCGATGGCATTAGCGGCTCAACAACTAGCTCATATAGAAGCTTTGTTAACTCCTAGCCTGCTACCGGATTTTAGTGCCATTCATGGTGAGTTTGACTCGGACGACCATTCTATTCGCTTAGAAGATATTACCCCTTTATTAGAGTTGCCATCTTCGGATGAACCCGACTTAAGCGGTGAGTCTCTTTTCTTCAAACAAGGCCGAGCCACCATGACAGAGGAACTCAAGGACCTTCTTGAGCGTAATCGCGGTAAGATTTTACAGATTAATTATATTGTTAGAAAACTTTATGGCTTAGTGCCGGATCAATACCTCGAGGAAATGACTCAAGCCACTAAAAAACTCCTAGAAGAGGGCGCAAGAGAAAAAAAATGGTACGCGATGCCAGACTCTCCGGAATGCTGGACCATTGATCTCAAGGAATTTCCAGATTTATGGCATTCTTCTAAAAATCTCTCACAACCTAAAAAGTCGGCTCATGTAGCCCAGAGTGCCCGCTTACCCTATTCAGCAAAATTAGCCGCCTATGGAACAACTACAGCAGCCATCCGTGCTTGTCTGCAAGAACATCATCCTCATAGTATGACTACCCCTCAAGTTTTAGATTGGCTTTATCCAGATGGGATAGCTGAAAAGCACAAAAAAAAAGCGGCAGAAGCCATTAATAATGTCTTGTCCAAAGGTTCTGGCTTAAAGGGTTGGCGACGAGTGGCCCTGGGGCAATATCTTTGGACCGGATAAATGATGCGATGGTTGCCCGTCAATTATCCTAGATTTTACCCGCCAGAGCGATAAAAGTTTTATCCAAGGGGTTTGTCCCCTTGGCAGGTTTCCGTATAAATCGTTACATATAGTTATATTCATTTAATAATTTCAATATACAGCTAAATGATTGTGTTTAAATCTATCAAAAGACTTAATGCTGAGGTCGGTTAAGAGAAAGAGTAAAAGTGTATTGTTTTGCGGGCATAAGCGCTCGCTTTCTACAAATATCCTTTTGTGATCAAGCTCACAGGAGCTATTCTAATTTTCGCGTAGCTTAGGGATATAAAATATAGACCAGGAAACAATAATGGACATTTTCAAGGTTTTGGGAGAGATGGGATCGCTTAAGTCTGCCATCGGACGCGCCTACACTCAGGCAACCGATACCACAAGCTCCACAAGTCTGAATGGCACTTGTGAGCAATATTTTCGAGTCGAGATATACCATCAATCCGGTAAAGTAACTACTCAGGAGTTCAAAGAGCTAAATCAAGCAATGCAGTCTTACTCCCATCAGTTAGCTAACTATGGCAAAAGGAAACTGAGGGTTTACGCGGTGCAGCCATCTGGAGAGAGTTTAATAGTCAGCCACCGTTGAGCGAAACCATTAAAGAAAGCCGTTTAATAGTTAGCAAATTGGCTGTAAGTACCTGGACATAAATAAAGCTTTCTGTATTAAGAAATGTTTTACTCTCCTAACTCTTACCCATTGCCCTTTCCCCGCAACCCCATTGCCCAATCTCACAGTTAACTTTAATTTTGTCCACCTACTTAATATAGGGATTGACCAAACACAGATAGGTTGTCAATCCCTTGTCTTAGAGATTGAAAGCTTTGATTTATGAGCTTTCCAATTAAATCGGAGCGGCGGGATTTGAACCCACGACCCCTACTACCCCAAAGTTGATGCCTAGTTTTTAAAACTCCCTTCATAAAAAGCTTTTACTTAATATTAAAAAATTACAATACCCAATTCATACCCATTTTTGACCCAACTAGATCACGAAAAATTTCCTTAACCATATCTCAATACTACTAAAAATTTACTCGAATCCACCTCTCTCCTGTTTTCCTTAGCGGGACTTAGGCAGTTTTAATGGATAAAAAGGGCTGAAAGCCTTACAGGACAGTTAATTTACCTCTGTCGAGGTAAATTGACCTCAAAGCTATATGTATTAAGGTTTTATGTATTTTCGAGCTAAACATTTGAATACATAAGGTTTTCAGCCTTTTTTAAGCCGCTTTTTTGCCTTAAGTCCCGTTAGTTTCCTGCTCCCTCTGCTTGTCGAACAGGAACAAGCCAAAAATAGCTGTATCAAACTAGATCTGAATTTGGCTAACGCCTTTTTTTTGTTGGCAAGTGCTGGTCGTTTCAGAAAGCACCAGCCATCAAGACAACAAATTACCTAATTCAGGAGTAAAAATCATGTACGCTACAATCAATGAATTTCTTTTCCCCATCTTTCTTTTCGCTGTCTATTTCTGTGCTGTATCTAATTTGATTTACCAACCACAGAAGTTCTTTACAGTCCATCCAGCACTCCCTGCAAGCTCATCTCAATTAGACGACACCAATACTGTAGATGATCTCTCTTTTGAAGAACAATTAAGACCAAAAACAGAATCAGAAGAAATTTCTCTCATTATAGAAAATGAAAACGCTTCTTTTGAGCCAGTTAATCCTGAACTACCGACAGAAAATATCTCTAATCCTAAGCAAGACAATAACCTCTATACCCAAACCGAGACATTGATTAACAACCTCAAAAAACGTCAATGCCGTAAACTTTGTAAACCTCTTGGTATTCAACAGAAATGCGGCAAAGTTGAAAAGTCTCTTGCCTTGCTTAAAGCCGAAATTTGTACCATCCTCAAAGACGATTCCCATCATGTAATAACTGTGATCGAGGAACAACTTCCTGAACTAATCTCAGTATTTAACCAAATTTCTGAAATTGATGAAATAATAGCCAGCTAACGTTTTTTATAGGCAGGATTGAATCTTAATTATATATCAATGATTCAACCTGCTCCGAAATTTTAAATAAATTCCACTCAAGAAAGTTCTTATTATGTTGAGCGAAATTAAACCCACTCAAATTTTTGGTGATCGCCTTGCTCAAATTCATGAAGAAACTGAAAGATTAAAGGTGATCTCCACCCAATTGAAAACCAAAAGCCAGCAACTCACTCTATTATTTGACAGAGCAAGTGCGGCACTTGAAACCATCGAGCAATTGACGGCTTTAGTCCCTGAAACTTCCCCTGAAATTCGAGCGGTTTTAGAAGATATTTTCGAGCTAGATAACTGCCCTAAAGCTTCGACAAAACCATTACAAGAAGCCAAACAACCTACCTCAACCCATCCACTTATTAAAGTAGGCTATCAACTTTTACCAGTTCTACAACAGGGGCAACCCATTACTAATGCCAACCTCTCTCGTTTAATGACCGAAAGCTTTGGCGGCTCTGATGCAGTAGGGTCTTGGGCTTGGAAAGATGCCTATGAAGCCCTAGAAATCGCTCAAATCCTGCTCATTCAACAGCAAGGTAGAGAAATACTCAACCAATCTAATTCTCTATCTATTCTTGGAGAAATTGAGCGAATACATCGACTCTGCCCTACTCAAACCAGACGTTCAGAGACATCAATTCAGTTGCAGCAGTTTTCTACCCCCCTTCCCCTGGCTTATATTACTTCAGTAGCCGCACAAATCACTCCCGATGACCTCGTATTAGAACCAAGTGCAGGTACAGGAATTTTAAGCTCTTTTGCTTCTCTTGGTGGGGCGCAATTAATCCTCAACGAAATTTGTCCTCAACGTCGAAGCATTCTAGGGGAAATATTTCCTCAAGCCCCTTTATTTAGCCACAATGCTGAACAAATTGACGATTATCTTGACGAGAAATATCATCCAACTGTGGTGGTAATGAATCCGCCTTTTACCGCTTCCCCGAAGATGGCAAAACGTAATCAGTTTGCCACCCTTAAACATTTAGGTTCAGCGCTGGCAAGACTGTCAAAAGGAGGCCGTTTGGTTGTCATTACGGCTAATTGGTTCTCACCTCTAAACTCCCAATGGCGAGATAGCTTTATTAAACTGCAACAATCGGCAAAAGTCGCCTTTTCCTGTCCGATTGAGGGCAATGCTTATGCCAAGCACGGAACAACTACTGAGACTCGCTTAACAGTATTCGACAAAATTTCATCCCCGAAGCCGGATGAGTTTGTTAACTGCTTTGATAAAGTTGTTTCCCTATCTGGGTTGCTCAACTTGGTAGAAAGCTTCGTACCAGAACGTCTTGCACTTACTACTATAACTGAAGCAAAAGCCAACACGATCCCTCCTGAATCGGTCACTCAAGTAGGTTCGCTTCTTTTAGATTCTTATGACATCACTAAGCAAACCCAAGCTATACAGTCCAAAGCCAAATTACGAGATAACCCAGATATCAGAGTATCTTTTGAGGATATAGTAGAAATCGCTTATACTACTCGTGATTGGACTGGAAGCGGACAGGAGATTAGTGATAGTCTTTATGAAGCCTACGAACCCCAAACTGTCCTCATTGAAGGAGCAGTTCAACATCCGTCGCCTCTGGTTCAAAGTGCGGCTATGGCCAGTCTAGCCCCACCAAAACCCGCTTATCGACCTCGGCTTCCCCAATTGCTCATCACGCAAGGAATACTCTCTGACGCTCAACTAGAATCAGTAATTTATGCAGGAGAGTCTCACAGTCAGTTTCTCAAAGGTAATTATCAAGTTGATGACACCCTAGATATTGTTTCTGTAGCTACCCAAGAAGCTGCTTCGGTCAGATTTCGTCGAGGTTACTTCATTGGCGATTCAACAGGGGTTGGTAAGGGCAGACAAGTGGGTGCGATCCTACTGGATAATTATCTACAAGGACGCAAAAGAGCGATCTGGATCTCGAAATCCGATACCTTACTCGAAGATGCACAGCGAGATTGGACAGCTTTGGGGGGAAAAAGAGAGCAAATCATTCCCTTAAGCAAATTTCGTCAAGGTGAACCCATTGAACTCCCTGAAGGCATTATCTTCGTCACCTACGCCACCCTTCGTACTGAAGCCAAGCAGGGCAAGAAATCTCGCGTCGAACAGCTTATCGATTGGTGCGGCAAAGATTTTGAGGGTGTAATTGTCTTTGATGAAGCTCACTGTATGGCTAATGCTTCAGCAGAAAAGAGAGAACGGGGCTTCAAGAAACCGTCTCTACAAGGAGTTGCGGGATTGAGGTTACAGCATGGATTACCAAGAGCCAGAGTCCTCTATGTTTCTGCAACAGGAGCAACTACGATTAATAACCTCGCCTACGCTCAACGGTTAGGACTGTGGATGAGCCAAGAGTTTCCCTTTGCCAACCAATCCGATTTTGTCGCCGAAATGGAGAAAGGGGGTATTGCTGCACTAGAAGTGGTTTCACGGGATTTGAAAGCCCTAGGATTATATACGGCGCGATCGCTATCCTATCACGGCGTAGAGTATGACATTTTAGAGCATGAGTTAACTGATGAACAAATTACAATTTATAACGCCTATGCTGATGCCTTCCAAATCATCCATCAAAACCTAGAAGCGGCATTAGAAGCGACTAACATTAGTAGTCCCACCGGTAAAACGCGAAATCGTAATGCCAAATCTGCTGCCCGTTCTGCGTTTGAAAGCAACAAGCAGCGATTCTTTAACCATTTAATTACTTCGATGAAGTGTCCAACTTTGCTCAAAACTATAGAACAGGATTTAGTTAATGGTCATGCTGCCGTGATTCAAATTACCTCAACTGATGAGGCTCTCTTAGACCGAAGATTAGCAGACATCCCTACCTGTCAATGGCATGACTTACAAGTCGATATTACACCGAGAGAGTATGTGATGGATTACCTGATGCACTCGTTTCCTGTCCAGTTGCATGAAATTTATACTGACGAGCAAGGTAATGAATATTCTCGGCCCGTAACCGATAGCGAGGGCAATCCAGTTTTGTGTCAGGAAGCCTTAAGGCAGCGAGACGAACTGATTGAACGCTTGGGATTGTTACCCCCTGTGCCGGGCGCACTCGACCAAATCATACAACACTTCGGTTATGAGAACGTGGCAGAAGTGACGGGACGCTCTAAACGCATCGTCAAGGAAACAAAAGGGGAGCGAGAACGGCTAGTCTTACAAAAGCGTTCGGGTTCAGCTAATCTTGCCGAAACTGGAGCATTCATGGACGATAAAAAGCGTATTCTTGTCTTTTCTGAAGCGGGTGGCACAGGAAGAAGTTATCACGCTGACCTTAAAGCCAGAAATCAACGCTTACGAGTTCATTACCTCTTAGAAGCCGGTTGGAAGGCAGATTCAGCCATTCAAGGGTTAGGGCGCAGCAATCGGACAAATCAAGCTCAACCTCCCTTATTTCGTCCTGTTACTACTAATGTTAAAGGTGAAAAACGGTTTCTCTCAACGATAGCCCGTCGCTTGGATTCTTTGGGGGCACTGACACGAGGACAGCGACAAACAGGAGGACAGGGATTATTTCGAGAAGAGGACAATCTAGAATCGCCCTACGCTAAAGCCGCATTACGGCAACTCTATCTCGCACTCTACGCAGGAAAGCTCGATTGCTGTTGTTTAAAGGATTTTGAAGCATACACGGGACTATCTTTGACGACTCCTGAAGGCAACCTCAAGGAAGACTTACCACCGATTTCCCAATTCCTCAATCGTGTCCTAGCTTTACGGATTGAACTTCAAAATGCTTTATTTGAGGAGTTTGAGGTCAGGTTAGAGAGTAAGATTGAGGAAGCTCTAGCTACGGGAAGCTATGAGGCGGGAGTAGAAACCCTCAAGGCTGACAACTTTAGCATTTTAGAGCAACAAGTCATCTATACTCACCCAGAAACAGGGGCACAAACCCACTGCGTCAAAATTGAGCGCAAACGTAAAGCTAGTGTTTTGAGACTTCCTGAAGCTTTAGAAATGTCCGAAAACTATCAGGGGAAATTAGTTGTTAACGAGCGTTCTGGTCGAGTAGCGATCGCAATTCCTACAAATAGCACTGTTACCGATGACGGAGCAATTGTGCGTCGGATTAACCTAATTCGTCCAGCATCGAACGAAAAGATGAGTCTTGACCAATTTCGGGCTTCCACTTGGGAGGAAACAACCCAAGAAACTTTTAGTCGTCTCTGGCAGCAAGAAGTGGGTAACGCCCCTGAGTTTGAAGTGGATTCATTTTACTTGATTACGGGCTTACTTTTGCCGATATGGAATCGCTTAGATGCTCTTAATATGCGAGTATTCAGGCTACAGACCGATAGCGGGGAGAAATTGCTTGGTCGATTAGTCCATGCGGAGAATATCGCGTCAGTGTATCGTAACTTGGGCATTACCAATACTCCTAAACTAACGGCTGATGAGGTTTTCCATGCTGTTACTCAACGTAAGGAAGTGATGCTGTTAGTACGAGGCTGGCAATTACGTTCATCATCTGTAATGGGCAATCAACGCTTAGAAATTATCGGTGTTCATCAACAGGCAGAAGTAATGTGCCTGAAAGCCCTTGGTTGCATGACGGAAATGATTAATTGGAAGCTACGAGTCTTTATTCCGGTTAATGAGAAGGCGGCAGGAATTATCGAGAAAATTCGCTCTTTAGCATGAGGAAAGAAGACAGGGGGAGAATGCCTCTCCCTGTTTTTTGGACTATAGCTATTAAATTCCTAAACAAAATAAATTCACAGTTTTATTCTTTATAATGCTTACAGCGTCAGGAATACCAAAGAGTAAGCCTTCTTGGTTGTAAGACTCTCCATCTAATGTATCTCGTAGTGTTCTAATAATATTTTTTAACCAATAAATCTCTAATAGAGTTGCAATCTCGAAGAAATGCGATAAAGTTTCCCACAGTACCCTTGGCTTTTCTTTTACTAAAAGAGCATACTACAAAAAAATCGGAGCGGCGGCTGACCCCTCGGTGACAGGTATCGGAATCCCGCAACCCGCATGGCTTCGTGAAAAATTACCCGTTCACATGGTTCACAAAATTCTGTAAGTCATCTATGCTACACTCTTTTAAGTCTTGACGCGAGAGAAGAGACCCTCCCAACCACTCTGGATCGACCCCATCAGTCCACCCAACGCTTCCACGAAACCGGAAATACATAAGTATTGGTTTTTGTATAGAATCTGGCTGTGTTGTAGTATGATATACTACCTCTTTAAGAGCACAAACATTTCTGCCTCCTTCTAGCCAACCGACGCGATCTACGAAGCTATCCCATACTTCCTCATTATATTCTTCCGTCCCCCCAAGGTCACGGTAAATTTTCGCCTGTCCCTTGATGCCAAACTTCCCTTCGCTGTAGTCCATCCAGAGACGATCAATCTCATCGATTACCTCTAGGGATACTTCTCTAAAAAGGTCGTCGAAGTCATCATAATTTTCTATGACCATCCACTGGTACATAATGAAAGCGGTTTCGTGATCGGCTTTTCTCCAATCCTTCTGCCGTAGGTACTCCTCTAACTGTTGATAAATGTGACCTTGGTTTTCTGTAAGATATTCCCTCTGTTTTCTCAGTTCCTTTTCGTAGGCGCGATCGGCTTCTGCGTTGTATTGCACCGAGATAATCTTATCGAATTGTTCCCTGAACCTTTCAGGGTTTTCCTCATCTGCAAAGGCGAGACGGAAAATCTCTGTCCATCTTTCCTCGTTTTCGTTCTCTTCATTCCCCCATAGTTCGGTTAAAGTCTTAACTGCCGTTTTCTCTAAAGTAGAAAGCTTACTTGCATCTTTGGGAAGCTCGATATGGGGGTTAATGTGTTTGATGTGAGAGGCGCGGTAGAGGGTTTCTCTGTCCTCATTGCGGATTACCTCGATCAAGCCTTTATCCTGTCCCTGTTGTAATTTTTTCTGATAGTTAGGCACAGATTGACAAACCGCTTCTAAGGCTTCAAGGGGAACAGGGAGGTTATAGATCAGACAATTGCTGACCACCTGTTCAAGAGCTTCATCCGTCAAAAGCTGAGGTTTTTCCTCTAACCGCCAGACTATCTTATCGCGCCAACTAACATCGGTTTCATTCTCAAATGACCGCAATTTAGCATCTATATCCCCTGAACTCAAAACCTCATCATTGAGCCATTCCAACAGACGGGGGTTGCCATCGGCTAGGTTTAAAGCCCTTTCTATATAGTTTTTATCGATCTTACCCGAACTAAAATGCTCTAAGCGCCACAGTTTCTTCTCTAGATCGGACTCTTTGTATTTGAAGGAAGGCAAAGACTTCAGATGATAAAATTCCTTGAACAGAGGGGAATTAAATGTATAGCGACAGGTAATGATCAGGCGATGGTAGTAATGAGTTTCCTGTATCGCCCAAACGAGAGCTTGTAATAGTTGAGCTACCCCTGCTTTAAGGATGTAATCATCCCTGGATGAAGGGCATTCCAAGTTCCACTCAAAATCATCAAGAATAAGCAGAAGGGGCTGGTTTAACTGACCGAAAACATCCCTTAAGCGATAGTCTAGATCCTCATTAGAATCCAGAAGGATTTGACGTTGTGGACGATCTAATTTTTTAGCTAGGGTATTAACCAAGCTAGTTTGATCAATTTGTCGCCACCAGACGAGCTTAGTATAGTCAGGGAGGCGATCGCACAGACGGGCGGCGAGGGTACTTTTCCCGTTACCACCCCCACCTTGTAGGAAAACACCAGCCTTATGAATTGCTTTAGGATTATCAAAGGGTTTCTTAAGCACCTGCAAGCAATCCTGAAGGTCACGGCGACGACCGATAAAGGTTTCCCGTGTGGCCACCCGCAAATATTTCGTTTCGGGATCTACGAATTGGTCAACAACGGATACGGGGGGTAAACGTCTTCTCTGTCCCCTCTTTACCAAGGCTTCTGGGATACTTCCCCTGACATAGAGGCGTAAACAATGCCAATCCCTCGCCTGACTTCCCAATAAGGTCTGATAGGCGAAAGCTAACGACTCGCTCAAGGTAAATCCTTGGGAAAGCTTCTCGTAGAGGGTGGCCGCCGTATCAGCCGCTTCCCTATCCCTGACGGGTTGACCCCACCCCAAAACGGCCTTAGCCCCCTTTTCTAATAACTCCTCCGCCATCGAAAGGATCTCATCCCCATCGGAGTAGCCCGTCCGACACCCCGATAGGAACAAGAGCTTAGGTAAATCGAACTGTAATTCTCTGGCAATATCTTCGGCGCTGGCATCGTGCCTGTCTCCGTATTCCGTCTCGGTAATAAAATAGGGTTTATTACCCTCGATTTTGGCGTGTCCGCTCAAGTGGATAACATCGAAGTATCCTCGTTCTTTACTGGCTACCCACTCGCCTAATTCTTTAAGACAGCCGCTCTCCTCAACGGTTAAAGATAGGGGTTTCCCTTTGGTCGCCTTCAGGATCTTACCTTCTTCTGCCTCAAAGTCTAGTATAGGCTTTACACCTCTAGCAGAACTCGCCATGAAAACCACATTTAAGGCTCGATCCTGCGGGTTATCGTCAAGGGTTAACAGCCTTTCATTGCCCGTTTTCATCCATCGCAAGGGAATGATCGCGGGGAGCTTAGACACCAGAAAACCCTGCCCATCGTGTAATAATTCCCAAGGTAGATGGGCTAATCCTTCGCTGGTGCTGATAGCCAGGACGATTCCCTCTCCCCTGTGACTATCTAACTCGTTCTGTAGGATGCGCTCCGTACCATCTAACCATCGGTACAAGGTTTTTCCCGTCTTAGTGTAGTCTTCCGGTAAACGGGTATAGTAATCGGTATCAGCCCTATCTCTCAGGTTATCGATTTCACTCAGGGATCTTGTGTAGGTGTGAGTCTGGTTGGGGTTGTCCCAGAAAAATCGGAACTCAGCCCTATCGCTACCCATCTCCTGAAGGCCAACATGAAGGATTTTCATGATTTTTCTTGTTCCAGGAGTTTTTGCAGTTGTTCTAAAGTGGCATCCTTGAGCAGGAGGCGATCGCCTTTTCTCCCCACCAGAAGAACCCGTTCTATCTTGACCGATTCGGGGGAGTTAACAGATTTCTTGTTAAGCTCGTAGAGCTTTTCAGCTATGGTTATCGCGCCGGTGGTGATGCCGATGATGGTGGCGATGGTAGCAAGGGTTCCCTCCCTCTCCACTTCGGAGATAACTTCGTAGCTGCCCTGCACTCCTTCCGTAGTTACGATGTCCTGAGCGATTTCGATGGCATCCTGTCCCTGAATCTCGATCTGCATCAGTTCTGTTCCTCTTTTAAATCCTTGACGGTGGTGAGGAGATCGGCCATATTCTCCTCCAGTCGGGTGAGCCGATTGCCCAGATCATCCCCATCGTTTGCCCCCAAGTAACCGGAGAGGGCGGTGATGATGATTTCGGTCTTGGAGCGACCAGTGCGCTCTATGTATCGGTTCAGCCGCTCCAGGAGGGCAGGGGCGAGTCTGATGGAAATCTGAGGTTTTACCATTGTTGGGTTTCCTTGCCGTACCCCTCTATGCTATCAAATGGTTTACCATTGGGGGCAGGGCAAACGCATCTAATTTTTGAAAAACTCTCAGCGTAAAGGTTCCAGCATTGTGAAACAAGAAAAGACTCTTAAGGTCGGAGCTAAAGCTAAAAGGAAAAAAGCGGGTTGGGATGAAAATTATTTACTGAAAATTTTAACGTCTGTAGTTCACTATTTTTAATATTTACCGTACTAACAAGAAGCAATTTGTGAGGTTTTTGAAGGGTCAGAAAAGAATCTACGATCATCTGAATCCTTGGTAATAACGATTCGCTTTTGTTCAATTGAAATATCGTTGATTTGTGTATCCGAGGTGGAGTTTTGTGGCGGTAAATCTTGGGTATGTATCGTATCATAACCCGAAGTTTCTAAAAATCTGGCTAAACGGACTGGGAGTTGAGCCTCAACCAAAAACTTCATGAAGCAATTTTATGAATACTTTTAATTTGACTCAAACGGGCTGCAAAAAGTAAAACAGCTTGAATATCTTCTGGTTCTAAATCCTCATAATCGCTTAAGATTTCTTCGGTGGTCATACCCGCACTGAGGAGTTCTAGAATAAATTCGACAGGATACCTTAAACCTCGAATACAGGGTTTACCATGACAAATATCAGGATTATGAGTAATACGTTTTAAGAGTTCATGATTCATAATTTTTTCCCTTGTTTATTTTTTTCTTTTCCTAATCTAATCTTAAGTTCTCTCATTCATATTAGACAAAAACTATTTGGTAAAATTAAAATCTAGTCATCTTTCAAATGAGACTTGGTTTGAGCGCTCCTTCGCAGCAGATTGAACATAACGAACGTATTCTTTAGCTTGGTTGACATACTCATCCCAACTGAGAGCATTGGGAACACTTGCCCTCCATTGTCTCACTTGGTCGCTTTGACTCAAGATAGTCGCCACCTCATGGGAGTCACCCGTATCAGCATAAGCTAGTCTTGCTACCTCAACATCAATTAAGTGAGGAGAAGCACCGGCTAAAGACGAATTACGCCCAACATCAGACGCATAAGCTTCATATTGTTGCCGATAAACACCACGTTTAGCTTCCATTTGCTTTTCAAGTTCTCGTTGCTGCCAAGGATAGAGAACTGTTTCTGGCTTAACTATTACTTGCGCTGTGGTTGAGGGGGTATTGGAGAGTCGGGCAACCAAAGTCAACCCCTTCGCGCTTAAAAGGTTACGTTCTTTTAAGTTCATTTCACTTTCTTTGTCCAAAACCCCCAAGGCATTACCATCAAGGGTAACTAGGGGAATTGCACGTCCCCTACCATTGTTTACCAAAGCAATGTTGATTTTTGCCTCTTGTCCCTGCCAAGAGTGTTTGCGGTAGGCAAAGTTTTTAATCTGCCCTATTTTAAGGGTATTTCCTTTAGGGGTAGTGGCTATCACCCCTGAACTCGGTTCGGCTAGGATAGAGGCTTTAAATTTTGTTCCGACAGCCATAGCGGGAGATTCATTTGTTAGAGGGGCTAAGACTTTGTTTTCAACCTTAATGATTCGCTTTTCCTCTAATTGTCCCGATTTATCAGGGATAGGATGGAGTGCAATCTCACAGTCAACTTCTTCCCCTCGCCATTGTTTATTTCCATGTTCATTAGTGGGAAAATGCAAACCCACGACTTTTAACTCGGTAAATTGTAGTTTGGAAAGCTGTTGGATAACTTCATCGGGAAACAATTTGAAAGCAAGTAGAGCCTTTTTGGTTTGATATTCATCACGAGTATGAGCATTGTGCCACAGAGCAGCAGCTAATTCTCTCCTTTCGTTAACAGGGTGTTGTTGGCGAAGCATATTTACATATTCATCAAGTTCGGAGTAAATACCCTCAATTCTTCCGTCAGTGATGCCGGGTCGAGTGATTGCTGATGCTTGTATTAATGATCTACCTGCTTTGAGATTATGTTGTTCTACCGATGAAGTGGCGATCGCTCCTACCGGTTGCTCAACTAATTTCTCATCTATATTGAGGGTTGCCACTGCCAAAAGAGTATTCGGAATTTCTGGCTCAATCGTATTCTTTACTACACGCAAATCAAGAGTACATGGTTTATTTGGATTTAATAAGCCCGATTCTAACCCTCCAAAGCGATCTAGCCGAGTTAGGTAAATTTTTCTTTGACTGGTGGCTGATGTGACCTCAATATAAGGTTCAATCAGTTCAGGATGCTCAGTTTTGAGGTCAGTGAGGGTTCTTGCCTTTTTTAGATAATCATTGTACGTTTCCTTAATTTCTCCGGCAATTTCGGTAAGATTGGGATTTTTAACAGAGGGAAAAAATTCTCGAAACTGATGAACAGGTCGAGAAATTAAACGATTTTCTTGCCATTTTTCATTCGCCACGCCAATCATACGGTCAATCGGGCTGTAATTTTTACTTTCTAAGGGATGAGTGCGATAAACTTGGGGATTCCGGCTCTTATCTCTACCAGAGAGCCAAGCTACAGGTTGATAACCGCCAATCTCCCGACAGGCATTTAAAATAGCTGTATTGGGTCGGTTGGCGCTCTTGGGTCCATCAACCGCTACCTGAAGTTCGTTCGACAAGTCGCCAACAATCTTGTATTGGATGTCTCGCATCTGTTGAAGGGCTGTCTCAATTTGTTGCGCGGTAAGCTCTTGAGGTAAATTAGCTATTTCTTGGATGGTTTGTTTATATTTTTGGGGAATAGAAAAATGATTGTCGGGTGAAGCATCTTTGTCTAAAATTTCCCGATAATACTTGGCAACTTGCCCGACGTAACTTTCTTTTTTCTCCTGGGGCATTAACACCGTTTCCCATCGCAGAGACACAGCCCTCATGATTTGGTTGGCGATTTTGCCAATGTCATTTTTAACCGCAGAGGTGGCAATTTCCTCAAAACTTCCCTGATAAGCAACTTTATCTGGTTTAACCACATCAGGATAACGATTTTGGGGGAGTAATGATTCCTTAATTTCTGCTGTCAGGGTGGGATATTTATCAGCCCTCTCAAACGCCAATCTATCCCCATCAAAGTCGGCTTGTAAATGCTTTGCTGCCGTTTCAGGATGAATGTGAATTGTCCCCTCCAAGTGCATCAGTCCGGGTAGATGACGATTGGTTAAAGTGATGACCCCATTGGAGTTGACCAGAGGGCTACGGGTGACAATTAGTTCTGCCCCATTGGGCATTCGAGGAACACATACTTCATTTTCTCCCAGGTCAAGGCTTGGTTGTGCTAATGCTGACTGAAACTTGATCGCTCTGCCCGTAGCGATATCCATCCATTGTCTTTGAAGAAATTTCTTCAGTTCATCGATAACGAAAGGATGTTCTAGCAGTTGCCCATGATGCTCTAAATCGGTTTTGAGCAGGTCATAGAAAATTCTCTCACCCTTTTGAATATTTTCGGCATCTTCTTCGGCTAAAGTGTCTTCTGGTGACAAGTCGAGATCTTTTAGATATTCCTCTTCAGTGGTAATCGTTCGTTGTTGGTAGTTTTGAAGAAAATGTTTAGCCAGCGCGTGTAAATCTGACTGAGCATTAGCTAATTCTTTGGCCTTCCTTTCGAGGATTGGCAAAATGTCAGCTTCAACTCCTTGCGGATAATTGACCAAAACCTGAGTACCGAGGCTTTGCTTACCATATTGGGCAATAGCTTTGACTCCAATACCAATATTAAGAAGGTACTCCCCAGGCTTAATAGCATCTGCTCCCTTACGTCCTTTGAAGGAGCTAGTGGGAAGGATAAGATCATAACCAACTTTCATTTTCTCGCGCCCAGAGATGACAGCACTGGTTAAAGTTTCTAATCTACGGTCAGGGGCTAATGTTCCCTTGGCTATGCGATAAACATCACAATCGTTTTGAGGTCGAATACCCAAACGAAATTGAATAGGGGCATTTTTTGAGCTGGTCAGTTGTTCGGCTAGTTCTAGGCTCATTTTTCCATAACAGTCTCCTACCAACTTTTTAGCCTCTTGAAGTGGCAAAATCCCGTCCGATGCTCCTGTGCTATCATCAATGATAAGAACTCTAGCTTGTCTAACTTCAGAAAACTTCTGACAAGGGGTAAAGGGCAAACTCCCATAGGCGGCTCCATCAGAAGCATTAGGATAAAGCAGATCTCGCACGGGACGCTCAGAAAAATACATCCGCTTACCCGACGCGAATTGTAGCGACATTCCTTTGTATGCCCGTAAATCTTCGGCTTTGACCGTATCGGGATTAATTTCCCCTAACGTGAATTTTGCATCGGGAAATAAGTATTCGGCAAGGCAATTTTTGATCGGTTCTCTTAATTCTAAGTCTTGCCTGAGTTTAGTGTCGAAATGAGCGAGGTACAGTGTCATAATGACTGGCACTCCCGACTTATTAAAAAAGAAGCGTTACTGTAAGGAGCTAATGGAAAAAATATGAAAGCTGGTGCAATTTTTGAGTCAATTTTAGAGAGAAGCCTCTACGAGCCAGACGGCACAATCAAACCGCACTTTCGGGAGTTCTTGAGAAAACAGGGGAGTTCACCCGAAGAAATCGCCGAGTATGAACGGCAGAAAAAAGAAGAAATTGAAGACAGAAAGCTATTTGCTCCGCGAAATCGACCCGCTTCTAGCTTGAGGGACAAAATCATTGCTCGTGCCGGTCTAGATACCGAAGAACTACTCTCGCAAGGCTACATCGCCGTTGAAGACCTTGAAACCGAGCAAGACCTCGATTCCTTCGATTGGGAAGATTTACTTTGAGATAAGGCTTCTTTATTCGGCTATTTCTTCTTCTTGTGTTCTTTTAGCCCCAAATTGTCGAGTTAATCCTCCGATATAGCCAATAGCCAAGTCTCTATCCCATTGACCCTCTTCTAGCTGCCACTGAACATAAGGACTTTGAGCCAAGGAGCATTTAATCTGATCTTCTGAAGATCCCGAATGCACTTGTGCGGCTAAGACTCTTTCATCCAAAGAACGACCGAGCCAATCATCCCCCGCAATCTGGTTATAAAGAGCTTGATAGGATAACTCTTGGTTTTTTAAAAGAGTTTGAACCGAGTGAAGGTAAGTTTCTCTGTGTTTCTCTTTCTCAGAACCTTTTTCTACCGAGGGAGGAACTTTAGAGTATAAGTGAGGATTGATATGAATTCCTATCTCCTGACCATCATAAAGACCATCACCATCAGTATCAGGGCTAAGGGGGTTGAGTCCATATTTTCTTTCTTCGCGTTCAGTTAGTCCGTCGCCATCAAAATCAAGGTCTAGCTCTCGTTCATGAAGTGCTTTGATTTTTTCGCTATGGCTTAAAAGTTTCTTGTTAGTTCGAGGAAAGTCCATAAAACTAATATTCCTTTTCTTTTATCGCTTTAATATCCGCTTATTTGAATCAAATCGTAGAAAATAACAAAAGCTCTCTCGGCTTTTACACACTACGCCCTCTGGCAATAAATTCAATCCCGTATGCAGTCCGAGAAGGAAAATGATCGCCATCAGAACCACCGCCCAAGTCCAAGAATTGATGAGATTGCCCCATTGCTTGATAATTTGCCAGCGTTTACGCTGTTTTTCGGCTACAATAGCGAGTTGTTGTTGCTGTAGTTTAAGATGGGATTCTTCTTGAGAAATGGCGATCAATAGTCGCTGTTGGATGATTCCGTCGATGAGGAGGGCAAGCTCGTCGGGGGTTGGTATTTCTGTAGTTGAAATTCCTTCCACCTGCCCTCTACCTGCTCGGTGAGGGATTGAGCGTTTCCCAAAGTTTTAGTGGCCTCGCTCCAGATTTGTTGAAAGTTTTGCTTGAGTTCCCCGGTGACGATCATTTCTTTAAGCCGCAGAATAGTAACTTGAGGAATGACTTTGCCCATGATTTCTGCCTGTTGGAGTCCCATTTGAAACCCTGTTTCCATTGCTTGGGCTTCCAACAAACGCAAATCTTCGGCTAATTTTTCATTAATAATTAATCCATTGCCGTCCGAACTGTTGTCATTGGAAATGTCTAAATCATCGTCGTCTGAATCGGGCTGCATTTCATTACTCTTAAAGTAATTGGCGATGTCATCGTAAGAGTTAGCCGTACCTTCATCAAATAACTTTCTGGCTTCGGCAAAGCGTTCAAACTCCTCATCAGAATAATTGCGCTTCTTCAAAGATAGGCCGCAAGCTTTGGCTGTTTCTCGCACATCCTCATCGCTAAGGTTATATTCACGCTGAAAATCTTCACGGGTGAATGTCATGGCTTGTCCTCACTCGGTTAAATTAACTGACTTAAAATATCGTCTTCATCGCTGAAATCTTCTATTTTTGGCAAATTGTCCTTTTCATGCCATCCATTGGTAGATACCTCTGCTAAAAACGGTTTTTCGAGCTTTTGAGTGGGTTCTAAGGCACTTGAATCATCATTCAACCCGAAGGAGTTCTCCAAGTAATGGATGTGTAGTTTGAGTTGATAAACCGCAGAACGTGCTAGTTGTTGTAGCTCGGACGAGGAAGCATCGGTACAATTTTGATAGGCAAAGGGTAGCCAGAAAGCGGCAACCGGATGTAACATTCGCTCACATCGGGTCAAATCTGCCCCATCTTGATTGATGTAAGTTAGCAGTATCCCGTATTTAGAAGTTCTCTTCGGTTGGTGACGGAAGACAAAGTTAAATTGCTCTGACGTTGACATCAGTTGGTTCTCCTGTAGTTTCTCTAATTCGGGGTAAGGGGCGGTTGTGCAGCTTGTAAAACAGCCCGTAAACATCAGCTAATCTCGATTCGAGAGAATTGTTGCTGACAATATCACCAAAGGTTTTCTTAATCCTTTCCTCAAGTCCGGTACACCAATTAAGTGAGCCGCCGAATCCCTTGAGAAGATCAGTCAATTCTTTTTTGAGATAACGGGCTGTCCCGCCGCTAATGATGAATTCGTCAATTTTCGTTTGGTTCGGCAAATGTTGGATGAGCCAGTTTTCTAAAAGAGCGACATACTCCGCTCTCGCATCTACTATCGCTTCAGCAATTTCTTCGACCTCTCTATTGCGTAATTCGGTTCGTCCACTACGGGCTAGGGTTTCCAAGACACGCTTGCCCAGTTTGGCTCTAGCTGAACAGATGACGGGAACTAAAATATCCGCTTTTTGCCCAGAAGTAAAAGTTTGAATTTTCTGCACCATTCGGGCAAAACCGAAGTCGCCCGTCGAGCCGCGCGTTAATTCTCCTTTTTCTATGACCAGGATAGAGGAATTGCGATAGCCGAGCATAATGACAGCGATAGTGAGTTCTTTTGGGGACAGGAGTTTAAGAGTTGGTTGTTGAGGCATTCTGCCTCTGGCAAAAATACCACCTCCTTCGGGTAATGCGGTTAAGGATTCGAGTTGTACAGAAAACTGCTGTCCTCGAAAGGTATAGTCGGATAAGGCTGTGGAGATTTGGGAAGCGAATTTTTCTCGATCTCGAAATTCGTTCCAAGGAAGCAGAATACCCAGAGATAGAGAGAATTGAGAGGGTAAATTTTTTTTCTGGGCTACGCTGCCGATGATAGACAAAGCTTGAGGAATCGCTGAATCGACTTTCAAAGATTCCAAGCAGTGAACGGCGTGAAAGTTTTTCTTGGCCAGGAAGCCGACAGCGAAATGAGCCTCATCAAATTTAACCCAAGCCGAATCTTCGGGATTTGCTTGACCAATTTTGTACTTCTCGTAATTAGAAATGCTCTTGGCGGGAACAAGCACCACTTGAGGGTCAAGTAACATCAGTTCGGGTTTGCAGTATCCGGAACCGGTGCTGTAGATTGCCCGTCCAAGGGATGCCCCAAAATCCGCCGCAATGGTCACATCTGCCATGAGCGCTTTGATTTCGTTAAGAGTTTTTAGTTTGGGTAAGCTGATATGTTTCCCAACATCAGCCTAGATGAGGGAGCAAGTTGATCTGTATCAACTTTGAGGGCTACCAGTTTAGTCCGTCTCGACTTTGAAAGATAAAATCGAGCATGACGAGAAAAAATTGAGGATTACCGAGTTATGGCGGGTTCGGTTGACCCAAATACTACTTTTTTCAAGGGGAGTTATTTCCAGCAGTGCTGACTAACATACCGAGTTTAGGCGGGTTCGGCTGACCCAAATATTACTCCCTTTTTAAAAGTGGTTTCCAGCATAGCTGATTTGCCTAATTCAGGTGGGGTAGGCTAACCTTTTTTACCGCTTTCAAGCAGTAAACCTGTTCATGAAAGCATTCTAAACAAACATCAAGAGCCTTTGCACTTGTTTTGACAATTTGGTCGAAAAATTCTTGGTTTAATATATATTCATTAATCCGTGAAGATTGATCAATTCTTGCGTACTGAGAAACGAGCTACCACAATTCAATTTTTCCTAGAGTGACCATCACAACACAAGCCGGATATTTTAATTATTGTCAGCGTCCGTTGTGATGCGGAAAACGATTATCAACAATCCTAAATTATTGAGAATGGTTTGGGGAATAACTGGCAACCTGGATTAAATAATTTTACTTGCTCGACCATAACAACGGAGCCAGATATTTTAATTAATCAGCGTTCGTTGTGATGCTTTTAACCATTATCAACAATCCTAAATTATTGAGAATGGTTTGGGCAATAACTGGCAACTTAGATTAAATAATTTTACTTGCTCGACCATAACAACGGAGCCAGATATTTTTAATTATTATCAGCGTCCGTTGTGATGCTTTTAACCATTCTCAACAATTCTAAATTATTGAGAATGGTTTGGGGAATAACCGGCAACTTGGGTTAAATAATTTTACTTGCTCGACCATAACAACGGAGCCGGATATTTTAATTAATCAGCGTCCGTTGTGATGCCCTCAATTATCAACAATCCTAAATTATTGAGAATAGTTTGAGGAATAACTGGCAACTTGGTTAAATAATTTTACTTGCAAGCTCGACCATAACAACGGAGCCGGATATTTTAATTAATCAGCGTCCGTTGTGATGCCCTCAATTATCAACAATCCTAAATTATTGAGAATGGTTTGGGGAATAACTGGCAACTTGGTTAAATAATTTTACTTGCAAGCTCGACCATAACAACGGAGCCGGATATTTTAATTAATCAGCGTCCGTTGTGATGCCCTCGATGAGCAACAAGCCCAAATTATTGAGAATGGTTCGGGGAATAACTGGCAACTTGGATTAAATAATTTTACTTGCTCGACCATAACAACGGAGCCGGATATTTTAATTAATCAGCGTCCGTTGTGATGCCCTCGATGAGCAACAAGCCCAAATTATTGAGAATGGTTTGGGGAATAACTGGCAACTTGGATTAAATAATTTTACTTGCTCGACCATAACAACGGAGCCGGATATTTTAATTAATCAGCGTCCGTTGTGATGCCCGAAACCGATGATCAACAAGCCTAAATTATTGAGAATGGTTTGGGGAATAACTGGCAACTTGGGTTAAATAATTTTACTTGCTCGACCATAACAACGGAGCCAGATATTTTTAATTATTATCAGCGTCCGTTGTGATGGCCAAAACGATGATCAACAAGCCTAAATTATTGAGAATAGTTTCGGGAATAATTGGGCAATTAGTAACCCCATCTCCCTCGGTCTTGGTTCTCTATAAAACTTCCTTGAGAGAGAATAATCGGGGTGACGGTGCAGACTTTCGACAAAGATTTTGCTAGACTAAAAGAAAAAACTACGATCAATTGTCACAACATGGAAATAATTTGTCATAAAATTCCTCTCAAAGCCCAAAAAAGTGATTTTGCTTATTGGCAAACGCAATCCTATCAGGCACGACTAAAAACCTTAGAAGAAATCCGTCAAGAATATCATCAATGGAAAGATAATAGTGTTGAATCAAGACTTCAAAGAGTTTATACAATTTCTAAACGTTAATCAGGTTCATTACCTTGTTGTTGGGGGTTATGCTGTAGCTGTACACGGCTATCCTCGTTATACAAAAGATATTGATATATGGATAGAGATGAGTCCAGAAAACGCCGAGAATTTACTCCATGCCTTAGAAGAATTTGGATTTGGTTCTTTGGGCTTACAAACTGGAGATTTTCTTACTCCTGACCAAATTATTCAACTTGGTTATCCTCCGAATAGAATAGATTTATTGACAACTATTGACGGAGTGAATTTTCAAGATTGTTATCCTTTAAAAGTAGAAGTTGTTGTAGAAAATATTGTGGTAAATTTTATTGATTTAGATAATCTAAGAAAAAACAAAAAAGCGTCAGGCCGATTACAAGACTTAGCGGATTTAGAAAATTTGAATTAGAACAATCGTTACTCGTAAATTTTGAAAAGGCTTTAGATGAGGGTCCGAAAGACTCTTCAATTATTTTTCATTTCTCAATCTCGATAGGTTAAAAAGTTAATGCCAGAGGGGAATTTGAAGGGGTTTTATCCCTAGGTCTTGCTTTTCAATAAACCTCTCTTGTTGAGAATCAGGAAAGTGACCACTATAATACCTTTAAGTGACAACAACACTAGCCGGTAAGTTATAAATCCATGCGAGTGTTGTGACCCTTTCTAATCCATATCACAGAAGGATTTGAGGGGGTTTTCAATGAGGAGTTTACCTATCAATAAGTTCCCTTTGTTGACAAGTAATTAGATAACAACTGGCAACCAGGGTCTAATAATTTTTCAACCACGACCATCACAACGGAGCCGGATATTTTAATTATTATCAGCGTCCGTTGTGATGCTTTTAACCATTATCAACAATCCTAAATTATTGAGAATGGTTTGGGGAATAACTGGGAACGGTATATTATTATCCCGAAGGAAAATTTTGGCTACTCATGAAAACAAGGGAGATGAGAGTGAAATACGCACGATTGTGGAAAAGGTTATTGGCTTATTTGCTGGACATAATTCCGATTTCTTTAGTCGTTTTCGGCGTGGCTTATTTTTTCTTGGGATTTGACCGAGTTTTATCAGATTATTTCCACAATAATCAAGACATAGAGTTACGAAAAACCTTTTTGTCCGCACGAAATCTAATAAGAGAGACGACTCTATTATTATGGATATTCTATGGTTTATTGATGGATTGCTCAAAATATCAAGGGACTCATGGCAAAATCCTTCTTCGGCTCAAAGTCGTTGATGACCAAGGTGGCCGGATAACATTTTCACAATCGTTGAAACGAGCATATATGAAGATTATCGGGGCGATTCCATTGGGCTTGGGTTACTTTTGTACTATCTGGCGCAAGGACAAATTAACATGGCACGATTTGGCGGCCAAAACTCGCGTAATACATCGCACTTAGAAGCGTTCATTTCATTGATCAAAATAATTTTCTTCTCTAAAGATTTAAACGATGGTAGTGATAATTGATCACTACCATCTAACAGCATTGGGATAAGTATTTGAACTTCTCGTTCGCTCTTTACGCGCGAGGAATCTTTTGGGTATCGGCATTACCCATCTGGCTAAAAGATACGGATTTGGCTCTAATACTCACAATTTTTAGAGGGTCATCACAATGGAACCAGATAAGGCTTTATGCCTTGGTATTCGCCAATGAGCGACCAATATTTCAATAAAGCCCTTCCATACTCGTGCTTGATTGCTTATAGAAAGCGCTCATTCTGGCTTAATAGTTTTTAAAATATAAAAAATCTCGTCTGTATTCGTCTGATGTCATCGTTACCTACTCAATCCCCTAACTCCCTGGAAACCTTTACTGAGTCCCCGAAATGGAAAATTAAACTTCTCTATGACGGAGAATGCCCTTTATGCTTACGAGAGGTCAATTTTCTGCAAAAACAGGATAGGGGACGAGGGTTAGTTGCTTTTGTGGATATTGCCGACATAAACTATAACCCAAGGGATAATGGGGGCGTTTCCTATCAGGCAGCAATGGGACGAATTCACGCCCTATTGCCCGACAACACGGTTATTAAAAACGTCCAAGTTTTCCGCCGAATATATTCCATTCTGGGGATAGGTTGGATTTATTGGGCGACTAAGTTACCTATCATCCGTCCAGTGGTTGATAGGCTCTATGAAATTTGGGCTTCCTTACGATTAAGGTTAACCGGGCGACCAAATTTGGAGACAATCATCAAAGAACGTCAGCAACGACTTGAGTGTCAAAGCCAAGGTCGCTGTCGCTTAAACTGATAGCCTCAAATTGATAGCCTCAAATAAATGTCATCGAACTGAGCGCATGAGGATAGCATCGCCGATTAATCGACGACAGCTTTCATCGTACTGGTATAGTTCGTCTCGATGCTTAAAAATAATACCGAGAGGAAACTTAACCTTACCGAAATAAAATAAGATATGTTGATTTAACACCCGTTTTTTTGAAAAAAAGGGTTATGTCCAGATTACTCGGCTAAATCCGAGTAATGGTAGATTCGCATGACCAGCAATACCACTCTTTTCCAGAGAGGGTTATTTCTAGCTTTCGTCCATTACCGAGTTAAGATGGGTTCGCCATACCGGAGTACCAATTCTTTTAAAAGGAGTCATTTCCAGCAGTGCTGACTAACATACCGAGTAATGGGGGTTCGGTTGACCCAAATATTGCTCCCTTCTTAAAGGTGGTTTTATCCAGTTTTTGCCCATTGGACAGTAATGGTAGGTTGGGTTGATCGGAGTACCAATTCTCTATAAGGGAGTCATTTCCAGCAGTGCTGACTAACATACCGAGTTTAGGCGGGTTCGGCTGACCCAAATATTACTCCCTTTTTAAAGGTGGTTGTATCCAATTTTCGCCCTTTGCCGAGTTTAGGGGGGTTCGGCTGACCTTTGTCCAGATTTCTCTGATTGCCGAGTTTAGGGGGGTTCGGCTGACCTTTGTCCAGATTTCTCTGATTGCCGAGTTTAGGGGGGTTCGGCTAACCTTTGTCCAGATCTCTCTGATTGCCGAGTTTAGGGGGGTTCGGCTGACCTTTGTCCAGCATAGCTGATTTGCCTGATTCAGGCGGGTTCGACTGACCTTGTTTACTGCTCATCGCAGTAAGCCTGTAGAAACATTATAAACAAACACCTTTAACCAATGCACTTCTTTTGTCAATTTGCTGGAAAAATTCTTGGTTTAATATATATTCATGAATTCGTGAAGATTTATCAATTCGAGTATATTGGGACAGTAGCCACCAAGGATTTATCTTTTTGCCTTCAGAGGGATCATAACAGGCACGGATAGTGTATTAATTTAATCGGCGAGTGTTGTTACCCCCTTAAGTTTATGCCAGGAAAGGATTTGAAGGATTTTTTCAAAAAGAGTTTACCGGTCAATAAACTTAAATTGTTGAGAATCGTTTCGGGAATAATTAGCAACCTGGATTAAATATTTTTTCAAGGCTGACCATCACAACGGAGCCGGATAATTTAATTATTATCAGCTTCCGTTGTGATGCCCTCAAGTAGATACCACCAGAAGATTTGAGTCGGTTTTAAAAGGGGAGTTTAATTATCAATAAACAAGAATTGTTGACAATAGTTAAAGGAATAACTGGCTACCTGGATTAAATATTTTTGCAAGCTCGACCATCACAACGGAGCCGGATTTATAATTATTATCAGCTTCCGTTGTGATGCCCTCAAGTAGATGCCAGGAAAAGATTTGATTGGGTTTTAAAAGGGGAGTTTAATTGTCAATAAGTTAAAATTGTTGACAATGGTTAAAGGAATAATTAGCAACCTGGATTAAATATTTTTGCAAGCTCGACCATCACAACGGAGCCGGGAATTGTTGAAAACAATTTAACGAGGAACAATTGCTCAAGTTTCGGTCTTCACCTATCGTTTTTAAAATGTCCGTTAAATCGACATTTATTTCCCCTCAAGCCTAAACCAGTTCCCCGTCTTTATATAAGTAAATAGAATTGATAAGCTTATATATAATATATAAATTTGATAGCCAGACCCCAAATAAAAATGAGATATTGGCATAATGACTTAATTGTGAATCAAGAAAACTTTTTCTTCTGTGACCCAAGAAAAGACCCAAGACCATAAAACTTCACTCTTGAGATCATCAATGTTCTCGGTTTTTTTGAGTTAATCTGTACTGATATAATGAGGAGGTATGAGGGTTCGAGATAGCCTTTCTTTCTTATCGAATCAAGCGGCAGATGTCAAAAAAGCTATTTCTCATAGAAGCGCCTGGAAAACTGAAAAAACTACAGCAAATTCTGGGGTCAGAGTACATTGTTAAAGCTAGTGGCGGTCATATCCGCGAACTGGCCAAAGACGGGGATGATAATTTAGGCTTTGACCTCCAATCCGAGAGTATTTCTTGCCGCTTTGTGCCTAAAAACCCGATGGCAAGGAAAACCATCTCACAATTAAAAGAACTCGCCCGGCAAGTAGATACAGTCATCTTAGCCACCGATGAAGACCGGGAAGGAGAAATCATTGCTTGGCATCTAAAAGAAGTTCTTAATTTAAGAAATCCTCAACGAATAACCTATCGGGAAATTACACCGGCAGCCGTCAAAGCATCTCTCAAGCGTCCTCGCTCACTCGATATGAATTTAGTTAACGCTGCCTTAGCGCGTTCGGTTTTAGATAAACTGGTGGGTTATAGAGGCTCTCCCCTAGTTTGGAAACTGAACAATGGAGCAAAATCTATTGGTAGAGTGCAGTCAGCCGCTTTACACATTCTCTGTCAACGGGAACGGGAAATACAAGAATTTAAGCCGCAAGATTACTGGTTAGTTTCTGTCACTTACTCCGAAGGTTTTAAAGCTTACTATCTAGGTGAAAAGTCCTCAACAGCAACAGGTAAAGAAGAAAATGAAGAAAGAGATGATGCAGGAGAAAAAGAGGAAAATAAGGTAGAAGCCACAAAAGTTTTAAGTGAGTCCGAAGCCGATAGGTTAGTCAGTATTGCTGGTGAATTTCCCCATCATGTACTCAAAGTAGAAAGTAAGACAGTTAGCAAAAATCCTCCTGCTCCTTTTACTACCTCCTCACTGCAACAAGCCGCCGGAAGCCGCCTCAAATGGAGTCCAGACAAGACGATGCAGGTCGCGCAACGCCTGTACGAGGGGGGATACATTACCTATATGCGGACGGACTCATATCATCTAGACCCCCAATTCTGTGCAACGGTCAAGCAGTGGCTAACTGAAAAAGACCCGAATAACGTTCCCGCTAAAGTTGCCACTCACCGCACCTCGAAAACCGCCCAAGAAGCACACGAGGCTATTAGACCTACTGATATTTTCAAGCCTTCCATTGAGCTAAAACAAGAGATTTCGGCGGAGGAATTTGAGCTTTATCTACTGATTTGGTTGAGAACGGTTGCCAGTCAGTGCAAGCCGGCGCAAATCCTGAAAACTCGTATCATTACCCAATCAGGGGATGTATTCTGGCAAGCGAGAGGACAGATAGTTACTTTTGCTGGATATGCTAAGTATTGGAAAGACTTAAGCGATGATTTACTGTTACCCCAAGTGTCTCAAGGACAGTTATTACACCTATTGGAAGCCGGACACGAAAAGAAACAGACTCAACCACCTCCGCGTTATAGTGAAGCCAAGTTAGTACAAGTAATGGAACGACGGGGCATAGGTCGTCCTTCAACTTTTGCGCCGACAGTAAAAACCTTAAAAGAACGGGGTTATGCAGAGGTTCAAAAGCGGCAACTACAAGCAACGCCTCTGGGGTTAGAAGTGGATGCTTTTTTAGAAAAAACTCTACCAGAGTTGCTCCAAGCCGAGTTTACGGCTGTTATGGAAGACAAGCTAGATGCTATTGCTTCGGGTAAAGAAAACTGGGAACGGTATATTATAGGGTGGAATGAGGATTATTTTGCCGTTGCACTGGTGAAGGCGTTAAAAGTTATCGGTAGTCAACCGCCCTCATCTAAAAACAGCCAAAGTCAAAACGCTCAAAGCCATTCTAAGAAAGAATCAAAAATTGAGTGTCCCCATTGCGCTCATAAAATGGTAGAAATTCCCTCCTCTTCTAAAAAGCTTCACAAAGATTATTTTCTCAAGTGTCCAAGTTGTCAGCAGGTTATGTTTTACAATAAGTGGCGTAAAACTTGGGAATTACCCGGAGAAAAGAACGAAGAAAGTGCCCCGTCTTTGAAATTAACTAAGCATCCTTGTCCAGTTTGTGGGGAAAAGTTAGCGGTAAGAGAATATGAAAAGGAGGGCATAAAAAAACGAATGCTGGTGTGTTCATCCCCAAAAGCTAAGACAGATAAAAAGCATAAAGAAGTCGTTTATTTTGAGTCGAAAAATGTTTTCTGGTCTAAGAAATATGGAGAATTCCCGATTGACTAATAAATAACAAAGAGCATATTTTTTTCCTCAGTGACTCAGATGAAATTTGAAGAATTAGACACAAAACTTAGAGTTTTTGAGACAGGACACGATTTTTGTGTTCTGCCAGAAATTTTTATGGTCGCTCGTCTTGACGGACGTAATTTCACCCGATTGACTGCCATACACTCATCAGTTTGAAGTGCCCTTTGACCCCAAATTTCGGGATTACATGGTAGCAACCGTAGAACATTTGATGAACTGTGGATTTCGAGTAGTCTATGGTTACACCCAGAGCGATGAAATATCACTGTTACTGCATCGAGACGAAACAACCTTCGGGCGAAAGCTCAGAAAACTTAATTCAGTCTTAGCAGGAGAAGCCAGTGCTAAACTCTCACTACTGCTAGGTACATTAGCCGCGTTTGATTGCCGTATTTCTCAACTACCAACCTTAAATTTAGTTGTCGATTATTTCCGTTGGCGTAGTGAAGATGCTCATCGAAATGCCTTAAACTCCCATTGTTACTGGACTTTACGCAAAAACGGTTATACAGTTGGTCAGGCAACCAGCAAGCTTGAAAAACTCTCAATTAGTGCTAAAAATGAATTGCTTTATCAGGAAGCGGGACTTAATTTTAATGACTTACCTAACTGGCAGAAACGAGGATTAGGCTTGTATTGGGAATTTTATCAGAAAGAAGGAGTAAATCCCCTCACGGGAGAGAAAGTTTTAGTCACAAGAAAACGGATATTTGTTGACATGGAATTACCCATGAAAGATGATTACAGCGATTTTGTAAGAAGACTAATCCTTACTGAACATACAGAGCTATAATACTTGCTCTCGCCTTGAAATATCGCTTTTAGAGTCGGCTAACTCATCATTAGGACACTTTAGAATTGAGATCCCCAAAGCTCGGTTCACTTACTGAAAAGAAAATTTAGGCATCAGGCTTGTCCTCTACCTTTTGTTTCTTTTTCTCAAAAACTGTCACCCCTGCCCCTTCGAGTTCAACCACGCCATCCGAGCCAATACGAGCGACTTTTCCTGATAAAGCTGCTACCCAATCCGCAAAAGAATCCATCTTCTCCACTTGTTTTTTGAGGGTTTTGCGATTGAGAGAAGCTCGGACACTAATGCCTCCTTCCCCTGATACTTCTAGTATTACAGTCTTACCTTGTTCTGGAAGTTCAGGGCGAGTGGTGAACTTAACCGTCATTTCTGGTTGTTTGCCATTAATCATAATAATTGGAGAGGAAGAGTCTGTTGATGATGAATTCTTTGATGCACTCGCGGCAGGAATCTGCACCGCAGTGGGGAGAGTTTTTGTGACAGTAATGGTTTCATCTACCCAATTGGCTTCTTTTAAAACCAATTCTTCACCCTTACGAATGCAGAGTAATTCCCAAAACTGTCCAATTTCTGCTCCAGGAAGGCTGCCAGAAACCGTAATTAAAAAGGGTTGCCAGCGAGACTGATTTTCTTGACCGGGCGGGGGAATTTCGTTGCGTTCCAAGCGTATCACCACTTTTTCATTATCTGTACAGAGAATGCGCCCTTGGATTTGGAATTGGTCTGAAGCTGTCTGTTGTGGAGGTAGGTCATTAAATGAATAGTCTTCAACGAGGGAAACACACTTAATCAATTGCACTTGAGACAATTTGGCTTCAGTAGTGGTGCGAAAATAGACCCGCCACAGGTAAGTCTTATCTAGATTAAAAGTTGGGTTTTGAGATAATTTTTGCCAAACCGTAAGCCCCACCCTAGCCGGGAGTATAGTACCGTCAAAAAGTTGTAAATTTCCTTTTCGTTTACCCTGATGCTCGACTGGTAGTGCTGTCTCGAACTGGCCGAAGAGATAGCCCATTGCCGAAAACGGGGTGGGAAATTTAGGCGGCATAAAGGGAGGCTCGATGACGGATTGAGACATTAATAAAGTAGTGGCACGATTCAATTTTCAGTGTAACCGACTTAAGTCCGAGTTAGTAATTCGAGATTATGACCGTTGGGGTCGAAGAAATAAAAGCCACGCCCCCCCTGTCTGTGGTTAATCTGACCGGTATTGTGGTGCATTGGGTCACTACTGTAAGAAAGACCCGCTTCTTTAACTCGTGCAAAGATAGCTAAAAATTCCGAGTCGCTGACATGGAAAGCATAGTGATGGGACTCAAAGTCTTCAGTGTCAGCGAAATCTAGTGTTAAGGTGTCATTGACTTTTACGGCAGCAAAATGACCAATAGGGGATTCTACTAAGAGTCCAAAAATTTGAGCAAAGAACTCGGCTGATGCTTTCTTATCATGGGCGGGTACGATGGTGTGATCTAGAGTAATCGTCATATTATTTTCCTCATCAATGCAGCGAGAAAGTTAAGTAACGGTGCATAAAAACTTGTTTAGTCGCTTTGACTGTGTTTCTTCTATGTTAAATATTGCTCATTGATTCGGGCAACACCCAGAAGGGTTAGCTATGAGAAGGGTTTCCTTTCTGTTGTGCCTACCTGTGAAATCAAGTTCGAAGGAACCATAAACTCTCTTCTTCGCCTTTCTAAAATTGATCGTTCTGACAAGCATTTTTCAGTAAGTTCAAGCATATTTTTGACAAGTCTTTCTGAGTTAGCGATAAGAAAATTCTCGATTGTATGAAGTTATTTATAAGTTTACTCCAAGCATTTTTACGATTTTTACTTTAGGTTGATGCTTCTTTCTACAGTTACCTAACTCCTCCCTAATTCCTACATCTTGCCTCTAGCTTCATAAGGCTTATTGCCTGGGCATTAATAAGGAGAGCAAGCCGTGTTTTTCCCCCACATTTATATTTTTATTATGCCATACTAAAAGTGATCCTATTCTTCGATTACGGGTCAAGGAGTAAAAGCTTTGAAGCCCAAAAAACTAAAAACCGATATAGTCAGTGTTCGCTTCCTGCCCCGCGAAAAAGAAAAATTAGCCCAACAAGCGGCACAACAGAATATAACCCTGAGTGGACTGGTAAGATTAAATGCCCTTGCCCAAAGTAATAACAGCCGCATTAAATTTGTCCCAGAGGTCAATCGAAAACTTTATTTTGAACTGGGGAAAATTGCCGAAAAGCTTCAAGATAAAGAGGCAAATAAGGACTCTTTAAATAGCTTATACTTGCTTCTTAATGAAGTGAGAAAAGAATTAATGGGGATAAAACAACCGCCTACACAAGAAACCAATAAATGATGAAATTATAAAATCAATCAATGATAGCTAAACAGGTTCAAGGCACGAACTTTAAGAACGTCTTGGATTATGTACACAACAAAGCCGGAGCCAAGTTAATTGGCACGAACATGACCGGAAAAGAGCCAGAAAGTCTAGCCCTTGAATTTCGCATTTCTGCCCAATTAAGAAGGCGAGTTACCAAATGCGTTTATCACGTTAGTCTTTCTGTCTCTAAGGAGGAAAAACTAGCTGAACAACAGTGGGTTAAAATTGCCCGTGCTTATCTAAAAGGGATGGAATTTGACGCAAACCAATACGCTATTTACCGTCACACCGATAGAGAACACGATCACATTCACGTTATCGCCAGCCGTATCAGAATTACTGACGGTTCGGTAGTTAATGATTCTTGGCAATATAGGCGCTCTGAAAAATTAGTCAGACAATTAGAGCAAGACTTTGGGCTTTCTCCCACGCAAAACAGTTGGGAAAAAAGAAAGCACTCTCCAACCACTGGAGAAATACGGCAACAGAGAAGGACAGGTGAACTTAACAAAAGAAGCCAGCTTCAGGGGATAATCGAACAAGCCTTAAAAGATCGTCCTTCTATTGAGGAATTTATTGAGCGATTGAGGGATAAAAAAGTAAATGTTCGGCTCAGAAAGTCTGACATAGGGCAAATAGAGGGAATTTCTTATAAATTTAACGGTGTAGCTTTTCAAGGACGGCAACTTGGTAAGGATTATTCTTGGACTAACTTAAAATCTATCTTGGCTACTGAAAATAGTTATAAACTAACTCAGGATGAGTTGAACCCTCAAAAAGAAGCCCTCACAGTTGTTACTACTGACAATCAAGAAACAGAGAATAACCAATTAGAACAACTGAAAAACTATAACCAGGAAGTAGAAAGTGACGAGCTAGAACAACAGAAAAAGACATTAAGAGATAAATATGTCCATCTTGCCTCCCTTGTTCGCCAACTGCCTCAATTTCATGACAAAAAAACCAGAGACATCGATATTGGAGTAACTCTTTTATCTTTAAAATCAGGTAACGATTTAGAGGAGATTAGAATAACTTTAACTCAAAGCGATCAGGTTAAACAATGGCATCAAGAATTTCCAAGAGAGACTTATCTTAAGATAGCTAGAGAATATATTCTACAGGTTACTAATAAGGCTACTGAGCTAATTGAGGAAAATTATTTAAACCAAAAAAGGGTTGAATTAGAACGATAACTCCAAGTAACTAAGTCTTGCTTTATTAAGAGTTATAAATTATTTTCTTCGATTAATTTAATCTAATTAATGCCTATCAAGAGAATTGTTAACTAATGCTTATCTAAAACATCTGATGATATGAATTAGAATATAGTACCTTAAAATAAAACAAATGTATTATTTACTATTCTCGGTTAAATTTTGCTATGTTTCCTAAACAAAATGTTGTTGCTCTCGTTCATGCCCTACAACTAGCCTCAATGCCTTTTTCTGCCACCATTGGGTTAGTCATATTTGGGATGTTGACTGCCCCTCCCAGTGGGCCAAAAATCCCAAAAACTGTATCAGAAATGTTACCAGCCGCAGAAAGTAAAGCAATGCACGGAAAATATGATGAAGCCCTTGCTCTCTACAATAAAATTATTGAGGAATCCCCTGAACCATTAATTTTAGTTAGTGCTTATTGGGGAAGGGGAGCAACTCGAAGGCAAGCAGTTTACTCTCATCAATACTAGAGTGCGAACTTTAAGGCTAAAAACACGAAGCGATAAAAGTTTTACCCATGAATATCAAAGCACTCTCAAAAAGTCTCAAACTCTATTTAATCAGGGGGTTTCTGACCATCTAAAAGCGGCAAAAATTGCTGAAGATACAGGCTTAAAAACCTGTAGCCAAGAAATCCGTGAAATCCTGCCTCAATTACAACAAGGAATGGTACGTTACAACAATCCTTATGACCTTTATCTGAAACGAACTCTAACACGCTGTTAACAATTTGAGGTTTGAATAAGAAATCAGTTGTTGGCTAACGCCAATAAAAAGCGAGATAAAACCGAAGGAGAAATCTCGCTATGACACACGAATTTGAGTCGGGTTTCTTTGTAAAAGAACCTGCATGGCATCGTTTGGGTAAAGTCCTCAATAATCCTCCCACTACCGAACAAGCCATTATTGAAGCAGGATTAGATTGGAAAGTTTTAGAAGAACCTATTTATCGCCAACAAGAGGATGAATTTGTCTCTCTTCCTACCCACAAATGTTTAATTCGATCTGGAGATCAGCAATTATTAGGAGTAGTGTCTAAAGCTTATCATCCTTTACAAAATAGCGAAGCTTTTAAATGGTTCGATGTCTTGCTTCATGAAGGGGATGTTACCCTGGAAGCAGCAGGAAGTTTAAAGCGAGGAAAACGGATTTGGATCTTAGCTAAAATTCAAATGAACCCTGTTGAAATTCAAGAAGGTGATGCGATACAGCCTTACTTATTATTACATAATTCTCATGATGGAAGTACAGCAATTTGGATTCAATTTACTCCGATCCGTGTTGTTTGTTGGAATACTTTGAGTTGGGCGAGTGCTTCACGTTTTGAAGAGGAAAAGAAGCGCAAAGCTTTTCGCATCCGCCATAACAGTAATATTGAGGAAAAATTAGCTCTGGCACATCTTGCTCTAGATTTATCCCGACGGAGTTTTAATACAGCCATTGATGAGTATAAAGCGATGGCAACCAAGCCAATTAGTAGAGAACTATTTGAGCTATATATTGGCAATATTTTCTCCTCAGATAGCCCAACAGAAAATTGGGCTTTTCCTTTAATTCAGGAGAACTTTGAAGCGGGAAAAGGTAATGGAGGAAAAACTCTTTGGGATGCTTATAACGGTTTCACCGAATGGCTAGATCATCAACGAGGGAAATCGGAAGTTTCTCGGTTGGAATCAGCATGGTTTGGAGATTCGGCAAGACTTAGAATTAAGGCACATCGAGAAGCTTTAGCACTACTTTAATTTGAAAGTAAAGTGACAGGAATTTAACAGCCTGTCACTTTTTTTCAGAATCAGAATCGTTAAAAGTGTTAACAACTACTCCTCTCTCAAGGTCATGGATAACGCGCAAAGTATTTATTTAACTATCTCATCACAGTACAATGAGAAGTAGGAGGATTAACTATGCCAACCAGTATCCAAGAAATTTATAGCGAGATTATTCGTAATTTGTCGCCAGCCGAACAATTGCGCTTGGCAACTCTCATTCTCAATGATTTAGTCCAGAAGAATATTACTGTCATTGATGAAAGCGATACATGGACACAACAAGATCAAGTTGATCTTAGTGTTTTTTCTATGCAATATGTGACAACACTTTTTCCAGATGAGGAGGAGGTAATTGAGTGATATTTAATCCTGGTGATGTGGTCACAGTTGACTTTCCTGGTGTAAGGGGTGTTAAACGTCGTCCTGCTGTGGTAATATCCTCGACAATTTATCACACCAATCGTCCTGATGTTATTGTTGGAATAATTACAACTCAAACCACTGATTTAGGGATAACAGATTATTTGCTCTTAGATTGGCAGGCAGCAGGTTTGCGAGTAAAGTCTATTTTCCGCAGTTTTATTGTAACATTACCTCCCTCTGCCAACTTGGTTAAGATTGGTCATTTATCAAAGCGTGATTGGCAAGGTGTTTGTGCCTGTATCAATATATCTCTTGCAACACAAGACAATTTAGAAGCCTCATCGGAATCAGAACTGTGATTTTCTTTATTTTATTAATGTTGAATCTTTCTGCCCAAAAAGTTCTCTTTCTTTGGATGAGCCTGAATCTTACCATATTGATTCACAACATTGCTGCAAAAAGTTCACTCTCCTCGCCCTTATTCTTCCCACCCGGAAACATTTTCTGAGCCAGTTGATAACGCGCCGCCAAATCTTCCCCAGTAATGGGAATCTGTGTGCTACGCCCTTGCAAACCTCCTCTCACCTTATCCCAACGAGTTTCTGACCATTTTAAAATAGTCTGATAATCATTACTCAAATTAATGGATTCCAAAAGGGGAATATAAGCAGCCTTACCTCGCTTAAAATGAGGATTAAGCAGAATACAACGACCCGTAGGTAATTGAAGAAAATCCGAGGCTTCAAAAAGCGGTTTCGTTTGAATTTGTTCAGAAATATTGGTACTGGCTTTTCCTCCACTTCTGCCCTTACTTTTTTGTTTAAACTTAACCTCTTTAGAACCAAGATAATCCGAAAATAATTTAGCCGAATCTTGATCTTGTGGGTTAAAAATTATCTTCGTAGCACAGCCTCCAATAATTGCTCTGGCTAAATCTTCACCGTACATTTTCTCCATTTGTACCAAATTTTGGAAGCCTAAAACGGTGCATAAGCCGTCCTCCCTATTCTCATTTAACCAATGATGAAGCCCTGGTAAATAAAGGGTTGGCACTTCATCAGCTATGAGAAATAACGGGTCAGAACGCTTTCTTGAAACATTTCTATTAACTAATAAATGAAGGATAGCCGCAATCAAAGGAGCAAGAACATCGCGTTTTTCCCTGTCCAATCCCAACACTAACATTTGCTTTCCTTCCAAAAAAGTTGGGATTGTAGTTTGACCACAAAATGCAGGTAAAACGTCCGCTTTCATAAAGCGAGTAAAATTAATATTAGCGGTTGCCAGGATAGAACTAACAGTCTTTTCTGATTGGGCGCTGGAAATTAATTGCCCAAAACTAGCCAAAATCCAAGGATTTAGTTGATCCTTCTGCTTGATAATTTGTTGAGCCAAATCAGTGCGACTGGCCAATGCCTGACACATCATCAAATCAGGATAGTCCGTACCTCTAGCCAACATCATAATCGCTTCCGTCACCTGATCGCCGGCGGGGCCAAAGAAACCATCCTCAGAGGTTTGCCCAGAGCGTTTAAAATTCTGGTTCATCACCTCGGCAAACTGACGCGCCATCATCGAATCGGTATCGTCTTTAAGGAACTCTAAAGGATTACAAACTTCAGATTCCCGATAACCAGGGGCGAAAATATGCAGTTGATAGCCATTTTTAACCGCATAAGCCGCCAGACGAGAAGTTTGGGTAGGGAATTTAAAATCCCATAAAATCATGGGGAATCCCTGTTCAATCACAGAAATAGCCACTTGGTCAATGACTGAAACCGTCTTACCCGTCCCAGGCGCACCAAGAACCGCCGTACCTCTTTGAGCATCAGGAAGATACAGAGGTGACTTACCCCAAGGATTTTGAGTCGGCGTTCCCACCCAAACTGAAACAGCATTCTTTTTTTTATGCCGCATTTGTTTGAGGGCAATTCGTTTAGCGGCTGATTTTTCTGCACGTCCACCAAAATAACCCTTGGCCAATTTGCCTTTTTTACCCCCGGTCTTCCCCATCAAGGCAAGTAGTCCAACAAATCCAAGACAGGCAAGCAACATCATCCCCTGTTGAGGGGAGATAGAGCGAGAGATATTATTGAAAGCACGACCAAAAGCATCATTAGCTGGTTTAACGGCAATATAATGATTCATAGCAGGGAGAAGAAATTAAAAAGAATCGACAAGAAAAGGGGAAATGGGATAAAAGCGGCCTGGCTTAGAAAGGCAATTGTTATCTCTGGGGTCAACTCACGTTCGAGATGTTGAAGGCACAAAAGGGTACTGACAAGAAAAATTGTCAGTCCTGCTTTTAGAAGGAATTTCGGTAGATACCACCAACGCCACAGCCACCAACCCAGAACGAAAAGTATTGCACAAGGGATAAAAAAAGACTTTTTTCCTAATTTCCAGACGGCACGATCATCATCAGAAAATCTAAAACGACAGATGAGTAAAGCGATTTGGCCACCGAAGGCCACTGATAAAAGAAAAATTTCCTCTGGTGAGATAACCATGTAATGGGGTAAAACAAGTCCCCCATAAAACAGGCTAATCTCAACAAAAATCCGCAGAGCCGGCAAAATAGTCGATTTTCGCAACAATAAGGGAATAAGCCCACTAATATTGGTTGACATAAGCCAAATCCTCACCCTATTTCAGCTTGAGACTGTCTAGATTTACCGCGATCCAACTGACGATCGACGGCTTGGAATTTTTCAACATCTTTTTGTGTCAGAGAACCCTCCAGTTCCCCATTTTTAAGGCTTAAAATCGTTCCTCGTCCATCCTTAGCACTGACCGTCAAATCTCGGCCAGTACGTTCTATGCGGAAGCTATTGCCTTCAAACACTTGTTTGCCGTCCTCAGTTTTTCCTCCAAAGCGGTCAAGTAGTTTTGAGGCAACGTTGGTCACGGCAATATTCTGTAAATCCTGTTTTAGACCTCGGTTAGCAGCCGGAGAGAGTTTTTCTCGCGCTGAACTCAAAAAAGTAGATACTTTACGGGAAAAATCTCGTATTGCGTTCTGGAAACGGGGAATACTCCCTTTAAGATTCTCTTTAAGCGAACTTTTTGGTACATTTCGCTCTATTTCCCGATTAAGAACCAGGATAATAGGAACATTACCTTGTGGGGCATTAGCCACAGCATTTTGAACCTGATCGAGATTAACCCCAAGCTTGTGCAACTCCTGTTTTTGTTCCCCTGAGAGAGAAACGCCCTTTTGCCCCTGTTGAGGCGAATTTTCAGTAACAATCTCAACGGGAACGGATGGTACAGAAGATTGTTCGATTTGGGTAGAGACAGTGCTTTTTGGAGCTTGAACCCCAGGAATAGGGGGAATTTTGGCTGTTTGACTTGTGCTTGCCTTTGGAGAGACAGGCGAGGGTAAAGTTTTAGCTTCAGTCGTGGTTTTTTGTCTTGAGGGTATAGGTAATGACGAGGTTTTGCCTTGTCGGGTTGTGTTTTGCCCTGGAGTTACGGGTAATGATGAGGTTTTAGCTTCTTGAACCGTTTTTTGCCCTGAAGTTACGGGTAATGATGAGGTTTTAGCTTCTTGAACCGTTTTTTGCCCTGAAGTTACGGGTGATGAGGAGGTCTTGCCTTGTCGAGTTGAGGTTTCAACATTTTTACTAGGTAATACACCAGTTTTCTCTACCGTAGGAGCAAGCTTATTGTTTTCGACAACTCCATCATGTAAGCGAAAAACTTCTTTCCCATTAATGGTAATTTGTACATCTTGATCTAGGGGTATAGAAGCCACCCCAGGCTGATTTGACGGTGGTAACTTAATAACTTCTTGGAGGTAGCGCAATTGTTTTTCTGACAATTCTGGAGTTTGAGCTTTAACGTCAAGCTCTTTATTTTTAACATTGGCCTTGTAAGCTACGGAGTCATTGATAGCAATCTCGACATTAACATCCTTCTGCCCCAGTTTTAGAGACTTGAGTAGTTGACGAATCAGAGCGATCGTAGCAGTAGCCGCCGTCGTCATGACACTATCTTGTGCCTCTTGGATAGCCTGGCCACTTTTTTGAGCTTCGTGGCGATCAATAGGAATTACAGGATTAGACATAGTAGTTATCAGTAAATTTGTTTCAAAACTGGAAAAGGGGATAATTTTAACTGCCTTTACTCTTGAATCCCCCTAAGTCGGGCATTTGGATCGGATTTTCCAGACGATTGAGTAAGGTTTCTCCTTCGACTAAAACCCAAGCCAGTTCTCCATCAATTGCCCACTCAATGGTTTTAGGGGTATAGGTTTCGGGGACATAAATTTCATGGGTAATATAACCATTTGCCCATTGGAGAGCTAATTTCTGGTCACAAAAAACTTCAATAAGCTTCGGCTGATAGCCTGTTGGGAGAGATGGCTTATGATAAACGGGTTCTATTGCAAGAGCGATTGCTGGATATAGTTTTAATTTTTCGGCAAGACTTTGTGGAAGTGTCATCATGGTTTTTCTTATTGTTTTTTTAAGGAAATTTATGACTAAAATGCACCAAGAAAGATGATGTCTTTTTCATGCTGAGACATCCAAGGAAAGGGGCCAATTATATAGGGGCTGCGGCCACAAAAGATAGAAAAGCGAAAGTAAATGGAAAATTCGGCCAAGCCAGAAGCTTCATCAGTATCGGTGAGAACGACTTTAAAACCTTCACCAAAAGGAAGTCGCCCCGTAGGTTCAGAGCCGGCAAGACAACCACTGCCACCAGCAACCCATTGAGAGTTACCAGAAATCCATTGTTTCCCATGAAAAAAAGTTGCGCCTAACCAGTCGGGGCCGGACAATTCAATATGAGCGCAGTTATTTTGGTCACAGGGGTAGTCAAAGCCGACCACATCACTTCCGGTCACGGTATTGACCCGATGGGCTTCTTTTTCCCCAAATACTATATCTACCAGGGCAAATATCCCAGGTGTGCCCAAATCCGTGAAGAAATTAGCAAAGGGCAAATCTGCCAGCCCAGGAATTTCACCAATTAGAGTCTCACCCCAGCCGGCAAATTGGTCTAGAGGAGTATTTAAAAGACCAGGGAGTGAATTAAGATCGTATTTGGCTAGATTAATCGAATCTAAGGGTAAATTAGCTAATAAATTATTATTAATTAGCTCTCCCAACTCCCAATCTTTTAAAGTCCAGGCGCTCTCACTACCTAATTGTGTCTCTACGAGATCATAAAGCGGGGCAACCTCATCGAGGGAAAAATTGGCTAAGTCGGGAATCGCATCAACCAAGGTTTTGAGTGTTTGCTGTTTAATTAGTCCAAAATCGGCAAGACTTACGGAATTTCCCGACAATCCTACAGTATTTAAAATACTCAAGAGTGAACGAGTAGGCAGGTTCGTCACTTCGGCTAAATCCCCAAGCATGACAATTGAGGTGATGGAATCCCCTGCATTCCAACTGCGAGAAGCATCATAACCGAGAACTCCCTTTAAGCTAGACAAATTTAAAGAGCCACCTTCGGAAGCCGGAGGGATCACGCGAAAAGTAATGCGCTCCCAATCGGGTAAAAGCGCACCATTGCTCTTGATAGAGGGAACATACATTTCACTACCAGCGCTCTTTTGAGCAGACGCTATTTTTGGCTTGGCTAAAAAAATTGTATTTAGGGAGATAAAGGCGGTAGCACCAGCAAGTATTAGTGCGGCATATTGAATGACATTTCGTTGGAGCATTGATTTATTATCCTCACTCGTATGGGTCAAAAAACTTACGTATTAATCTGAAGTTGTCACTAAAGCTTCTAATTGAAGGAGTACAGAGGGAGCAAGATTAGTGCGGCGTAAAGCATCCTCCCAAGACATCCCACCTCGCACATGAGCCAGCAAAATTTCAACTCGCTCAAAAACTTGTCCATTGCGTTTCGATGTGTCGCGGCTTTGAGCGATTTTTAAACCCTGCTCGATCCTGTTAGCCCTTGCTCTAGTAGCTTGCTCCTCTTTTTGACGTTGTTGCAGCGCAGGACGAGGATCGCTGTTAATGTTGATGGCAACGTAACGAGCTTGACCACTGCCATAGCCGATACGGAAGTAATAAATATTCCGCGTTTCCCCAGATTCGGTAACAACCGTCAAAAGCGTGGTGGCTGTAGCCGGTAAATGAGCGAATTTTAACGAATGAATGCGACGAAGATGGATAATCGTCGTTGAGCTATAGCGCTCGTTCTCCTGTGGGACAAAAATAGGAGTATCGAAGTCCAAGGTTAAGCGAGACGGGTCATCGAGCCAAGCTTTAACGATACGTTCTCCGGTTCCCGAAAAGTTAAGAGACAGTCCGATTCCTGGCCAAACAGTAATAGAAGGAATTGAACCTGTACGCCCCCCTGCATGGCTACTAGAAAAGTTGAGGACAGAATTAGCCATGACTGATGGGGAAAATTGAAGTAATACGAGGGTTAGACCCGTAGTTATCGCTTTTTTAATCATTTCCTGTTCCCCCTTCGACTGATGTTAATCCGCTTAAATCCAGTTCTAAAGGCTTTTGGGGCACATCGAGGTTAAAAGTCCTGTTCACGAAGACTTCTAGAGGAGTCCCCGCCTTGAGGTACCACACTGTCGCCGTAACCCCAGAACGGCGAGTTTTTCCGCCCGTTATACCCCGATAGAGAGTAGAAAGGGAACGAGTGCCGGGAATATCAGCAAAATCACCCGCAACTGAGAGAATATCGGTCAAAGCTTCGGCACTATTTCCATTGCTTCCTCCGAAAGTTTTCCTAGAGGCGATAAGGGGTTGACCTTTTACCCCTCTGACTTTTAAAGTACCGCTCTGCAATTTCGTTTCAACCCCATCGACAATAAGACTTTCGGCAATCAAGGTAACGAGGGCATTATTCCCCGCAGATAGTTTGACCACGAGTTGGGAACCTGCTCGAATGAGAACATTACCCGAAAGATCTTTGAGCGGTTCATTGAGAGTAATGATGTAACGGTCATCGGGAGTTACCTCGGTTCGGCTATTGCGAGAACTTTCCCAAGCGATAGTCGTTTCTAAAACGGCTGATACTGACTGCCCGAAAACTACGGCAGGGGATGAAGGATTATAATTGGTAAAATTAGTCGAATTTTCGGAAATTGGAGTTGGAGTTGCTTGACTATTAGGCGCAATAGGGGTAGAGGCGGTTTTTGGCTCGTATCTGGGAATTGAGCGGCTAGAAGTTCTTGATTGACTACTAAAACCCCCAAAAGAGCCGACTTGCGCTAATTGTGTCCAAACTTGGGTCGGATCAACGAGATTGCTCCTAGATGGTGATACAGTTGCCCTAACAGCCGGAATAGGGCGTACAGGTTGCCCGTAGCGAACCGGAACAGGCTGAGGTCGAGGTTGATAGACAACTGGCCGAACAGGTGTTTGCCGAATGGGAGTCTGACGGATGGGAACACTTTGCACAGGTCGTTTCTGTGGTAAGGTAACGGTTTTTGGTTGAGGTTGTCCGGTTCGTGGATCTTGTTTGATGGGTTGAGGTTGCTTAACTTTTTCGGCTTCTAAGTCTTTAAGCCGCTCTTGCTGCTCCCTTAAGGCCAGTTCGGAAAGGAGTTCACTCTTCTCTTTATCTTGATTTTCAGGAGAAAGCAAGGGACTTTGTTGACTTTCTTTCGTCTCGTTTGGTTTTTTCGCTGATACCGACTCGCCTGGAGATTGGAATTGAGATAGAAACAAACTCGCTATGAAAACCACAAAAAAGACGGCTCCTGCCACAAAAACTAACTTAGATAACGGGCTAGAGGCAAAACTATGTCTCGTAATCTGTTCTTCTAAATCTTCATCGGTTAGTAGAGGAGTGTTTGTAGAAGAATGGGGACTTGATGGAGCAGGATCGGCTGAAGGGCTATTAAAACCCGTCAATTTGGCTAAACGTTCTTCTGTGGAAACATTTTTTTCTTCAATTTGGCTATTCATCGTGTAAAACTCATTTTTTAGGAGGGGCAACATCGGGATTAGGAGAAGTGGCTAAGTCCCCAAAGCGGTAAATTTCCAGCCCCGCAGTCCGGGCGTTATAAACCGCTCGTTGAATTTCCGTCGCGCTTTCGGGTAAAGGTTTAGGCGTGATGTAAACTGCCCTCACATAAATATCCTTATTCACGGGAACGGCTTTACCAATACGCGCTCGCGTAAGCGAGATCCCTTCGGGATCGCCCCCGGTGAAGAAATAAAGATTGGCAATCATCTTTAACTTCCACTTACCGGCCTCAATCGGTTCGGGTTCAGAGAGATGATCGATGACCAAAACTGTCTGAGTCGTGCCACTAAACACCCCGACGGGAGTAATTTCAGCCAAAAGGGGTAAAAAAGTGCTACGGAAATCTTCGGAGAGTGCAAAACTCGCTTCCCAGGCAGCCGTCGTGACTTTGCGTTTCCCTCGGAAACTATTACCGCTCAGTTCTACCCCTGGATCTAAGGTTGGCTTGAGTGTGCTTGTTGGAACTTTGTCATTGCCCTGCAAAGTACCTGACGCGCTAAACAACATAGAGGTAATCTGACTGGTAAAATACTGAATCGCCTGGGGAGAACGATATAAAGAAGCTTGCGCCCCCACTTGAACCGAACGCCCATCTACTAATTCCACTAAAGTTGGTGAGGGTTTACGGGCGAGTTTAGCAATCCAGATCGTATTAAACGTGGTTTGAAGGAAAAGAAGCCCTTGTAAGCCCAAGGTGGCTAAAACAAAAAGTGTCAGAACATTACTCGAAGAAGTTTTAATTAAACGTTGAGCTTTAGGGATTTTCACCTCAGTAGAAGAAGCCGCTTTTTTGAGTTTAAATAATTGCATGATTCTATCCTCCTAAACCATCAATCCACCAATGGTTGTGGCGGTTTTTCCCACCGCATTAGCAATGGATGTCCAGACCGTCAATCCCGCTCCCGAAGCCAAGCTAGAAGCTAAAATCGGGGCTAATAAGCCAGAAAACAGAGCAAACCAGAAGGGATCGCCACCTTCTGCACTTGTGGCTACCACAGAGGCTAGTCCGACGATGATGTTAAAGCAGAGTCGAGCGAACCCTACGGAAAAGAATCCTGTCAGCCAAGCAAAAATGGATCTCGGTCCATAAGGAAGGAGAGAACCGCCAACCGCGATCGGGCCGAGTAAAGCCGTAATCAATAGAGCCGCTTCGAGCAAGTTTTGATAAGCAATTTGCAGCCAGTAGAGGACGGCAACGACAATCGGCATCCAAATCGGCTTGAGCAGTCCAAAAACCCCCATATCAACGGCTCCGCCCGTAATGGCACTCCCGATCCCGTTGAGAAATCCTTGAATGTTGTCGAGCCAGCTTGTATCGCCAAACTGGGATTTGTAATTATCGACAAAGGTTTGTGCTTGCGTTACCGCTTGGCTCATACACTGCATTTGGGCTTCTCCCGTCAGGGATTGACAAGCCCGCATACTATTGGAAATAATGCCTTGTAGTCCGATATTGCCGTTAGCCTGCCGGTAAAGCTCATCAAGTTTGACTCCAGACATCGTGATAGCAATAACTTGAGAGTTAGCTTGATTGATAATTTCCCGCAGAGACAAGGTACTTTTCGCTAACCAGTAACCGTTATCAGCTAATAGGAAAGCTACCAGTAACGGCCACACCAACGAGGTCAGGACGGCGGGTTTGCCTTCGTTTAAATCTTTGTAGAGTTCGACGATTAGAAAAATGAGGGTTCCTACAGCAAAGAGAGTTCCCACCCAACAGAGGACACCGTAAAGAGTAGTCCCACCTAAAGAACCCGAATCGCCCAGAACGTTTTTCCAGGTATTGTCCCAGGACGTGGCAACATCCGATGCCGCTTTTGCACCATCAATCAGTACGTTGTTAAGAGAAAAATCAGCCATCTGGTTTTAAAAAAGGTTAGATTGGGCAGTTAAATGAAGTAAAAGGAAACCATCAACCGTTGATTGCGCTTGCTTGTCTCGGTTTTGTTGGTCTAAAGAACGGGAAATATTAGCCAGATTCAGGTTGGTGAATTGGGTATCGGTGCGGCTTCTCAAGGAAGAAGCCTGTTGCATCGCCGTAATGACTGATTGTTGAGCATTAATTCTGGCCAGTGCCTTCACCACATCCTGAGTGCTGTCATAAGATTGGGCTTCATCAGAAGTATCGAGGATAGACTGGACAACCTCACCAGTTTGTTCGATTTCGTCTTCTATTTGCTGTTGTCCCTCATCTGACAGAACGGTTTTAGCACTGAGAGAGGTAGCCGCGCGGTCACTTAAATTTCCGAGTTCGATACCATAAAGTTCGGGATTGATAATAAAAGGATCAGCCGTTTCGCCAGCTTCATCGATTTTTTCTTGTATTTGGGCACGAGCTTGTAGAGGGTCGGGAATTCCCAAAGATCCAACTACATCCTGAAGAACGCTTGTCATGCTACCGCCACCGAGTATGTCTGTTGCCGTCGTACACCAACCCGGTTCACTAGGGGTAGCAAAAAGGATAGGAACAGCCTGACAGGGATCGTTAACACTGTTCTCTAGTAGAGAAATCCATTGATCTACGGCAATCATTTGAGGGAAAAATGACACCAGTTGAGAGTAAATATCGCCAAAGGTAGAATTGCCGAGAAAATCAGCAATTCCCGCACGGACGGGTTTAGCGGTAAGAGAACCTATTGCGATCACTCCCAATCCGATAGGTAAAGCGCGATGCCAGAAGGGTTTTTGTTTGTGAGGAATAATCATGTTCATAGCTTTCAAAGGGATAAAGTGTAAAAATCTTAAAAGCCAGATAGAATCAATGCCTCTTGCTCATTCTTGGCTTTAAGTCTTGTGTTTTCTAGTTCAAACAGATCGCTTAAGGAAGCGCCTGAGCGTAACGAACGGCAAAGAATCTGGCTAAAAAATGCGATGGCTTCAAATTTGTCAGGGTAGTGAGCTAGATATTCGGCTCGGATGGCTTGTTCATCGGGATTATTCGCCACCACCCCCAATTGAACATAGGCGGGATAATAACGACAGAAGGTATAAATTCCACTGTCATCGAGTAGCCACCCGGTAAAAACGCCCTGTTTATTCGGTAAAAATCGCTCACATTGGGCAATAATTTCGACGGGATAGCCAAAGATTTGTACAAAGCTTGGTGTGGCAGTTCTTTGAATTCTTCCAATCAAACGAACGCTCAAGTTCTGGAGAATTTGCGCCCCCACTTTGCCGGCTAACGCGATCGTATTGGGGTCTTGGGCAGTAATGATGACACGAATACCGGCTTTTGCACCATTAGCGCAGAGCATGGCTACTAATTGGGCAATTTCAGGGAATTGGAAGAGAATAGGAGACTCGTCTATAAAGAAGATGCTCATCGGAGAAGCCATTGCCCGACGTAATGCCGCAGCGTAGGCAACCAGAGAAAGGATAGCCGCATCTTCACTCTGGGACACTTGCCGTAGGGCAAACACCAGCAACATAGAATCTGTGGGAACGGTTGAGGGAGAGGAAATTGCTTTACCGACGCGACTGTTTGCCCAGTAAATCAGCCTCAGACGAATTTGTTCTAAGGCTTTGGGGACTAAATTCCAGTTAATTCCCTCTTCAAGTTGTAAAAGGTTGCTGATTTCCTCTAAAGTACAAAATTGTAGGTAATCTCGCAGGGTGGGAATTTCTTGCCACGCTTGTGTGCCTAACCCTTCGGCTTCGGCTTTCTGATAGCGCTCTAAAATAATATCCGAGGCAAAAAAGCGATTGAGGATGCAGTAGAGAACGGTTCGGATGGTGGTTTTGAGAGTTTCTTCTGTGTTGATACCTACGACCATTGCCACGAGACAACCCGAAAGGAAGTCTTTATAGTCCTCAAAGCGTCGCGCCTGTTCATCAGGAGGCAATGCGGAAAGGTCGGGACGTTCAAACAGGTTGATCGATTCTGCCCCTACATCAAAGTACGCTCCTAAAGGGCTAACAAATTCGGTGTAATCGGTAAAAGTGCTTGTCCCATCCGGTTTGGGATAGTCGAGAGCTACCACAGGAACGTTACGGGCTAGAGCATGAGTCAGGATGCCAGAGACTAGAACAGATTTACCTGAGCGAGTTGTACCAAAAACTCCTAAATGCTTACCCTCAGATCTAAACAAGTTGATATAAACTGGTGTACCCCCATCTTCCCCAATTAACTCTAAACCATCTTTATCGGGGCTGAGGGTGGTTACTAGCGGAATTAGCCCAGGTAATTCTTTACTGAGATAGACGAGTCGGCGATTACCATATCGAAAGGAAAGTAGTTTCTCTTGTACGATAGGCAAGGTTTGTAACCAGATTTGCCACGCGACTTCGGTTTCTCGTACTACCCAAGCAGGGCGTAAAAAGAAGTTTTCTAAGGAACGAGAAGCATCATCCAATTCTTCTAAAGTGTTGCGGTGAACGAGAAAGGTTATACCCGTATGAAAAGGCACTGCTCCCTCATACAAGCTCTCTTGTGCTTCAACGGAACGCTTGGCGTTGATGCTGGCAGCTACATCCACGTTTTGCCGTTCGTTAGCTCTAACGGCTGCGGTCGTAGATTGCTTGATGAGGCGTTGAACGGTTGTTCTCACTAATGTGGGGTTAGCTGGACTGATTTGACAAAAAATTTCCGTATCTGTGACTAAATCTCTAGCAATAACATCCCAAAGGTAATGTAATTGCTGCCTCTTATTTTTCCATCCCGCAGGTTTGTCCCAAAAGGTTAAAACGCTTGTGTATTTATTCCCACATTTGATCCATTTGCGATCGGCTTTCGGTACGGAGTCAGCAAATAGCAGTGTAGCACTATGAACTTCTGAGTTAATTTCCTCTCGAATACCGTCCTCATCGAAAATAAGAAGTTGAGGAATTTCAATAGGTGCAGTACGGGAGTTCAGGCGATACCATAACGTTTCCCATAGCTCGGTTTCGGTCATGGGGGCGATTTTTAGCTTCAGTTTGTTAATAAACAGTTGTTCCCAAACTAAATAACCGTTAGTGAACCCCGCACCGAGCATCTGTTCGAGGCGTATGGCTTGATTTGCCGCTCCTTCGCCTCGCATCCATCCGAGAGATTCTTCGAGTTTACCGAGGGCGCGTTCTGTCCAGTCTGAGTATTCCTGCTCGGATGAGCCGAAGGTATAGGTGACGTAAACTTTTAATAGTTTGGGTTCTCGTAGTCCTGTTGCGGCTAATTCTTGAACGCGCTGACGTTCTCCGGTAAGTAGGAATTTAACCTCATCGGTGGGGGCACGTTTAATGAGGGAGGCAAGACTCGATTGACGATCTCTATCAGTTTTAAATGCCCCCAAATGAAATGTTACTGACTCGGACTGCGGAAAATCTTTCAAACCGGCTTCTACTTGGTCAAAAACGCCCTCAATTTCTTCGGCAGAGAGAAAACTATGAATACCCTCGCAAGAAAAACCGAAAACCAGTTGCCAAGGGGCTGATTTATTCTTTTTAAGTAGATAAGCTCCCAAATGCCGATTTCTGAGGCGAATACTCACCATTGCTTGAAGGTGCAGATGGTTCTCAATAGGAGTCATGGTAAATGTTTTTGACCCCTCTTTGATGGATATTTTAGGGATTTTTGGCTTCATTTTTTGATTCTTCCTCCTTTGACTAATTGTTCTTGTCTGGCTAAAACCGATTCGTAGCGAACCGCGGCCCTGACGAAATAAGGCGTAACGACGAATTTAGAGAAGAACCGCCAAGCGCGAGTGCCTGTGAGAATCCAACTGGTTCCCATCAGCCAAACTCCGAAAAGAGCGGTATTTATCCAAGAGAGGTGAAAGATTTCTTTGATTGACCAAGAAATGAATAAGATGAAGGCTAAAGGGAACACTTGCCCGGCAGGAAAGGGGCCAATTTTAGGTTGTTTGCCGAGGGCTTGATTAATGCGGCGGAATGAATTCGGTTCAGACATAATTTAATGAGGAATTTAGAAATAGGAAAGAGTCAAAATTCAGGGAAGAGGAAAAAAAGAGAATTGCTCAATTTTTTGCCAAGTTATTCCTGAATAATGACTCCGATACCGTCTCTTAGCCAGTAATGAGTCCGGTCAGAATGTCAGCTAAGGTGACAGTGATGACCACTAAAATAGGAGTCCGTGCGGCGGCTACCCAGTCTTCGTCTTGTCGCACGGAGTTAAATACACCGATGAAGGCAACCGCTAGATAAACGATATAGAGTGCCCGTAGGGTGTTGAAGACTAGGGGTATAGCTGCACCCGATGAGGTAAAAGTCGTGTTAAAGAATTCCTCGGCGTTCTGGAAAAACTGCGCCTGAGCGGGTCTAGCAATGAGGTTAAGTAAGGCAAAAACCAATGTTCCCAGTATTAAAAGGAATGCTCTTTTTATCTTTCGGTTTGCTCGTTTCCCCTCAAGATACGGTTGTACGAAGGCAACCGAGCCGGATACGACCCCGACTATTACCAGAACCCGATTGCCGGCTGCGCCATTTAAAATGCCAAAACCGATTAATCCAAGGGGTAGAGTAACCGCTTTGAGCTTTTGGATAAGAGAAGTTTTTGGCTCTTTGACTGGAGGTGGTGAAATGATCATAAATAATGGGATGAAATAGCATGGGTGGATAGGGAAATTTGGACTTTTAGCGATCCATTCAGGAGAAAGTTAAACCTTATATCCTGATAGTTCTATTAGGTAAAATTTGAGTTCGATAGCGTCGGATGAGTTTCTTTTTCTCCAACTTCAAAGGAATTTCTAGACGGCAAAGGGTTTTTAAAACGGCTGTTCTCCCTTTTTGGTAAAGTTGGGAAAATTGCGCTTTGTTATGTTGGTTATTGCCGGCTTTAGCCTTAAGAAACAGTTGCAGGGCTAGTAAATCTTCAACATTTTCCCAACTGAGGCTAATTTGTTCATCGGGATTTAAACCAATCGTTTTTAGGTAACTACGCCACTGCGTTTGATGAACAATTTTCAGTAAGTCTTGTCCCTCCTTTTTGCTTAAAATTGCTTGTTCTATCAGTGAGTTCATGCAAGGTCAATTCCTCCTTGTTATCCGAGTTGAATGGGATGACAAATGCGAGTTATCCCAATGAAAGCGGATTAAGAATAGAACGGCAACTCATACAGCAAAATCAAAGAAAAGTTCTTGAATTCTTGTTATTTGTTTTTTCGGGAATATTTAAATTTTTGAAAATTTACTATTAGATAACAATCGTCTAAACTGGTTAAGGATTATACCTAGTAAGAGTTTTACTAATGGTGTGTGACATCTGGTCACTCACTTCATCTCAACCCACTTGTATTTAATGCTCATCTTCGGGGAGGAGCTTATTCTAAAGGGCAGGAGCAAAGCTGGACGGAGTGGAGTAAAATTTTTAATTGTCTATATATAAAGAAAATTGCCTTATTAATTGATTAAGAGACTTGCGTAGATATAAAATACCAGCCAGATACTCATTTTCTCGGAAGTTGTAGCCGCAACTTGACTGGGGGAGAATGCGAGTTCCCGACTGATGTAATTAACAAAACGCAAGTCCCTAAATAAGGTTTGAATTTTTAATCTAATTGCCTTTGTAAACTTTGTACTTGTTCAAGAGTTAATTCTGTTGCTTGAACAATTTGCTCTAAATTTAAACCCATTCTGAGTAAATTAAGCGCAACTTCTTCAGCTTTTTCTTGCTTACCTTCGATTTTTCCTTCTATCTTGCCTTTTAAAATGCCTTTTTCTTCAGCTTCTTGATAAATTTCCTGATAAATGACTGATTCTTTCATAATATCGCTCCTGAAAAAACGCTTAATCAAAGATTTATCTAAAACCAATCCTGCCAAAATTCCCGAAGCCGCAGCCAAATTACTTTGAACTTGCTTATCAGTAATTTGATTTACAACCTCAGCTACGCGGCTTAATACCATTGTAGGATTATCGGTCTGTGACAGCACCGCAAAGGGTAATAACCCCAAAGATTGTAAAAAAGGCTCTGGTGGCTGTTCCCAAAGACGAATCACTTCATAACGATGAATAGTATTTTCCAACTCGAAGCGATCTTGATAGACTAACTCTGAACTGGTTTGAGCTAAATAAACCACAACTTGACGCATTCTTTTACGAGGAAAACGTCGATAGACTCTTACCCGATAATCTAACATACGGAACCCCATTCGTTCATCTGGATTAGTCTGGAATTCTATATGTAAGACTAACTCATCGGATTGCAGTAAAATTAAAGAATCTGCCCGAATTGGTTCATTGGACAATTCAGACGGACTTAAACGCGATAGGCGGACGGGCGAACCGATCAACCATTGAGCAAAATCATCGGGAAAATTTTCTGCCAAAAACTTACAAATATTGTCGAACATAAATTTTTTGTCTAATTCTTCTTAATAACATTTTTTTCCTCTCCAAAAACAACGCCGGAAGTTGTGCTAACACGACCCCCGACGAGATCTCCCGCAATCTGACGCAGACAGATGTGGAGAAGAGAAAAAACATACCACGCAATACAGTAATTAACTTTATAAGAACAAACTTCCCCCTAAACTGGCAAGAGAAACCGCAAAAATAAAGAAAAATTCCTTAATTAATAGTCTTTTTTTTTATTTTATACTTTAACTTATAATTGCTTGTAAGATATTATTTTCTGCTTTCGATTGGGAGCGCGTAGCTTAGATTCTTGAATAGGCTCATTTGGACTTAAAAGATTGCAGGGTAAAGCTTTTTTGTATGTGCGTGATCTTCGATCACTTACATCTATGGCTACTCCTCAAACACGATATTGATCTTCATTAAATTAGAAATTACTCGATTAAATTGAATCGCCTAAATTTGTACTTCTTGTTCAACTTCAATCGGCACTTGTACTTGGGCAATTTCTGTATAAATTTCTATTTCAGCCTTAAGTGCCTCAAAACTGACGACTAAAGAATAGGGAGCATAAGCATCTGGATCATTGTTCCAGCCTTCATGACCCACTACAGCAATACAAAACGCTTCTGTAAGCTCGTAGGAGTTGACTATTGTCCAATCTTTTTGAATAGTCCCTGAACCTCTGGAAACGTCTTTAACTATTCCATAATTTTTTTGTCTCCCAAGCATCCACTTAAAAATTCCTTGTCCTTTTTCTGTGTTTTCTGGAGCCTCATATTTGTCCAATACTCTTTTTAAAAATTGCTGAGGATCTTCTCCTTTTTTACTGCATTCCCAATCTAACCAAGTGGAAAGATATCTTCTCCGATTACGTCTTGTTCTACGAGGTTGAGCTTTATAAGAAAGGGTCACTTCTAATAAAATTTCAAACTCTTCTCCAGGCGAAATTAGTTTTTTTGGAAGTTTCACTTGATAGATATGAGCTTGTCTAGCTTCTATTCTCCGTTCTCCTTTTGTATATAAGGTAACACGGTTAGGAGAATTACGACTGGCTCGCTCTAGATTAGGAATACCGTAACCAAAAGAACGGATTACTCCTAATTTATTTTCCTTATTAGCCCTTGCCCACTCTGGCCATCGGGCAGACTGCACAATTAACGCACGATACAATAAACAACTCTCTTTAGGAAATTGAGCCGCAAGACGAGCAGCAATATGAGTAACTTTTGGTGCTGCAAATGAAGTTCCAATAGTATCAGATGCGATCGCAGATCCACCATGTAAAGTTGAGCGCACTAACTCAGGACACACTTCTTTTGGATGAGTCAGATTAGGGGGTATATTTCCATCGGTAACTAAATCACCTCCATATTCAACAACTTCTGGTTTAATACTCTCCCAAATTCCAAATCCTGAACAGGAAAAAGCCGAGGGGCGATCGGGTTGTGCCATTGAAGTTAGAGAAGATTGATTATAGAACTTATGTGATACTGAACCCACTGTTAAAGCTTGAAAACTTTGAGCAGGATTAGCAATTCTACAAGAGTCTTCAAGTAAATAATTTGGATAAGACCGATTAGCTGCCAAATGATCTTTTATTGATAATCTTGTCTGCCCTATTCTGTTATCTATAGGTAAATTCCCCGCAGCAACAATAAATAAAATATCGTTTTTCCATGTAAGTTGATCAATGGTAGCTGCCCAAGCGCTCATATATTGAGTTTGACAAGGCACAGAGCCAGTAACTGAATGATTAAAAAGTCTTGTTCCTGTTGAATGATAAATATTAACAATATCTTCTATAATAATTGGAGGAAAAAGTTTGTCAGGAAGTTTATTATCAGAATTAAGAATTCTAGCATTTTGGAGCCAGCAAATAGCTTGTTGTCTTCCAGTTTGAGGTATTATATTAGGATACAGAACCGCACCGGCTACCCTTGTTCCGTGTCCTCCGTTTTTCACATAATCAGCCGTTATATTAACTTCACCAGGAACCCAAGAGCGAGAATTATTTTCATCGATGGCTGCTCTTAGAAGACAGTGTCTTTCTTGAATTCCACTATCTATAATACAAACTTTTGGAGCATTTTTATCTGGAGGGTCTAATTGAAAAGAGGGACTTGCTGCATCAGCTAAACCTTGACGCTGAATCATTTCAAGAAACTCATCTGGTTCACTAACCTCAAAAATATAAGGGTAGTTACTAACTAAATCTTTTAATCCTTTGCCTGAAATTTCTATTCGACAAGAAAAACTATCGGGTAATTCACAATATTTTGTACTTTCTCCTTCTTCTATCGATAAAATTTTTCCTTGATAAGAAAAAATAAATTGACGAAAATCATCTTCTCTAATTAATTTTTCATCATCCCATTCTCTGCAAGTGATATCTCGCTTATTCATCCAGCGATTAACTTTCTGCAAAAATTTTTCATCAGTTTCATTTTCTTTGTGTTCGGGATATTTAGAGAGTTTAGTTTTAGGGCCTAAACAAGCAATTCCTACATCAACTATCCATATATCATCATCTTTAATTTTATCCCATTGTTTCCATAATTCAGGGGATACAATCAATTCTGGTTTTTTATATCCTTCTATAAGCTCCCAAATTCCAGCAACTGTAGTTCCTCCACGCTCTTCTTTAAGAAATTGTTCTATTTTTTTCTGTAAAGCACTTAGTTCTAAATCTGCTGAAGCACCGATAATATACCCATCTTCTAGTTCTGCAATAACCTCTATTCCATAGCTTTTTAATTTGTCTGGATCAAAAGCGTCTGGATCAATTTGTAAAATAACTCGTCGAGCATTGGGGAGTTTAGGTTTACCCTCTTCGTCTCTTTTTTCTTCCTCTTCTTGCCAAGAGAAAAATATTGCGTCCACATTAGCTTTTAGTTTAGTGCCATGTGCCTGACGATTACCCAAATTAGCTAATGATCTAGGATTAGATCTTGGTGGGCGTGAAGGTTTAGCTGTTCCTTGTATTGTTAGTGTGAGGGGAATATGAGAATAGTCCTTAGATCGTTCAACCATTGAGTTTTTTCTATCTTATTTATTTTTTAACTAAAAGACACTTTAATTTCTTGGATAGCGTCTTCTAAATGCTCTTGAATGACTAACTCTTCTCGTTCAAGAATTGCTCTTTTAGCTGCATCCTGAGCGACTCGAACAGCTTGAGCCGCAGAAAATCCCTTCATGTCTTGCACTATAGCATCCCAATTAATAACTCCAACATCAATAGCTGATAACGTTTGTTTTATTATAAATTTTAACTCAGCTTCTCCAGGTTTGGGAATCTCTATAACATCATCAAATCGTCTCCAAAGAGCAGTATCAAGTGATTTATTGAGATTGGTAGCAGCTACTAATAATCCAGAATTGGGTTCATACTCATCAAGAATTTGAAGAAATGTATTAACCACTCGTTTGATTTCTCCTACCTCTTGAGTATCTTCCCGTGATTTGGCTATAACATCACATTCGTCTAAAAATAGTAGACATGGAGACTCGGAAGCTTTTTCAAAGACTAATCTTAGATTACTGGCCGTCTCACCTAAAAAAGACGATACCATTGCATCAAAACGAACTTTCAAAAGTGACAGTCCTGTATTCCAAGCTAAACGCTCTGCTCCGAGAGTTTTACCACACCCAGGAGAACCATATAATAAAATCTTTTGTCGGTAACGTAGTCCGTGATGAGCTAGTCTATCTCTTGCTGCATACTCACGCTCAATTCGTTGGAAACGCTTCTCTACCATTACAGGCAAGATCATATGGTGGCGTAGTTTCTCCCTAGGAACAAAAGTTACCAAGGGAAGATTAAAACGTTTACTGGTCGGTAGAGACTGAAGATCCTGTAGCGTTGTCTCCGGGGTTGAAAGTGGTGTCTGACTACTGGAAGTAGGCTTTTCTTGTTTATTTTTACTCTTAATATTCTCTAACTGTTGAGCTAAGGCTGTATGACCTTTGCTGCGCTCCTCTTCTATAACTAGGCACGTCAATTTGTCGAGCGCTTCTGGATCAGAACTAGCGATCGCCCGAAACAACCTTTTAAGGAGTTCAGCCTTCATCGTGCCTATCTATTCGTATTTAGTATAATTGTACTATATAAATTCATCATACACTTAAAATTGCTCTTGGTAATTCAATCAACCAACAAAAGTTACATAATTTTACATCCTATAGGAAAAAAGGGGTTAATAAAGACTCTATATTATAGCCTACAGTAAGCATTCATTTAGTGATTAGTGCTTTTGACGAAGCTCGTGGAGCTTACATTTCTTAATATTTTGATAAAGCTCTGGCCAAAGTAAATTTCTTTGCTTGAACACCTCAAAAACCTTCTGGGGTAAGGTGGTTGGTAAAGCTTGGCTACAGATATCTTCTAAAGCTGCCCTCAACCGTTGGGCTATCGCTTTAAATTCCTTCAACTCGATGACATCCATATCGGGGTCAGGGTTAGAACTGTGTGATGGTGGCAGCGATAAACCCACAAAAGCGGAGTAAATCGTCTGGGATTGGCTATGATTGATCACCCATCGGTAATGATCTCTCAACTGTCCCAAGTCTTTTTTGACATAAGAAGATCTAGACTGTTTGTCCGATTTAACTTCCAAGGATAAAACAGGCCCTTCTCCCGCATCCCAGAAAACGTCAGGGCCGGTTCCAAACTCTTTTTCTGGGCGACTCGACATCAGACCTAAATATTGTCCTAGCAATCTTAGGGACTCCTCAATTTGGTCTGAATCTCCTGTGCCATCAAGGACGGCGAGGTCGAGATCGAAATTTGTGGGGACAGACTGTTGCATAACTAAAGGATCGCTGTACAAATATCGGGCTACTTCCAGCACTTGATCGGGTAATTCCGGCGTGAGGTCTGACCAATCTTGAAGGTGCAAGGGAGGTATATTGTGGGCTATGTTATGCGCCCTTTGGTAAGCTTCATACGCTTCCCTCTTCTGGCCAAGCCGCTCATAACAATAACCTAGCCAAAGAAGATGCCACGCTGCCGTGTTAGCACTCGCTTCAAAAGTCTCTTCTAAAGACTGTGACAAGCATTTAGCCGCCACCTCATAATCGCGTCGCCACAAAGCTTGACCGAACTCGAATTCGGTCTGCGAAATCCTGAGAGCTTGCGGATCGGTGGTAGATTCCACATCTGAATTGGATTTTTGAATTTTTTCGTTGTAAAGGTCAAGCCAGTTTCGCTCTCGATTAAGACAGCCTCTAGCCACTTTTTCAAGCTCTAACGGATGGGTATCTTCGGAAATACTCATCCCTAATTCCAGTTGTTGAACCAGAAATAAGGGTAAAGTCGCCAGATTTTTCGGCTCAAGTAGCCAATCTCGCAATTTTTGGCTCGTGATGATCACCACCCCATAATCGCTCATCCCTCTCGAAATTCGACCAAATGCCTGAATAATTCGGGAGGAAATCGCCGAGCGCAAATATTTGGCCAAACCGAGTCTTTCCCAAAAGAATTTTTCTAGAGGATTGAGACTGGCCGGAAGCTCATCAATAACCATGACGCGACAATCATTATCAGGTAAATCGATCCCGTCATAGCGACTGACTAATGACATTTTTTCAGGCGATTGGGCGGCTTTGAATTTTTCTATTTTTTCGGTAACATTATCTTTTTCACGCATGGTCAGCACATCAGACCAAATTGCTTCTCGACGATAAGAAGGCACTAAAATTAAAGCTTTATGCTCTCGAATAATATTTTTAGCGATGGCCACATCATCAGGAGAATCTTCGTGCATCGAAGGGAGGAGAATTAATCTCTCACACTCGCCGGCGGTGGTTTTCGGAGCAACGATCTCCGGCACTCGGCCAAAAGTTCTCATAAATTTATCCCCTGCCGTGAGAGTGGCTGAAAGATAAAGCCGACGGATGCCTTTTTGAAAGTAAGGAATGGTACTAACGGGAATGACGGGGGGCGTAAGCACAATTTCCTGACCTGAAATGAACAGGGTGCAGATATCCAGATAATTCTTCAGGTGTTCCCAAGAGAAAAGGGTTTCGAGTTCCTCATCGAGATTCGCATCGAGTAAAATCCTTTCTAATTCGTGATATTGTTCGTAGAGGGCAAAAGGTGGCACGAACCAATAGTTATTGGCGTTTCTTTGTTTTTGAGTTTCTTCATAACCCACTCCTGCGCGAATCAGTCTATGATAGCCACGAAAAAGTTCTACTATCTGGGAGAAGGCTTTGGGAAATGTTTCTCGTCTGATCTTGATGCTGAAGGCATCTCGCAGGAGATGTTCGACGGTATGAGCATCATCAAAGATTATCGCAGATGGGAGATCTTGCAAAAAGCGAGATTTCCCATTGAAAAGGGCATGATAGGTGGTCACACAGGGAGCTTGCCCTCGTTGGTAGAGTGTATTGCTGAAATCGCTGCGATAATAAGTAGTAAATTTGAGTCCGTAACCTTCGGCTTTTTTGGCGGTTTGTTCAACTAATTGGATCGAACTGCATACGTAGAGAACATGGTCATTCGTTTCGTTGACGAGACATTGTGCGGTGATCGCTCCTATCATTGTTTTTCCCGCTCCCGTATTGAGAACGAGCGCCACATCTTCATGATCTCGTATGGCGTGCCAGAGCCGTAGAGCATCCCCCTGAGCCAGCCAAAGATCCTTTACATCGGGGTCGATCACTTTTAGACTCTGGAAAAGGTCGACGGGATGGACGTGACGTTTAGCGGATTTAGAGGTTAAAAACTTGTTAAAGTCGAAGGACATAACTACTTTTTCAAGTCTCTGTTGTTTACAGTTGTGTTAGCAAGCCTTTGCAACTCTCACAACCATTAACAAAGCGCCTAGCTTCATCCGAGGGCAAAAGGGCAAATACCTACTTCTTTCTGAGCCTACCCGTCTTGAGGGGTCAGGTAATCTACCTCTAGATAGGGTTTGTGGTGATTGTTCACTAAAATTTTTTTATTTCTATGTAAAAAAAGTATTTTTTAAGTAATTATTGACTGACAATCTTGCCAGATTCTTATTAACGACAAAACTTCTTTTTCATGGACGGGGTTTAAAATAAATCGTTTTTTTATGAATTGATTCAAGATATTAATAAAGTTTGTTTTAGAACGTTTAGAAGTTAACGTTCTCAACATTTCAAGAATTAAGTAATCTCTAATATCGGGAATTACAACTTCTTGGTAAAGTTGATATATAAATTCGCTAATCCCATAAACAACAGACTTTATTTCCAATTTTGGATCACTAAGAACCTGTAAAACTCTGGTGTACGGATACTTTACTCTCCATTCACTCTTTCTAGCCGCTTCCAATAGAATACTAGCGTCGATCCTAGTATGATCATATCCCCAGCAAACTAACTGTAAAGTTGCTTGACGATATTTAGATTCATCAATACATTCCACCTGCCGGCAATAATTAAGGATAACCTGAGTCCAAACTCCTCCAACACCTGAATCTGCATGAGCATACCAGCGCAGAAATTGATCATCAGAATATAAGATACGTCCTGACTCTCCGGCAATCAATACAGTATCAGCAAAAGCTAAACCAAAAACTTGATTAAGTTGTTCACGTTTCTCCACCTCAATATCTAATGCTCTCCAACAGGGAAACACGCAACAATTATTATTAATCCATTGAATTATTTGTTCAAAATAATTTCTTTTTTGAGCAACTTGCTCAGGAGTAAATTCCTGAAAAATTCTTTGGTTTTCTCTTATCCCTACAGTGGCAAAACCATTGGCTTCCCAGTCTTGAATCTGCTCAACAACATTTTGGAATAAATAAAGAGTTGATTGAGCGATACCTAATTTTCCTAGTGCTTTTACTACTTCGTCAGCAATGTTTAATTGGTGAATTGTCATTAAAGATATGGGATCGATAACAACAGAACCCCCTTTTCGTAAAATCGTCAAAGAATCTTCAAATTTTTCATTATTAAAATTTGACCAGGCGTGGATTAAAGGAGTAGAGTGCCAAACCAGCATTTCCCAAAGTTCAATAGGATTCTTATTAATAATATTTGCAAATAAACCAAGGGGAATTTTTCCTTGCTGATAATCAGTTTTTAACTGATCAAAATTATCTTCCCGCCGTTGTAGCATTTCATCAAATTTTTGAAGCCAATCAGGGGCAATTTGATCTTCTGTCATTCGGACATGAATTACTTGAAGACCTTGAAAATCAGATAAATTTTTTAGGAAATCAAGACTAAGTTGAAAGGCAGCAAAATATTTATCTTCTATAGCGACTATAGTTAAAGTCTCCTGTTCAAAAAAAGTTTCTGACTTAATGATTGTATCACCTACTTTTTTCCCAATTAATTTTTTATAAAGCGTTTGGCTAGAATTAAGTTCTTGTTTTGATAACTCTGCATCATTCCGATCATCTAATATATACCACTGCTCGTTATTAAGGGAATCTTTGACAAGAACTCCGCAGTTATTTTCAATTCGTTCTATATTTACGTTATTAGGTTGATTTCTGCAAACTTCTAAACATGAAATAGTATTATAAAATTCATGAACTTCAGTTTCATTATAAAACTGTCTTCTCATTTCATAAATGACATCAAAAAAATCATTGATACGCCGTCTTGATTTATATAATCTAGCTAGATAAAAACAATGCTCTGAACTTAAGTTATCAATAGTAATTTTTTTGTCTAAAAAATTATCTAAATCAATATAATTATTTTGTAAATAATAAATACAGGCTAAACGTAACTGAATAACTTTATCATCAGGAACTACTTTTAAATAATCTTCACATATCCGACTACTTTCCGTAAGATCCCCTATCCTTTCATAAATATTAGCAGCCATTTCAGAAGCATATTGCAAAGCACCATATTTATTAAGTAATTGGTTACAAATTTCTAAAGCCGGTTTATATTGTCCTGAGCAATAGTAAGCATAAGCTAAATTACGAGTAAGTCTATTATTTAAAGTTTTATCAACAAATAACTCATAAATTTCAGCCGCATCACGATAGTATTTTAAATAATATAATTCTTCAGCTAAAGACCAAGACGCAGCGATAGAAGTATCAAGTAATAAACAGTTTTTAGCTTTCTCGATGAGTTCATCAGAAACTTTATCTCTATCAATTGTATTTTTAAACCGAATCTGCAAAATTAGATTAAATGTATTTTCAGGATCTCCATTTAACAATTCTTCTAGAATTTTCTGAGCAGATTTATAATCTTTTAATTTAAAATAAATTTCTACTTGGAGTCGTTTTGTTTCTTGCTTTAGTTTTTCATGTCCCTCCGTTTGTTGAAACTCTTCGAGGATTTTTTGTGCTTCGGGAAATCGTTGCATAGTTATCAACGAACTGGCAGCTAGTATAGAAGCTTCAGGTATTTCAGGACTTGAAAGGAGCTTTTTAGAAAATTCATAAGCCTGTTCTTCATTTCCTTTTTCATGAGCAAGAATAGCGCGTTGTTTAATGCAATAAGCATTATCTGGTTCTCTCTGTAAAACTAGATCAATATCTCTAATGGCTTCATCATATTTACCTAGTAATCTCAAAGCACCACTACGATTTGGTAATGCAGTTAATTCCAGAGGAGATAGATCGTTTGCATCATAAGGATTTCCTTTGAGAAATTCCGTAAATAACTTAACTGCTCTCTCTAATTTTTTCTGATTAATTTCACTTAATTGTCCAGACGCAATTCGAAGATAATCTTGAGTAACAGGCTCTAATATAATTACTCCTAGTAAAACTTTTAAATTATCTGTATATCCTTCTTTCTCAGATAAATTAATGGCAGATTGAACCCATTCTTCAGCTTGGGGATAAAGTTGACGATTGAAAGCAGCTTGTCCTAATGCAATTAAAACATCAGGCTCGTTTCGATAAGGCTCAGGAATTTGCTCTAAAATCTTATCAATAGAATCTGCCTCGTTAGCCATATCAACACGGAGAGAATAGGCAAGTGCATTAGCAGGATTTTTTTCTAAAACTTTCTCTATTAATATTTCTGCTTGCTCATATTGTTTGTGTAAAATATGTCCTCTGGCGGCTAAAGCCAATGCAGTTTCATTGTCTGGATTATATTGTTTAGCTTTGATTAGGTTTGATGCGCCTTCATGATAATGATCTAATCCTAATTGAATTAGGCCAGTTTTAGCTAATAAACGATATTTAGCTTTGTCATCTGCTTTATGCCACAATTCATCTGTTAAGTCAGTTATATAGTCAAAAGCTTGTTTCAGTTGTCCTTTTTTAAGGAATTTACTAACAAAATCAATTTTCTTATTTATTTCATCAGTTAAATTAGAGTTAAGATTTTTACTGATTAATTCAGCCATCTGTTCAACATTAATCTGCTCTTCGACTCGTTTTATATTTGACTGAATACCTCTAATTTGCTGACTTATATTCTCTTGCTCAAGTTTAAACTTAGCTAAAATTTCAAAAGCAAAGGCGCTTGCATGACGAGCAGCTATTTCTGTCCAGTTTTTTTCATCAGATTCACTAAAGTTATCAATTAGATAAGAAATGCCCCGAATAACAAGCGCAAAAAGTCGCTCATTAGCCTTAGCCGTTTGAAGACAGCCAAAACCTCCTGATTCAACAGCGATCGCATCCTCATAATTTGAGCGTAAAAACTGGAACTCAGTTGATTGATTTGAGACAATCAATTTTTGACCAGACGCAATGGGAGCAACAACAACTTGAGGAGGAACAGATAAATTAAAAGATGTTAACCTTTTTAGCCAATTGTTATCTTTATTTCTTGCTTCAGCTTTAGCTCTTTCTCGTAATCTATAAGATGTATTTCTGGCTTCTGGTATAGGGTAAAATTCTTCTGCCGCCTTACCTGATTCATAGCCATAAACTTTGTCAGCCACTACCACATCTCCTAACTTGACATTTTTGATTCCGCCAGCGACTCCAATAAACAGTAAAACATTAGGATTGAAATGAGAAATTGCTCTCTCTGCTTCTAAAGCGGCTGCTTCATTCCCTGCCTCAATTTCAGCGATTAAAATGTCCCATGTTTGTTCATTGGCTGTAAAATTTCCTCGTTCGTAAACTGTTCCTTGTGGGTGTTCTATTTCGTGAAGATCACTTAAATGAGACTGAACCGCCGAATACTCTTCGATTCGGGAGGTAATAATAACTGCACAGAGCATAGACCAATCATCTGTACTATAGCTTCATTTATTATAACAGCGCCTCAATAATTTAGGAAAAATTCCCTTTATTCAAGCTTTCTCAAGGTTTAGGATAAAATTATTGATCAAGATTGAATCAAAACCAATGGCATGAATACAATATCGCCGATCCCAATTCTCCCTTACAGCCGAATTGTCGGACAAGAACAACTTAAACTTGCCCTAGAAATTGCTTATATTGCACCCCGGCTAGGAGGAGTATTGATTAGTGGACATCGGGGAACGGGCAAATCAACGGCTGTGCGAGCATTTTCGCAGATGCTTTACGGGGACTTACCCGTAACTTTACCGATCAATGCCACAGAAGATCGGGTAGTGGGAGGCTGGAAAATTGATGAATTGATGCAGAGTAAGGCAGTTTGGCAAGCGGGTTTATTAGAAGAAGCCGCCAAAAAACTGCTTTATGTTGATGAGATTAACTTATTAGACGATCATATTGTCAATATCATCCTCGATGTCACCTCAACAGGAGTGCTAGTGGTGCAGCGAGAAGGGCAGAGTGAGCAAAAAGCCTTGTCTTTTACCTTAGTAGGAACGATGAACCCAGAAGAAGGAGGTTTGCGTCCCCAGTTGCTTGATCGTTTTGGTTTAATGGTTAGTGTTACCGCCGAGATGGAAGAACAGCGCAGATTAGCGATTCTGCAAAATGTTCTCGCCTTTGAAGAAGCACTTGTTCAGCTTGATTTGGAGAACAAATCAGAATTTTTAGAATTAGCCAAGAAAGAAAATCAGGAAAAAGTTCAACAGCTAAAAGCAGCAAAGGAAAAAGTTTATAGCATCAAAGTTGCCTCAAAAGCACTTAATCAATGTATTACGCTAGGAAAAAGGTTTCAAGTAGAAGGCAACCGAGGAGATTTTATCTTAGCAATGGCGGCGCGGGCTTGTGCTGCGTTACAAGGGGCAGAAACCGTCAATAGTGAACATATTCGGGCAGTAGTCCCTTTAGCCCTTCAACACCGTCGGCCAGAAATGGCACAGAGTAATCAGGGGGTGTGGCATGACCAAGATAATGAGACTGTAGCGGAGATTTTAGAGAGTGAGTAAGGTAATAGCAGATTTTACCAATCCTCTCCTACGGGGTTTAGCCTGTGCTGCCCTCAATCCTGGCTTGCGGAGTCTTCTATTTTTTGATGCTTCTATTGCTAGTCTACAGGCTACTGCCCAAATCATGACTCATCTGTTAGAAACAGTGACGGAAGAGCAAGTTTCTACTATCGAGTTAGGGACAATCGAAACTGAGGAGGATTTGTGGGGAAGCTTAACCTTTAGTCAGGATAATACAAAACAGTCTTTTGAGTGGCGATCGGGTTTACTTTCTGGAGGAAAAATTCCCGAATTACGAATCGTTATGATTCCAGACTTAACTCGCTTGAGTTTGGCGGCGGCTAGGGCTTGTGTTATGTTGATGGGGTCAGAGGTTGGGTATCTGGAACGTCACGGACATCAGGAACGTTGGCAACCGAATTTATGCTGGTTAGCAGGATGTCCCCGCGAGGGAGTTGGATTAGTTTCCCCTCATTTGTTAGATCGCTTTGCCTTACGCTTTAGTGAAGCAGAAATTACAACTACTGATCGATCCACACAGATTGAGAAATGGTTACAACCGCAAAATGTTACTCCAACTCAAGAGAATTTCTCTTTATCGCCGCATATTGAGACAATTCTGCACAAAGCACGAGCGCATTTTCCCAACATTATCCCAGAAGCTAGAAGCCGTATTCTTGATTATACGGCAGAGGGACAGAGTATTAGACGAGATTTAACTTTACTGAGGTTAGCTTATACCAATGCCCAATTAGAGCAAGTCTATCAGGTAACGGAACAAGAAATCGATCAAGCGGCAGGTATGATGGGGTTAAAGTTACTCAAGCAAACTACTTTTGAAAAACCGAAAAAAAACACATTTTCCCCACCAAAACCCCCCTCAATCCCGACAGAATCCCCCTTAGTTGAGCTATCTAGTTCAGATTCCTTCAAGGAAACACCTAAATTAGAACCGGTTTATGAACCTAAAGATAGGGAGATATTGCCATCGACTTCCTTGGGAATAGAACGGGTTGCGATCGCCGATCCTTATCCTGAAGATACCACACCTGTTGAGCGGGAATTCGCCTCTCTCCGGTTGCCTCCCCGTCGCTTTAAATCTGTTGGTTCAGGGCGAGGGGTAATTATTGGAGTAGAACCGACGAAAACGCTACAAGATTTAGCTTTAGTGAGTACCTTATTAGAAGCGGCTAAATTTCAAGGATTCCGTCGTCAAGCTTTACCTAATGAACAAGTCTCTCAATCTTTACCCATACCCTTAATTTTGCAATCAACTGATTTAAGGCGGTATCGACGGGCTACGGTTGCCGAACAAATGCTAACTGTAGTATTAGATTATACCTGTTTGCGGGATTGTCGTTGGCAAGAGGCACTTTTACCCTATTTACAGTGGGCCTATACAGAAAGGGCGAATATATGCCTAATTCAGGTGGGTTCTGCCGAAGCACGACAGGAATTACAGGCACAAAAGATTATGGCTCAAAATATCCTTGTTCCGCGCATTCGCAAGGGTTTAGATGCGGGAAGGGGAAACGCTACACCCCTAGCGCATGGATTAGATTTAGCCTTGCAAACCTTACGTCATGCCTTACAACATGGACGAAGTTTGATTCAGCAAGGGGTATTAGTCATTATTAGCGATGGTAGGGGCAATATACCTCTAGAAGCGAGTCGGTTGAATCAAAAACCTACTTTACCGGTAAAACAAAAGGGAATTGAGGATGCAATCTTTGTGAGTCAACAAATTGCTGCCCTTAATGAGGTAGAAACAGTGTTACTCAATCCAAAACCGAAATATTATGCCAATTTACCTGTCAAATTAGCACAGGCACTTCAAGCGAAAATTGCCGATATTTTACCTCTGGAAACATGGGAGGTGGATGAGTAATGTCTGGGGATTTTTGGGGGCAAATTACTAAGCGTGAAGGAGTCAAACAATCTTCTTCATTACCCTCGGAACTGAAGCAAGCATCGTCTCCGAAAGCAAGTAAAAATGATGCTTTAGAGAAGGTGGAAGGGGGGCAAATTATTCCTCAAGTTTTTATCAGTTATACTCATGATTCAGAGGAACATAAAGATAGAGTTTTGAGTTTAGCTAATCGCTTACGAAGTGAGGGAATTGATTGTAATATTGATCAATATGAACAATCTCCCTCTGAAGGATGGCTGCGTTGGATGTTAAATCAGTTAGAGTTGGCTGATTTTGTTTTGGTGGTTTGTACAGAAATATATAATCGAAGATTTCGCGGGTTAGAAGAAGCTCAAAAAGGACAAAGTGTTACTTGGCAAGGGGCAGTTATTTCTCAAGAAATGTATGATGATTTTGGGGAAAATACTAAGTTTATTCCTGTAGTTTTTGCAACAGAATATGAAGAATATATTCCTTTTGTTATTAAGGGTTTTACTTGCTACAAATTAGATTCTGAGAAAGGCTATGAATCTCTTTATCGTCATCTAACTAAGCAACCTGAGATCATTAAACCTGATTTAGGAAAATTAAGAAATTTACCGCACCGTAAAAGAGAATCACTTTTTCAAGAAAGCTCAACGATAGGGAAGTATTCAGAAGAAATTACTTTTATTGATTTAGAAGAAAAATTTCCGAGCAATGTAGCTATTTTGTATGTGTTAGAGCAGGAAAATAATTATTTTCTTCGTCTTCATAATATAGCATGGGATAATCCAAAGGAAACAGAAACCAGTCCCCCACCTCCCATTACCCTTAGTCAGCTTATCAACTCTCAACAACGTGCGAGTGAAATTTTGGGACAATTGCAACGTTACAGAAGTCGATGTCCTATTGGTAAACTATTAGGATGGCTACGGGAATTAGAAGAATTATCTGATCTCATTATTAACGATGGCACGGATTTTGTCATTCCTTGGGAAATGTTACCTCTGCGCCAACAACCTTTAGGGATAAGGGTTAATCTAATACGGTGGCTAGATATTCCCGATCTGGAAAATTGGGATAAGATTTATTCTATCCCCTCTCCTCAGTCTTCTGCTGATTGTTGTCAGGGGGATGTGTTAATTTATGCTAAGACGGAGGAATTAGAGGAAATTAAAAGTTTAAAGAGTTATCAATCAGTTTGTTTTTCTGAGAATCAGGCTTTTTTAACTCATTTAAAAGAAAAAAAAGAAACTATTGGGTTAGTTTATATTGCTCGTCATGGCTTTTTAGAAACTACTTTTAGTCAAAAAATATTATCTTATGACAGCTTTAATTGTTATTTACAAGGCATAGAGTTTTCATCATATTATTCGAGCATTATCTTTATGAATGCTTGTCATTTTGAACTAATTAGAGATCAGTTTTCTAAGGGTTATCGAGTAGGATTTATAACATCTTTTCTGGAAAGAGGAGCAAAGGGAGTGATTGGTACATTAACAGAAGTTGAGGAAAATTATGCAACTCTAATTTCTCAGGAATTCTTTCAGGAATATGAGAAAAATTATCGTTTAACTGTTCCTCAAATCTTAAGGTCTTTACGCGATCGCATTTACCAAAGATTGCGAGATGAACCGGGTAATGAGGATATTTGTGCTTTATATTTCTACACTTTTATGTATGTTTATTATGGTCATCCTAATGTATTCCTAAAACTGTCTCTTGCGGAGGGTTAATTATGAAGTCTGAAAAGTCTGCTTTATTATCCGTTAAACCGATTATTAGTTATCCTCGTGAAGCACAGGCAGGAAAAACCTATTTAATGACCATTGATTTAGAAGTCGAGGAGGGTTTTGAGTGGCAATATGAGGAGGAAGAATACCCTATTTTTTGTCAAGTAGATAGTGATTTTTTTAAGGTTAAATCTGTTGATGAATCGGTTTTAGTGTTGCATCGCTTTGGGGGGAGTTATGGAGAAGTTAGATTTTTATTGACGGCAGGGCAGAAGGAAGCAAAGGGGAGAATTAGGGTTATTTTGATTAATAAGTGGGGTGTACCAGTTAAAGTTTTCTATTTAGAAGATGTACAAATAACAACCAAGGAAGAGATTCGTTCAGTGATAGAAATCGAATCCAGAAAGCCTATAAATTTAACTTCACAGGAGGAAGCTTATCAACCAGCAATCGCTAGTAAATTATCTGATGTTAATCAAAAATTTATCACTGAGCTAGTAAGTCGCAATTTTTTTGCCTATGATGAGGCTTGGGTTGGCCGAGAAAGTTTGGTTCAGGAGTTATGTAATCGTCTTCGAGAATCCTGTCGTCTGCTCCTTCTAGTGGGAATGACCGGAATTGGTAAAACTGCTCTAGGGGAAAAATTAGCACTTGATTTAGAAGACTGGTTTAAGGGAGATTGGAGTAAATATTATCAAGTAAATTTTGATAATGAGGAAAAGTCTTCTGATTTTGCTAGTGTAGCTGCTCAATGCTTGGAAAAGTGGGGAGAATTGATTACACCTGATGCTCGTAATGATACTCACAGATTACTTTATCGGTTACTGAAACACCTGCAAGAAAATCGTTATTTAATACAAATTGATTCTTTAGAAAACATTTTGCAGGGAAATGAAGAGGAAGGATGGAGTGATTTTAAAGATGAATGGTGGGTGAAATTTTTTACTGCTTTTCTCAACTCAGATTCCTGTTTTAGTTGTATTATTATTACTTCCCAGGATTTACCGAGACAAATTGTAGAGATAGGATCGCGCTTTACAAATTTTTGGTATTGCCAAGCTCTAAGTGGGTTGAAAGAACAGGAACGGTTAGCATTGTTTGAAAAAATTGGGGTAGATATTAGTCCAGAATCAGTAAGCAGACCTTATTTGGAAAGAATTGGCATTGCTTACGAAGGTAATCCTCTGGCGTTGCGAGTGATAGCTGGGGAAATTAAAAATCAACCTTTTAATGGTAATGTTATCGCTTACTGGAACAAATATGGTAGTGAGATAGAAGAAGTAGAAAAGTTGCTCGCAGAAGCACAAACAGGTAAAACAATTGGAGAAGATTCGTTTAAATTGGATCGCTTTACAAAAACTTTAAGACGAAATGTGCGATCGCGCTTCAATAAAACTTTTGCTCGGCTTAAAGAGGATGCAACGTATGCTTACATTTTACTCTGTGAAGCTTCTGTCTATCGGTGTCCCGTACCAGAGGAGTTTTGGCTGAGTCATTTAGAAGATTGGGATCGAGATGAGGATGAACAATTAGCAGCTTTAGATATATTAAGAGACCGATATTTAGTTGAGGAATTAGTTGATAATGATCGATGGTTGTTAAGGCAACATAATTTGATTAGAAGTATAGCACTGGAACATTTAAAACAATTAGATTCAGATGAGGAAAAAATTGAAATTGATTCAATAGAGCTAAACTCGCTTCCTACACAATCTGACGTAGAAAAGGCTATTTTATCTGAAATACGAGCTACCCTATTAAGCAACCCCAATATAACTCATCTTCAGAGAATTAATTATCGTGCAGTTGTTAACTGGTTAACGCATTATAAACCAATAGAAAATTCTTCTAGGATTGAGCAAGTTAAAGGATATTTAGAAGCTTTCTATCATCTATGTGAAGTTGAAGCATGGGAAGCAGCTTACAAAATTCTTTCTCTTCAAATAGATACCCCCACAGAAGAGGAGCTTTTGGAACAGCTTGGTACATGGGGCTACTACCAAGTACAAGTAGAAATTTGTACAATACTTTTACAACATCTAAGCCAATCTATAGATATAAAATTATACAACTGTTTGGGAAATGCCAATTATATTTTCGGTAAATATAGTGCTGCGATTGAAATTTTCCATCAAAGTTTAAATATAGCTCATAAAATTAATGATCGAAAAAATGAAAGCATAGCCTTGGTTTATTTAGGGCTTACTTACAATTCTTTAGGACAGTATCAACAGGCGATTGAGTTATACCATCAGGCTTTAGCCATTTCAAAAAACATTAGAGATATCAGGGGTGAAAGCCATATATTAGGCAATTTAGGGCTTACTTACCATTATTTAGGACAGTATCAACACGCTATTAGTTACCATCTACAATACTTGAGAATTGCAAGAGAAATTGGCGATCGTAGAGGTGAAGGCACAGCATTAGGTAATCTTGGGAATGCTTACTGTGGTTTACAGGATTATCAACTGGCAATTAATCTTTATCGGCAATACTTAATGATTGCAAAAGAAATTGATGATCGCAGAGGAGTAGGCATAGCATTGGGTAATCTTGGGAATGCTTATCTTGATTCAAGAGAGTATGAACAGGCGATTTACTACCTTGAGGAAGCTTTAGTTATTTTACGAGAAATTAATGATCGCCAAGGAGAAGGCTTTGTTTTGGGTCATTTGGGAAATACACAAATAAAGCTAGAACAATATGATGAAGCATTAGAAAATTTACAGACATCTTTGACCATTTTTCAAGAAATTGACTCCCGTGCAGGAGTATCTGAATCTCTTAAAAATTTAGCCGAACTCCATCATAAAATTAATCAACCCCAACAAGCACAAAAATATTACGAACAAGCGTTACAGATAGCTACAGACTTAGGGATTCCATTGGTTCAAGAAATACAAGACTCGATGAAGTCCCTTACACAAGAAAATGAATCAAGCTGAGTTAATCCATCCATAACCATTTTTGTCGAAAAAAATGCGATCGCGCTTCAAAAACAAATCCATCAGACTCCCCTCTACGCAACCACTGGCTTCTTAACAGGTGAAAGTCCACGAGGCGATATAATGGCATCCGCAGGCCGAATTACCTCTGCTAAAGCATCCAATTCATCACCGAGGTAGTCTGTATTTGCCAGCATTTCTGGATCTACCTGTTCATGCTTGAGAAGCGCATAGAGCGATATATTACCTACTAATTATTGTTTTTTTCGCTTTGTTATCTCTAGCTTGAATCGGTATTTACTGTTCACTAAGTAATAGTTCTTTAAATTCTTGACATTCTTGAGCTAAGGAAATCCCTAATTCTGTAGCAAGAAATAAAGCGCGATCGCAATATTCTAAAGCTAATTTTGGCTCATCCAACTTTCGATAAACTGCCGCTAAATTCTGGAGAACTTTAGCCTCAGTATAAGGAGTCTTAATTTCTTGACAAATTTCTAATGAAGATTGTAAATATTTTAAAGCTTGTGTATATTCATTAAGTCGTATAAAAGTTGCTCCTAAATTACATAAAGCATTTCCCTCTCCCCAGCGATCGCCTATTTCTTGAGCTATAGTCAATCTTTGTTGATAAAACTTACCTGCTTCCTCATAATTTTCTTGAGAAAAATAGACATTTCCCAAACTCAAGAGCGCAAATCCTTCTCCTCCTCTATGGCCTATTTCTTGAGCAATTTCTAAGCGTTGCTGATAATAATCAACAGCTTTATCATAATCTTCTAAAGAGAAGTAGGCATTTCCCAAACTTCCTAGAGCAACACCCTCTCCGTGACGATCTTCAATCTCTTGAAAGATAGCTAATTGTTGCTGATGGTACTCAATTGACTGTTCATAATCTCCCAAGGTATCATACACAATCCCTAAACTTCCCAAACAAGCTGCTTCACCGCTAAGATCGCCAACCCCTCTTGAAATTACCAAACCATTTTGATGATACTCAATAGCTTTGGTATATTGGCCTAAACTTATATAAATATTTCCAAGATTTCCTAGACTGCTGCTCTCTTCTAGACGGTTGCCAATTTCCCGCGCGATCGCTAAACTTTGCTCATGACAATTAATCGCTTCAGCATATTGTCCCAAATTTTGGTAGCTGATTCCCAAATTTCCTAATGCTTGTTCCTCCCCTAAGCGATCGCCTATTTCTTTAGCAATGGCTAAACATTGCTGATGATACTCTAAGGCTTGAGTATAATTTCCTAAGCTATTATAAAGTACACCTAAGTTTCCTAAAGACTGTGCCTCTCCTGTGCGATCACCTATTTCTCTGGTAATTGCTAAACGTAAGTTTTGAAATTTAATTGCTTTTTGGTAATCTCCTAAAGCTTTATAAGCAAGTCCTAAATTACCTAAAGCCGCACCCGCTTCTCGACGTTGCTTAAGTTCCCACACAATGATCAAACTTTCTTGAGAATATTCTATTGATTTTAGGTAGTTTCCTAAGTAATAATAATTCAACCCTAAATTTCCAAGAGCTATCCCTTCTCCTAAGCGATCACCTATAGATTTAGCAATGTTTAAATGTTGCTGTTGGCATTCAATTGCCTGATGATAATCGCTTAAAGAGTTGTATAAGTTTCCTAAACCATTTAACAGGATAGTATCAAAATTAGTATCTATTTTACCCAGAGTTTTCTTGTATAATTCAATTTGTTGTTGATAGTATCCCCAAATGTTGAGTTGATTATGTAATTCATCATTAGTTGGTGTATTAAGTCGAGTAGAAAATATTTTCATAGCTTTTTCCCAGTCTTCTACTTCGCTGAGATGGTAGAAAGCTTCTAAGTAGCCTTTAATTTGGTCTAGATTCGACCCATCTTGAGAAGGTTTATACTTAGTTAGCCAGTTGATAACGGCTCGATAATAAGTCCGTTTCCAATGAGGTTTAATGGTTTTTATTATTTTTGAATTAATCTGTATATTTTGTAAAAGTAGTTCGCCTGATAGAGCAATTTTACTCATGGTGATAGTTTGGCATCTCCTGCTCGTTTTAATAACTTTTTAGTTTCCTGTTGCTACTAGCTCACCTTCCAATTCACCTGATCTTTTAGCAATTTTCAGCCGTTTTTGATACAGTTCGAGAGCTTTATCATAATTTTCCAATCTAAAGTAAACTCCTCCTAAGTTGTTAAGCGCTTTCCCTTGTCCTTGTAGATTATCGATCTTACTGAAAACTTCAAAACCTTGCTGAAGCAGTTCAATTGCTCGGTCAAAATTATTAATACTTTTGTATAAAATCCTAAATTTACTAAAGAGCCTACTTCTCTTTGAAAATCATTAAACTTCTGCATTATTTCTAAAGTTTTGTGCCAGCATTTTATAGCTTTTATATAGTTACCTTTGTCATGATAAACATTACCTAGCTCGCCTAATACCGTAGCTTCTCCATGTAAATCTTCTAATTTTTTATTGATTTCTAAACTTTTCTCGAAAAGTTGGATAGCTGATATGTAATCTCCGATAGAGTAGTAAACAACCCCAAGATTTTTTAAATATATTGCTTCTCCTTCTTGATTCCCACTTTTCTGTTCTTGAGCTAATCTTTGATTATGGTAATGAATAGCTTGATCGTAATTACCAACTGTAAAGTAAGCATTTGCAAGAGCGTTCAGAAAAGTTTTATTTTGGCTATAAATAATCTCACCAATAAGTTTTGTATATAGCTCAATCTGTTGGTAATAATAACCCCAAGTACCTAATTGATTGTGCAATTCTTCCCTAGTAGGAGTATTTAAAAGTAACTTTTCTGCTTCCTCCCAATCTTCAACCTGACACAGATTATAAAACGCCTCTAATAAACCTTTCACCTTCTTTAAATTAGAATCTTCTGGATTAGCCTTATATTTCGTAAGCCAATTAATCACTGCTCGATAGTATGATCGTTTTATACCTTGATTTATCGCTTTAACCAAGGCTGAATTTATACCAAGCTGTGCTAAAATTTTCTCACCAGAAGGAGTAATACTCGTTTCTTCTGAAGCTTTTTTTGTTTTTACATCTAGTTCAACTTGCTTACTCATCTTATTCTTACAAATTCAATTAATGTTTTAATAAATCAATCATAAAAAGGCTTTTTAATTCCATTTAATACAGTTGACTGAGATAATACATGATGCACCAAAGAAGCCGCAGCATTAGCAGCTAAAACCTGATATTTTTTATCTTTATTTCCATCTGCCCAATCGCAGATAGACTTAACTAAAATCCATGCCGTTCCCTCACTTATTGCCGCTGAACATAATCCAGCACCTTCCATTTCTCCTCCTATTGCTTGAGGATACTGATTAAATAATTTGGCTTTAAAAACTGGCTCATCTACTAATTTTTCCCCTGATAATATAGAACCAACTCTGATTTCAAATGGTAAATTATCGTGATTTTTAAAATTCCAATCATGAACAGTTTCAAAGCGATCTAATAATGTGCGATTACTTGGAGGAATAGGACTTCGAGGAATGCTATTTTTTCCAACACGCTGTTTTTCATAAAAAATGATTTCCGAAGCAATTAATACATCTCCTATTTTCTGTTTATTTGAGTCTTGACCAAAGGCTATTCCAGCCATAATAATAGCTCTAGGCTTCCACATTCTCAATGCTTCTCTAGTTACATCTTTAGAAGCATTTTCCTCAGTAGATCCCATTCTACACTTCGTAACAACAGTTTTATAAGATCCAAATTTTCCTAAATAATAAGTTCCAAATTTATCAAATACTTTGAAAACATAACTGTTATTTCTTCGAGGGTAAGGTTTGAGTAAATCTAGTACGGCTTTCAATTCTACTCCAGTTGCTGTGATGATAACGACATCAATTTCATTTTTTAATGACTCACATTGATTTTTATCAATTTCTTTAGTTTTTATAAGTTGTATTTTATTTTGATCAATATTAATTGAATACTTAGTTATTAATTCATCACATTCATCTCTTAATGAAAGCTTTAAATCAATAGCTATTTCTAAAGCTTGTTGACAATATTTTTTTGCTGTTTTGATATCTCCTAAACAATCGTAAGTTTTTGCTAATTCTTTCAGAATACCAGCTATCTGAAGAGGATTGCCTGCTTCATTAAAAATAGATAAAGATTCGTTAAGACTATTAGTGATTTTTTCTAAATTCTCAGGAGAATTTTTGTTTAATTCTCTTTGAACTATTGCTAGATTTGCTATAGCTTCTGCTTCTTCTAATGGCAAACTAATTTCACGAGCATTTTTTTTAATTTTCTCATAATAATGAGTTGCTAGTTCATATTTTTCTAGCTCATAATAAGTTCTTCCTAAACCAGATATTGCTTTTAGCTCTAGATGTTTATTTTCAATTTTTTTAGCAATTTCTAAACTATTTTCATAGCTATCAAGTGCTTTTGAATAGTTTTTAAGATAAAGATAAGCCTGACCTAAACCAAGCAAAGCATCAATTTTACCTAAATTGTCGCTTATATCTTTTGTTATGTTTAACTGTTGCTGATGGTACTCAATCGCAATTCCGTAATGCCCTAAATAGGTCTGGATATTACCTAAACCACCTAGTGCCATCATTTTTCCTTGTTTATTAGCAATTTGGAAAGCTATCTCTAAAATTTTTAAATAATATTTAGTAGCCTCATCATATTTACCTAGAAACTTAAAAGAATTTGCAGATCCAATCAGCGCAGAAATCTGCCTTTCTTGATCAAGAAAATTTTGAGCAATTTCTAATTGCTTTTGATGGTATTCAATTGATTCTTTTATATTGCCACCTGCAAACGCAGCGTTGCCTAACCCTTCTAAGCAAATAGCATCCCAATGTCGAGCAATTTTTTTAAAAATTATTTGATAAATTTCAATTTGTTCCTGATAGTATCCCCAAGTTTTGAGTTGCTTGTGTAACTCTTCATTAGTAGGAGTATTGAGGCGAATTGAAAGGAGTTTACTAGCTTTATCCCATTCTTCTATATTACAGAGATGATAAAAAGCTTCTAAGTAGCCTCTTATTTGTTCTAAATTAGAAGCGTCTGACTTAGCTTTATATTTAGTTAGCCAGTTGATGACAGATCTATAATTAGCGCGTTTAATACTATCAAGAGATTTTATAGTAATTCGATCAATACCAAGCTCTTTCAAAATTAACTCGCTAGGAGGTATCAAGTTATTCATCCTCATCCTCCAATTGTTTTAAATGTTCCAAAGACACACTTCTAATCAAATTATGCTGTCTTAATAAACATTGATTTTCTTCAACTAATTCCTCCAATAAATATCGATCTCTTAAAACATCTAACGCTGCTTTTTGTTCTTCTGCATCCCGATCCCAATCTTCTAAATGGGACAGCCAAAAATTCTCTGGTACAGGACATCGATAAACGGAAGCTTCACAGAGTAAAATATAAGCATACCTGACATCCTCCTTTAGTCGAGCAAAAGTTTTATTAAGACGCGATCGCACATTTCGTCTTAAAGTTTTTGTAAAGCGATCTAACTTAAATGGATCTTCTCCAGTTGTTTTACCCGCTTGTGCTTCAGCAATCGCTTTTTCTACTTCCTCTATTTCACTACCATACTGATTCCAATAAGCGATAATATTACCATTAAAGGGCTTATTTTTAATCTCCCCTGCAATCACCCTCAATGCCAAAGGATGACCTTCATAAGCACTACCTATTCGCTCTAAATAGGGTTTTCCTGCTGAATTAACATCAACTTCTAGACCTATTTTCTTAAACAAAGCTAATCTTTCTAATTCTTCCAATCCGCTTAATGCTTGACCATACCAGAAATTTGGAGAGCGACTTCCTATCTCTTCAACTTGTCTTGGTAAATCTTGTGAGGTGATGATGATACAACTTAAACAGGAATCTGACTTGAGAAAAGCATTGAAAAATTTCACCCACCATTCATCTTTAAAATCACTCCAACCTTCTTCTTCATTCCCTTGCAAAATATTTTCTAGAGAATCAATTTGTACTAAATAACGATTCTCTTGCAGGTGTTTCAACAACCGATAGAGTAATCGCTGGGTATCTCTGCGATCATCTGGTGTAATTAATTCTTCCCACTTTTCCAACCAGCGAGCGGCTACACTAGCAAAATCAGAAAACTGCTCCTCATTATCAAAATTTTCCTGATAATATTTACCCCAATCTCCCCCAAACCAATCAGATAATTCAACAGCCAAGCGTTCCCCTAAAGCGGTTTTACCAATACCTGTCATTCCAACTAAAACCAGCAGACGACAGGACTCTCGAATCCGATAATTTAAGTCTTGGATTAATTGCTCTCGACCAACCCAAGCATCATCATAGGCGAAAAAGTTAGGGGACACTGATGGCAATGGAGTCTGATTGTCAGAATTTTTAGAAACTTGCTCATCTTGAAAAAGCTGTTTGCGTTTTCGATCTCCTAATGTTTTTAATATACCTAGATTGGGTTTTGTCGTTAGGGGTTGTTTGGTAAGACGACGATAGAGCATCTCATACCCTTCATCAGAATCGAGTTTGTAACGACTGAAACCCCGAATTACGATCGGGATATAATCTTCATCTTCTGAAGAAAAAAGAACCGGAATAAACTTTGTACTTTTTACCTGAGCATCATACAATTCTTGAGAAATAACCGCTCCTTCCCAAGTAACTCCTCGTCCTTTTTTCGGCTCTTCTAACCCTCGAAATCGTCGATTATATGCCTCAGTACACACAACCAGAACAAAATCAGCCCATTCTAACTGATTTAACATCCAACGCGCCCATCCTTCTAGGGGAGATTCTTCGTATTGATCGATGTTGCAATCAATACCATCACTCCGCAGGCGATCTGCTAAACTAAGAACTCGATCTTTATGTTCCTCTGAATCATGACTGTAACTAATAAAAACTTTGGGAGGAGTTGTACTTAAATTCATCATTGTCGATTCAGAAGAAATTGTTAAAGTTCGAGATTGAGAAATGGGGGATTTGATTGATTCCCCAGTGAATTTTGCCAGTATTTCAAAAGCAAATGCACTCGCATGACGGGCAGCTATTTCCTGCGAACCAGACGCATCCGCCTCACCTTTCTTTTCGATTAAGTCAGAAATTCCCCGAATAATCAATGCTGATACCTGCTGATTCGCATGAGCCGCTTGCAGTATCCCTCGCCCTTCCATTTCTACTGCTAAAGCATCCCCATAGTTCGATTGAAGAAACTTAAACACAGCAGATTTTTTAGACGCGACAACCTTTTCTCCTGCGGCAATAGGTGCAACGAAAACACGAGGAGATGAATTAGGGACAGATGATTGAAGTCGTTGTAACCAGTCTTCCTTTCTCGCTTCCGCTTTCGCTCGTTGGATGAGATTGTAAGTAGAAATTCCTACATCAGGTCTAGGTTCAAAAACTAGCTTGGCTTTACCCGACTCATATCCATAGACTTTCGTCGCGGCTACCACATCTCCAAGGGTGACATCCTTAATTCCCCCTGCTACCCCGACAAATAGAATTACACTAGGATTAAAATAAGCGATCGCTCTTTCGGCTTCTAAGGCTGCACCTGCATTTCCCGCCCCAACCTCCACAATTCCAACTTGCCACTCTTTCCCGTTATCAATAAATTTTCCCCGTTCGTAAATTGTTCCTTGAGGGTGCATCTCTTCTCGCAGTTCACTCAGATAGGCACGAACTGCCATATATTCCACTTGAATAGCCGTGAGTATAACTGCACTAGGCATGGGATAAACCTTTAATTTATTTAGAGCTTCTTCTATTTTGCCTATTTTCGCTATTAATGTCAAAATTAGAGCATACTTTTAAACAATTTGGTTTCGAGGAGGAACTTATGAATGAGCAACAACAATATCTGCTTCAAGTGTATTTTCAAGAATATGAGAAGTTAAAAGATGAGCAAGCCCAGCGTATCGGCTTCCGCGACAATATAATCTTTGTGACCATAGGAGCATTTGGCGGTATTCTATCTTTTGCACTCTCAAATAAGATAAGCTATTATGCTTTGCTGGTTATTCCTTGGGTTTGTCTAATTCTTGGTTGGATTTATTTGGTTAATGATGAAAAAATCTCTGCTATTGGTAGATATATTCGCATAACTCTCGCTAAAAAAATTACAGATTTGATAGGTAATGAAGGTAACGAATCTATTTTGGGTTGGGAAGTCGCTCACAGAAATGATAAGCTACGGAAGAGTCGTAAAATCGAGCAGTTAATTATCGATGAGATTACTTTTGTCTTCTCTGGTTTTATAGCTTTATTAGCTTTCTTGTTTTCAATCTCAAAGCCCACCTTGGCAATTCAGGTACTTGTCGCAATAGAGTTTATGCTTCTTCTTTTCTTAGCTATAAAAATTTTTATATACACTGATATTGCAGAAGGAAAATAACTTCTTTTTACTTTCAAATTATAAAATATTTTAGCGGGTTGAGCCACTTTACTCTCTGATTCTGTCAATCTTGAGGATAAAGTCTCTTAGCCGTAACTGAACTGTTTGGCTCAAGAACCTGTGGCTCTACAAGTTTAAGTATGCTAACTAAACGGTATAAACTTTATAGGGTAACAATCTGAGTTGGTTACTGTCACTTTATAACTAAAACTCAGAGCTTATATGGCTTATAGGTATGAACTAGCATACTTCAACGTGGAGAACCGAACCTGTTACCCTTACATTACTTACAATACCTACATTAGAAAAATACAACAGTTAACGATTCTCTATAATCCAACGTCGAACCTATAAAAATTTATTTTCATGAAATTTCGATTTTTTGTATAATCAAGAAAAATTCCTAAAATCGTGTAAATTGTATTTTGAAGTTTCGCTTAATGAGTAACTATAACTATTACTTTTTATCTGTCTTTAGATAGATGTTATAAAAATAGTGTAATCAAAAAATCTAAGGTTTTTCCTTAACAATCTATTTTTTAGTAATATTAAATTACACAGAAGTTTGATGATTATTTATACTCCATCAACCCTTTTTTCCGGAAATATTCGATTAAATGAAAGATGAATAAAGTTGCAAGACTTTAATTCTTGCAGTACAATCGCCCTATAAACCCAGAGAAGAGAGGAATACTTAACGCCGGGTTCGGTGCTTCCGACACCTACTACCGACGATTTCCCCCCACATCTGACTACCCAGACATGGAGATTAAGACCATGCTAACAACAAACGGTTTTGTCCCTAAACCGCAAAGCTCTGATGCTAATCAAGCTATTTATCTCTGTACCAAGTATCCCCTCGAAATAAAGCCGCCTTCATTAAGTCCGCGTGAATTCTGTCGGAAAATGTTCGGTCTAGACGGCTTGTCGGAAGTGGATATCTTGACAGCCGAGATGCAACCTAATTATCGCAAGCAGTGTATCGCACTGTTTGTACGAGTATTGGGAGTCAAGCGTCAGACCATTTTCAACTGGGGTAAGGGTATAGATTTTGACGATATGCCCCCTATCCATCAGCGATTCTTAGGAATTTGCTACGAGCGTTATGAACTGATGGCCCAAGTTAAGAGATTGCGTCGTTTCAGTGCCTAGCGGCTGTTCTAATTGGGGTTATTGGCAACTGATTCCTAGCTCATTGGAGCAACGCCAAACCCCAATTATTAGCCAGAAAATCTAGGAACTGCTTGCAATCCTACGAATACGAACTTTTGCCAGAATCAGGGGCGGTATGTCTTCTAGGACTTACGCACTCAGCATCGGAAACCTTGATTTGGGGTTGAAGCGATCGCTTATGTAGCTCCCTCAAACCCTTATTATGAAAGTGAAGAGTGCGTAACTCCTATCTTCATAGATTTTCCCCAGGCACTTATCGCCATCGCTACATCATAGCTATTTTCAGACGTACAACCGTGCGGAACGAGTTCCGCACCCCAGTCAATTTTGGCATTGGCTTCCGTAGGCAATCAGGACAGTTTCTTCGGAGAAAAATAAGGAGAAACGAATAATGATTAGCCCAGTTCAAAGCGCAATTCAAATCGAACTCTTCCCCATTGAAGATACAATCTATACTCTTATTATTGAATCTATCCCCCTCAATGAGCGAGTCCTACCAGAATGGGAATACCGTCTCATCCATCACGAAACCGGACTGCAAGTTCCAGGGCAGTTTACGAAAGCACAAGCCGAACAGATACAAAAAGTTACTCAGCAATGGGATTGGAGTGTTGACAAGAAGAATAAACCCGCCTGTGCCGCTCAATTACTCCAGTTCTTGGAACAACTTTGTGCCCCTTCTTGTAAAAAGCAGGAGGGACAGATATGAGTTGGAAACGATTTTATAAGAGAGAATGTCCCGTCTGTGGTGGTACTCGAAAGGACTGTCGCCAAAATACAGTAACAGAACTCGTTCATTGTCGAGAACTCGATGCGGCTCCAAGCGACTATGTTTTTCGGGGTTTTGACGGTCTAGGGTTCGGAATGTGGACAAACAAAGCCTCAGCCGAAGCATGGACAGAAGAAAAACGGCGAGAATGGCAAGAAATGAGAAGGCGAGAACAAGAGCGAAAACAATTACGCTTGAGTCGTCTGCTCACTGATGCCGAACGAGATATTGCTATCCGCTCAATTCTTAGCCAATTAGAACTAAGTGACGAGCATCGCCACCAACTGCAACAGCGTGGCATGAGCGATGAGCAAATTGAAGCAGGACTGTACCGCTCGGTTAAGCAATGGCAGCAACTAGAAACCGAAGTGGATGACAATTTGGCGGGAGTGTTGCGTGGCGGCAAAAAGCTTTATGTTCCCGTCTCAGGTATTTTGTGCCCTATAGCCAACGAGCAAGGTCAGTTAGTGGGCTGGCAAATTCGTCTAGATTACCTCGACCAATTTCCCAAATATTTATGGGCATCATCGGAAAAGAAGCGGCGAAACGAGGGGCCATCTGTCCACTTGAAAAATGGCGAGTTACCCTTAGCGTTCTTTGCGCCTTCCACTGAACCCCATGAAGTCATCAGTAAATGGTTTAAAAAGCAAAAAGAAGACAAAACCATCATTCCCGTAGCCCTAACTGAAGGAGTAGCATTTAAACCGTCCATTACTTGTGAGCGGCTTGGAATGTACACTATTGGGGCTTCTGGGGGTAACTTCGCCTCTAGCCCCGAAACTCTTAAAAGCTACCTAGAAAGCATAAAAGAGCAAATAGAAGCACAAAGAGCCGAAAATGACGATAACGACGATAATACCAGCCCCAACAATATTGTTTTGCAACCCATTCTATTTGCCGATGCAGGTTGTCTTGTAAACGAGAACATCATCAAAATTTACAGCAACACCATCGGCTATCTCGAAACACTCGGTTTTGAAACCCGTATTGCTTGGTGGGGTCAACGGGATAAGGATAACGGTGACATAGATGAGATTGATGAGGCGGCTTTAGCTTCTATTAAATTGCTGTCAACGAATGAATTCTTCTCTCTGGTTAAAAAAACGCAGCGCGACATCAAAGTCAAAGCCGTTCAGCGTCAATTACAAAGCCTCACCTACGAACCGAACATCCGTCTAAACAGCCGCTACTTACCTGACTTAGCCGCTCTAATTCCCAACGAGGGTATTGTAGCCCTGAAGTCCCCCAAAGGTACTGGTAAAAGTGTTCAGATTCAAAAGATTATCGAATCCTGCCAAAGTGGGGGAATGAAGGTGATTTCTCTCACTCCCAGACGGGCTTTAGGACGAGAGCAGAGTCTTAAGTGGGGCATTACCTGGGGTGGCGATCAAATCTCTGGTCTAGACCGTGTAACCTTGTTGGAGAACATGGAAAGCCTGGGAATTTGTTGGGATAGCGTCTGGAAGCTCCTAGAACGGGATTGGAGGCATAGCCTAGTCATCATCGACGAGTCAGAACTGGCATTAATTCACCTGCTGCTGAGTTCGACTTGTAAGGACAAACGACCTCTCATCCTGCGAGTTTTGGAGAATAAAATACGAGAATCTCTAGCCAACGGCGGAATGCTTCTGATTGCCGATGCGGACATGAGTGGCCTGTCCATCAACTATTTTAAGGCGCTTGTTCCGGACGCTCCGGTTTTCGTCGTCACCAACGAGTATGTAGGCAAGGAAACCCAATGGTCAATAGAATTTCATACGGGCAAGAAAGATACTGCGATCGCGCAATTAATTGCCGATTTAGCCAGACCGGTAATTGATAATGGAGTCGAAAGGCAGCGAAGAATCGCTATCCCCACCGATTCTCAAGACCAAGCCGAAGCTTTAGAGCGTTTTATTCGAGAATGCTACCCCCACCTAATTGTCGTCCGCATTGACAGTAGCACCACAGAAACCGACGAGGGAAGGAGTTTTGTCGAGCGTCCCAACGATAAACTTCTAGAAATTAAGCCAGATGTCCTCATTTACACTTCCTCGATGGGGGCAGGAGTCTCCATCGATCTGTCTTGGTTTGACCTCATGTATGCTTTCTTTACTGGTGTTCTCGAACCGAGTCAATGTCGCCAAATGCTCAGTCGGGTAAGAGAGAATATCCCTCGGATTATCTGGTGTCGTAGTCGTGGGAAAGTCGAAGGCCATAACTCTTTTTTCCCCGAAGAAATTAAGGAGCATCTGTTTACCTTCCATAGGGAAACGAGCATCCTCATTGATGTGGCTAAAGCGATCGCGCCCGATAATCCTACTGATTGGCAAATTCGCCAAGCTTACGATGCTATTTGGAATCGGGAAACACAAACTTGGGATAATCCTCACGTTAATCTGTACTGTAGCCTCATAGCCAGGAAGAATTATGGATTAGCTAACCTAGCTTGCGAGTTACACCGCCAGTTAATAGAAGAAGGTCACATTATTATCAATAATAAAGGGCGCGATAACACTGACGAGGGGTCTAGGGTTGCCGACATAAAAAAACAGCTACCAAAGGAGGAAGCGGAGGCAATCTCTGAAGCAGACGATATTCCGCTTGATGTCGCGCTTTTAATGTCCCAAAAAAACAATCCTACTCAAGAGGAAAGCCGCCAGATAGCTAAAGCTCTCCTGAAGGCGGAACTTCCTGGGATAGAATTGACCAAAGAATTCATATACAAGGCAACTACGAAAGACCGCCGCAAGTGGCTTAATGCTCAAAAACTGTTCTGGTACTCCCAAAACCCTGATAAAACTAAAATTCTCGACCTGCGGGAGTGGTTAGATCATCTGTGGCAATTTGTTAATGGGGCGGTTTATTTGCCCGATATACGGACTTATTCTTTCCAAATTAAAGTTCTGCAAGATATCGGGCTTTTTGAGAGCATCGATTTACAAAATCCCGATAAGGAGTATAGCGGTGACGATGAAGGCATTCAGAAAGTGCTACGACTAGCGAGAAAGTTTTCTCGAAGTATAAATACTGCTTTTAATTTCAAGGTAACAAACCAAACCAAGCCCATCCAATTTATTAACCGACTGCTCAATCGTGTTGGGCTGCATCTGAAATTTGAGCGTCAGGTGAAGGGGAGACAACGTTTTTACCGACTTGCTCTCGATAAGCTAAATGATCCCGATCGCATTGCGGTTCTAGATTCTTTAAGCCAGAAATGGGAGCAACTTGGCTCTGAATCTGACTCTTGGGCATCAGAGCCAGTAAATATAAATAATACTGTCGAGTGTTGTGATCCTCAAACTCTTTTCTTGGTCAACAACATTCATGAAAGCGTCGAAGCTACGGGGGCAATTTCTAGGGAAAAAACTCTGACTCCAAAAGCGGTTCAACTTAGCTCTGAGTCTAATTCCTGGGGGTCACAACACTCGCTGACAATTAATAATAACAACGGCAACTGTTGTGATCTTGTACCCCTCTCGTTGGATAACAATAGTGCTAAAAACGTCGAAGCTACGGGGGTAATTGCCGAACAAAAAACTTCTTCTCAAAAACCGGTTCAACTTAGCTCTGGGTCTGAATCCTGGGGGTCACAACACTCGCTGATCAATAATAATAATAACGGCGACTGTTGTGACGCTCAACCTCTCTCATTGGACAACAACGTTGGTGAAAGAGTCGAAGCTACGAGGGAAGTTGCCTCTGAAAAAACTTTGACTCCAAAACCCGTTCAAGTTCTCTCTGAGTCTGATTCCTGGGGGTCACAACACTCGCTGACAATTAATTATAACAACGGCGACTGTTGTGATGCTCAACCTTTCTCGTTGGACAACAATAGTAGTGAAACAGTACAAGGAACAAAGGAAATTTCAGGCGAAAAAACTCTGACTTTAAAAGCGGTTCAACTTAGCTCTGAGTCTGATTCCTGGGGGTCACAACACTCGCCAATAAATAATAATAATAACGGCAACTGTTGTGATGCTCAATCGGTGGACCAGGACGAAGCACAACAAAACGCTATAGAAATAAATAATAACGGCGGCTGTTGTGATGCTCAATCTCCGGCTTTTGATGAAGTACAACAAAACGCTTTAGAAATAAATGATAACGGCGAGTGTCCTGGCTCTCAAACCGAATCAGCGACCTCTACTGACGATTTCAGGGGCCGACATATTCCCTCTCAATACCGGGAAAGTGTGCTAGAACTATCCGCGTGGTTGACTCAGGCCGAGTCGGTTATGGAAAGTCCAGAAACGTTCCAAGCTATTCTAGACGTGGCAATCGAGTATCTCCAATTGGTGCCAGAAGCTCGAAATTGGCTGTGGGAATCGCTGCAATCTAGGGTTACAACAGTCATTTGGCAGATTTTTCCAGATTATTATCAATTTTTTAGGTGGGGGTGAGATGCCAACAGAAATTTGGCTACAAGATCAACCATTGAGTCAACTAAGTGTGAGCGCGTCCATCAAGGTAGATGCTGCTGCCACCGATGGAACTTCGACGGTTAAAATCTTTGCACGGCTTGACTTTCACCCTGCTGCCACACTAGGGACGACCATTTCTGTGCCCAAGGGCAATCAGCACTCAATTGATGAAGTCGTTTTGATGACGTTGAAGCTATCGCGGTGGGTTGGTTTGCCCTCCATGCGATCGCTCTGTGGATACTCCAATGTAAATTCACGCCAACACCCTTAAACTCAATAGTTATATAGTTATTAAAGATAATCAGTTCATGGAGATCCCCTTCATGGGGTAAAATATTTCCTGCCACCAATGGGGATCAAATCACATATAATTCTTAGCTGGTATAGATTTGGGGGGGATCACAATACTTGCCTATAATAAATAATATATTCGCTAATATGTACACCCTAAAAGTGACGCATTAAACTTTTGTGTGACTTGAAAAGATCATTTTTAAGTACGATCTTAATGGGATTAGGCGATCCCCAAAGATAAGAATCACAAGGATATGTGTACTCTACACACCCCTAGTGACCAAGAGGAAAAGTGCATTTGTAGCGCAACGATCAAGATAAGTTAGCTTTAAGAATGCCTTAGACGAAGTACAATAGAAATCTAGAGGAAATTTGTATAACAATAATTGACTACGATCACTCGAATATAGGAAGCTTAATGTAAAGATTATAGTATTGTCAATAAGACTTTATTGCAAATGAATACGAATCGGTTTTTAGGGAGTCAACCCCTTTGGTATATTTGGCGCAGTTGGAGGAAAAAGGGTTAACAAAGGAGAGAATTGCTGAAATTTTGCGTTTTCACTTAATTGAGTCCAAGTGGTTAAGAGAGGTTGATTTTGAGGGTTTTTTTAAGGAACGAACGCAAGAGTTATTGGAGATGATTAAATCGGCGATGGGGAAAGCATGACAGTTGGTTATGCCTTAAATTTTTTAAATTTGCGAATTATTATAGCTATTAATTCTATGAGTAAATAAGCCAAAATAGCACAAATCAGGCTTAAAATAACTGATGTAGAAAAGGGATGTAGGGGACGGAATGAGGGAGGTAATAAAGGATTTTCTGGGGTAATTAAGGGGTAGCTAGTAGCAACAATTCCCGCTACTGCTAAACCTGAACCTATCGCTAATATGGTAATTTGAAGACGGATATCTTTTTCTTTTTCTCTTGCTTCTTTGAGGCGATCGCTTTTTGCTTGATCTATTTCTATCAGTCCTCTAATGGTTTCTATTCCTTGATTTAATATGATAGTTCCTTGATGAAAATAGTTTAAGTCTGCTTTTATTTGTGTTTGTAATGTTGTCCATTCTTCCCCACATAATGAGGCAAAAAAGTCAAGATTATTGTTGGTTAATTTTTGTAAATAGTTGAGTTTAGTTTGATAGTTAGAACTATGAATAGCAATGGTATTTTGATAGTATTCTAAGTTACGTAGTTTTCGAGAATAGTCTAAGGAGAGGTTTAAGAGTTGTTTGAGTTTTTGATTAAAGTCTTCGAGTTCATTTGAGGATAAAATCTGGTTTTCTTGGGGTTGAGAGTTAAAACTAGAAATAAGTCTGTCAATTTCTGACACTTTTTTATCTAGTTCGTGATAGTCTAGGCGACTATCAGCATAAGCGGTAATTATTTTGTGATGGTATAATAATAAACTCGGTAATTCCCAGTAAATTTTATTGAAGTTTTCACTGCTAGATTCTTCAGCAAAGAAAAGTATTAAAGCGTGAAATTGATCGAGTTTGGGATTGCCATATTCTATAATTTCACTGTTGAATAATTCCCCTTTTCTGTAAAATTTTGCTTGGATTTCTTCTAAAGATAAATTTAATAAATGATGTAAACATTGATTGGCTATTTTTTCTTTATTTTCTGTTATATTTGGGTCTAAAAAGGCTGTTATTAAAAAGGTTTGACCTAATTTAGTATTAATTTGTAAACAATGATCAGGGTTAAATTCTTTTAATTGTTCAAGTTTAATATTGTCTTTCTGCGCGGTTTGGGGAATATAAAAGTTTAAGCTTAAGACATAACTATCGGCAATTTGTTGAGGATAAACTAAGAGTTTTCGATAGGGTTTATTCGTTTTTGGGTTTAGGTTTTGAGATGAAAATAAAAGACCTCTTTTACTTTCTGTGAATAGGCTAAACCTTGAGGCTTTGGGGGTGTCTTTCCGTAAGTCTAGGGTTTTTTCGGTAAAATCTGGAAAAGGTTGAATGATAGTTTGATAAGTATTATTTACCCATTCACGGGGGAAATAAAGCGGTTGAAAGTTTTCATCTATTCCTGTTTGGATTTGAAAAATAAAACTGTGAATATTGGCCGCATAAATATTAATATCTATATCATTCATCACTTTTTGTTATTTGGTGGTTGGGGGAGGTTGTTTGATGGTGCTTTGAATAGTTTGGCGGACTAAAGATTTATTGCCTATCATCTGTCCTTCTTGCCTAAGATTGTAGATTTCTTTTAATTGTTCCTCATTTTCTACAATATCAGCACGAACTCTAATATTTTGACAAGTTTCTGATAAAGTAGTTTGGATGTCTGGATGTTGCTCACACCAGTCTAAAATGGTATCAGCAATCTCAAAATCTTCTTCTGTTTCTAGTTGCGCTAAATTTTTGTCTAGGTTTGCTAAGTCTTGCCAAGCATCAGCAGAAAAAATACTGTTTCTGTCTTTGATGAGTTTGACAAAAACTAAGAGGGTTTTCGTTGATTCATCTATTGTTGATTCTTTCATCATGGTTATCCTTACATCTCTTTAATGAAATTATTATATATATAGATTGATGCGTTGGGAACACATCCTACAAGTATTTACAATACTAAAATTATTCTAGCTTATATTGCCTAAACTACAAAAGGCTGCCCAATATATGGGATGGTTAAAGGGTGGGTTAGGATAATCTCTTCTTAAACAAGTTGCGATATCTTTTATCAGTTTTTCATTACTAATGTTTAAGGTTTTTACCCAGTTAATAATGTCTTGTCTGGTAGCGGTTTGCATCCACTGTTGAGTTTTTTGTAATGCTTGACAAACGCTTAAGGAGTGGCTTTCATCTAGCAGCAGTTGATAAAAATGAATCATTAACAGCGCTGTTGGGAAATCTCCTACACTCCATAAACTGTTGATCACATGAAGACTTCCAGCATATAAAAATCCACTTCCTAACCCGATATATTCATCTATTTCTTTGCTAAAGCCGGTTATCCCTGTTTCGCAAGCAGATAAGGCGACTAAATAACATTGAGATAGGTTAATTTTCTCAAAAATATCCCGCAGGGTTAACCCTTCTTTGGTGTTTCCTCTGTTACCATCTCGTAAGGTAAGGATTGAGGTTTCTTCCTCTCTATTGATAGCGGTTTGTTCTGTTTCTATGCTTCCAGCTAAAAGTAAAGCTGACTCTAAGGGAGATTTAAAGTTATATCCTCCATGACAAGCAAAATGAACAAAAGAACTTTCTCTTAAATTCTTTATGGTGTCGGGATGAATAAATTTGTTTTTAGTGGCTTCTTTTCCTTTGAGAATAAAAATATTAGGATTAAATTTTTGTTGAATGGTTTCTACTTCTACATCACTATAGGTTAAATCTTCCGTTGGGTTTTGCAGTCCGAAAAAATATCTTAAACGACTAGGGGATTCTCTGTTAAAGGATTTTTGATGTAATCTGTGTAAAAGTTGGCAACTGGGAATATATTGAATACCGTCAGTAAATCTTTGTTGTAGGGGTGAAATGGCATGAATGGGAATTAAATGTAAGTATTGATGGGGAATTAAGATTAAATGGTTACAGTCATGAGGCGTTTTTGCTAAGACTTGAGGCAGTAATAAGGTATCCTCTAATTTACCTAGTTTTTCGGGTAAGTTACTTTCCCATCCTTTTTGACGATAGTCCGTTAAGTAATCTTTAGCCCAGTTTCTTAAAATGTCTAACTCATCACGGTTACTAACTACTACATCAATACTGTTATGAGTAATGATAAAAGTATAAAAGCGATCGCTGCTTATATACCATTCCCAAATCACGGTATTTTCATCTAGGATAGATTGAATAGTTTTTAATTTAATCGGTTCAACCCGTTGGGTTAGGGTAAAATCGGGATCAAAAATCTGGATTTGATTGAGGAGTTCTTGTAAACGAAGACGATCGCGGCTTAAGTGTTCCTTGTCTTCTTTTGTTTCCTTAAACTCTAACCCTGATATATCTAACTGACGACGTAACTTCATATATTCATCATACAGGGGTCTTTGAGAGTCGGTTGTATTCTCAGGAATCGGAACGTTAATAGAGTCCAATAATTCTACTAAATAACGAGATTTATTACTTTCTACGGTGGTAAAGGCTAAATCGAACAGGTTATCTTTTAAACAAACTTCGATCATCTTGTGATAAACATCGATGGCATCTGCTTGTATTTCTCCTTTACTGTGGTGAGTTTTAGCCCATTGTCGACTTTGTTCTACCGCAGCAATAGCCCGACTATAGCCAATTCTTGCCGTTTCCCAGTCTTTTTTAAGGGTAGCCGCATTCCCTAAATTACGTCCTGTTTGTAAACAGTCTATCGGAAAAGTGATCGGGGTTCTTACTTCTAAAGAGTGGTTATAGGCGGCTATAGCCAATTCTAGATTCTCTGCCCTTTCCCCTCGGATGCGATAATTATAAGCTAATCCCAGATTATTTTGTGTCGTTGCCCACTCATAAGGAAAGGCATCACGGGTATATACTTCTAATGACTGGTTAAATGCCGCTATAGCTAACTCTAGATTATCTGCCCTTTCCCCTCGGATGCGATCACTATAAGCTATCCCCAAATTAATTTGTGTCGTTGCCCACTCATAAGGAAAGGCGGCACGGGTATATACTTCTAATGACTGGTTAAATGCCGCTATAGCCAATTCTAGATTCTCTGCGCTTTCCCCTCGGATGCGATCTAGATAAGCTATCCCCAGATTATTTTGTGTCCTTGCCCAATCTTCAGGAAAGGCTTCACGGGTATAAACTTCTAATGACTGGTTATAGGCGGCTATAGCCAATTTTAGATTCTCTGCCCTTTCCCCTCGGATGTGATTTTTATAAGCATTCCCCAGATTAGTTTGTGTCCTTGCCCAATCTTCAGGAAAGGCATCACGGGTATAAACTTCTAATGACTGGTTTAATGCTGCTATAGCCAATTCTAGATTCTCTGCCCTTTCCCCTCGGATGCGATATAGATAAGCTATCCCCAGATTATTTTGTGTCCTTGCCCATTCAACAGGAAAGGCTTCACGGGTTAAAACTTCTAATGACTGGTTTAATGCTGCTATAGCCAATTCTAGATTCTCTGCCCTTTCCCCTCGGATGCGATAATTATAAGCTAACCCCAGATTAGTTTGTGTACCTGCCCACTCATAAGGAAAGGCATCACGGGTTAAAACTTCTAATGACAGGTTTAATGCTGCTATAGCCAATTCTAGATTCTCTGCCCTTTCCCCTCGGATGCGATAATTATAAGCTAACCCCAGATTATTTTGTGTCCTTGCCCAATCTTCAGGAAAGGCATCACGGGTATAAACTTCTAATGACTGGTTATAGGCGGCTATAGCCAATTCTAGATTCTCTGCCCTTTCCCCTCGGATGCGATAATTATAAGCTGCCCCCAGATTATTTTGTGTCGTTGCCCAATCTTCAGGAAAGGCATCACGGGTATAAACTTCTAATGACTGGTTTAATGCTGCTATAGCCAATTCTAGATTCTCTGCCCTTTCCCCTCGGATGCGATAATTATAAGCTGCCCCCAGATTATTTTGTGTCCTTGCCCAATCTTCAGGAAAGGCATCACGGGTATAAACTTCTAATGACAGGTTTAATGCTGCTATAGCCAATTCTAGATTCTCTGCCCTTTCCCCTCGGATGCGATCGCTATAAGCAGCGCCCAGATTATTTTGTGTCGTTGCCCAATCAACAGGAAAGGCTTCACGGGTATATAGTTCTAACAGAGTGAGATAACCTGTAATGGCAATTTCTAGATTATTAGCCCGACTTCCTCTAGGAAACTGTTGAAATTTATTACATAAATTTTGAATCACCCCTGCAAAAGCCGCCGCCTCTTCTGTATTACTTCCAGAAAACACATTTCTCGCCCATTGTTGCAACACTTGGGCAAAAGTATCATTTAACAGATGTTGGTGACGTTCTAAAATCGGATAAACTACCGCTACATTACTCTTACTTTCATATTCTGCTTGTAATACCTCTTGGAGAAACTTCTGATATTCCTCAATATTGACCTCTTGACGGTTGAGATATTCCCCCAAAGAAAGCGCCCAATTCCGCAACCAGTCCGCATTATTCTTATTACCTTGTTCCTCCAACCATGCCGCATAGCTTTCCATCACCTGCAACAACCCCTCATCAAGCAATTCCTCATTAGCTTGCAGGATCTTAGGTTCATCACCTTGGGGGCAGTTGAGCAACTGTTCAATTAAATTAACATAAGCTTGTAATCTAGCTTCATCCATATTTCTTGGCTGGAGATTGCTGTTTATAGTTGAATATTGACCAGCCTCTACAATATAGCAAAAATTCCGGACCTGTGGTCTTACTCAGATTTAGATTCAGGTAGGAATTTCGGTTCAAATAATTGGGAAGGAGTAAAACGAAACCCTTTTTCATCTTCTTGGCGAATTAATAGCCCTTGTTCTTCCATAGATTTAAGTTGAGGATAAAGTGCTACAAAGGTTACAACATCCAGTTTATCTAAATCTCGATCAGAGATATCTTCACTAATTCCACCTGCTTGATAAGCAACATATAGCAAATGACGAAACATAGGACTGAGAGAATAAGTAAACTCTTGCTGGAGAGTTTGCCAAATTGAACTAAAGGCGGTTTGATCAATAATTTCACATCCTTCAGAAGCGGCATTACGTAATACTTTTTCACAGATTGTGTTAAGCTGTCGAGGAACACCTTGAGCATAATTAGTAATTAATTGCATGACTTCTTCTGTAAAAGGATGAGGATCGTTTCGTGGCTCTTTTCTAGCACTATTAAGATAGTTAATCGCAATTTGACGTAAAGCATCTTGACTCATTTTTTCCAGGGGAATATCTTCAGAAAATATCCCAAGTGCTTTTAAAGTTGCTTCTTGAAGATCGGTAAATCCTCTTCCAGTCATAATAAATCCTCTATTTTTCCCCATCCGAAATAAATCTAAGCTGCCTTCTAAAATATTCTGGACAACAATGGGATCTTTTTTATCAAAATCATCTATAGCAATGACAAGACGAGAATATTTTTTTTCTGCTTGATTGAGTAAACGAATTAGCAAGGGATAAGGATCGGCATTGGCAGTAGGAGTAAGTTTATTTGAGGGAGATTCTTCTCTTCTTCCGAAGGATAATACACCTAACTTAACTTGTCCTTCATTTATAGTTTTAGTCCGTTGTATTGAAAAACCTAAAATAGTATTAGCAATATCTTGTGCTTCTTGATCCAGATCGGCTAAACTATCTGCGATCGCTAATAATAAAGCACGATAAAATTCTGTGGCACTTTCTCCTGGAATGCTACTCAGATAAAGAATTAACATTTTTTCATTGTCATCTAATTCAGCGACTTCCCGTTGTAACTGATAGATTAAATTGAAAATTAAGGAAGTTTTGCCAATTCCCCAAGCACCTCTTACTAGGATATTACGTCCCTCATAAAGTGTAGGAATTGCTACATCTAAAGCCTGATCTCGTCCATAAAAAATTTGTGCTACTTTTTCAGGATCATTTGGGGGAGTTGGCCGAAAAGGATTTTCTTTCAGTCCCCATTTTTCTAGGCTTGAGTTATGTTTTTTTAGTCTTGACATTTTAAGAAGATTGTATTATGTCTAGTAGATAGTTAATTTCTTGTAGCCGTTCACGATTGTGGTTTTCTAGATAAAATTTCTCTGCTTCTTTTAAATGAGTCAAAGCTTGAGAAATCTGTCCTATTTGTATTTCTAAATTTCCCAGGGCAATAGTAACAGAAGCAATATTCTCCTTGTCATCTAAACGACGAAATAGGCGCAAAGAATCTTTAAAATAAAGTCTTGATTGTTCTAGTCTGCCAGTCCGATGATAGAGATAAGCAAGATCGAATAAAATTGGGGCTAAACTTTTGATATTTTTTTTTTCTTGATGGCTTTGCTGACAGATTTTTAGATTTTCAATGGCTTCTGTATAATATCCTCCTTCTAATAAAGCTTTGCTTAACTGATATAAACAATCGAGAAATAATTGCTCATCTTCTATTTCTTGAAAGATTAATCGCGCTTGTTTATAGGCTGTAATTGCTTGTGTAATGTCTTCTACTTTTCCAAGAAGTTTAAAAAGTTCTTTAAAAGTATTCCCTAAATTATATTGTGTCTCTGCCCAGTCCATAGGAAAACCTTCACGAGTATAAATTTTTAAAGCTTCTTGGTAACAGGTAATAGCAAGCTCTATATTTTCGGCTTTGTCTCCTTTAATGCGGCTACTGTAAGCATTTCCTAGATTATTTTGAGTGGTTGCCCAATCAATAGGAAAAGCATTAATAGTACGAACTTTTAAAGATTCCTGATAACAAGAAATCGCCCTTTCTATATTCTCTGCCTCATCTCCACGATTTCTGTTTTTATAAGCAGCGCCCAGATTATTTTGTATCCTAGCCCAATCTTCAGGAAAAGCATCACGGGTATATACTTCTAAAGACCGGTGTAAGGCTGCGATCGCCTTTTCTAGATTCTCTGCCCTTTCCCCAAGAATGCGATATAGATAAGTAATCCCCAGATTATTTTGTGACCTTGCCCATTCAGAAGGAAAGGCTTCACGGGTATATACTTCTAAAGAGCGGTTAAAAGCGACTATAGCTAACTCTATATTATTAGCCTTTTTCCCTCTGATGCGCTCACCATAAGCAGTGCCTAGATTATTTTGTGACCTTGCCCATTCATAAGGAAAGGCTTCACGGGTATATACTTCTAAAGACTGGTTATATGCAGCAATAGCTAACTCTATATTATTAGCCCTTTCCCCTTTAATGCGTTCACTATAAGCATTCCCCAGATTATTTTGTGTCGTTGCCCATTGTTCTGGAAAGGCTTCACGGCTACAAACTTTTAAAGAGCAATTAAAAGCAGCAATAGCTAACTCCAGATTCTCTACTCTTTCGCCTCTAATGCGCTTATTATAACTACTTCCCAGATTATTTTGTATCATTGCCCATTGTTCTGGAAAGGCTTCAAGGGTAAATACTTCTAAAGACTGTTTAAAAGCAACAATAGCTGACTCTAGATTCTGTGCCCTGTCTCCTCTAATGCGATTACCATAAGCATTCCCCAGATTAATTTGTATCATAGCCCATTGTTCTGGAAAGGCTTCACGGGTATATGGTTCTAACAGAGTGCGATAACCTGTAATAGCAATTTCCAGATTATTAGCCCGACTACCCCTAGGAAATTGTGCAATCTTATTACATAAATTTTGCATCACCTTTGCAATCGTCGCCGCCTCTTCTGTATTTTTTTCAGAAAAGACATTTCTCGCCCATTGTTGCAACACTTGGGCAAAGGTATCATCTAACAGGTGTTGGTGGCGTTCTAAGATCGGATAAACTACCGCAGGATCACTATTACTTTCATATTCTGCTTGTAATACCTCTTGGAGAAACCCCAGATATTCCTCAATATTTACCTCTTGAGGGCTGAGATATTCCCCCAAAGAAAGCACCCAATTCCGCAACTTGTCCGCATTATTTTTATCTCCTTGTTCCTCCAACCTTGCCGCAGAGTATTCCATCACCTGCAATAATTTCCCATCAAGCAATTCCTCAACAGCTTGCAGGATCTTAGGTTCATCACCTTGGGGGCAGTTGAGTAATTGTTCAATTAAATTAACATAAGGTTGTAATCTAGCTTCATCCATCAATTATTGCTGAGTAGAGTTTCTTTGATATTTTACCTTCTAACTTCCAATTAATGTGTATATATAAACAATTTTTAATTAAAACCTTATTCATTCTTTTTGGACTGTGGACAAATAAAAAAGTAGTTAGCTGGTATATTACACTCATTAGTGGGAGAAATACGTCCTCATAGCGATAAAACTAAACCTGAAGTTCAAGAAACTTAAAAAAAATTCCAGTAATCATAAAAAATTTTGCCAAATATTTAGGCACTAATTTATTTATTCGTTATTGATGTCAGAATGAAATCGGTTTAGGTCTTTTAATTATAACCGGTCGGTTAATTCCTCTTAAAGGAATTAACCCATCAGGAATCGTGGGTTGGAAAAGGCAAAATTTTTATTGATATGCTCTAGTAGCCCTGTTAAGTGGAGATAGTTTTTTTGGTCATTTTATCCGGAATGATTATAAATATTTTCAGGATTTTTAAATTTTTTTTTCTCAATCTTATCCTAATACTTTAATGTGATTCTCAACCTCTCCGTTGGCAAAAGGAACCAGTGAAACAGTAAGAGGGATGGGAAAAATTGCTTTGATTAAAACTCTTTCTCAAAAATCGGTTCAACTTGCCTGGGGGGTATAAGGCTTGGGCATCACAACACGATCGTGTAGAGATTATTATCAATTTTTTCGGAGATAGTAAGGGGCTAACGCCTTTTAAATACGAGAAGCTGCCTGTGAGACAACAAGCAGTTCTCTCTGAAAACTTAATTAATAATCTCACTTTAATTATGGCGCAAAACTTTTCTAAACCTACTTCAAGCTCATGCTGCCAGTCCTGCCCTTTCTTCGAGGACTACCAAGACGAAGGGGGTAGAGGGTGGTGTCACGCATTTAACCAATCTGCTCGACGGCATCATCCCAAAACCCATGACTGCGAGTTAATAAGCATGGAGCCGCCCAAGACAGTTAAAGTTCAGCTTCACAGTAAAGCAGTGGAGGAGGACTGCGGTTATGCAGTTCCGGTTGACTCTGTGGTCATTGACTTGAAAGTTAATGAGATTACGAGGAATGCCATAGAAACCGCCCTGCAATCTCTGTTTGACTTATCGGAGTGGGTGGTCGCTGACTTTTGGCAACCCGAACTAGAGTCCGTATTTTAGTCTACTTTCTACCAATTTACAGCCATGAAAAAACTTCTTTGTTACCAAGAATTACTAATCCATAGAGAGCATTATAGCCGCCTTTTAAGCTCTAAGCAAGTCAAACCGAAGGCGCGGCTATTAATTCGTCATCATATAGGCAAGCTGACGGGCATGATTGCACGAAAGCTAGTCAGGATGAGAGTTAGCTAACCTCAGCTAGTCTCAACACAGAGCAAGCAAGATGAGGATGAAGAGGGTGTATGTAATATATACACCCTCCTAAACAATAGAAATGCTTACGTGAGCCTCATATAGGCTTGCTCGTAAATAATCTTGCTCTGGTGGTAGCTCTGGGGTAATTTCACTCTTCGCTTTCAGGGTCTAGGTAATATTTATACCTTTAAAGAGCCATTAAAATATCGCAATTTTGTTCTCAGTCTGATTTCCAATTCTTGCTCTTGTGAAGTCCTCCTAGTACAGTAGCTAGTAGCAAAGCCATGAGTGAGCCGGGTTCGGGAACGGTGACATTAGCTGCTACTACCTTAAAATCTGGTCCATTATCACCATTAGCAGCACCAAGATTATTATTGGTGCTAGTTAATCGTAGTGTTTTGGTGGTGATGTCACCGAGACTGATGCCGATTGAGCCAATATTGAACGGTCCATTATTAAGAACTGGAGGCACTATCGTACTGATGTTGTAGCCGGCTTTAGTATAGTTGGCTCTTAAAATTTTATAAGTTGCTAGAACCGTAGAGCCATCATCACTGAGGGCTTCGACGAGTAAATCGCTATCTCCGGCAACCGAACTTCCTGGGGTTCCCCCACGCTCCCAAAAAAAGAAGGTGTTTACCGGATTGGCAAAAGAAACTTCGATACTGGCTGTATTTCCATTTTCTCTAGTCACTAAAAGACTATTGAGGTTTAAATTTCCCAAAGAGTTAGCAATGTCAAGATCACTAGGGTTGGGTTTAGCCGGACCTTCTTCAACTAAAGGATCGCTTTCGGTATTCGGTCCATGTCCTGAATGAAGAATCCCGTAAGTATTGCCATCGGCTGTATTAAAGTAAGTATCATTTTGAAGCACTCTGCCGGTGCTAACCACCTCGAAATTATTGACGGTGATCCCACCCCAACTAACCGAATCAAGGCGGACATCTAGGGTGGGATCATTGAGAAGGTTAGGGTTAGAAGAGAGATTAGGACTGGCTGTAACGTTGGTAACAAAAGAAAAGGGGGTAAATGTGGCTGCCGTTGCCGACAAATTAAAAAATACCGCCGCGATAGATAGAGAAACTGTGGTGGTAGGAAGGTTAAATGCTTTGGCTAAAAATTGGTTCATAGATAACTCAGGTCAAGGAAATGTAAAAGCTCAATTAAGGGATAGACGACCCATAAAATACGATAAGCCTATCGGAATAATAGCTTTAACTTTTAATTTATCTTGCCTGTCAAGTTAACTGTTATACATTAAATTATTGATGAATAAGTGAATAAGCCGATAGATAGCCCTGTTGAGAAGCCCAGAATTTCATTTAGCGCGGGTTAGCTCACTATTAACTTACTGATCGGGCTATCGCCCATTGCGGTTAGCAGATGTTGATGTCGGTTCTGTAGTGCGTCTGGTGCAGAAAATTAGTGATGGGCTAAAAGTCTCTAAAATCGTTGAATCCTTTGTCTGACAAGTCTTTGAGGGCGATGCGCTGTCAAAAATTTTAGTAGCCCTCCCAGTCACGAATACTACGCTTATGAAGCTAGGAGCGTTACCCCCTTCAACAAGGTTTGTTAACTACTAATTCCCCTAGGGGCTATCGCCCATCGGATTGTGTGAGCCACTTGAACACAGATTGTCGTTCAAAAAGGGAATATTACAAAGGAGTAAATAAAGATGAGCAACATTTCGATTTATCATTTGTCGGAAGACATTCGGAGTGAATTTACCATTGATGAGCAAGGTCGAGCCTTTGCGTCCCGTCGTGCCGTAGCCCGGTTAGCAGGTGTTGATGTCAGTTCTGTAGTGCGTTTAGTGCAGAAAATTAGTGATGGGCAAAACGTCTCTGAAATCTTTGAATCCTTTACCGGGCAGGTTTTTGAGGGTGATGCGCTAAGTGACATTTTAGTAGCCCTAATTCTCGAATACTACGCCTATGAAGCTAAGGAGCGTTATCGTACTCAACAAGCCAAGCAAGTTTGTCGAGCTTTCCGAGCAATCGGTTTTCGGACTTGGGTACAGCAAGAATTGGGCTGGCAAAAGTCGATGAGCCAAGCTGAATACTTGTTATCAGTAGCTCAACAATTTGTCGAACAGGAACGACAACTGAAATTGGTTCAATCTCAGGTTAACACTGTAGAGAGCCAAGTTGAAGTTTTAACCGAACAAACCTCACAGATCAAGAAAGCTCAAGAAAGTCAAGATGAAGTTTTGCTGTCATTAGTAGCCATCCAAAAACAAGCCGAATCCGACTTAGAAATTATCCCCTTTTCGGCTGAACAAGCGCAACAAATGAGTGTAAGGGATAAAGTTGTCTTATTGGTGCGAACTTATTGCTATTCTAGCGGTGTGGCTTATAAGGATTTCTTTAGTCACCTTTACTGCCAGTTCAAGTATCGCTATCACTATGACGTTAAAGCTCGTTCTCGCAATAAACGGACAAGCCTCATCGATCAGGTAGAGAAAGATGGAATGATTGACGCTCTTTACGCGGTAGCATCGGAGATTATCCAAGCTAAAATAGGAGCTTAAATCAAATTGGGGATAAATAACCAGCATACCCAAGGTTTTTGGAGACTGGATGAAAAGGGTGCGGTTAATAACCGTATCCTTTTTATGATGCTGCCAATAACTTGCCTTAAATGCTTCAAGCTTTTACCCCAGAAGGCTTTGGCCATGCTGCCAAATTTAAATAATACTGTCTTCAGTTGTCGGTCATTCTTTGGGTGTGTATATTATACATACCCTTGGCGATTAATAGAAAAATGCTTCCGAGACGGAAAAAACGCTCAACCCCAGAAGATATTAAGCCGCTTCCCCCAAAAATTCCTGGTTCAATTGCTTCAATGGAACGAGCTATAGTCCTATTGGGAAACCGAGTACAAAATGAATTGAACCCCAAATCGCGCCAAGAATTAATTGAATTAATCGATATTTATCCTGATGCCAATACAGCCGCTACTTGGAAGCAAGCTTTAAGACAACTAATCAAGGATAAACAACAGTCCTCATCAAATTCGTTGCAACAGATAGCCCAAATTAATCCAGAAACATCCATTATATTCTCGTGGCTAAAAGAGGCTCTTAGTGAGCTTTATTGGGAAGAGAAAAATGCTTATGATCCTGAATTGGCTAAACAAATGAGTGTTTGGTATAAAAAATGTCCTCCCCAAAATAGCCCCAAAACTTATTTAGTCAAAAAGTTTTTAGAACTTCATTTGGCTTGGTCAAAAACTGAAGATGAAACCGAGTTTGATTTGGCAGATTTGAATTTTAATCTTGAGGCTGACCCCTTAATCGAACATGAATTAACCTTTATTGAACCCTTGTTAAGGTTGGCTTTAGAAAAAGTTGATTTCGAGTTTTTAGGAGATTATTTAGTTAAAGAACTCGCATTAGAAATTTAAAAGCTCGGCAAACTATTGAAATCATCCTCTTAAAAAACCGTTTGATGGGGCTATCGCCCATCGGATTGTGAGCGTATTGCTAGGAGGAAACTATGATTGCGTCACAAAGCAACCAATCCCTGCATCTCGACGTTGCCTGTCGATTACCCTTGTCATTCGTAAGAAACCTATTAGCTGACCAACTGGCTTACCGCCATCTTTTGGCAGAACATCACAAGGCTCTGTCTGTGCTGACTATCCACGCAGCCGATGATGCAGGAGCCAGGGAAGTTGTTGAAAATAGCAAATTTTGTGGGGGTTAGCCATGAGAATGAGAAGACTTCTCTGTTACCAAGAATTAGTATTTCACCAACAGCATTACATCGACCTTTTAAACTCTGGTCAGGTCGATCCCTTAGCCCACTCACTAATTCGTTGGCACATTCGCAAGTTGGGTAGAGAAATTGATACGAGGTGGCCACCACGTTTAAGAAAGGTTCACGTTTGAGAAAGGCTAACGCCAATTGAAAAAAAAAGTTAGAAGGCAGGAAAAATGAGGGAATTTATCTATTTTCCTCACCCTGCCTCTTGGGGGTCGCGCATCCATCAACACGCGAAATTAACACAAATTAAAGCAACAAAAAGGAAATTAAAGTCATGAGTAATTTAGCCAAATTTTCAGTCTTTGGTACTCGCCCTCAAAATTCGATTTTCATGCCTCAAGTCCCCTTTAACCTCAGAAATGACTGCCGTTTAGGACAATGGAAGGTTGGAGAGGAAGATTATCGGGGCAAAGAAGTTGAAATTTCCATTATTAAAGTCGCTCAATTCTTCGGCAATCTCGGCAAAATCACCAATTCATTCTGGTTACAAGTCTGGTTTGTTGCGGCTCCTGGCTGCGACATCCTGCCCAAGAATACCGTCTGCTTAACCTACCTCAAGAAGCGTAGTATCGCTCAATTCTCCCAGAAAGTCACGGAATTGATGGAGTCTGGAGAACCTGCCCTCGGTATCTTTAAAGGCTCATTCCTCAAACACAATGGGGACAAAGGCGACTATTACAGTGTTATCTGGGATTGGCGCGAACGGGAAACCGACGAAGAGATCAAACAGCTTGAACATATTGCTGATTTCATGGCAAATAATCCCAAGATGATTGATTTGTCGGTGAATTTGATTCCGATTGATGGTCTGTCTCCTGATGAGATCGAACTCCTAATGTCCTCTGCTAAGGCAAGCGAATTAGAAAGCTCGGCTTTTGTGAATGGACGATAATCCTTAACTCATAGTGGTTTAGAAGTAGCGGGTTGCTGTATGTAACCTGCTGCTTCTTTTTTTTTTAGGCGAGGCATGATTTTTGCCTGGAGGCAGGATGTCTAATTTTAATTTTAATCTCGGTTCTACTTGCCGTCGCGCTTTGATCAACCATCAGATTTATCGGAAGGTCGAAGAAAAGTACCAGGAAATTAGGGCTAAACGCCGACAATGCTGTCGTAATTGTGCTTATTTTGATAATAACCCTTATTTACCCTGTGCTATTGACCCCATTCAAGCAGCGATGGCAGACGAAGACAATTTCTGTAAGTATTTTGAGCGAAAAGAGGAATAATTGCCATGAAAATTCTTAAGTTACCGTCAGGGGGGAAATTTTATGAAACTCCCTACGGTCTTTTTCCCAGTGTTACGACCATTTTACAAGCAACTATGCCGGCAGAAGGGCGCACAAGGTTGAGAAACTGGCATAAACGTAACGGTTCTGAAGCCGAAAAGTTACGCTTTTTAGCCGCAGAACGAGGTAAAGTCATTCACAAGCTAATTGAAGCTAGATTTAAGGGAGAAGACCAAGAATGTCCCACCGATGTGAGCGAGTTTTGGAATGAGGCAAGGAAAATTCTGGGGGCGATAGGGGAAGTAGTGGCCAGTGAGAAACCTGTTTATCATCGAGGGCTTCAGTATGCTGGAACGCTTGATTTATTGGCTTATTGGCAGGGTATTTTAACCTTATTCGATTTTAAAACAAGCCACAGGGAGAAAAGATCGCAATGGCTAACTGATGCGAAACTTCAAATTGCTGCTTATCGAAGGGCTTATGAGTCTCTTTTCGGTCTGTCCATACCCCAAGGGTTGATTATGGTCATTACTCCCAATAGGGTACAGATTTTTAGCCTAGAAACAGAGGAATTAGAAGAATATGGAGGAGAGTGGTTAAATCGTCTCGGTCAGTATCAACATCTTCCGCTTTATCGACAGCTATTTTCTAACATTGCCTAGAATATACTTTGGAGACAAGGTGATTTACAGCAATCATTTATGACCTCGACACCTTCCGAACCATTACCGCAGACTGATATGAGCGAACCTACACTAACACAACTGCATCAAATCATCGACGCAGGTGTGAGAGTGGCTATTGCTGAGGCTATAGAGAGACACCGTAAATTAGGAGAGTCGATCAGCATCTTAAAAGATGGCAAAATCGTCACTTTAACAGGTGATGAAATTCCTCCGGCCAAAAAAAACTAAAACTAATGGCATTTTAAGTTAAGACCTCTAAAACTTATCTGATGACCAAGGTGATAAGTTTCTTATCAATAATAGCTTTTTTGATAAAAGCGACAAATCTCTCAGCCTAGCTAGTTCTCTTGTTCTATAAAAACAAAATTAGTACAATCAAGGGTAATGCTGTCCATATCCCTGTGTTTTTGACCGCCTAAAATGAATCTCCAAGACTCCTCAGTACCCTACCGATGTCAAGCACCTGAATCTCTCACCGGCGTGGTAGAACGCATTACCTACCACGCCGAAGAATCGGGTTATACCGTCGCTCGGCTACAATCCCCCAGAGCAAAGGAATTGGTGACGGTAGTGGGCAACTTCGCTAATATTCAAGCCGGGCAAACCCTCCAGCTTAAAGGAGTGTGGAAGAATCACCCCCAATACGGTCAGCAGTTCGAGGTTCAGCAGTACACTGAAACGAAACCCGCTACCCTCACAGGTATGGAGAAATATTTGGGAAGCGGCTTAATTAAAGGAGTCGGCCCCGTTACCGCTAAACGGATTGTGGCACACTTTGGTTTAGAAACTTTAGAAATCATCGAAAACAAGACTCAAAGGCTGATAGAAGTCCCAGGCATCGGCAAAAAGCGGGTTGTTATGATTCAAAAAGCCTGGGAAACTCAGAAAGCCATCAAAGAAGTTATGGTTTTCTTGCAGGGGCATGGAGTTTCTACCACTTACGCTGTCAAGATTTTTAAGCAGTATGGAGCAAATGCGATCGCTACTGTCACAGACAACCCTTACCAACTAGCAGATGATATTTATGGGATCGGTTTCCTGACCGCCGATAAAATTGCTTATAACGTGGGTGTTTCTCCCTGGTCGAAGTATCGTTATAAGTCGGGAATCTTGCACGTTTTAAGCCAAGCTGCCGAGGACGGACACTGTTTTTTACCTCAACCCGAATTGATGAAGCTATCAGCAGAACTCCTCAGCAACGGAGAACATGAAGCCGAAATAGAATCGATTAGTGCCATTATTGACGAGATGGGACAACAGCAAGCCTTGATGGTAGAAAAAGGAGAAGGAGGGATGCCTCTGTGCTACAAACCGGCTTTCTTTTACACTGAGGAAAATCTCGCTCAATTACTACGACAACAACTTTCACACCCGGTTGAAGTTGATTTGCCCCGTGTCAGGAATTGGATAGAACGTTTTACTCAAAGTAGAGGAATTTCTCTTTCTCCCCAACAGCTTGAAGCGGTAGAGATGGCGGCTTCCTCACGGGTAATGGTTCTTACGGGGGGTCCAGGGACGGGAAAAACCTTCTGTACCCGTACTATTGTGGCTTTATGGAAAGCGATGGGTAAGAAGATTGGGTTAGCCGCTCCTACTGGACGAGCAGCACAGAGAATGGGGGAGGTAACGGGTTTAGAAGCTAAGACTCTCCACAGAATGCTCGAATTTGACCCCGCTACTATGGGGTTTAAACGGGATAAGGACAATCCCCTGCCCTACGATGCTATCGTAGTGGATGAAACTTCAATGCTGGATTTGTTTCTGGCTCATTCGTTGTTAAAAGCGATCCCACCACAAGCTTGCTTGTTGTTAGTAGGGGACGTGGATCAGTTGCCCAGTGTGGGACCTGGAAAAATCTTAGCTGACTTAATTGATTCGGTGAAAATTCCCATCGTGCGTTTATCCCAAATTTTCCGTCAAGCATCTTCGAGTGCTATTATCCGCGCTGCACATCAAATTAATGGAGGACAATATCCCAAATTAGAACCAATTAGCGATGCTCCGCAATCAGATTGTCTTTGGCATAATGGTGGAACTGAGCCAGAACATGGGGTAATGGTGGTTTGTGAACTCATCCGTGATTTTATTCCCCGTCAAGGTTTCAATCCTGTAACTGACGTACAGGTACTTTGTCCGATGACGAGAGGTGCAGTGGGGACGCGCAATTTTAACCAAGTTCTTCAGCAATTAATCAACCCCCCTAGTCCCGATAAACCCGAAGTTTCCAGAGGGGGGATGACTTTCCGAGTGGGAGATAGAGTGATTCAACTGAAGAATGATTATGAGAGAGAAGTGTTTAATGGGGATTTAGGAATGGTAGCGGCTATTGATCCAGTTGAACAAGAACTAACTATCTGCTTTGACGGACGAGAAGTGGTTTATGATTTTGCCGACCTCAATGAAGTAGCTTTGGCTTGGTCGATTTCCATCCATAAAAGCCAAGGGTCAGAGTATCCAGTGGTTTTACTGCCGATTTACACCAGTCATTATATAATGCTCTCTCGAAATCTTATTTACACAGGGCTGACTCGTGCTAAGAAATTGGCTATTGTCATTGGGTCTTCTAAGGCCATAGGGATGGCGGTGAGGCAAGTGAACCAACAAGAGCGTTATACAAGGTTGAAGGAACGCCTGACGGGGTTAAAATGATGGCTATGGGTGAGCGCTCCTTAAAGAATTAGAAATTCAAACCTGTGACTTTACCCATAAGTTTGCCACCAGTTGAATCATAACTTTGCCGTTGCCGTTGTCACTTAAAGGATAAAGTGTCCGCTTTTAAAGCATAAAGTGACCGTCCCTAGAATTTAGAGTAAAAAATTGTCTGTAAGCATAATTAACTGGCTTTAGTCTTTAAGAAAGAGGTGATCGCCTTTTGTTACGGAATAAGTTCTAGCGCCCTTCTAGTTTAGGTTTTAGACAGCGGCCACTTTATCCTTTAAAAACGGCCACTTTTTACTTTAAGTAACAGCCGTCTCTACAATCCCGATTATTTCATCAACCACTCAACAAAGCCATTTCTTCAATTGAATCATAATTTTGCCGAGAGTCGAATTTTGAATAATAAGCTTGCCGAGAATTTAAACAAAAACTTAGTCAATTAAATATTCAAAAAAAAAGTGAAATGAGCATTAACTTAGTGTATTAGCGTAAAAATTGACTAATGGGAATACTTTTTAAGTTTTGCCAGATGGCAAGCGTTCAATACAATAAGCGACTAGACGACTCATTTCATCTACTCGTTTTCCTAATGCTTCCGTTTTTTTTCTATCTTGTTGATATTCATTTTGGAGTTTATTAACGCTTTCTTCTAAATAAGTAAGTTTTTCTTGAATTTCATCTTCATCTATTTCGAGATGCTTGGCTATTGCTTCTCGTATCACCTGCGCTCTGTCTTTTTCGTCTAAGACAGCACGGGCATCTAATGCCTCTAACATGGTCTGAGACAGTCGAATTGAAATTGTTTTATCTTTGCTGGTTCTTGCCATGTTGATGAGTTGCGAATGTGCTACTATTGAGATACGTGAGATACATTTGAATGACGAACGATATACGACTCACCCAATTTTAACAAGGAGGTAACAACTGTGGGTCATCCATTTATTCCTAGAGACTGGCAAGAACGGTTTGTTAGGCAATATCAAACTAATCCTAAGAAAAATACATTACTTGAAGGTTGCACAGCAGCCGGGAAAACCGGTGGCTCATTGTTTACATTCGTTTCACTGAAAAGTACCCTAGATTGGTCAATTGTGGTTGTTGTGACTCCATCAGAGCATCTAAGAAAACAATACGCCCAAGATGCTTATAATCTTTTTGGCTTAAATCTCTATTATTCAGGAACTGATAACCGACTAAAGGGATTACCAAGCCCAGATGACTTATTGAAAGAAGGTTATCATGGCATTGTCATTAGTTACCAATGGTTAACGAAAGGGCAAAATGCTCAAGATTTAGCCAAAGCATTGGAGAAAAACCTAGCAGGTAAAGTCTTTGTCATTCTTGATGAAGTTCACCATGCCAGTCATGAGCTTTCTTTTGGACAAGCCTGTGAGATAGCTTTTCGAGATCATATTGTATCCCATCGCCTCATGACTTCTGGTACTCCCTTTCGTTCCGATAACAACATGATTCTGGGTAACTGGTTGAATTATGAACAAATTGCCGACAATACCTATGAGTGTAAACCCGATTTTCGTTATACTCTAGCAGATGCCTTAAGAGATGAGATTATTCCGTCCTTCTCCTTTGTCACCCTTGAAGGAGAGTTCAAATATAGTCGGGGTAAAGCCACTTACGATGGACAAACTTTTGGCAATGCGACGACAGAGCAACAGTTAAGAGATGCGCTAAATACAGCCATTATGGTGGATGGTGGTTGGGTTAAAGAAGCCATTTTGTGGGCGCACAGAAATATGAAACGTGACCGCGTTAAAGAGCTTCCTGAATGTGCCACTTATGTCAGAGTTCCAAATATTGCAGCAGCCCGTCAGATGAAAGAACGAATTAAAAGTTTGACAGGCGAGGAAGCGTTAGTCGTTGTGTCCAAAGAGGAGTATGACTCTAATTTAAGTGCTTTTTTCAAATCCAAAGAAGATTCTAGCCAACTCATAGAAGCATTTGCTTCAGAAACAGGACAAGGGGCGCGTTCTTGGATTATTGGTGTGAATATGTTAGGTGAAGGAGTTTCCATCAAACGTCTCAAATATCGAATTCACGCTACTAATATTTGCGCTCCTTTATCTTTTATGCAAGATTTGGGGCGTTTATTACGTCTTTTCCCCAGTCAAGAAGAGTGTGAAGCAGTACAAACCTTAATTCCTGCTCATCCTCTTCTAATTCAATTAGCTATAGATGTGCTTAATGAAGTTGCTCATATTGTTTGCAAACCGGATGTCACCGATAATAGCGATGATGAAGACGATGATACGGGAGACTTTGAAGGAGAGTCAGATGGAGATGGAGAACCATCAACCCCCTCCGAATCTAACTTTATTCCCCTTGCATCAACAGGTGAAATGGGAGCGCAAATCGTCGATGGAGAAGAAATTACCACAGAATATGCCAATATTGCCGAGTGGGCGATTGAAAACAAGGATATTGGCAAAAACTGGAGTAAAACACCAGCCCATTTTGCTCGAATGTTGATGAACGAAAAAGGTTTATTCGATTGGTTACATAGTGAATATCAACAAGATGTTAATTCAAGAATTTCTTCTGAGGCGACAACAAATGAAGAAATTCCAGAAGGGTTTCCCTCAGAATACTCTACTTGGTTGCCAGATAAAAAGGTAGATTATGCTCGAAAGCAGGTCAATAAAAAAGTTTATCAATTAGCCTGTCTTCTATATCCTCGCGCCAGCGATGAAGAAAGGAAAGAGCATCTTAAACAGATTCATACTATAGCTAAACGAAGAAATCGAATCCCACTTAAGAAATTTATTGGTTATCAATCATGGGAAATCATTTATCTATGGTTGATAGACCGTATTGCTCATGCACGAGATTTAAAAGGAACGGAAGATCTTTAACATGAATAGCAACTTTAACACCATAGACCCAAATCAATCTAATGTATCAGATTTAGCTGTTATTATCAAAGTTATCTCTGATGAAGATAGACTACCTGAAGATGAACACAAAAAAGCCGCTAAAGCTTTTTTACTATCTGATAGTATTGCTTCTGGTATTGCTAGAGATTTTGCTTTCGTTCAGAAAATACCCCAATACATCAAAGAAATTATTGAAAACAAATCGTGGGAATGTCTTTATGTAGCGAAGGGAGTTACGACACCTTACTACTGTCGTTACACTAAAGGAACTGATTCAGATAATTTTCGGGCTTTTATTACTGCTAAACGTCCTAATGGCTTAGAAACGACTATAAATGTTGTAGATAACATTCTTAATTCAGATTACGAGGTTCAACGACTATTCCGTACACTTGTCTACGAATCTCGTCAAGGCGAAAGAACAGATTTGACTGAAGAAACTTCCCATCTTGAAGATGGGAAGTTAAAAACTGCACAACAAGAACGTATCCGTGCTGCCAACCGTGCAGCCGAAGCTATACCGATTATTGGGGAGTTATTGGACAGAGGATTGATTGCCATAGACCTTGCTGCTAAATTAGGACGTGATATCAAAGATCCTGATCATCTCACGGCAGATGAACGAGAGTACGTTGAAATGCGAGATTTAATTGGACTCCGAATTAATCAATACATAAATACTAACATAATTCCAGAGGATGAGTACAAGGAACCTGCTTATAGTCGGGAACTTAATAGCTTTGTCAAAGATTTATTAGGCATAAAAGACCGTTCTAAGTCGGTAAGAATGGATAATCCTAAAAAAGCAGCCGATAAACTACTTCAGTTTTACCAAGGTGAGAAACTTAAAACTTTGATTAACTTTTTACAGCAAGGTTTAGAACCTTCTTCAAAAGAGTTAAAAGCTTTGCCAGAAGCTAAAGAGACAGAAGAAACTGAAAAAAAAGAATTGATTGACCCAATTAAAAATAATATTTCTAACGGCAGTTTGAGCAACAAACAAATTGAACCTGAGCAAGTTACAAATGAATCCAAAATTGACGAAGTTATCAGTGCCCAGAAACAAGAGAGTAGCAATAGCCGTGAAACAAACGAACAAGAAACTCAAACCTCAACGACAATAATTGATGCAGTTACCACCCTATCACAGGAAGAAAACACTGAACGAAGGCAGGAAAACGTTAACCCTAATAAATCTTCAGAAGATATCGAAGAAATGCGCTTAACCCCATCAGAATTAGCGAAAAGACTCCGACTTAAACAAGGATCATTAAGCAATGCTGTCACTAAATATAAAGATGATTTTCCCGAATGGACTAAAAAACGAGATCCTGACGGAATTGGTTGGCAAAAAAGCGATGAAAAACGAGGTCGTTCCCCACTATATATCCCTTTTAAATCTAAAAACATATCAATTAATGCTTAAAGTGCCTTATGTTATCTGACTCTGAATTTACGGCGTGGTGTAACCGCCTAAATCTCTCGCAAAATACCCAACTGCTAATTGAACAGATTCGTACTTCAGACCCCTGTCGTCGAGTCGGTGGCGGACGAAAAAATGTAGCTGGACGCTATCCAAGTAAAAAAATGGGCTGTATTATCCCTCTTCCATCACTCCCAAAGTTTATGGTGCTATCGCCCTTTTTTGCTGATGAGTTAACAATAAACTTATGTCAGATCTTATTGTTTTCGGATTTGAAAACCAAGATGTTCGTTTTGTGGGTACTCCCGATAAGCCCGAATGGGTAGCCCAAGATGTCTGTACCGTCTTGGAAATCAAACGAACAAGTGATACTCTAAGAAATTTTGATGATGACGAAAAGGGTACGGTTACTATACGTACCCTTGGTGGTGAGCAAGAATTCTTAACTGTAACCGAACCTGGACTCTATCGTTTGATTTTCAAATCCCGTAAAGCTGTAGCCAAAAGATTTCAACGCTGGATATTCCATGAGGTTCTTCCTTCGCTCCGACGCACGGGAAGCTACAGCATTAACCAAAGCAAAGAGCCACCAAAAGCCCTAATTGCTGCACGGGCTATTAACGAGATTAACGAGTTAGTCGTCGATATTTCCCCTCGCCTGGCTCAATATCTCATCGATCACACGATTTCAGAAGTCCTCGAACAAGCCGCCTTGCCGGGGACGACGGAAATATTACGCGGAGTCGTGGAAATAGCGGAGGAAATGGGTTTACCCGTGAGCGCTCAAAACCGTTCCCAACTTGGTCGTTTTGTCAAAAATTCACCAGTTGGTCAATTAGCCATCCCTGAAAAGCGGCTAGTCAACGGGACAATGCGAGAAGTTCAGTGCTACCCCGACACTGAGGCGGTTCGTAATATCATCCGTTCCTTCTTTTCTTAATATTGTTTTTGGTAATTAGCTCCTTGTTTCTTGGCTTGACAAAACTGTTATTTGTCTCGTTGAAACGAGGAGCTTATTTTATTGGCAGTTAGCCGTTAGCCTCCTGACCAACAATAGAGCGTTAACACGCTTGTCGGCGGAATGTAGCATAAGAGGTGACAAATGATTTACACAGCGTCATACTTTGAGCCTCATCGCCATCATGGTCAACTGTTTTCGATTTCTCGCAGCATTCCTCACAATTTTCGGGTTGATGGTCGTCTAGAGTTTTTCGTTCCGAGTGCTGATTTACTGCAAGATTGGAAGCAAAAACGGATTAACGAAGAAGAATATACCAGTCGTTACCGAGAGGAGGTTAAGGCTAATTTTCCAGTTATCAAGGTATGGCTGGCCAATCTAGACCCCAAAAAACATATCACCTTGCTCTGTTGGGAACGAAGCGGTATGGATGAAGCCCTCAAGCACTGGGAAAAAACTGGTAAGTGGAAACATGAAAGACCTTTTTGTCATAGAAATCTGGTCATTAAAATCGTTCAAAAATTCAGACCCGATTGCTATGGCGGTACAGACATCCTCAAGGTGTTAATGCCTATTTGCCGAAACTGCCTAACCGAAGTTATTCCGGCTCTAATTACCGAGGGTTTTGACGACGCGCACTACTGTCCTAAATGTCGAATTTGGACAAAACAAGTTCTAGAACCCGAATGTGCCTGAATTTCGCAACGCCGCCCCTTTGAAAAAAACAATCAAATGTGTTCCTTCCATAACGAGCAGTCTCAAGTGGGCTGCTCTTTTTTTAGCCCGATTACCACTTATTACACTCCATTAAACTTAAAAAGAGGAAAAAATTATGTTAGCCGTCTTAGGAGACTATTTAAAGCATCTCAATTCGGAAATTGAAACTTATGAGCAACTGATTGCCAGCAAGCGAGAAGAGGCTCAAAAGCTTACCCAACTTCAAGGACAAGTCGTCGAAGCGTTAGGACTTCTTAAAGGCATTGTTGATGAGTTAAACACTGTTGACCCAAATGTGATCGCTACTGTTAAAACCGCCACTTTACAAATATTCGACAACGGCAGCCAATCAGAGGAAGACTTATCAACAGATAACGATAATCCTATTGCCCATCAAGAGAATAACTCGCTTCTATCTTCTGAAAATCCCGTTAATAAGAGCGATCCCGATGAAGTACAGCTACGCCTCCAATTATTAACTCCTGAACGGGAAGATTCTTTAAAAGCTACTGAAATAGAAAATGGTTCAGAGATTGAAAGCGATGAAGACGAAAAAAACCTCTCTGATAGCGAATCTTCTCCAGAAGAGTCCACTTATATCAGGCTGTCTGAGAATGTCGTGTATCAGCCAGACGAGACAACGGTTTACGCTGGCATTAATGCTTATAACCGAGCTAAAGCCTGGGGTGAATGGCTCTGTTTTACTCATACTGTAGGCGATCGCTTTAAGGTTATCGACTCTAGCCGATCACAAGGTTACAGTTACGATTTAATTGTTTTCGGCATCCAACCAGAAGACGCTCATAGACTGGCTCAGGCTGATTTGAGCAAACAACCCAGTAATTCAGAAAATGCTTCCTGGCAACCAGTCAAACGTCACCCGCTACCCACACCACCCAAACCCCAAACTTGTCAGCCTGGAGATTTAGCTGTGGGTGACCTTGCCCGAAAAGCGGATGGACGGGAATATAGTATTATTGGTGTGAGCGATGATGGTTCTATAGTGAAAGTCGTCAATCAAGACAATATGGAGATGGCCTTTGCAGTGGGGGCACTCTATCTCGTCAAGAAAGCTGAATCTGGCAAATCTGACCAAAGAGACGAATCTGAGCCTGATAATAATTTGACAACAGTTACAGAAGCGTTCAGCAATGGTAAAACTCGTACCCCCAATCTAGAAATTGGCACTGATGTTTTGATCCATAGCCGTCGCTACCAAGGTAAATACGAGGGCAAGCAGGGAGTTGTAGTCGAAGAACCTACTAACCTTGGTGTAAAGATTGACATCGGTGAAGAAGCACCTATCTTTTTCCTCAATGGGGAAATTTCTGTGATTGACTAAATATGTTAAAGAGCAATTTTCGCTTGGGAAAATTGCTCTTTTTTGTATTGTCTTTTAAGGTAATTGACGTTCCTTTGAGTTATATTTTAAAAGCATTTATCAGCTTTTTTAAGTTCATTTCCCATCAGTCATTAACCAGTCAAAAGTCCACCGATGGGAGTTAAGGAATAGTTGAGGTGGAGTCCGAGGGAAGCAATTTTTCTTTCTGTTCGCTCCCATTGAGCTTAATTAGAACTTCGATGTTTTGTTGTGGGCTTCCCTAGGCTGCTATCGTTCTTTTGTTGGCTTGTGACTGGGGGTTAGAAGCAGAGAGCAAGCCGTGTTAATAGCATATATTTTTGTCGTCTGAGAAGAAATTGATTCAAAGAAAAACTTGTAAAAAATGTTCATTTTTTTCTGGGCTTTTTTTGATTGCTCAACAAACTAGCTTGGTAAATTTCTATTGCCCGTTGATGAGCGATTGGATCGTCACGATTTTGAAGCCAGTCTTGAAGGAGGTCAAGATTGTAACGGATACACCGACTGTTAAGACGAACCCAATGAATTCCCTCTACGAGCAACCCTTGTAGCCGATATCGCTTGAGTGTGGTTGCACTGAGCTTTAAATGTTGAGAAACCTCTTGTTTACCAACAAAATAAGTCATGACTTGTTCTTTTAGTCTGATACTGAATTTGATAACGTTATGAACGACAATATCAATTCAGAACCAGCACTTCAAGCAATATGGCATATAGCGATGAAAAATTCTTTTAAAAACAAAAATTCATGATTTCCTAGTTACAAATTAAATAAATAACTGTCGAAGTTAAGAGAAATTAATGCTAATAAAACATCTTCTACAATTCGGGTAATCTAGGTCTGCTATTTACCACACCAGCATAGTTTTCATAGAGCGTTTGAACATCATGGCCTGTTAGTTGAGCAACTTCTACGGGATTCATTCCTTTATCTAAAGCATGAGATATAAAAGTATGTCGCGTGTTGTAAGGTTTACGGTAATTTAAACCAAGTTGCTGCAAAATACTTACCCAAGCTCGGTTTCTAAAGTTGTGATCATCGATTGCACCTCCTTTGGAAGAGGTAAATACTAACCCTTCAGGATCGGGATTTGCAGGTCGCCTCGCTAAAAGTATTTGTTGTAATTTAGGAGTGAGGGTGATAGTCCGCTCACGATTGGTTTTCGTGCTTTTTCTGACACCACGAGTTAAAGACTCGCCAATCCATACAGAACTGCAATCATCATTAAGATGCTTCCATCGCAAGCCAATCGCTTCTGCGGTACGACAACCTGTCCTAAAGAGAAATTCTACATAGTCAGCATAATAACTGTAATATTGATCGGTTCTAAAAGCATCAATGATTGCTTTTATTTCCTCACTGGAAAAGGGTTTAGGTCTTTGCTTAGGGGGCACTCGAACTCTAGAAACCATATCTATCCAAGGATTAGTATCTAAATACTGCTGTTTTATACCCCATTGCCAAGCAGCCCGAATTAAAATAAGACGTTCTCGACAGACAATTGGCGAAACACCTCGGTTATTTATCCATTCAAGGAATTTTTCAGCATCTTTTACATCAATTGTAGAGGCTAATTGGTTTGGAAACAATGATTTTAGATATCCAAGGGTAGCTCGATATTTGTCCAGGCTTGTTGGAAGTAATGCCTTAGCTTTACTATCCATAAATTTTTCAAAGAGAGTGACTACGGTAAGTTGGCTAGTGCTTTGAATATGAGGTTTATATTTTTTTAAAGTCGCGTCAAAGTTACCAGAAGCCATATCGAGTTCGATCACCGTTGCTTTTTGTTGTGCGACTTTACGGTTGACTTTAGAATCAGGCAATCCGATGGAGAGAGCGTAACGTTTGCCTTCAAAGCGCCATCTTAGACGTAACCGACCCTGGAAGTCTTCTATGGAGACAGTTCCTTTAGAGGCTTTTTTGCCAGTTGGAGCTTGCATTTTTTATACCCAACTCATACCCAAATGATAACTAAAATGACCAAAAATGGCTCAACGGTGTTGAAGATTTACCGATAGTTTAAGACCCCCAAACCCCCTTAAAATGGGAAAAAACCCGCATTTAAAGCGAGTTTTCCTCAATCGGAGCGGCGGGATTTGAACCCACGACCCCTACTACCCCAAAGTAGTGCGCTACCAAGCTGCGCTACGCCCCGATATTCACAGATTACTATTATATATCCATTTCTCTAAAAAAAGCAAGCCCCCATCGGAAAAATTTTTAGCTAAACCAGATCAACCCGCCAATGGTCAACAAAGCGGCTAACAAAGCCACCCAAATAAACTTATTATCTTGAGCATTCACCCCAGACTGCTCAACCGGTTTGATCGCTGGTGGGGAAGGAGTAGAACGCGAAGGAGAACCACTACTATTGAGATATTGAACAGTCTCAGGAGTCTTAGCTAAATCCGGAATTTCCGTCATCCATTCTTTAGGACGATTTAAGCGAGGCGCTTCCAAAATATAGAGTAAGCGTTGTGCCTGTTTACGGATTTCTGGGTGGGGATATTGAGTCAGTTGACGGCACAAAGACAGTCCATCTTGTAATCTGCCGGCGGCTTGATAAGCGGTAACTAGCCAAATTTTGACCTCGCCACTGATACGAGTACCCGGCACGCTTGCCTGATTGGCTAGTTCTAAATACTGTACACTAAGACGGTACTTGCCCTGTTCAAAGGCCGTAAGTCCGGCTTGGTAATTCTGGTTAAACTCTTCTTGCTTTTGTTGCTTTAAATCCATCACCAAAAAACTGACCAACAAACAATAGATAAAATTCTAGGTTACAAATTAAACGAATGAATCTTGAGAGCCTATCATAGATATATTACAGAAGATAACTTTAAATTAACAATCTATGAGGCAAAAAATCGTCTGGCTGGCTTGTGGTTTGGTAGTTTCAGGATTAATCACACCTGCTTTAGCCTTGTATGACTCAGTGGGAGAAGAAGGGATTTATGCCGATCTGTTACAGGCCCCCCCACTTAATTTGACTGGCCGCAAAATCGCTATCGGACAAGTAGAGATCGGACGACCAGGCAAATTCGGTTTTGATAAAGCTGTGGCATGGAATCCGGCTATCTCATTAGCAGGGCTTTTTTATCGTGATACTCCTGCTAAACCTAATACCTATGTGGACAACCATGCGAATATGGTCGCCTCGGTGATGGTTAGTCAAGATAAAAAACTGCGAGGAGTGGCTCCGGCTGCGAAATTATACTCGGGTGCGGTGGGAAATCTCAAACGCGGTGGACAACCTGAAGAATGTCTCACCAGTCAACATGTGGCTTTACAAAATAGTGGTGATGTCCGGGCGATTAATTTTAGTTTTGGAGAATCTTTACAACGAGATGGTCGTGTAGATGCTAAACTCGACGGCAATGCTTTGTTAACTCAATGTATTGATTGGTCTGCACGAGTTCATGATGTTCTTTATGTCATCGCCGGCAATCAAGGTAAAGGCGGTATTCCTATTCCTACTGATCAATATAATGGCATTACTACCGCTTATACCGCTAAACGAGAAGGACAGTTTGCTAAGGTAGACTTTGCTAACCTCAGTGCTTTACCTGAAGGCACCGGCAGGCGGCTCATTAAACGGGAAATTAATATGGGCCAGCGCCGCGCAGTCAGTTTAGTGGCTCCAGGCAATAAGATTCTCCTTTATGATTTAAAGGGTAAAGTGGTTGAAGTGAGTGGGACAAGCTTTGCGGCTCCCCATATTACTGCCTCGGTCGCTTTGTTGCAGGAATTTGGCGACCGTCAATTAAGACAGCATCAAGCTAATTGGAGTATAGACTCTCGTCGTCACGAAGTCATGAGAGTGGTCTTACTCAACTCCGCAGATAAGATTAAAGACCCTGGCAATGGCTTATTGTTAGGAATGATGAAGACAACCGTTGATAAACATAATCGCACTTGGTTAGACTCAGATGCTTACTCTAACCCCAAAATTCCCCTGGATATACAAATGGGTACAGGACATCTCAATGTGTTTCGTGCTTATCAACAATTTAGTGGAGGGCAATGGCATCCAGATAAACCTGTACCCTTTAAGGGATGGGATTATAATCAAGTATCTGCCGGGACTTATAACGATTATGTTCTCGAGCAACCTCTCAAAGAAAATAGTTATGTATCTATTACTCTAGCTTGGGATAGATTGGTAGAGCTTAATGATGCCAATGGAAATAACCTATATGATGTCGGCGAAACGTTTCATGATCGCGGTTTAAATAACCTAGATATTTATCTAATGCCAGTGGATGGAGGTGATGTCAATCAAAGTATCTGTCGTTCCACCAGTGATGTAGATAGTATCGAGCATATTTTTTGTCCTGTTCATAAGGGTGGCCGTTATAAAATACGGGTTCAATATCGTCAACAAGTTAACGAGAAAACTCAGCCTTATGCTTTAGCGTGGTGGACTGTGCCTAATAAATAAAAACATCTTGACAATTTGCCCCGTAGAGTGGGGTGCGGAACTCGTTCCGCACTCGGCCATGTCTTTACGGGTTTTGAGCCTTGAGTTGGAAGTGTTAATTTCAATCTCAATTTTGGGAATGCTAAGAATACTTACTAAAAATCCCCTATCACAAATATTGTTTATTTTTAGACTATGTTTTTTTTGCAAGCCAAAGATTTTATATCTGAAGATATTCTCAATGCAACCACTAATAAAGTCCTTTTTCAAGGTAAATGGCTGATCAAAAGCCGCTCTTTCGCTAAACACTTGCATCAAAAGGCGCTCACCGCTTGCCGAGAAGACTTAGAGGCCGGCAAATTGTCTATTCTGGTAGAAAGTCAGGTAGACTTAACGATTTGGATAGAAAAACCCGAAGAAGATTTAGGTCAAATGATCAAAACTTTATCTAATCCTTTATCCAACTTAAAAACCCCTGATCAGGTGACTAACTCAAAAACAGCAGGTTTAGTTGAACCGTCTATTTCACAAGAGCGCCTTGTTGCTCAATTTCCAACCTCACTTGAACCCGAGTTTATCGAATTTTGTCGCCTGCAACTGATAGAGTATATCATTGCGCCCATCGCCGAGCGTCTTCTTGAGAGAACCTTGAAAAAATATCCTGACATAACACCTCAGCAATTAATTGAATTACTCGCCTCTAAAATTCCCTTTACTTTACCTGCTGAGAAATTTAAAAAAACCATGACCGCTTTTTATGAACAAGGTCAATTGTAAATATTTGTCAAGTATCGGTAACCCAGTTTTACATCAACAGTAAGATTAAGGTAAGTTTAAGGAAAGATTAATGATGAAGACTTTAGCGTTACCTCTGTTTATAGAAACGGGATTATCTATTGCTGTTTTCCTGCTGTTGATTATTTTGTTGGCCTAATTTTTTTAGAAATGGCTTGATTGCCTCGTACCATTTTTGAGCCATTTTTTCTTGACCTTGCGGATTGGGGTGTGCCCAGTCAAAGGTATCAGTATGGGGTTTATGCGGATCTTCGATCCAACCTTGATAAAAAGGTACAGTCATGACGGGTGATTCTTCTGTACTAAGTTCAGTGGCCATTGCTTCTACAAGAGGTCGAATCTTTAAGGCAGCACCATCATTAAAATTAAGATGTCCCACAAAAATCACCACCCTTGGGTTAACCTTTCGCAGCATAGCAATAATATCTTTTAGCGGCTCTATAATGGCCTGATTAAAATCACTGGCCTTTTGGTCATTAGTCCCCAGATGCAAGAGTACCACATCAGGCGGATGAGGATAAGTTTGAAGCCAACTGGCCAGATGATCTCGCACTTTGCTCGTCGTCCAACCATAATGACCTTCATGATCTCGGTCAAAGGGAACAGTTTTACAGTCTGGCCAGGTAGCTTGGGGATCAAGTCCTGTTTTAAGTGAACCGATGAAGTCTACATTTATGCCTCGTTCACGGAGCATACAATAAAGGGGATAGCGGTAGGTGTATTCCTGGCGTTCTCTGCGTCCCCCTTGGGTAATAGAATCTCCTAGTGGCAGAATGCGGATAACATCAGCAACAGCGACATAATTATTGATGCCAAACCACACTGATAAACCTCCAGCTAAAAATCCTAACACCTCAACCCAAATAAAAACAATTTTTCGCAACATTATTATAGGCAGAACTCTAACAACAAGGATAAGATCAATCTGGCTTTCATAAGTTGACCCAGATGAATGTTGCTCAATTAGTTTCGGTTTTAGTGATTCTTTTATTGGTGGCTACTGGGATAGCTTTAGCGTCCCAATGGCTGAGGATTCCTTATGTTAGCGGCTTAGTTTTAGCTGGATTAGCGATTGCCGAACTTTTACCCGATGAAATTGGATTAGATGATGCTTTAATTTTAAATGTATTTTTGCCGATTCTCATTTTTGAAGCCGCCATTAATACCGATATTAGCCGTCTTCGTACCACCATTAAACCCGTTGCTATTTTAGCCGGGCCGGGTGTCATGCTATCTTCTGGGATCACCGCCATTGTCTTGAAGTGGGGACTAGGACTTCATTGGACACCTGCCTTATTGCTGGGAGTCATTTTAGCCATCACGGATACAGTTTCTGTGATTGCTGTTTTTAAAGAGATCCCTGTTCCTTCGAAATTAACCACCATTGTAGAAGGAGAAAGCTTATTTAATGATGGCGTAGCTTTAGTGCTATTTACCCTGATTTTAAAATTTCATGCTTCTGGTTCCATTACTGTGGTGGAGGGATTACAAGAGTTTATCGTGGTGATTGTAGGAGGAACCCTTGTCGGTTTAGCCTTGGGATATCTCAGTATCGGTTTAATTGTTCGCTCAGATGAGCCATTAAGAAATATTTTACTCACCGGAGCAGTGGCATTAGGCGCTTTTCAAATCGGCCATTCATTAGAAGTATCAGGCGTAGTGGCCATTGTCGTTGCAGGACTAATTATCGGGACTGTGGGATTATCCAGTAATATTTCTGCTTCTACTCGCTTAACTTTATTAAGTTTTTGGGAATGTGCGAGTTTTGGCGTTAATAGTTTAATTTTTTTACTGATTGGTTTAGAAATCAATCTAACGACTTTATGGAACACTTTACCGGCTGTAATGCTGGCCATTGTGGCCTATCAACTTGGTCGTTTACTCTGTGTTTATCCCCTACTAGCACTAATCAATCGATTTGACCGTCCTATTCCTCTGCGGTGGCAGCACGTGTTATTTTTAGGTAATATCAAAGGCTCTCTGTCTATGGCACTTGCTTTAAGTATCCCCTCATCCATAGAAGCAAGAGAAGAAGTCATCGCTATTGTATTTGGCGCAGTTTTATTATCTCTAGTCGGACAAGGAATCAGCTTACCTTGGTTAGTAAAACAGTTAAATTTGTCTAAAGTTTCTTTTCCAGAACAACAGATTGAAGATTGGCAAGCGCAACTCATTACCGCCAAAGCCGCACAAGATGAATTAGATAGTTTGTTAAAAACAGGGATCTTACCTAAATCTATTTTTGAGGAAATGCGAGCGGCTTATCAGGTACGAGTAGCCGCAGCCGAAAAGGCTTTACGAGAGTTTTATAATCGTCGTAATAATGACTTAAAATCTGAAAAACAACAACAAACAAAATTAGAATCTATCCGTCGTCGCTTATTGTTAGCTGAAAAAAACGCCCTTAATGAGGCAAGACGCAAGGGTATTTTATCAGATATGATTGTGCAAGTAAGGTTGAAAACTATTGATGAGCAATTGTTGAATTTAGATGATCATTAAAAAAATAGGAAAAGGCAACAGGCAACAGGGAACAGGGAACAGGGAACAGGGAACAGGGAACAGGAAATGCTTTCAAGGCTTTTACATTTCTTAACATCATGTACAAAGAGTGGCGCGGAGCTAGGCTTTATCTATGTCCAGGTACTTAACTAATGATTAATCACTAATAACTAATAATTAATAACTAATAACTAATAACTAATAACTAATAACTAATAACTAATAACTAAGGCTCTTTCGGCCTCGTTGGGAAAAATGTTTATGGAGATACAATATTGTATTTGGTGGGTTACGGCGCGGACCAAAACTTATCTCTTTTTCATGAAAATCATCACCGCGCCTAACCCACCCTACGAATCTAATGACTAATGACTAATGACTATTTACATTGTTCGATAAAATCAATAACTTGATGTAACAATCCCGGTTTTGTAGCCACTAAAACTGTTGAACCGGGTTCGACTACGGTAGAACCGTTAGGAATAATCAATCTTTCATGGGGATGGGGTTGATAGCCTATAATTAGAGAATCCGAAGGAAATCGGGGATTTTGAGCAATTTCTGCAATACTTCGACCCACAATATAGCAATTGTCAGGAATCGCTAACTTTAACACTTCAATCTGTCCTTGCTCAAAGTGCATCATCGATTCTACTTGCGGATATTCAATCGCATTCACGAGGGTTGAAACCGCTAATTCAATTGCTCCAACAATACGATGCGCTCCCGCCAGCCGCAAGGGTTCAGCAAAATCACTGTGGCGCATTCTCGAGAGAATATAAGGAACTCCGTAGTGTTTAGCTAAAGTCACTAAAGCTAAGTTTAAAGCATCATTGCGGAGAGCCGCCACTAGAGCATCTGCCTTACGAATGCCGGCTTCTAACAAGACTTCTGTTTTGACAGCACTTCCCTCAAAAGCCATTGCTCCCACTTGTTCACGAGCATAA